>NZ_JAWPOR010000001.1:0-442646 GCF_033344395.1 Vibrio sp. 1874
TCGTTTCCGCTCGACTTGCATGTGTTAGGCCTGCCGCCAGCGTTCAATCTGAGCCATGATCAAACTCTTCAATTTAAAGTTTTTGATTCCCTAAATAAATAGGGAGAGGCTCAATGAATACTGACTTCAAAACTACTAATGTAATTTTAAAGCTATTATCGTTCCAACAGAACGATAATGAATTGACTGTGCCAAGTCCGAAGACTTGATTGGTCACTTCGTTTCATTGAAACCTAATTTGAAGCCTAAGCTTCTAATTGGATTATCATCAACGAGTGCCCACACAGATTGATAGGTCTATATTGTTAAAGAGCTTGCTTCGTAAGCTTTGCTATCGAAGCGGAGGCGTATTCTAAGGAATTAATTTTCAGTGTCAAACACTTTTTTAAATTAATTTTTAGAAGTTTTCTTTCGCCTTCTTGCCAACCGCTTTTGCGTTTCCGCTTTGCCCTGACAACGGAGGCGCATTATAGGGAGATGATTTTTCTTGGCAACCCCTTTTCAGAAAAAAAATCAAAAAAAAGCGTCGAATGATTAAATCTCACTCAAACGCTTAATTTTAGCACTCAGTTGTTAACTTCAAGTAGCAAATAGGCAATCAATATGTGTCTAGCCAAGACTCTTCAAAGCCTGTGATATCGAGACTCATTGATTGCGCCGCTTCGATTTGCTCGATAGCCTCCAATTCTTTATTTACACTGCTCATCGTCAGTGTGTTGTTGTCTAGCTCAAACACCTGACTTTGAGTCGTATAGTAGAACTTAAGGATCGTCAGCGCTTTTACATCGCCATTGTTCGCGGCTGCTTTAATGCTTTTTAGTTTACGAAAGATCTTGTTGTGCAGCTGCTTGAGTTTCCAAACGTACAGCACTTCTTCCATGTATGGTCGAGTTTTAATTTGATTCAATAAAGAGAGGGAAGTTGCAACTGCGAGAACGACACCAATCAAATTCCAATGGAAATTGCCCGTTGATTGTTCTGGTACGACTTCAGTGTTGCCAAACAAAACAATCAACAAGGTACTAAAGGCAAGAGAGGAGATGGCGAGCAACGCAACAAAACCGCCAATCACAAGGTTTACTTTCTTTTTATAAATGTCTTTATTTATCTGTTTGATTTCCATATACCGCTCCTAACAGGTTACCTCTATTTTAACCAGCGCACTCCGCACGACAATCGAAGCTTTGTAAGTAAGTTCACATTTGCTATTAAACTCGCATCCCTTCCCTGCTTGGGTATATACTTCCGCGCATTCACTCTTCCTATATAGAGGCTAAATTCATGCGCTCTTTTGTTTTACGAGCTCGCGCGGCGCCAACCACCAGCAAAGCACTGTTAGAAGGTGTTGGTAATGAAGCGCATACAGAGATTCTTGCTCATACCATGATGAACACGATGTTCGTTGCTCAATCACACCGTGAAGATGTGGTTGTTCACTTGGTTTTAGAAAGCACAAAAGATTTCTCACGCACCATTACTATTCGCTCCAACGACATCACCAACATTGGCGGCTTCCATGAGTCAACCTTGATTGCAGCAGTGGCTCGCGCTTTGGATGCTTCGGTTGGTATGGGTAAAGAGCAACTTCGTGAAGTCGAACCTGGTATTACCGTTCGTACAGTGAGCTTTGAACGCCTAGTACAAGAACTGGCAGAAGATCACCAACTATATATGCTGGACAAGAAAGGCGAATTTGTTCGTGATGCAGAAATTGGTGAAAATCCATGTTTCTTGCTAACTGACCATATACCGATGCCGAAAAAGTCTTCTAACAGCTTAAAGCGCCTTGGCACAGAGAAGATCAGCTTAGGTCCTAAGATGCTTTTCGCTTCTCAGTGTGTGGTATTGATCCACAATGAGTTGGACATACGCGAATTCTAGTTATTCGCGCACACGTTGCTAGGTAATGAAAGAGGACTCCATTGAGTCCTCTTTTTTGTTTCTATAGGGATGCTAAGTTTACTTACCACCAATGCTCAAACGAGCAAAACGAACGTCTGGCGAGAAGAAAGTTCGGCTATCGTTAATTAACTGAGTATCACCCACTGCCTCAACTTCTTGCAGCATCTTGTAGAAGTTACCCGCTACCGTGATCCCACGAACTGGTTGAACGCGCTCTCCATCACGGCACAAGAAGCCACTCGCACCAAATGAGAAATCACCACTCACTGCATCCGCACCAGAATGGACACCTTGAAGCTCGACTAACTCTAGGTACTCACCCGCTTTTACTTCTGACGCACTGCTGTTGCCTGTCGCAATCACTTTGTGATTCGCTGATACGTCTAGGCTCGATTTTGCACCGCGAGCGGCACTTGCTGTCGAGACTGCGCCCAAGTAACTTGCGGTCTGGCTGTTGTGTAGCAAGGTTTTCAACTCACCATTAGCAATCATGACATTATCTTGAGTAGCGAAGCCTTCACTATCAAAACTCGCGATTGCCATACCATTTGGCATGTAAGCCGTATCAGTAAAGGTAATTAAATCACTCGCAACACGTTGACCAAGCTTGTCACCCAGTGGCGTAATGCCTTTCATCGCGCTTACGCCAGAGAAAGCACTGCCGAAAGCACCGAATAAACTTGCTAGCGCATTGATGTGGAAGATAGCAGGGTAGTTACCCGTCGCAACCGGTGCGCCTTCAAGAAGATCGCGAGCAAGGTTGTAGCCACCCTCGATACAGTAAGCTGGATTCAACTCATCAAAACGGCGACCCAGTGACATTCTACCCGCCATTGACTGTTTGCCGTCTTTTTCAAACAAGGTATACGCGTAACAAGTGAACGAGCGCTCGAAGTGTTGACACAATGTGCCTTGAGTATTGGCAATGATCAGTTGTGTTTCGCCATCGCTGTAACCATTGTAAGGTGCGCTAGAGGCGTGAGGCAGAGCCACTACGCCTTGCTCAAGAGCGAGAGACAGTTCGATTTTTTCGTCAACAGAAGTTGTATCTTCTTGCGCAATCTCAGCAACATCAGTCGCGATTTGACTGTTCACGCAACTAATCGTCTGATGTTCATCTTGCTTGGAAAAGCGAGCGCTTTGCAGTGCGTTGGTCAGCATCAAATCCAAGCTTGGTTGCTCTAACGACTCAGAATAGCTTGTTGCAACACGCGCATCTTTCACAACACGAACACCCAGAACTTGGCTTGAGCTTACTTTGTACTCATCCAGCTTTCCTTGGTTCGCTTTCAAAGAAAAGCTACTGTTACGGTTTACAATGACGTCCGCTTCTGCACCTTGGCGTTTTGCTTCTGATAGGACGTAATCAACCGCATTAAGAAGTTGTTGTTCTTGGCTCATTAGTTACCGCCTCCTACCAGAATGTTATCTACTTTCAGCGTTGGCTGACCGACAGTTGTTGGTACTGAACCACTCACGGAACCACACATGCCCGGCGCAAGCGCCATGTCTTTGCCGACCATGCTGATTTCTTTCAACACTTTTGGACCCGTGCTGATCAGCGTTGCTGTTTTCAGAGGCTTGGTGATTTTGCCATTTTCAATGAGGTAGGCTTCACGAACAGCAAAGTTAAACTCCCCCGTACCCGGTTGAACAGAGCCACCGCCCATCTTCTTCGCATAGATACCACGTTCGATGCCTGCCAGCATGTCATTAAGTGAATGCTCGCCCTCTTCGATAAAGGTGTTACGCATGCGCGAGGTTGGTGCGAACTTGTAGTTTTGACGACGACCAGAACCCGTAGGCTCATAACCTGTCTTCATGCCACCCATTTTATCGACCATGAAGCTGGTTAGCTTACCGTCTTTGATCAGTTGAGTGCGCTGAGTCTTCATACCTTCATCATCAATGTGAATCGAGCCCCATTCGTTGGTCATGGTGCCATCATCGACTGCATTCACTGCGGTGTGAGCAACCATTTCGCCCATCTTGTCGTGGAAGACTGATGCTTTCTTCGCAACTGAAGTGGTTTCTAGCAAGTGACCACATGCTTCATGGAAGATAACGCCGCCAAAGCCGTTACCAATCACCACCGGCATTTCACCCGATGGACAAGCATCCGCGCCAAGTTTTACTAACGCTTGCTGCGCGATAGTTTGACCTAGCTCTTTGGCATCAAGCTGTTCACTGAATTCCCAACCAGCAAGAGCGCCAGGACCTTCCATACCAGAAGACTGCTCATTACCTTTTTGCGCGACAGTGTTACCAGCAACACGAATGTAGTGGCGAGTATCGTCAACGTGTAGACCTTCTGAGTTGAAGATAGACACTTGTTGCTCGCGCTGAAGAACGCTGCCAATAAACTGGCTGATATGCTCACTCTCAGCACGTGCGGCTTGGTCAACTTTCAATAGAAACGCGATTTTTGAATCTAGGTTAGCATCCTTACTTAGCGACATGCGGCAACCATGTTGGATTGGGTAGCGGTTCAAATTCAAAGAACCCGCTGACGCGATTTGCTCACGCTTGTCTTTTGCAGCAAGCAGCGAGGTTACGCGCTTTAGTTCGGCTTCATCTGTGCTGTTGGTGTAACCGTAAAGCACCTTATGACCGAAAAAAAGACGAATACCGATACCAAAATCGATACCCGAGTTAACCTTATCCACTTCACCAGATGCGATCTGGACAGTGTTGGTTTGGTGATGTTCAACGAATAGTTCAGCGAAATCAGCCCCCAAAAAGAGTGCATGATCGATCACTGACTTCGCTGTTACAGAATTAAGCATGAAGTCTCCTTGCTCGATGATCGTCTTAGCCTTCCTAATTAACTGTGAAAAAGTTCAACAAAGTTAAATTGGCAACACGTTAAATTTTAACAGTTTTTTAACCTTGTTTTGTGCTAATCCTTGCTTAACGAGACCACGATTATTTATTAAATATTTCAGGTTCTGCTCATTCACCAGAGCGTTGCACTAGTAAATTCCACACAGCAAACCATTTAGGTGCTTACTTTATCACTCACCTCGCATAATTGAATACTCATTATAATTACGCTCAAAAAACGTATCCCTTCCGCAATGGTCCTGCTATCATCCGAACGAAATAGTCGGGGGGCCACACGACAAGTGTTGGCTGAGATCGAAATTCGAGACCCGTTGAACCTGATTCAGTTAGCACTGACGTAGGGAACTATGCACACTTTGCCTTTCGTCGCCCCTCTTAGGTAAGCGATAGCGATCGAAAAATCGATCTATCTGCAACGGTCAAAGTCAGTTCCTATACGTCTTGTAGTAGGAGCGACCATGACGCAGCAATCACAACCTCATTCACATCACACGCCAGCCTTGCCTACCCCTATCGTATTGACCATCGCGGGCTCAGACAGTGGTGGCGGTGCAGGTATTCAAGCCGACATCAAAGCGATGTCCGCAACCGGCAGTTTTGCTTGCTCGGTAATCACGGCGATTACTTCGCAAAATACCCAAGGCGTTTCTGCGATTTTCCCCATTCCTCTCGACCATGTAGAGAGCCAACTTGATGCAGTATTTACCGACCTCAACATCGTTGCAGTCAAAGTGGGCATGCTGGCCGATTCCAACATCATCAAAGTCGTTGCAGACAAAATTAAGCAATACCAGCCAAAACACCTCGTGATTGACCCTGTAATGGTGGCCACTAGCGGTGATCTATTACTGGAACAGTCGGCAATCAGCACTTTAAAAGAAGAATTGATTCCGCTCGCAGACATCATTACCCCTAACCTACCCGAAGGCGCAGCATTGACGGGTAAGCCAATGCCTCAATCAGAATCTGAAATGAACGATATGATTACCGACCTTCGTGCGCTTGGCGCCAAAGCTATTCTGCTCAAAGGCGGTCACCTTGAAGAAAATGAAAACAGCAACGATCTGCTTATCATGCAAGACAGTGCCGAGTTAATCAGCGCTAAACGCTTTCCAACCAAAAACACTCATGGCACAGGCTGCACGCTGTCTTCTGCTATCGCGTCTTATCTTGGCCAAGGCAACAACCTACACAAAGCGGTGCACCTGGGTAAGCAGTACATCAGCCAAGCTATCGCACACGCTGATGAATTGGATGTAGGTAAAGGCCATGGCCCTGTGAACCACTTTTTTGCGGGTCATACTTATGTTCGCTAACGCGATTGGCATTCAGCTTTCCGATGCTAGTCTGCGATACAAAGATAGCCAAACACCGACTTTAGCAGGAATGAACATGACCATTCCCGTCGGTAAATGGACGGTATTACTCGGACGAAGTGGCTGCGGGAAAACCACAATATTGCGTTACTTAGCTGGCCTGCTGGATGACCAAGTTGACTGGCATGGCGAACTCATCACAACGGATGGCGCTGCACTGCATGACCGTATCGCTTACATGGCTCAGCAGGATTTATTGCTACCGTGGTTGAATGTGTTAGACAACGTCTGCCTCAGTTCTCGATTTTCTCAAGAGCAAGCACCAGAGAAAAATAGACAACGTGCACTGATTTTACTAAGCCAAGTGGGACTCGCCGATTACGCGGATGCTAAGCCAGCTCAGCTCTCTGGCGGCATGAGACAACGTGTTGCCCTTGCTCGCACTCTGATGCAAGACAAGCCTCTAGTTCTGATGGATGAGCCTTTCTCTGCACTGGACGCGGTTACTCGTCATAAGTTGCAAACCTTGTCTGCCGAATTGCTGAAAGATAAGACGGTTGTTCTGATTACCCACGACCCACAAGAAGCGGTGCGATTAGCTCACCAACTCTATGTGTTGCAAGGCACACCTGCGCAAGCTCAGCACTTGGTCGTTCCAGACTCCAAGCCGCCCCGAGTTCTCGATGGAGAGTGCGCCGCGCTTCAACAAGCGATTTTGGATCAATTGGAGAAAGACTATGAGTGATATGACTCAGTACAACTCCGTTTCGGCACGTATTAGTAAAAAAGAACGCGTGACCCATCCGGCTCTGCGCTTAGTTATCAGCACAGCGGTGATCTTGGGATTGTGGCAGTTGGTCGTGGTGATATTCGACATGCCAAGCTTCATCTTACCTTCACCAATTGAAGTGCTGGATAGATTGGTCACTCGTTACGATGTCCTGCTCAAACATACTTGGGTTACCGCGCAAGAGATCTTATTTGGCTTGGCGCTTGGATTATCGATGGGTTTGCTGTTCGCATTGCAAATGCTGATGTTCGAGCCGCTGAAGCGTTGGTTATTGCCTATTCTGATTGCTAGCCAAGCGATCCCTGTGTTCGCCATCGCGCCAGTGCTCATGCTTTGGCTGGGTTACGGCATTGCATCAAAAGTAGTCATGGCGGCGATCATCATCTTTTTCCCCGTCACGACATGTTGCTATGACGGCTTGCGCAATACGCCAACAGGTTACCTCGACCTTGCCAAGACCATGGGCGCGTTTAAATGGCAGCTACTTCGTCATATTCAATTGCCAGCCGCACTACCAACTTTAGCCTCAGGTATTCGTGTTGCCGTCGTTATTGCGCCAATTGGAGCAGTGGTCGGTGAGTGGGTAGGTTCAAGCGAAGGCTTGGGTTATCTGATGCTCCAAGCCAACGCTCGCATGATCATTGACGAGATGTTTGCGGCGCTGTTTATCCTCGCCGTACTGTCTATCTCACTCTACTTCATCACCGATAAGTTATTGAAAAAAGCCATCCCTTGGGAAAGCAAATAATTACAGAAAATAACCAAAGAAAATTGGGAAAGAAAAGGAAGAACCCCGTGAATAAAAACAAACTTATGAGCGCTGCTGCTCTACTCGCTTCAGTGGTATCAACCAACGTTCTTGCCGCTGAAAAAGAGATGACACTGATGTTGGATTGGTTCGTCAATCCAAACCATGGTCCTATCGTGATTGCCAAAGAGCGTGGTTACTTCAAAGAGCAAGGTTTGAAGGTCAACATTCAGGAGCCGGCAGATCCAAGCACGCCACCTAAGTTGGTCGCGGCGGGTAAAGTCGACATGGCGATTTCTTACCAACCAAGCCTAACCATCGATGTCGCGGCTGGTTTGCCACTAATCCGCTCTGCGACTTTGATTGCTACGCCACTCAACACGTTGATGGTGTTGGACAACGGTAAGAATGAAAACCTTGGCGACTTAAAAGGCAAGAAGATCGGTATTGCGATCGCAGGCAACGAAGAAGCGACAATCGGCACCATGCTAGCGCAAGAAAACGTGAAGTTTTCTGACGTACAAATCATCAACGTAGGTTGGGCGCTGTCTTCGTCTCTTGCGTCTGGCAAGGTGGATGCGATTTGGGGCGGTCTACGTAACTTCGAAACCAACCAACTGGCACTAGAAGGTTATAAAGCTAAGGCCTTCTTCCCTGAAGAACACGGCGTGCCAGCGTATGACGAGTTAGTCTTCGTAGCCAATGCAAAAAACTACGACAAAGAAGCCATCAAGGCATTCAACAAAGCACTAGAGCAAGCGACCACTTACATCGTTAACCATCCAAAAGAATCTTGGAAAGAGTTTGTGGCTTATTCACCAGACACCCTCAACAACGAGCTTAACCAGCGCGCTTGGAATGACACACTAACTCGTTTCGCTCTTCGTCCATCTGCAGTAGATCTGAAACGCTACGATGATTATGCCGAGTTCATGTATTCACAAAACATCATCGAAACACTGCCAAAAGCGAAAGATTACGTACCGAGCTTTGACTAATTCTACTGGCCTTAGGATCTAAGCCTAGGGTCTTTTGATAACGAGATACCCATAATGAAATACCAAGATTTGATCGACGCTTGCCACCAAGATTGGCAAGAATACACTGAGCATGCTTTCGTGCAGCAATTGGCGCAAGGCACTCTGGCTCAGCCTTGTTTTCTACATTACCTAAAACAGGATTTTCTTTTCCTAAAACAGTACGCACGAGCTTACGCATTAGCGATCTACAAAGCGCGTACTTTGGATGACATGCGCCGTGCCCTACCAAGCGTACATGCATTGCTAGATTCTGAAATCGCCCACCACGTGACTTACTGTGAGCAATGGGGACTGACGGAATCCAACTTAGAAAACGAGCCAGAAGATTTCGGCACAGTAGCTTACACCCGTTATGTATTGGATGCT
This sequence comes from Vibrio sp. 1874, assembly GCF_033344395.1. Classification (NCBI taxonomy): domain Bacteria; kingdom Pseudomonadati; phylum Pseudomonadota; class Gammaproteobacteria; order Vibrionales; family Vibrionaceae; genus Vibrio; species Vibrio sp. 1874. The sequence continues at coordinate 9,007 of NZ_JAWPOR010000001.1, forward strand.
GGCATGACGGGCGATCTTGTTGATCTATACGCGGCACTAGCGCCATGCTCTATCGGTTATGCCGTTATCGGTAAGATGCTGATTGAAGATGAAAAGACAGTAATCGAAGGCAATCCATACGCAAGTTGGATTAATCTCTACGGTGGTGAGGAGTTCCAATCTGGTGTCGCAAAAGGTGCAGAACACTTTAACCAGTTATTGGCGGAAATCGACATCAATAGCCAGCGTGGTCAAAACCTGATTCAGGTATTCAAAACTGCAACGCGTATGGAAGTAGCATTCTGGCAACAAGGTCTGAATGCTCAGCAAGATTAATCGGAGAGTCTCATGTTAATTGAACAAATCACCCAAGCATTAACCGCAGTACGCCAGCAAAAGCCATTAGTCGTCAACATCACTAACTACGTGGTGATGAACAACACGGCAAACGCGCTATTGGCTATCGGCGCTTCTCCAATCATGGCGCACTCCAAACAAGAGATGGCAGAGATGATGTCGTTCGCTGGCGCACTGGTTATCAACATCGGTACCCTAGACAGCGTTTGGACACCGCGCATGAGCTATGCCGTAGAGCAAGCCAATGCCAACGGTAAAATCGTTGTACTCGACCCTGTCGGTTGCGGAGCAAGCTCACTACGTACCGAGACATCACGTGAGATCGTACGCCTTGCCGACAAGTTGATCATTCGTGGTAACGCCTCAGAAATCATCGGTCTCGCTGGCGAACAAGCACAAAGCAAAGGCGTCGATGCGTTAGACAGCAGCGACGCAGCACTTGGCGCAGCGAACTTCTTAGTTTCAGAGTATGGTGCAAGTGTGGTGATTTCTGGCGAGACTGATTACATCATCACGAAAGAGCAAACTGTGCAGCTAAACAACGGTCACGAGATGATGCCATACGTAACCGGAATGGGCTGCACACTAACGGCACTGACGGGTGCTTTCGCTGCTGTTGGTGATCACTCCGGACTTGCTGCCGCGGCGGTACTGGGCGTTGTGGGTGAAATTGCGGCTGAGCAAGCGCGAGGGCCAGGCAGTCTGCAAATGAACCTGTTGGATGAGCTTTACCAACTGGATGAAGAAACACTGGCAAAACGCCTAAAACTCCAAGTGAGTTAAGCTTTCTCTAACAAATACCGGCCTCTCACTCCCTGTAGATGAGAGGCCCAAAGGAAACAAAATGAACGCCTATCGTTTATATTTGGTCACCGATGACCAACAAGATTTAGCCACACTAAAGCGTGTTGTGAGAAAAGCCGTGGAAGGTGGCGTGACCATGGTACAAGTCCGCGAAAAACACGGCGATGTGCGTGCGTTTATCGAACGTGCTCAAGCCGTGAAAGACATCCTTAAAGATACCAATGTGCCTTTGATCATCAATGACCGCGTTGATGTTGCACTGGCAGTTGATGCCGATGGGGTTCACCTCGGGCAATCAGACATGCCCGCAACTATCGCTCGTGAGTTGATTGGACCAAACAAAATCCTCGGCTTATCCATCGAAAATGAAGAGCAGCTTGCAGAAGCGGACTCTCTTCCGATTGATTACATCGGCTTGAGCGCAATCTTCGCGACGCCGACCAAAACCAACACCAAGAAGTTCTGGGGTATTGATGGCTTGAAGATGGCGTTAGAGACGACTTCACTGCCGATTGTTGCCATTGGCGGCATTAACGAAAGTAACATTCCGCAACTCAGCGCCACTGGTGTTCATGGCTTAGCTTTGGTTTCAGCGATTTTCCACGCAGAAGATCCAAAAGCCGCATCGGAATATTTATTAGGGTTGATGAGCTAACCTTGCTCACGCCTGAACAAAGCGCTTATGGATGAGCGCGTTTGCCTTTCAGTACTTTCAACAACCTCTCCTTTCACAACGAAGAGCTGCAATGTCACTTTCACGCTCGAATTGACAGAGCGTTGATAAGTTTTTCACGCCAGATAACGTAAGATAAGCCCCTTATTTTCACGTGGTTGAATAACCCTCAATAAAAACAAAACGCTCTCAATGAAAACCAAAAAATATGGATTGATGATGCTCGCCTTGTTTGTTCTTGGCATCATCCCAATGTCGCTGTTTGGCTCTTATCACAATCTCACTTCACAGATGCCGGAAAGTCTGGGTATTACTTTTACTTTGCTCACAGATTCTGCTGGTAGCAAAGGCTTTTTAATTACGTTAACACTGCTACTGCTTTCTTTATTTCGCTTTAAACCAAGTCGCATTGAGTGGATACAAAAACTCTCAATGTTAGGGTTGTTACTGGTGATTGGTTTTGCCAGCAAAACGGGGCTAAAACTGATGACAGAAAGCCCGCGTCCCTACACGGAATTGCTCGCAGCAGAACAATTGATTGAGCACCCAGACGCGTTTTATCAGTTGGATACAAAGCAGCAAGCCAACGTAATTAACCAGATTTCTGAACACGTCAGTGATTGGCGAACGCGCCATTGGCAAGGCGAGAAAGACTATTCTTTCCCATCCGGCCATACGATTTTCGTTTCGATTTGTTTGGCTTTCTTTGGCGGGTTGTTCTTACAGAACAAGTGCTATATCTCTGCACTGTCATTATGGATGTGGGGAATGAGCGTCGCATATAGCCGCTTATGGCTGGGGATGCATCGCCCTGAAGATTTAATAGGCTCAGTCTTGTTTGTCGCGATTGTATTTACTTTACTCCCGACATTTCAAATTAAGAAACAGATGCCATTTGTTTCTCTCGCTTCGCGCTAATGTGAACGATTACTAGATAAAAAAGAAGCCAGCGATTCGCTGGCTTCTTGCTTTAAAACGCTACTTTTTTCTAACCATTTCTTGGTGGTTCAAACGCTGTTAGTTCTAATTCTGGGCCAGTGTATTTTTCAATACGAACCAGCGCCGAGTTCGCCGCACAGCCGTTTGCAAGTCGAGAGGTCGGAATATCCAACGTTAACACGTTACAACCGCCGTTCTTACAAATGCCGGTTTTCGGATCCAGATCCGGCCAGCCGCCTTCATGAATACACACTGAACCTTGCTTGATTCGGTCAGTCACTTCTGCACCAACCAATACTTGGCCACGGTTGTTAAACGCACGAACTAAATCGCCCGTTTTAATACCACGCGCTTTCGCATCTTCAGGGTGAATCCAAATAGGTTCACGGTTTGCAATTGCGTACTCTTCGCGAATCTTCGCGTAGTTAAACTGGCTGTGTAGACGATGCGCTGCGTGCGCGGTCATTAGCTGCAACTCGCCGTCTTTTGCATTGCCAGTGTACTCGGTTGGTGCCATCCACGTTGGGTGTGGAGGACAGTCTTCCAACTGATAACCTTCAATGGTTTTCGAGAAGATTTCGATCTTACCACTTGGTGTACCGAGTGGATTCATGATCGGGTCTTCACGGAAATCTGCGTAACGAACAAACTGTGCGTTCTTCTCGTTCCACTTCATCTCGATCAGTTGGTTATCTTCCCAGAACTTGCTGAAGTTCGGCATTGCTACGCGAGAGCCACGGCCACCTTGTTGCGCCGCCTTGTAGAAGCCGTACAGCCATTCCATTTCAGTTTTGCCTTCGGTGTATACGTCACGGCCACCCGGAGCTAGCATCTCGGCCATGTCCGCGAATACATCGAAGTCATTACGCGCTTCACCTTGCGGCTCAACCACTTGCTTCATTGGCACCAAGTGTTGGTTACTGTAGTCACCCGTCATCGTTAAGTCGTTACGCTCGAACGATGTGGTGATTGGCAGAACAATGTCCGCGTGCTTCGCAGCCGCCGTCCAGTAAGGCTCTGAAATCACGATCAGCTCAGGCTTTTGCCACGCTTTGATCAGACGGTTGGTGTCTTGGTGGTGAGTAAAGTTCGCACCACCTGCCCACCAAATCATCTTGATGTCCGGGAACGTCAGTTCATGACCGTTATGATGGTAGGATTGACCTGGGTTTTCCAACGCCTCGACAATACGCGCCACAGGGAAGCTTTGCACCGCGCCAGACACCGCCCAGTCGTTACCCGCAGAAGAGCCACCACCCAGTGATGCCGAAATCGCAGGAAGTACGCCAGCATCACGAGCAGGGTTACCACCGTTTGAGTAGTGATAAGAGAAACCAAAACCACCGCCCGGTAAACCGATTTGACCCAACATCGTTGCCAGTGTAACCAGCATCCAGTGACGCTGCTCACCGTATTGTTGGCGCTGCATGCCCCAACCCGCCATCAGCATGGTGCGGTTTTTACTGAAGATATCAGCCAGTAACTCAAGTTGCTTCGCAGGTACGCCACAGATTTTTGATGCCCATTCTGCTGATTTTTCTACGCCGTCTTCTTCGCCCATCAGGTACGCTTCAAACTTGTCGTAACCTGCGGTGTATTTATCGAGGAAGGCTTTATCGTGCTTACCTTGTTTCACTAAGGTGTGTGCGATACCCATCATCATTGCCACGTCGGTCATTGGGTGAGGAGCAATCCACTCCGCATTCTCACCAAAGAACTCGATGGTTTCAGAACGAATAGGGTCAATAGCGATAACCGTCTTGCCTGACTTTTTCAACTGATGGAAGAACTCAAGACCAGCACAGTCTGTTGAGCTCCACGCGATTTTTAGAGTGTTGATCGGGTTTAAGCCCCAAAGCACAACCACATCGCTGTACTCTAGTACCACTGGGTACGTGGTTTGCTGCTCGTATACTTCGATAGAGCCCACAACGTGCGGCATGATGACCTGCGCAGCACCCGTTGAGTAGTCACCCAAGTGGCCTGAATAGCCACCCGCCATGCTCATGTAACGTTGCAGCAAGGTTTGTGCTTTGTGCAGCACGCCACTTGAACGCCAGCCGTAAGAACCAGCAAACACAGAAGCCGGGCCATATTCTTTACGAATGCGCATGTGCTGCTCGTGTATCAGCTTGTAAGCTTCATCCCAAGACACCCGTACAAATTCATCGCTGCCACGAACTCCTTCGGGAGCTGATGGGTTTGCCAAGTAACCTTTGCGAACCATTGGGTACTTAACACGCGCTTTAGTGTGCACTTGGTCAGGACCGGTGCTTTGTAGGCTGTTTGGTACCGTTTGTGGCAATGCGTTCGTGGTTGAAACCAGCTTACCGTCTTGCACTTCACACAGCATTGGGCCCATGCGGCCCGCCGTTAGAATGCCTTTGCCGCGAGCATTAGAAGAAGCAACAGACATAGGTGCAAATGAAGTGAATGCCATTGCACCAGCCGCCATACCAGTGCCTTTTAGAAATCCGCGACGGGTCATATTAGTCATAATCTTATCCTTCTATTTATCGTTAGTGACCAACCACATCTTTCGCGTGGTGCTGGAAGAACTTGGTTAGAATTTCTAGGTTCTCGGCTGAAATATCAGTTCGATCACCCATACTTTTCGCTACCGGTCCCCATGCATTCACTGTGAAGTGATTTGAAGGAATTTTCGCGTGACAAGTTGCACAGTAAACGTTGTCCAACTCTTCTGCGTATGACCATACTGGTTCAAGCGTGTCAACAACTGGAGAATCAATAGCGCCAGTTAGAGAAACCGCGCGCCATTCGTTGCCGTAAACATCTGCCTCAAATTCACCAGTTTCAAGCGCTTGTTGGCCTTGCTCTGTTAGCGTTGCAACGATGGCACGTTGACCTTCTCCCATGTAAAGCACTTGCTCTGCGCCTTTCATTTGGAATGCGTTCAACTTAACAGTGCGGTTGTCGCCTTCAGAGCTGATTACTTCCAACTTCGTCGTTGGGTTAATTTTACCCATCTCACCCATTGCGATTTCAGTCACAGGGTAAACAACCTTGGCATTAGGTGATGTTTTTGTGGTGAAGCTCATCAACGTTTCAAATGCCTTGCTGTCTAGCTCTGCTTCTGGTGCAAAGTGCGCCACACCTTTATGACAATCGATACACGTTTGATCGTTTGCTTTCGCGTAAGCGTGCATCTTCGCCGCATCACGTGATTGCTCAAACTCTTCCATTGCATCGAAATCATGACACGAACGACACGTCGCTGAATCATTTTCACGGAACTGAGCCCATACCGTTTCAGCCATATCTTTACGATGTGCTTCATATTTCTCTGGCGTGTCGATCTTACCTGTCACAAATTCATGGTAGATGTCTTTCGACGCGCGAATTTTGGTGATCAGGTAATCCATTGGTTCTTGAGGAATATGACAGTCAGAACATTCCGCGCGAATGCCTTTCGCATTACTGAAGTGCACTGAGCCTTGGTACTCTTTGTAAGGGGTTTCCATAGAGTGGCACGAGAGACAAAATTCAGTATCTGAGGTGTAATGCATTACTGCCGCACTCCCCCCCAAAGTTAACCAGCCCACACCAATGCCGGCAGCAACCAGCAGTGCAACATATCGTTTTTTTATTGACATAATTAGCAACACTTCCAAATAAAATGTAATTATAGGTCGCAAATTACTACTTTATGGGTAGTCCTCTCTTGATCCACATCATTTCCGTGTTGCTCTGTATGCCTCAAGTATGAAATTTTGTTATTTGCATCTCAAAGATGAATATATGGCAATAATCCATTAACCAGCCAACTATTCACCACATAAATCACTTTTATGAATGCAACTATTTGATTAAACAGATAAGAGGATGAGAGACTGAATCTCCACATTGATGCAGTAAGGACACGCATGTCAGTTTACATCGAGACGCACAGAAGCCAATTAAGACCCATCAAAGCCAGTGACTGGGAACTCTTTCAACGATTACTTTCCGAACAAGAGGTTATTGCGCTCTGTTTCGATCGTCCCAGCGAAACAGAAATAAGAGAAAAATTTGCTTCGCGATTATTACCATGGACCCCAAATTGCCAGCATTGGCTTTGCCTTGTAATACTCGATAAGCAATCTGAACAACCCATCGGCATCACTGGCTTTGCTATTGAAAACGGTAAGGCAGAGGTAGGTTACTTACTTTTGCCGGAATTTCATGGCCAACAGTTTGGAACAGAAACTCTTCAAGCGCTTCTATACTGGGCAACCTCGACACATAACATCAACCACTTTTCCGCGACGGTCACTGAAGGCAATATTGCATCAGAGCGTGTCCTGATAAAATGTGGTTTCGAACTCATTGAGGTCATTCCAGACGCATACCAAATTGGTGGCAAACCCTACGCCGATAAAATCTACTCACTACATAAATAAGGACGTATTTTGAATAAAGTAGTCATCATTACCGGCGCAAGCCGAGGCATTGGAGCCGCAGCGGCAAAAAAGCTGGCCGAGCAAGGCTATCGCGTTTGCGTTAATTACCGCACTCAGCAAGAGGCCGCCGACCAAGTTGTGGCAGAAATACAAGCAAACGGTGGAAAAGCGATTGCCATCGCCGCAGACGTAGCCGATGAGAAGCAAGTGCTCTCCTTGTTTGATGAAACAGAACGTGAATTTGGTGCAGTGACGCACTTGGTCAACAACGTTGGCATCCTATTTACTCAATCGCCTTTGTCAGAAATCAGCTTGGAACGCTTTCAGAAAGTAATGAACACCAATGTGAATAGCTGTTTTCTCTGCTGTCGAGAAGCGGCGAGGCGATTCAGTGCAGGCGGTGCAATTGTGAATGTCTCCTCTGGAGCGTCGCGCTCAGGCGCGCCATTTGAGTATGTCGATTACGCCACATCAAAAGGCGCGATGGATACCTTAACTAAAGGGCTCTCGCTAGAGTTGGCAGAGCGCAATATTCGCGTCAATGGCGTTCGACCTGGTTTCATTTACACTGATATGCATGCCGACGGCGGAGAACCAAACCGAGTAGATAGACTCAGCCCTCAAATTCCTCTTAAACGCGGTGGCACGGTAGAAGAAGTGGCAAATGCGATCGCTTGGCTATTAAGTGACGAAGCCTCTTATGTCACAGGATCATTTATCGATATTGCAGGGGGCAGATAGAATGCAAGTCCATATCCGACAAGCGATTCCCGATGATTTAGACGGAATTTTTCAGCTTAATTTTCAAATTAATTCACTGCATTTTGCGAATGCGCCAGAAGCCTTTGTTGCGCCTTCAGAAGCTGACCGTGAATTTCTTGCACAAGCACTAGAGAACAAAGAGCGACTCTTTTTGATTGCCGAACGCGAACAGCAAATTCTCGGCTTCTTAACCGCGATGATCACCCAAAACGACACCATCAGTTTTCTGATCAAAGACCCAATTTGTCGCGTGGGAACAATTGTTGTCGATGAAGCGCAAAAGCAGCAAGGAATCGGCCGCCAACTGCTCCAAGCCTGTGAGCAATGGGCGCGCGATGCCAATGCCACACAAGTTCGATTGGAAGTGATGGAATTCAATCAGCCAGCACAGCGCTTTTACGATAATCAAGGTTTTAAAACTAACTCACGCATTATGCTGAAACATTTGTAACGATAACGACAATTAAGCGCTTTTCACGACTAAACCCACCTAAATCGCATTTATCGATGCAATTTACCCCCTGATTTTAGAAAAAGACGATATGATGTGCGGATAAGGAGATTCGAACATGATTTATCTTTTCGATTGGGGGAACACCTTGATGGTAGATTTCCCTCACGCACAAGGAAAAATGTGCGATTGGGAACACGTAGAAGCAGTTCCTCAAGCCAGAGAAACACTGGCAATACTTTCCCAAAATCATCCCATCTACATTGCGACCAGTGCATCTGATTCCAACATGGAAGAGATTCAGCGTGCATTTGTTCGCGTCGACTTAGACCAATACTTAAATGGCTATTTTTGTTTTGCCAACCTCGGTATCGCTAAAAACCAACCTGAGTTTTATCTCGCCATCGCAAAACAGTTAGGGGTTAACGTAAGTGGAATAACCATGGTTGGCGATTTACCTCACAAAGATATTTACCCTGCGATGAAAGCGGGCGTAAACACAATTTGGTTTAACCCAACGGGCGCTGATGCACCAGCCGAAGCCATTCCTAACCAAATTCGTTGTTTATCTGAGCTTATCCCCTAACCGTTACTAACCTGCACTAATCAAGGAAGATGAATGCAAATCAGATCCATCAAGGTGAGCGATATCGCGCGCTTCACCGCGCTGTGGAATCGAGTGTACTCCGAAGGGGAATTTTTGATTTCTCCGGCACCCGATAACGCAACGCTTCGCAGAATCCTGCAACGTGTGGAAAACGAGTCCATCCCTCAGTTTGTCGCGTTTGACCGCCAAAAACTTATCGGTAGTGTTGAAATCTACCCAGCTGAGATGTGCGGTTACGAAAGAGGGCAACGCCTTCGCGTCGGTATTCTTGGTATTCACATCGACAAAAACTACCGAGGCAAAGGATTGGGGCGGAAACTATTGGCAGTCGCGATCGCACGTGGTTGGGAATTTGGTTACGACCAAATCGCACTCTACGTATACACAACCAACACACCAGCGATTGCTTTGTATGAACGGTTTGGATTTGAACATCAGGGAGAACTTGGGGAAGTGACCTTGCCAAATGGTAAAGTCTTGATGAGTCAAAAAATGATATTGTATAAAGCGCAAAGCCGTTCGAAAAGCCCAGATTTGTAGAGTCACGATAACCGTTGTTCGCAACACTTATTCGGGGTTAACACCCTTGCGTCACATGCCCTCGAACAATTGAATCGTTAGAGGCTTGATTCACGTAGTAGAAATAGCATGCTTCTTCTGCCAGTGTGTAACCTTGCGGCCAAATGTACACCACGCGATCAACACCCGATTTATCTAAGAACTGATAATCAGGAATAGCGACAAAATGAGCACTGTTTGGGTGCTGCTGACCGATGATGCAAAAATCACTGCCTTTGCACGGCACGTCAATTTTCGAATAACCTCTGGCTGGTAGATCGATTTCTAACAAAGCTCGAATACTATCGGCACTCGCTTCTGGCATGCCTTTGCGTGTTTTGACATGTCGGTCAATGTAGTGAACGTGCTCTTGGCCGTAAGCGTTATCAATCACAGCTTGAGCATGAAAGAATTTGAGAGCCGTACCCAAAGAAGACTGAGAACTGTGCAGCATCGCAGCGTATGCTTGGCGATGAATATCGAGTAGTACTGGTAAAGCAGCTAATGCGATGAAAGCCAAAGTGGTAAGCACTATGGTGATTTCCATCAGCGTAAATCCCTTTGATTTCACGTTTCTTATCTCAACTAGCCCAAGACAATAGCCCCACATCCATGTGAGACCGAGCCAATATATCGCCAATTTTTTACGATTAAAGACCCAAAGGGTAAGAAGAGACAAACACCACGCAAACTTGAGAACAGCACCCAAAGAGCAGTGTAACAAAACGACGCTATGTGTCAGATATTAGACGACTTTTACTCTCTAGTTACTGAGTAAAGGCACATTATTTCGCACCAGACCACGACGAACATTCGTGCACATTTTGCCAAAACGACGAATCTCATCGAACTGCGGAACAATGCCGCGCTCCATGGCTGACTCCCAATAAGTGACTTCTGAATCGACCATTTCCAACAATTTCTTCGGACAGCCAATGCACTGCCCTTCTGGTCCACATACAAACGTTTCTGGTTCATAAATTGGTAGTTCCGCTTTTACTTGCTCGATGATGCTACGCATGGCGGTCATTCGATCTGGCTTTACCTTCATCATTCTGCTCCACGGATTAAGATGAAGCAGATTGTACCCACTGGTACGAAAATGTCCCTACCCAATTTAGGTATATTCTGTTTGAATCGATTTCTTTATCGTCAGATCCGGCTTTTTAACCACCAAATACACCGCCGTAGCTGCCAGTACGAAACCAAAAATCCCCATCCAATCAAATGACTCTCCAAACGCGAGCCAAGCCTGAATCGCCGTCGTTGGCGGCACCAGGTAGAATACAGAAGCTACGCTCGATGCAGCACCGTTCTTAACCATGTACAGCAGCAGTAGAATAGCTACACAAGAGAGCACGACGACCAACCACAACACAGTCAAAATAAACTCCAGTTCCCACTGCACTTGCATGGTTTCAAACTGCATCGCAACGGGCAGAAACATGATGAGCGCGGCCAAATATTGCACCGTCGCACCACCCACCATATCCACTTGTTGGCAATGTTTTTTCTGATAAAGCGTCCCTAGCGTGATACCAACCAAAGCCAATAAACACAAACCAATAGCCAGCACTTTATGCTGCTCGGATTGCCACTCCATTTTGCCCATCAACACCATAGCGATACCGACAAAACCAAGAGCCAAACCCAGCCATTGCGAGGGCTTAAACTCCTCACGAACAAACGCCACCAGCAAAGCCGCGGTTAAAATCGGTTGAATACCCACCAACAACGAACTCAACCCAGCAGGCATACCCAAGGCGATAGCGAAGTAAGTACCGCCCAGATAGAAACCGTGGATCAACGCACCAACCACACAGCTGTGCCAAAAATCTTTTCCTGTCGGCAACCTTCTACGCAATACCGCCACAAGAACCAAAAACAATAAGACATTGAATGCCATACGGATAGAAAGTAGTGTCGCTGGCTCGGCATATTGCAAACCAAAACGCGCACCAACGAATCCAGAAGCCCAAAGGATGACAAATACAAAAGGGATGGCTCGGATTAACATGATCGCCTCACTCACGCTTGTTTTATGTTTTGAGATACTGCTAATGTAATTAGGTACAGTGTTTTCAAAAAGTGACAGATGGAAGTGTTTTTATGGGTACAGATTTATTGAGAAGCAGTGAAGGGAATAAGTACCTCGTGGTGGAAAAACACCTCAAACAAGCCATTAATGATGGCGTTTATCAGGCGGATGATCGACTGCCCTCCATTCGCTCGTTGAGCCAAGAATTAAACGTCAGTAAAAATACCGTGATTCGTGCGTATCAAGAGCTGGAAGCACAAAACTTGGTTTACTCGGTTCCCAAATCGGGTTATCGAGTTAAAGTCGCCTTGCCGACCTCTCGCTCAATTCCGGATCCGACTCGCGTGGATTTGCTCTCGATCTGCAAAGAAATCCTTACTTATCCTGAATACCAAGAGCGTTTGCCTACCGGTTCTGCCCACCCAAACATTGACTCCCCCGCGATCAAAAGCTTGTACGCCGAGATCGGCCGCCACAGCCGCCAGCAAACGCATGTACCGAGCCATTACCAATTACCACCCGGTGATCACCTCTTAATCAAACAACTGGCGAAAATCACACAAGATTTGGGCACGCCAGCCAAGTTGGATGAGATCATGGTGACGCACGGCGCGCAACAAGCCATTAGCCTAGCGCTGCGCGCAACGACACAAAAAGGCGATATCGTCGCGGTGGAGTCCCCTTGCTATTTTGGCAACTTATTGATGCTAGAATCACTCGGCCTCAAAGTGGTGGAAATTCCGAGTTGCCCACGCGACGGTATGTGCCCCGAAGCCTTAGCAAAAGCAATGGCGACATGGGACATAAAAGCGATCATCGTAACGCCAAACTTCACCAATCCAACTGGTGCCATGATGCCGCTAGAAAAGCGCCAGCGATTGCTCTTGGCATCTGGCAATATTCCTATTATCGAAGACGATGTGTTTGGCGGGTTAAGCTATGACAAGCCGTTACCAAGCTTGAGATTGCTCGATGACAAGCAACGCGTAATTTACGTGAATTCGTTATCCAAAACGCTCGATTCGCGTTTGAGAATTGGTTGGATGTTGGCGGGGCGATATCGAGATCAGATTGAGCAATATCTACTGTGTGAGAACATGGGCAGTTTGAACCTGATGCAATCCGCCGTGGCAACGTTTCTAACGTCAGGCAAGTATCGAACGCATACTGCGCGAATGGGTCGGGTTTATCAAAACAACATGCGCCGATTTATCCAGATGCTTCATCAATACTTGGATGAATACGAACCTCTAAAAAATCGATACCAGATCAACGCCGTGCAAGGTTCGTTCTTGCTTTGGTTGCGACTGCCCGAAGACACGGACAGCTATGCGTTGTATCAAGCATGCAATAAGCACAGAATCAGCCTACTTCCCGGCACCGTATTTGGCACTCAAGGGCAATATCGGCATTGCGTACGCCTCAGCGTGGCAAACTTTGGTCATGAAACCGATTGGAGTCACGCGATGCAAACACTGGCAAAATTGATAGCAAAGCATGCCTGTTAACTCGCTCTTACTAAATGAACTTATGCCGACACACGCAAACAGGTAACAACAAAAAACTCCACGCAAAGGTGGAGTTTTTCATATCGTCATCGCTTTCAGTGCGACTTAATTTGCCACATTCTCGCGACGTTTTCGGCTAAATTAGCAACGTTGACGTCGGCCTCTTTCATGGCCTCAGGTAAGCTCATCGCCCTTGGTACACAAGCAAACACCGCATCAATACCGCACTCATAAACCGCCTGATAGTTGTCGCCCACACAGCCTGCTAATGCAATGACTGGTAAATTACACTGCTTGGCCACCTGAGCAACGCCCATCGGCGTTTTGCCATGTGCGGTTTGATGATCGATTCGACCCTCGCCTGTAAATACGATATCCGCATCCTCAACATGCTGAGCAAGTTTGACCGTTTCAAGCACAATCTCAATTCCTGGTTGCAAACGTGCTGGCGTGTACCCGAGCAAGGCCGCGCCCATACCACCAGCAGCACCCGCCCCTTCACGAGTCAGTACATGCTTACCCGTCGCTTGTTCCGTCAACTCGCCAAACTTGCGCAATGCGTTATCGAGCTGAGTGACGTCTGATACGGTCGCTCCCTTTTGAGGGCCAAAGATAGCCGACGCGCCTTTGTCACCACAGAGTGGGTTATCAACATCGCACGCTACCAACACTTCGCAAGTTGCTAAACGAGGGTCAAGACCAGAAATATCGATGGACGCAAGCGCCGCTAACCCGCCTCCATTTGGGGTAATTGCATGACCAGAGTCATCAAGAAACGCCACCCCCAACGCGGTCAACATGCCCACGCCACCATCATTGGTAGCGCTGCCGCCCAAACCAATGATTAAACGTTGAATGCCTCTGTCTAGCGCGTGTTTGATCAGCTGTCCGGTACCAATGCTACTGGTCAGTTTTGGGTCGCGAGCGTCACTCGGCACAAGGTGTAGCCCACTGGCCTCCGCCATTTCAATAACCGCAGTTTCGCCGTCGCCGAGGATGCCATAAAACGCTTCAACATCATTCCCTAATGGCGCAGTCACTGTTGTGAAGACTTGTTCGCCTTGAGTTGCATCTATCAAAGATTGAACCGTGCCTTCGCCACCGTCTGCGACCGGAACCGTAACAAACTCAGCATCATGCCATACGCGAGCAAGACCCGTTTTGATCGCCTCGCTCACTTGTTTGGCGGTTAAGCTTTCTTTAAATGAATCAGGTGCAATTACCACTTTCATACGTATTTCCAGAGACTTATAAGAGAACGAGGCTCAAAATGTACACCAATGCCATTGCCGTGACACCTTGAACGAGCGTAGCCATGGTTTGCGCGCGGTACGCTAAGCCCACCGACATGCGGCTAAACTGCGAAACTACCCAGAAGAAACTGTCGTTTGCATGAGAAACCGTCATCGCACCAGCACCGATCGCCATCACCGTTAATACGCGGCCCATTTCTGAATCGAGCCCCAATTGCGTAAGCATAGGCGCAACCAAAGCCGATGTGGTCACCAATGCAACCGTTGATGAACCTTGCGCCGACTTTAGCGCAGCCGCAACGATAAATGGCATGAAAATACCCACGCCCAGCGCCGATAGCGTCGTACCTAAGTATTCACCTAGCGGCGTGGCTTTTAATACCGCGCCAAATGCGCCACCAGCACCGGTAATCAAAAGAATAGGCGCAGCAGCCGTAATACCTTGGCTGATTCGCTCGCCAAATTCTTCAATCTTGTTGTCTGACTTGAGTAGGCGAACAGAAAGGAACAGGCCAATCACCAATGCCGTTAGTGGCTGTCCTAAGAAAGTCAGAACATCAAACACAAAACCTTCGCCCAGCGGTAGGCTTGGGAATTTCGCGATAGAGCCAAAACAGATCAATAAGATTGGAACAAAAATAGGAGCGAATGCTTGGCTCGCCGTTGGCAATTTGCCGTAAGACGCTTTGAGTGCTTGCCAGTCTTGCTGAATTTCTTCTGCGGCTTCAATGCCATCTGGTTCAACATGTTGGAATCGGTTCGCCCACAACATCCCCGCTAACGCCGCAACCGCTGCAACAAACACACCCACACCAATCACTAAACCAAGGTTAGATTCCAGGCCTAAGTTACCCGCAGCGGCAATCGGTCCAGGAGTTGGCGGCACAAACGTGTGCGTTGCGTATAGGCCAGTTGCCAACGCCACACTCATCGCAACGCTTGAAGTTTTTAAACGCTTCGCGAGTGATTCTTTGAGCGAGTTCAGAATGACAAAGCCTGAATCACAAAATACCGGAACAGAAACGATGTAACCGATGATACTCATGGTCAATGTTGGGAAACGCTCACCCAACACTTTGATGACCGTATCGGCCATAGTGATCGCTGCACCACTTTTTTCCAAAATAACACCGATGATGGTACCTAAAACGATAACCAAACCAATGTAACCAAGGATGCCGCCAAAGCCAGAAGCAATGGTTTTGGCAATGCTATCTGCCGGTAAGCCGTAAGCAAATGCCGCAAGGAACGCCGCGATGATCAGCGCTAAAAAGGGATGTAATTTGAATTTGGTGGTCGTGAGCACAATAAATGCGATCACCCCGAGCAGGATTAATATAAGGTTCATGATAACTCCATTTATTCTTATTTTGCTGAACGAGTCCGTGTTGGCTCACTCAACATGTAGGGACGCATGAATTATTAATCGTTTGCTTTCGAATTCCTTTAGGCGGAGTGACAAATGATGTGGTCAAAAAATGACGCGTATTGTGCAAATGCACAATATCACGCCATTTTTGAGAGCCGAGTCGCAATATAAAGCTCCGCTAACCCCACAAAATTGGTAGTTGGTAGCCCTGTTATCTCGGTGATTTTCTCTAACCGATAGCGCAGAGTGTTCCGGTGAATAAACAGCATTTTAGAGCATTCTGTTACATTGCCATTGCATTCAAACAACGCATCTAGGGTTTTCAGTAATTGCCCAGATTTGTCTTTCTCTTTCAACCGTTTCACGCCATCAATAATTTGTTCACCTTGCCAAATATCCGCCAACGGCGCTAACAAAACAGGCAAACGAAGTTCATCGAACAGGTACTTACGTTTCTCTGGGTAGAACTGCTTGCCAATGGCTAATACCTGCTTCGCGCTTTGGTATGACAACGCGACATCTTTAGGCTCATTAAACAGCTGCCCTAGCGCAATGTGAAACGTATGCGAATCGTGATCGCTTAAACGCGACATCAACTTATCAATGCGCTCACTTTCAACTTGGCTATCCCACTGCTTGGCGGAATGACACGGTTTCAACACCACAATTTCATTCACTGAGACAATCGCAACTAGGTTGTTACGCTCTGGGTATTCAAGCAGCTCAACAATATTGCGCACACTCTTCATGCTTTTCGAGGCGGACGGCGTCGAGACTTCAATCACCGTTGCCACCCGTGGTTGAGTAACATCGATAGAAAGACGCATCGCCCAATCTTTCAGCTCTTCATCGGTCAATTTCCCATTGATCCAAGCCAGAATAAACTCTTCGCGATGACGTCTGTCCCACTGAAATTTTTCCACCAGCGCGGCTTGCTCGATTGTCAGTTCAGCGGTCATTTTAACCAGTTTTGCAAAATCTCGGATTTTCTCCGGCTCGCCTGTGACGCCAACAATACCGACCACGTCACCATGTAATTTCAACAACATATTGATACCGGGTTTGACACCCTGCAACGTCAAACATTGCTGCTCATTAAGCTCTAGCGAATCGCCATGATTCAGCGCCAGTACCGCGCCATCATGCACTTGCCCAACACGTTTATGGTCGCCACTGCCAATGATGATGCCTGCCGAGTTCATCACATTCACATTGTGACCAATGATGGACATGGTTCGATCAACAATTTGTTGTGCTAAAGCGTGGTCGAGAATCACCATTTCGAGTTTCCAAATTGACCGTTTAATCACTCAATAAATCACAAATGGCAAACTATCGCGATGCTGCGGTTCTAAATAACGGAAGCAGCTCAAAGCATTATCCAATTACCCATATTTAAAAAGTGGATTAAACCTTCATTTTTAGCAGAGGGTTATATACTTAGAACAAAGGTTACCAATGCATTCTTCACTGTGCATTGATGCCACTCGTCTACCTACAGAGGAGAGATCAACATGGAGTTACGGAATAAATCGGGGGAAGTTGCAAATATTGCTGATAACCTCACTTTGAAGGAAATCACAGAAATGGGCTACACCGTAGATTTATGCGATGAAGCATTTGCCCCTGGAGAGCATTGGAAAGCGGAAGGTAAAACGCAAGGTATGGGCGAGTATCCAGAGGAGTAAACGTCCTGACTAACCAGCGTACAAAAGCGTTCCACAAACAGAAAAGCCGAGCGACTTAACGCTCGGTTTTTTACTTCTGAACTTCTTGAATAAACAAGCTCATCTCTTCAAGATAGTTGTCGTTTGAGCATCCCCAGTCGGTGACCTCAATCAACTCAGTAACTAACTGTCCAGACTCATCATCTTGCACTCTCTGCACAAACGCTTCAAAACGTTCCAGTTGCGCCTGACTCTTAACGCCATGCACGGCATATTCTACAAGCAAGCCGTTGTACGTCTGCCAGCGCTGGTCGCCCGCAACATCATTGCTTAAAATCACAGAACACTTTTGTTGAATGCTTTCAACCGCATCATTTCTTGGTGGCGCGACTGTGGAACATCCAACTAAAATCGTACCTACCGCCAATAACGTAACTTTTGTCTTATTTATCATATCGTTTCCAACTGTATCGCCACGATATGGAAATCTTATTACACCTGATAAGGATCATCGATAGCGCACCGCAGATTAATTACTTAATAAACTGTAAACTCCATACCAGTCTTAACACTGCAAGCTCATAACTCCTATTAACTCACCCAAATGTAAACAAATAGTAAAATCACCTTTACGCGATGCAAAATCGACAAATGAGATTAGCGTTCCTTTCTCGCGACCAAGCGTGCAATAATCAACTGTCTACATAACGAAACCATTTGAAGGATCAAAATGACCGCAACGGATTACCTCAACGACCTCAATCAACGTTACCTTGCGATTCACCGCACCAAAGAAGATTTCTTTTGGGAAACTTACATGGGGATCAGCGATGACCATGATGGCTCGACGCAAGCACAAACGGCATGGACAAGCTTTTTAAGCAACGCCGAGCAAATTACTGCCATCAAACAACAGCTTGAAGCCGCGGACTCAATTACCGACCCACAAGAGAAACAACAAACCATTACGGGTCTATCTGGTTGGCTGGCGATGTTTGAATCTCACGCTATCGAGGGCGAAAAAGCACAAGCGTTGAAAAATCAGCTCATTGCCTTTGAAGCTGAGCTCTTCGAGAAAAAACAGAACCACGTACAAACATTTACCGATGAGAACGGCGAGCAAGTAGAAGGTTCACTACCCGTATTAAGCTCAACCATTCGCACCAGCAATCATGAAGAAGTTCGCCAATCGGCTCATCAAGCGTTGCTGAACCTTGAACAATGGCTACTGCAAAACGGCTTTATAGAGCTGATCAAACTGCGCAACCAGTTCGCTCGCTCACTCGGTTATGCGACTTTCTTTGATTACTCCGTGCAAAAAACGGAAAAGATGAGCTCTGAACAGCTATTCGAGATTTTGGAAGATTTCGAACAACGCACGCGAGATGCGCATCTAAACAGCTTAGAAAACTTGGCGAAAGAGAAAGGCGCAAGCGCACTAGCAGGCTACAACTTTGTTTACTCATTCGCGGGTGACGTTATGCGTGACCTTGACCCATACGTGCCGTTCTCAAAATCTCTGAGACGCTGGGTAGAATCATTTGGTCGCCTAAATATTGATTACTCTGGTGCGACGCTAACGCTGGATTTACTAGATCGCAAAGGTAAGTACCCGAATGGGTTCTGCCACGGCCCTATTCCTTCTTTCTATAATCAAGGCGAGTGGGTCGCAGCGCAGGTGAACTTCACCAGTAATGCCAAACCAGACCAAGTGGGCAGCGGCTACGATGGCATTAACACGCTGTTCCACGAAGGCGGCCACGCAGCACACTTTGCGAACGTAAAAATGAACGCGCCTTGTTTCTCGCAGGAGTTTGCGCCGACGTCAATGGCTTATGCAGAAACTCAGTCGATGTTCTGTGATAGCCTGTTAACCGATGCCGATTGGCTAAAACAGTACGCACTGGATGATGAAGGGAATTCTGTGCCTGATGAGATTATTCAAGCAATGATCAACAGCCGTCAGCCATTCAAAGCTTATGAAGAACGTAGCATCTTGGTTGTGCCATATTTTGAGCGCGCGTTGTATCAATTGAGCGATGACGAGTTAACGCCAGAGCGCATCACTAAGCTCGCTCGCGATTGTGAAAAACAGATCCTTGGTTTGGAATGCAGCCCTCGCCCACTGATGGCGATTCCACATTTGCTATCCGACGAAGCGGCTTGTGCGTATCAAGGTTATCTACTCGCGCACATGGCGGTGTATCAGACCCGTGCATACTTCCTTGAGAAGTTTGGTTACCTGACGGATAACCCAGAAATTGGCCCACTGCTGGCAAAACACTACTGGCACGCAGGCAATCACTTGTCGCACAACGAAACCATTGTCAGCCTGACTGGCGAAGGCTTCAATGCCAAATACCTTGCAGACGTGTGTAACCTGTCGCCAGAACAGGCATGGGAAGTGCAGCAGAAGAAAATCGACTCACTTGCGACGCGAGAGCGAGCATCAGTCGCTTCACTGAACGCCGCGATTAAAGTCGTCGACGGCAGTAAAGAGCTGGCAAGCAACGCCATCTCTGACGAACAAATGTGTGACGATTTTGAACGTTACATCGTAGAGGCTTACGGTCGATAACACGCAGAAAGCCAGGAGCTCGCCTTCTGGCTTTTTATTCTTTAGCTAATGCAATAAGAAGGAAGATCCATGTACCAAGAAGTCATCAAATTTTGGTTCGAGGAGCTATCGCCCCAAAATTGGTTTGAAAACAACCCAGAACTGGACAAGTGTATTGCATCGCGATTTGCCTCGGTATTAGAACAAGCCGCTCGTTGTGAACTGTTTAATTGGCGTAACAGCGCACAAGGACGATTGGCCGAAATCATCGTCCTCGACCAGTTTTCACGTAATGTGTATCGCAACACCCCAAAAGCGTTTGCACAAGACCCACTCGCATTAGCATTGGCTCAAGAGGCAATTCGGTTAGGTTACGACAAAGAATTAGCGCCTGAGCAGCTAAGCTTTTTGTACATGCCGTTTATGCACAGCGAATCTCGCCTCATTCATGTCCAAGCTGAAAAATTGTTTCGCGCATCAGGGCTTGAAAATAACTACGATTTTGAGCTAAAACACAAAGCCATCATCGACCAGTTTGGGCGCTATCCTCATCGCAATGCGATATTGGGAAGAAAGAGCACTCCCGAAGAGTTAGCGTTTTTGCAACAACCTGGGTCAAGTTTCTAAATAACAATGAATAATGAGTTAACCATGAGAGACCACGCAGTATGTTGGCCATGCTTGCTAAAACTAGACGGCGACGATGAGCTGATCTATACGCATTCCCAGTCCGACTTAGACTCTGAATGCGAAGCCCTCATTTTTGGGCAAGATGATTACGTTATTGACTCAAATGGCAACACGTTCGAATTGAAAAACAATGGTTCGAACACCACTCTTTTACACCCAAAAGAACGAACGCTGTCCGTAGAAGAGGTTACGTCATTAATCCAATCGCATGAATTCAGCCTCGCGCAACGGTGCATTATCAAGATTCATTTCACCTCGGTGAGGCAAGCTGTTGAGGCCTTAGCTCACTAACTCAATCCCAACACGCATAGCATTAAATAAAATTATCATTTTTATAATTTATGATAATTTCATGTAATCAACATCACGCCATATACTCTCCCACATCGAAACAAGACAACGTTCAAACACACATGTTGGGAGCAAACAAATGAAAATGAATCATGTCGGTATTATGGTCGGAGATATGGACAAAGCGGTTGAGTTTTACACGCAAGCGCTAGGTCTAAAAGTCGTTATGGGCAACACGAAAGTGATTGAAGAACGCGAAACGGCAATTGGCAGAATGTGTATTGCGGTCTTTGGGGAAGGCTTTAAAGGCTTCAACATTGCGCACCTTGTGACAAGTGATGGCATCGGCCTTGAGTTATTCGAAATGAAAGAGCGTCAAGAGCGCCATGAAGTGGATTTTTCTCGCATCGGTATCTTCCATTTCTGTTTGCAGACAGACGATTTTGAAGGTGCTATCAAACGCACCGAAGCACTAGGTGGCAAAGTTCGCATGGACATCATGCGTTACCACCCAGAAGACGATAATAAGCCTGCGAAAATGGTTTACCTAGAAGACCCATTCGGCAACCTATTCGAGCTTTACTCACACACTTACGAAGAAACTTACGCTTCTGATTACGAGTAATAGCCCCATCCATATTCCAAAAGGCTAGCAATACGCTAGCCTTTTTTTGTTTGCTTTGAGTTGCAGTGTTTCTGCACTCGCTCTAGCAAAAAAACATCTGGAATTTGATCATTTCTCTCACCACTTTTAAGGTCACTTTATACTTACCTCAACACAATGCAAAAAGGAGTGAAGTATGCCCACCAAAAATCCAATCGCCATCAAAGCGCTTGATCATGTTGTTTTAAGGACCTGTAACCTCGATGCTATGTTGCATTTCTATCGAGACATTTTGGGCTGCCCTGTCGAACGCGAAGTAACGGAACTTGGTTTAACTCAACTTAGGGCAGGTAACGCATTGATTGATGTGGTGACGGTAGACAGCGAATTAGGCCAACTCGGCGGTAAGCCACCAGTTCAAAATGGTCGTAATATTGACCATTTTTGCCTGCAATTGGCGCCTTTTTCCGAGGATGAATTACTGGAATATCTGCGTTCGAACGGCATTGAAACCGAAGAGTTTGCGAAACGCTACGGAGCACAAGGATTCGGTCGCTCACTCTATATTCATGATCCGGAAGGAAATGTCGTCGAGTTAAAACCTCAAGTGATTGATGAGTAAGCGAGTAAAAACCTTGTTATATTCTGAAAATAACAAGGTTAACTTCTAAAATAATTATTGAAGTAAGAACATATTATTAAGTCAAAATTCTAGCTGGCTCACCTGTTTCTTTTTCTCGCCACCATTGTTTATTTATCTGTTTTTTATGAACGTAAAAACTCTCCCCCGGCATTGGCGTCAGCAGCGTTATATGTTCTTTTTGACAATGGGCAAGCAAATCTAAAATCGGTTCGTCCCAGCGGTGAGTAAACAGCTCGTATGTAGCCCAATGTACTGGCAGCAGTTTTTTCGCATTTAAATCGCGAAACGCTTGCACGGTATGATGAGCCTGCATGTGCCCCCAGTTTTCGACCGGATAACCTTGGCCTTTCACATCGGCAGCTACTTCCAAACAGGCAATGTCGATTGGTCCACATCGCTGTGCGATCTCGGAAAAGTGCGAATCGTAAGCTGAATCGCCACTAAAATAGAGCGTCTCTTCTTTGCCTTTGATGACCCAAGAAGCCCACAGGGTCGCGTTTTTATCGAAATAAGTACGACCCGAATTATGGTTAGCAGGCGTACAAATCAGTTCGATTCCAGCATAGTGCACGCTATCCCACCAATCGAATTCCACGATGTTGTCTGCGTAAACGCCCCACTTTATCAGATGCTTGCCAACCCCTAAGGGTACATAAAACGTCACGGGTTTATCGGCGTAAAAACGTATGGTCGATGCTTCTAAATGGTCGTAATGATCGTGCGAAATCACAATAATTTCAGGAATCGGCAAACGATCTCTGGCATGGGTATTGGGAATATTGCGTTCAAACCACGCTTTTGCGATGAACGGAGAAGCGTAATCAAATAACGGATCGGTCAGAATTCGAATGCCATCGACCTCCACCAGCATGGTGGAATGGCCCAGCCAAGTAACGCGCATCGATTCACTTCGCTGCGCAAACTGCGTGGGTTGAATTGGGGAATGTGGCAGATGTTCGTTAGGACTCAACGGCGTTCTACCACCAAGATAACTCCAACACACCTGCCAGAATGATTGCGGACTAGGGACATTTGGCATCTCGTTTTTAACGCGGCCGTTTTCAAATTGAGGCGAGTGGTGAACACGGTGCGCCAACTGCGCATGGTAGGTTTGAGGCGGAATCAGTGAACTTGGCTTTTGTGTCTTTTGTTCACTCGTTAGGTATGTGCGCTTAAGTATCGTCTCAGACATATTGTAGTTTTGTCTCACTTGCGAACGCTCAACAGTAGGTTTATTAAAACGTGCGTGTATGTCTATTTCGTGACCAAAATGAGGTGTAAGATGAAGATTCAGTTTCAATCAAACGTCTTCTATTTAAGGATACGGTTCTCAAACCTTCTGAATACAGCGTCGGTTTGAAAGGAGAAAACTATGGTGACTTGCAGCCAATACGATTTTATTGAAATCGCCTGTATGTTTAAGCTCCCTATCGAGATCACACTAAAAAATGGTGAAACTCATCAGGGCAACGCGTTCGACACAGGCTACGACATGCAGCGACAAGAGTGCTTGTTTTTAGATATGGATGGTGAGCACACCGCCTTCCCGACTGAACAATTAGTCGCAATGCGCGCGCTCAAAGCCAATCCGCATTTTGACGAAGTGACGTTTGAGTAAACGTCCTTCTTTCACTGACGCCGTCCAATAAAAAACGCCTCTCAAGCTGTCACAACTTGAGAGGCGTTCTCTTACACGGTTCACCTGAACTTGTTGTTATTCACGCGACCGGATGAAAACCAGCATCGGCATCATGATCACGAACATCACTCCCACAAGCTGGAAGGTGTGCACAAACGCGACCATTTGCGATTGCTGCTGCAACATCTGTTGGTATTGGTCTAACGCAACCGGATCGGTAATAGAAAGCCCCTGATTGGCCGCCCAGTCATGCAAGTTAGGATTATAAGGATTAATACCCTCTCCCAGCGCATGCCATTGCTGCTGACTATCACGATATTGGAACGTGGTGGCGATAGAAATACCAAACGAGCTACCAATGGTACGGAACAGATTGTAAATACTCGCCGCCGCAACAGATTGCTCTTTCGGAATCGTTAAATACGCCAAGGTGGATAGCGTCGAGAAGGTTAAACCAAGCCCCATCCCCTGAATCATACTCGGCATCACAATCCAAAATGTATCGATCTGCAGTGAGTATTGCGTCATCAAATAACTACCAATCCCGATGCAGCTTAAGCCAAAGACTATTTTGATTCTGGGATCGAATTGCGGATTGAGCTTAATCACCAAAATCAACATCGCCGCTGACGCCAACCCACGCGGTGCCATTAATAAACCAGTGGTTGAGACCGGATAATCCAGCAAGCTTTCCAACAGCATTGGTTGTTGAGTCGTCAGGCCAAACATCGCCATCGACACCACGGCAATCATCAATGACGAGACCATAAGGTTTCGGTCTTTCAGCAGCCACAATGGCGCTATTGGACTTTTGGTTTTCCAACTGCGATAGATCCACATCACCAATCCCATTACTGCGAGCAATATCGCCGTCTGAATCATGCGTGAGTCGAGCCAGTCTTCTTCATTCCCTTTATCCAACACAAACTGCAACGCGCCCACACCTAACGCCATGTAACCGATGATCCACCAGTCAAAGTTAGGTTTGGATTTGTTGTCGATGTGGATATAGCGATAAATCAAAGAGGTACAGATCAAACCGAATGGCAAGTTGATGTAAAAAATCCAGCGCCAGTTAATGTTGTCGGTGATCACACCACCCACAACTGGGCCCAAAATAGGACCAAGCAAAATGCCGATGGAGAAAATTGCCATCGCTTTGCCTTTTTGCTCATACGGATAAATCTGCACTAACGTCGACTGCGCCAATGGAATCACCGACGCGCCGAAAGCGCCTTGGATAATGCGAAATAGCACCATCTCTTCAAGAGACTGTGCTTGCCCACAAAGCGCACTGGCAATCACAAAACCGACCACGGCAACCAGCATGACTTTGCGTTCACCAAAGCGCGACACCCAGAAACTGGTCATCGGAATGAAGATCGCTTCCGCCATGCTGTAACCCGTCAGCACCCAAGTAATTTGGTCTGCCGTTGCGCCCAACGCGCCCATCATGTGCGATAGCGACACGTTCGCAACGGTCATATCGATTAACACCATGATGGCAGAAAGCATCACGGCGACGGTGGCAATCCCCCGTTTGTCTGCCGTAATTTGATGGCTCATTGCACGCTACTTTGCAAATCTATGGTGACTTCTGAGCTCGCACCCACGCGAAGTTGCGGCGCATCGGCAGGTACTTCTAATGCCAAACGTACAGGGAAACGCTGTTTGATTTTAACCCAGTTACCCGTTGCGTTTTCTGGTGGCATCAAGGAGAACGATGTACCACTCGCAGGCGATAGTTGTTCTACCGTTGCTTTCCACACCACGTCTGGGTACATATCAATCACCACATCCGCATGCATACCAGGTTTGATGTGAGTAAGATCTGTTTCTTTAAAGTTCGCGCGTACCCAATAGCTGTCTTTTAAAATCACAGGGAACAACGTTTGACCCACGCTAACGACCGAGCCTACGTGCGTATTGATCTCACCGGCAATGCCATCCACTGGTGACGTAATGTCGGTGTAGCTCAAGTTCAGCTCTGCTTGCGCTAACTGTGCTGCCGCTTGTTGAACAACCGCAGCCTCTGCGCCTTCTTCACCACGGTTCGCAATGGCTTTTTCTACCGTCGCGCGCGCTTGCTCCAGGCTCGCTTGGGCATTGGCTAGTTTGTTTTTTGCCGTATCTAAATCTTGGTCCGACGCCAGTTTGCGTTTCACCAAGGAATCCGTACGTTTGTACTCTACTTGCGCTTCTGTCAGGTTAGAGCGCGCCGCATCTAAGCCCGCAACAGCTTCAGTTACCTGCTTATCGGCAACGTCATGTTGCTGGACCGCCAATTGGTATGCCGCTTTTGCTTGCTTCACTGCCAACAAATATGGGCGTGAATCTATCTTCAGCAGTAGGTCACCTTTGTTAATAGATTGGAAGTCTTTGACATCCACAGAAACCACTTGGCCTTTTACCTGAGGCGCTACCGACAAAATTTTTGCCCTAACGTAGGCATCTTCCGTGCTTGGGTGACTGTCTGAATACTGCCAAGACCAATACATCGCACCAAATGCGATAACACAGAGAGTAAAGAAAAGAGTTTTTACCAGCTTAGATCTGGAAGAAGAATGCTTTGCGATGTCGTCGCTCATTTATATTGTCCACTTGTTCAATTATGTGATCAGTGTAGGACTTTTCGATCTTCCGACAATAAAATGATCTGCAAGGTAAAGATCCAATTTTGCATGTTGCTAAGTGGAGTAAATGATGTGCAATCAGAACGAGGATAAAAAAGAGGGGCAGTCCCCGTAACCGCCCCCAAAGTCATGCCAATAATAGTAATGTGCGTGTAACTACTGGTTTTTCTTAGAACTTGTAACCGCCGCTGATCATAAATACCCAAGGGTTAATTTTGACGTCGGTTTTTTGCTTCGCTCCACCTGCTTTGTAAGTTGCTTCTGTTTCAATGTTTGCGTACCACGCAGCAGCGTTGAGGAACCATTGATCGTTGATCATGTAGTCCACACCAATATTCGCTGCTAGACCGAATGAGTCATCCAACTTAAGATCTGAAAGACCAGCGCCTTTACCCGTGCTATTGAAGCCCTCATCAAAGAACATGGTGTAGTTGAGACCTGCACCCACGTATGGACGGAACTTACTTTGTGGCTCGCCAAAGTAGTACTGCACCATAAGCGTTGGTGGAAGGTGTTTGGTGTCCGCGATATCACCAAGACCTAACAAGTCTGTTGAAATATCGTGGCTGAATGGTGTTGCTGCTAGAAGCTCTAAACTGATGTTGTCTGTAAACATGTAGCCAAACGTCAAACCAAGCTGCGTATTTGAATCCACTTTCAATTCTTCTTGAGAACCAAGAATCTTATCGCTGCTGTCGTTTGGAACGACAGACGCCGCACCAACACGAAGAACGAAGTCACCTTGTTTATGAGCGAAAACACTTGGTGACACGAGTGCAGCAACCACTGCTAGACTGCAGATTGTTTTTTTCATTTTTATTTCCTTTCGTAGGGCTTCGTTATGTCGTACCCAAAGGGGTGCCTGCTAACTGATCTGAGATTTCAAGTAAACTCAGCGCCTTGAAGCACACGGGTATCTATATCTTTTTGAGCTGTGCGCAATCTAGCACATAGAAACCCTACTATTTTGATGGAAATCAATTTGTGAAAAATATAGGTTTTTTGTATGGAGAAACGCCATATTGATCAACAAATTATGCAAATGGGATACAATTCTGTAATGCAAACTGTGCGTGTGAGTTGCCATGCATACCCATAAATGCGAATCCTCTCGTTAAGGCTCGTAGCCAGTAAAAACTTTTTTCGTCCTCTACTTCTTCTATTTTCAAAAAAAAACCACTTAAAAAGCTCGTTTGACCCCTTAAAATCGCGATTTGAGGGGTTTGTAAAACACTGAAATACAAGAAGTTATTTTTATGGAAAATCAGTCACTTGGAGTGCTAGTCTGCTCGCAGCTAAGGAGAAGACATGTTAAAAACCGACCTCATTTTTGAACGAGAAAACTTTTCTCATCACGATTTTCAGAATGCCACCTTTAAAAACTGCCACTTTTATATGTGCTGTTTCGACCATGCCGATCTGCGCGATGCTAAGTTCATCGACTGTCGCTTTATCGAATCCAAAGCGCTAGAAGGGTGTAGTTTTCGCTTCGCGAACTTAAAAGACGCCAGCTTTACGAACTGTATGTTGGCGATGAGCCTGTTTAACGGCGCAAATTGTATGGGCTTGGAGCTGCGTAAGTGCGATCTCAAAGGGGCAAACTTCCAAGGTGCGAACTTTGCTAATCGCGTCAGTAACACCATGTTTTTCTGTTCTGCTTTTATTACTGGCTGCAACCTCACCTACTGTAACTTCGAACGAGTGTTACTAGAAAAATGTGACCTCTTTGAAAACCGTTGGAACGGTGCGAACCTCGCAGGGGCAACTCTCAAAGGCTCGGATTTATCTCGCTGCGAATTCTCGCCAGAACAATGGGGAACCTTTAACGTTGAGCAATGTGATCTGACTCATGTCGAACTAGACGGGCTGGATGTTCGCCGCGTTTCTCTGTTTGGTGTTAAAATTTGTGATTGGCAACAAGAGCAATTGCTTGCGCCTTTTGGATTGATCATTCTCTAAGGAAAGGCCATGAACCTGTTTAAAGACTTACCGAATAACCTCGACGAGGAAGTGTTCGAAGACCTGCTGACCCACAAAAACCTGCGTATAGAACGCATTGTCTCAACGGGGCAAACCTCGCCCGAAAGTGGCTGGTACGATCAAGAAGAACATGAATGGGTCTTGGTTCTTAAAGGAGCTGGAGAGCTGACTTTTGAATCAGGTGTAGTGCAACGACTTGAGGCAGGCGATCACGTTACGATTCCAGCTCATACCAAACACAAAGTGAGCTGGACTGACCCAACGCAAGAAACCATCTGGTTGGCGGTGTTTTATCAATAAACACAAAACGATCTTAAACCCAAAAATAGGCGCTGAGTTTGCTCGATACTACTAAGCCGTCACTGGCACTGTTTGATTTTGATGGCACCATCACCCGAGAGGATATGTTTAGCCTTTTCCTCCACTATTCTGCTTATGGCCTGCGCAAACGAGTAGGAAAGGTCGCTATCATGCCATTTTATGCGCTGTACAAACTCGGAGTGTTACCCGCTCGTGTTATGCGTCCGCTCAGCAGTTTTATTGCATTTTCAGGGAAAGAAACGCAGCAAATTGAAGCGATTGGCGCTCAGTTTGCCCATGAAGTGATCCCGCTGTACTTACGGCCAGAAGCGACGGAAAGGTTGGCGTGGCATCAACACAGAGGCGATACCATTGTGGTGGTGTCGGCATCACTCAATGCGTATCTCAAGCCTTGGTGTGAGGCGAACGGTTACCACTTGCTGTGCAGTGAACTGATCTCAGAACAGCCAAAACTGAGTGGCTTTTACAAGCAAGGTGATTGCAGTTTAGAAAGAAAAGTCTCACGCGTGAAAGCGGCGTTTTCGCTCGACGAGTTTGCGTCTGTTTATGCCTACGGTGATACACACGAAGACATTCCGATGCTAAAACTGGCAGACTACGCGATGCTCAACTGGAGCGAGTGGAGAGCAAGCGAATAACGATATGTGCTCTGATTTTCAAGACAACCACTCGACCAAAGTGGTCGTTTTAGGCTAAAAAACAAACCCTTCTCACATGAGAAGGGTTTTATTGTTCAGAGCCCGAATAACTGGCTTAACGCCATACACCCCATTGGCCTGTTGTGCCTGGTTCCTCACCAGACGTCCACCACTGGGCAGTCCATTCTTTGCCGTTGTGCGTCACCACATCACCTTGGTTGTATACGGCCGTCTTGTCCCACAAGTTGGTTGGTTCAACTGGTGGCGTTACATCCGCTTTGATCAGTGACAACGCATAACTGAAGTCTGCACTTGGCGCTAATACTTGGTTCGCATTCACGTTGTTACTATCGAACATGTAGTGGCTCATCTCTTGATGCCAAATGCCCACATACCAATCGCCCGTTTGCTGCGCGTTAAATTGATCTGCTATTTCTGCCGCCCAAGTCGCCGTATTGTTCGCACTGATTGGTAGTGAAATATCGACAATTTCATTGCCTGTCGCATTAAACGTACGAAAACGGATGGTGTCACCCGCTTCTACTGGTCCGAAACCTTGCTGAACAAAGTAGCCTAGAGATGTCAGATT
Source organism: Vibrio sp. 1874 (assembly GCF_033344395.1). Classification (NCBI taxonomy): domain Bacteria; kingdom Pseudomonadati; phylum Pseudomonadota; class Gammaproteobacteria; order Vibrionales; family Vibrionaceae; genus Vibrio; species Vibrio sp. 1874. Next base: position 38,957 of record NZ_JAWPOR010000001.1, read on the forward strand.
ATTGCCCGGTTCGGTTGGATCAACAGGGTCAGTCGGTGGCGTCGTGCCCGTTCCGTTTAACGTAATGTCACTACAGTTGTAGAAACCTTCCCCAGCGACATCAATACGCTGCCAACGAGTGTAAAGTACCGCATCGCCGGAACGATCAGCAGGGAAAGTCACGTGAATACGGTAGCGTTTTTCCGCATCAACATACACATCACCTGCGGTGTCGATCAGCTCTAAATCACTCCAAGTAAGAGGTTTTGAATCATCATAAGTTGGCTTGGTGAGATAGAATTCCCAGTACGATGGGTTGTGCGGCGCTTTGCCGTAAAACACCAATTCAATCTGGTTATTTGCATCTGGCGTAACATTGGTGCGCTGCCAGTTTGGAGAAGGAATGTTCAAGCCTTTCTTAGCTGTATCGCCAGCAGAACATAGCTCACCGTCGCGAACCACGGCTTTCACATGCTCCATATCTCGGTAATTTGGTACGTTTGCTGCAATTTCGCTACGCTGCACAAACGGATACGCGCCAGATTCATCAAAAGCCGCTTTACACGCTTGGTTAGGGATCTCGTTGGTCCAAAAGCCACCGTCTAAATAACACGTATTTTGACGAGCACTTGGAAACTCCACCCAGCCATGGGCGTTGACGTTAAATGAGCTCAATGCGGCAACAGCGCTTAAGCTCAAAAGAGGAAGTGTTACATGTGATTTCATCGTTCATCCTTAATTTTGCTGACTCGCCGCTCTGAAACACAAGCGGTTTAAGCAAAACTAGCAGGATGGGATTATTTAGAAGGTGAGAATAAATATGGAAATTGTAAGAGTGCCATCTGCTTTCCAGCATTTGTTGTGAACCATTCTCATACTCGACTGACTCTTTCGAGTCACTTCAAATTCGTGTGCCACAAAAACTGTCACTCTCGTTTGGCTAGCGCTCGTCTTTTGGTGTGTCCATCACCACCATGGTTGTGATCGACTTGACGTGTTCGCACTCACCCAACACATCAGCGTGAAACGCTTTATAAGCGGCGAGATCTTGCGTTTCCACACGCAGCAAATACTCATTCGCGCCAGTGATGTTGTGACATTCCACCACCTCGTTTACAAAACGCACATGCTCTTCGAAACCCAGCTGCGCCTGCTTAGAGTGCGAGGCCAAACCAATCGACACATAAGCGACAAAACCCACGCCAAGTTGCTGATTATCCAGTACCGCTCGGTAGCCTTTGATCACGCCTTTACGCTCTAAATCTTGCACTCGGCGTAAGGTTGCAGACGGAGATAAACCAACGCGTTCCGACAGCTCCACATTGGAGATTCTTCCGTCTCGCTTGAGCACTTGCAATATTCTTTCGTCAAATCTATCCATGATGATGTTTCATTGCTTATTTAGTTTCTAATCATCAAATAAAAGCACAATATTGACCTCAGTTCTACTTATAGTTGTTCTCAACTTATCGAGAACTGATTCAAGGAACAATCTATGGAATATCATCAACTGGGCGCTTTGGCGTTGTTCGCTTTTGTCTCCACTTTTACGCCGGGTCCCAATAACATTATGTTGATGACCTCAGGGGCAAATGTCGGCTTTAAACGCACTATCCCACATATGTTGGGCATTACCTTTGGCTTTGGTGCCATGCTAATTTTGGTGGGCATTGGCTTGATGAGCCTGTTCCACGCATATCCAATTACACACTCCATTTTAAAAGTATTGAGCTTGAGTTATTTGCTGTACTTGACGTACAAAATCGCAACCAGCGACAAAACCGAAGCAAAACACGATTTTCGCCCGATGTCTTTTTTAGGGGCTGTTGCATTCCAATGGGTGAACCCAAAAGGTTGGTCGATGGCGTTGACGGCCATTACGGTATACACCAGTGGCGGTTCTTGGCTCGAACTGACTTTTATCGCCGGTATCTTCTGTTTAGCCAACTTGCCATCGGTGACATTTTGGACGGCGGCAGGTATGCAATTGCAGCGTTGGTTGACCACCGATAAACGCGTTAAGGGGTTCAACTACAGCATGGCTGCGCTGTTGCTTTTGTCTACGATTCCAATGATATAAGTCCATTTATGGTTAAAAAACGACTCACTTTACGTGGTTAGAGAAAGGATAGAGGTAATATTTTTCTTGAGGCTTTGGCGTTAATTCACAGTGTAAATTTGTTTAAAGACGCTACCCTCTTGTTAGGGAACTTGATAATCTTTAAATGAGAAAGAGAATAATTATCGAGTAAAGTAACAATGAAAAAGAAGCCTCAACCTAAAACGCTTGTTGTCACAGACACAGAAACCATCACTCCAAACATGCAGCGCATTACCTTGCAAGGTGAGGCGCTGAGCCACTTTCCTCGTGACTGCGAAGGCAGTTACATCAAATTACTGTTTAACGATATGGGCGGCGCGGATCTGAGCATCCTGCCAGAAGACGACCGACCAATCATGCGCACCTACACTATTCGACGCTTTCATCCAGAAACCAGTACAATCGAAGTGGATTTCGTCCGACACGTAACGCAAGATCTGCAATGCGGATTTGCAGCGCGTTGGGCAATGGCCGCGCAAAAAGGCGACACGATCAGCATTGTTGGGCCAGGTAGCATCTCCAACTTAAATACTGAGGCGGATTGGTTCTTCATGGCTGCCGATATGACAGCACTTCCAGCACTTTCTGCGAAAATTCGTACGCTGCCAGAAGAGGCCAAAGGCTACGCTGTGATCAGCGTGATGTCTCCAGCCGACATTCAACCCCTAAACACGCCAGCCGGTATGGAGTTGATTTGGCTAACCGAACAGCAAACCTTGGCTGATAGCGTTCGCGAACTCGAGTGGTTAGATGGTAACGCTTCGGTATGGTGTGCGTGTGAGTTCGATTCAATGCGTGCGCTGCGCCAATATTTCCGCAACGAAAAAGAAGTCGATCGCGAGAATATCTACATCAGCAGCTATTGGAAAAAAGGCGTGTCTGAAGATGGGCACAAAGTGATTAAACGTGAAGACGCGGAATCCAACCAATAGTGATTCATGTCTTTTCGATTCCAGCTCTCATCCTAATAAAAACGCCCGGCATCACTGGGCGTTTTAGCAACTTCAGTTGTATTAAAGTTCATGAAAACTCTAATCCGCTAGTTCCTGCGCTAAAAAGTCGATCAACAACCTCACTTTGGGCGATAAATTTCGGCTTTGTGGATACAGTGCCCAAATGCCTTCACGGTCGTCTCGGTAATCGGTCAGCACCTCGACTAGCTCACCGTTATCTAGGGCTTCTTGAACGTAATAGTCCGGCAACTGCACTAAACCCAAACCACGTTTGGCGGCGCCCATTAGCGCAAAACCACTATTGCATTTAATCCTCCCCGATACGCGCAAAGACTTATCGCGTTTATTTTCCTTAAAATGCCAATAATCGACCGAACCAACTAGGCACTGATGTCGAGCCAGTTCGGATAATGTGTGAGGCTCGCCAAATCGCTCCAAATACATAGGGCTAGCACACACGTAATTTTGACGCGACGAAAGACGCTTTGCGATCATGCTGGAATCTTGCAGGCGGCCAAGACGAATCGCCACGTCTACCCCTTGCTCTATCAAATCCAGTTTTTGATTGGTCAGAACTAAATCGAGGTCCACACGCGGGTATTTCTCCAAAAACTGATGCAAGAGCGGTGCGAGGTTCATTTCCCCATAGGTCACAGGCGCCGTCACACGCAGCAAACCTCGCGGTTCGGTCTGCATTTGCGTTACAGCAAGCTCAGCTAGTTCTAGCCCTTCGACCAAATGTTTGCACTGCTGATAATAAAGCTGTCCAGCTTCAGACAGAGAAACTTTTCGCGTCGTGCGATGCAGTAACTTAACCGCAAGACGCTCTTCAAGTGCCGATACGCGGCGACTGATTTGTGCCACTGACGTTTTCAGTTTAGCCGCGGCAGCTGTAAAGCTGTTAGTTTCCGCTACGGCAACAAACTCGCTGACTCCTTCCCAATTCGCCATGCTGTATTCCTGTCGACCTCTTCTAGACAAATAGTGATTACATTGTTCTCGTCGCGCTACGCTTTGAAAACGGGAAAACTTTACGCGTCAGGTAACGGACGAAGTTCGTCGTATTGCGCATCAAGCTCAATGCCAAAATATTCTTTCAACGCATCCAGGTAGGTTTGACCTGGCTCTAGCTCTATTTCTGTTAGCTCTTCATGATTGGTGCATCTGAGTGTGTAGTTAAGCAGCGTCACCAACCCACTTTCTGTCGCTCTAGCAGCGACTCTTGCGCTAGTAAAACGCGAATTAGGCGAAGTCGAGGTAAAGAAGTTGCTACATGCAATGTCACCAGCAAACACAAACTCTAGGTCAAAGCTGTATAGATTGTTCCACGTGTCCGTTCCATCGGTTGAAAGCACTTGGAGGAAATAACCAAACTGAGCATCTTTGACAAAACGGAAGGTTTGTAAATCCGTCTGAATCACTTGGTCAAGGATAAACGGCAATGGCGCTCGAGGGGTATTGGAGCCAAAGCCCACATCAATAATCCATGTTTGTTCCTCGAACGTCACTAACGTGATTTGATGACTACGACCTGTTGGTGTACCAGACACATGTACACGCCCTAGCAAACTTCGCGCTTCAAACCCAAGAGTGTTGAGCACATCAAGCATTAAACCATTTAATTCAAAGCAGTAACCACCGCGAGAGTGGTACACGGTTTTTTGAGTAATATCTTCAATCTCAACAGAGACGCCTCGCTGCAATGCGATGTCAAAATTCTCAAACGGCAGGCAACGATGCTGCGCCACGTGAATTCTGTGCAATGACTCCAAATCGGCGGGCAATTCACTAGGCAAGCCTAGCTTGGTTAAATAGGCACTCAGATCCGTCTTATTCATAATCACTCTTACTTAGCTGATGGTTTGACAGTTTTCTACTTTAGCCCCTCTATCTAACTTCAGGTCAATCACCTTTTCCATTTCCCTTCCGCTTTAAGGAGGCATCGCACTCTTTTTACACGCTCACCTTATCATTATTACGCATATGTAAAAATCATTTTCAAAATGGACGGATTATCATTTTTACTGAAACACCTAAAATGAGCACCAACAAAACGACGAAGCGCGGTAAGCAAACCTTAACTACGCTTATTACGTCACTCCATATACTGAAAATATAAAGGAAACATCCAATGTCGCTTGAAATCAAACCTGGTCAAACTCACATAAAATCAAAAGCAATGGTCGCTTGGGCTGCAGGTGAGCCGCTTAAAATGGAAGAAGTGGATGTACAACTTCCAAAAGCCGGCGAAGTGCTAGTACGCATCGTAGCAACTGGTGTTTGTCACACTGACGCATTCACACTATCAGGTGACGATCCAGAAGGTATCTTCCCTTCAATCCTTGGTCACGAAGGTGGCGGTATCGTTGAAATGGTTGGCGAAGGCGTAACAAGCGTTGAAGTTGGCGACCACGTTATCCCACTTTACACTGCTGAATGTGGTGAGTGTAAGTTCTGTAAATCTGGCAAAACGAACCTATGTCAGGCCGTTCGTGAAACGCAAGGTAAAGGCCTAATGCCAGATGGCACAAGCCGATTCTCTATCAACGGCGAAACTATCTTCCACTACATGGGTTGTTCTACTTTCTCTGAGTACACGGTTCTTCCAGAAATCTCACTAGCGAAAGTAAACAAAGAAGCACCACTTGAAGAAGTTTGTCTTCTAGGTTGTGGCGTAACCACTGGTATGGGTGCGGTATTAAACACAGCTAAAGTTGAAAAAGGCGACACAGTGGCAATCTTTGGTCTCGGCGGTATCGGTCTTTCTGCAATCATCGGTGCTCGCATGGCTGGTGCCAGCCGCATCATCGGTGTAGACATCAACGAAAGCAAATTCGACCTAGCGAAACAACTTGGTGCAACTGATTGCATCAACCCACAAAAATTCGACAAGCCAATTCAAGAAGTGATTGTTGAAATGACAGACGGTGGTGTTGACTACTCATTCGAATGTATCGGTAACGTAAACGTGATGCGCCAAGCACTTGAGTGCTGTCACAAAGGTTGGGGTGAGTCAGTCATCATTGGTGTTGCTGGTGCAGGTCAAGAGATCTCAACTCGTCCATTCCAACTGGTAACTGGTCGTGTATGGCGTGGCAGCGCTTTCGGTGGCGTTAAAGGTCGCTCTGAGCTTCCAGAAATCGTAAACCGTTACATGGCTGGTGAATTCGGCTTACAGGAGTTCATTACCCACACAATGGGATTAGCCAACGTCAACAAAGCGTTTGATCTGATGCATGAAGGTAAGAGCATCCGAACAGTTATCCATATGGATCAATAATGCTGCCTCAGGCTCTCCTTTTGGGGAGCCTGAATTCCTTCTGCTAATTAGAGAGTTTATTCATGACCATTGAAAATGTAAGCCAAGCCAAAGTGTTTGGCGGTTGGCACAAGCAATATACACACGAATCCAATGCCCTAAACTGCACCATGCGCTTCGCGATATTCTTGCCACCTAACGCAACGAAATCAAATCCCGTACCCGCGCTATACTGGCTCTCTGGTTTAACGTGTACCGATGAGAACTTTATGCAGAAAGCGGGCGCATTTCGTATGGCGGCCGAGCTTGGCATTGCGATCATTGCACCAGACACAAGTCCGAGAGGCGAAGGTATCGCTGACGACGAAAGCTATGACCTAGGAAAAGGAGCTGGCTTTTACCTTAATGCGACGCAAGCACCTTGGTCACTGCATTACTGTATGTACGACTATGTGACTGAGGAGTTGCCTGCGATCATCGAAAGTAACTTCCCAGTCTCTGACGTGAAGTCAATTTCCGGTCACAGTATGGGCGGCCACGGAGCGCTCACCATTGGTCTGAAAAATTCAGAACAGTACCGTTCTATTTCAGCGTTCAGTCCAATCAGTAACCCAATGCAATGCCCTTGGGGACAAAAAGCCTTTACTGCTTACTTAGGCAAGGAGCTTGAAAGCTGGAAGCAATACGATGCAAGTGAACTTCTAAAACAACAACAATCACCATTACCAATTTTGGTTGATCAAGGTGATGCTGATGGCTTCTTAAATGAGCAGCTTAGACCGGAAGCGCTGATTGCTGCGGCAAAAATACACGATTCAAACCTAACCTTGAGAATGCAACCAGGCTATGACCATAGCTATTACTTCATCTCAAGCTTTATTGAAGAGCACCTCAACTTCCATGCAAAATATTTGTTTGCATAGTTAATTTAAGTAAGCTCATGAAATAAAAAATAAAGTCACCAAAACTAGGTGACTTTATTTTCTTTACGTACTAACAAATACATATCTGAATATCGATGATTTAAATATGTAAAATAATGTAACTTAAGAACAAATTCGACATCCATTTCTCGCCTTATTAAATTCTCATTTCCGACACAGTATCTTTATTAAAAATGACACAAAGTTGCACTAAAAACCAATTAAATACCGCGAAATCATTACGAAACTCTACCATCATCCCAATACTCTGAGCTTTTAATTAAGAAGCAACTTAATAACCTTGACGTGACGTAAACCGACAGTTATTTTTGAAACATAACGTATTATAAAATCTCATCCGGTTGGCTCTATAATTATAAATAAATTACCGCTAGCACCTTTGTCCTAGCTAAGAAAAAAGAATAAAACTCAAAAGGGCATATGATGAAAAAGATAGTCGCGCTAGGTCTGTTTTTTGTTGCGCCATTCTTGTCTGCAAATACGATCGTATTTAGTAGTAGCCAGCAGCCTAGTGTCATACTGGAACTGGAAGAGATCCAAGCTTTACCTACCACTAGCTACACGATGACATTGCCTTGGCTTCCTGCCTCGTCAGAGTTTTTAGGCGTTAAACTCAGCACGCTTCTTACACACGTCTATGGAAAGGTACCAGAGCAGGTTGATATCAGCAGCTTAAACGACTATCACTCGACATTGTCCCGACAAGATATTCTTCGATATCAACCAATACTGGCTTATCAACAAGATCAGAATTACATAAAAGTCAGGAATAAAGGCCCTTTCTGGGTGATATATCCACTCAATCTCTATCCAGAGCTAAACTACAATAAATATCATGCGCAAATGGTATGGCAAGTAAATGAAATAAAAGAAAAATAATAAGAATGAAGTTATCAGAACCCTATTCTAAGAAACAAAGAATATTGCAATATTCTACCACCAGCAAAATGCTGCTGGTGGTGTTTGCCGTTTCTTTGCTTCTCGCGAATGTCGTGCTTTTACAGCAAACACGTTCACTCTCACAAAATTTTAATAACGAACAAAAACAAGCGACTTGGTTTTTATTCCAACTCTCCAAAGAACTATCAGAACTTGTCGGCGAGGCCAGACGGTTAGATGAAAACGTATTGAATATTGATGGTGCAGAGCTTCAATACGAGTTAGCGTGGAGTCGCTTTGACTTATTGACCAGTAGCACGAAAGCCAATAAGTTCTTTTCTCGGAACAACATGCACCTTTACTTCATTAATCTTTTTGAAGAGTTCAAAGAGCTAGAAAAACAACTAGTAGAAGCTAGAACAGGTGACAGCCAAGCTGCTGCTGCATTTTATCGTTCAACTCAAACACTATATTTAGGCTTAATAGACTTCGTTAATCAAAACTTCCGCCTAAGCAGTAAAGCTTATGAAGCACAAAAAGGTCAAACCCAGCGCTTAATGCAAGCACAATATATGTTGTTTGCGACGTTCGTTTTGTCGATTATCTCTCTAACTTATTTCTTTTATCGTGAATCCCATTTTCATAGAAAATTGGCGCTCAGCGACCCTTTGACGAACCTAGGGAACCGCAATGCACTATTCATAACCCTAAACAAATTTACTCAAGAAAAAAGGCCCTTTTCTCTCTGGATTCTAGATTTAAATGGTTTTAAAGAAGTCAACGACACACACGGACACCAAGTTGGCGACACTGTACTGCGGGAAATCGCTAGGCGGCTTAATTCTATGGCACTCAATGATTTTACTGTTTATCGCATGGGAGGAGATGAGTTCGCGGTTATCCTTGAAGGTGAACATCTCAATGAAGAGAACGTACGTGAGCAGATAAATACCGTCTTTGATGCACAAATATTAAACTCCGATAAAGTCTCAACACTTTCAACAAGCATGGGCTTAGCGCAATACCCTAAAGACAGTGACAATGTTGACTTTCTTATCAGCATAGCGGATAAGCGCATGTACAAAATGAAATTTCAACGTTAAACGGTATATATGATGAGAAAGTTCATGCAAGTACTGCTTCTACTGGCAGTCATTGCGGCAGGTGTGTTGGCTTGGGTATTTATTCCATCGCACGAAACCATCGGGCAAAAAACGCTTGAGCAGGCACTCAACGACGACTACAGCCTCGTTGGACATCGAATCTACTCAACCGATCCGGATGCTGGCAACCGATTCGGCTACTTCGTATTGGCAACGGGCCAGAGCATTGAAGAGCAAGAGCCGTTTTTGGTCACTTCGGATCAGTTTATTCGCATGGAGCAAACGGGTGATAATACCTTGTCTGTGACCATCAATGGCCGTATTTACCATTATCATAACGACTTGTGGGTGCCAAAATCAGACGGGAAATTGCAACACTTTTTAGTCAGCGCAACCGCCAAGTACGTACGCTAAAACGGGAACATTACTACCCCCTCCCACCACACACACAAAAAAAACGAAGCCCCGCATACACTGCGGGGCTTTTTACGTGAAGAAGAAAATAACATCGAATAAATGAGCGTTACTTCGCTAACACTTTCTCTTTAATCACTTTGAGTACCCCAGCCTCTTGGTTGCTTGGCGCAGAATAACGAGCAATTTTCTTAATCTCTTCGTGCGCGTTGGCAACCGCGTACGAATGCTCACTGACTTGCAGCATTTCGAGGTCATTGAGGTAATCACCAAACGTCATGGTTTCTGCCGGAGTAAAATTCATCGTCTCTTGAAGATGCTGAATGGCCGCACCTTTAGAGGCCTCGGCATTCATCACATCCAGCCAGATTTTTGCACTCACCACGACTTTATGCGTTGCGCCAAACTTCGCGTTCATGGTCGGAAACAGGAGCTCTTCCGAACCGTCAAAGTGACAAATTGCTACCTTAATAAACTCGTCTTCGACCTCAAGCAAATCCGGCACATATTCACAGCGGTGGTAGTACTTTTGAAATTCTTCCAGCGATTGCTGATCATGCGTTTCGATGTACGCCGAGCGCTTGCCACACAATACGATGTTCGCCCCGTCAATCTCACGAGCCGCTTTCACAATCTCCAACACTTCCGCTTTAGGAATGGTACAACTGTAGAGCTCTTTGTCTTGGTACATCACCAAGGTGCCGTTTTCAGCCACATACAACAGTCTGTCTTTGATTGGCGCGAACGTGTCTCGTAGGCTGTAATACTGACGACCAGACGCAGCGGAGAACAAAATGCCTTGCTCTTCCAGTTGCAAAAACAGATCGAAAAACTCTGGATCCAAACGACCGTACTGGTCAAGCAATGTGCCATCCATATCGGAAGCAATAAATTTGATGCAAACTTGTGACATTAACGAAAACTCTAAATGATGCTGCGAAAATATATCCATGTAAGGTACAGGATCTTGTATGAATCTCAAGTCGGGATGACGACGCTTTTCGCATTCACCAAGGGTGCTGTTTAAAGTAATCTTCACTGTGATCGATGAAAGCTCTCACCGCAGGAGACAAGTGTTTACGTGATGAATACAGCGCGTAAATGTTGAGATCATTTGGCTTCCAATCCGGCAACACCGACTCAAGCTGACCCGATTTGAGATAGATATTGCTCAAATAAGTTGGCAACATCGAAATACCCATGCCTTGTAAAGCGCCATGCAATAACGCCGTGGCCTCATTGCTGGTTAGGCGACACTCAATTCCCACCGATTCGAACTGGTCGCCCTGAGACAAATGCCACACGTGACGCTCAAAGTTTTTGTATCCCAAACAGTCGTGTGAAGATAAATCTCGCGGATGCGCGATCGCGTGGTGAGTTTGTAAATATTGCGGTGATGCTACCAACACCGATTCGCACACCGCAATCGGCTTACCAATCAAAGAAGGATCGGGATCTGACGCAATTCGGATCGCCAGATCGATGCGTTGTTCGGTTAGATCACTCACTGAATCTTGCAGATCTATGTCGATATACACTTTGGGGTGCTTTTGCATAAAACTGTTTACTACGGGGATCAACTGTGAGAATCCAAATGAAGTACTAGACGCAAGACGGATTTTTCCGGACAGCTCACCATCAACGGCAATGTTCGACGTTAATGTATCGGCCTGTTTTAACCAGCGCTCAATCTGAGGCAAGCTGCGCTCCCCTGCGGTGGTGAGGGACACCTTGCGCGTGGTGCGGTGTAACAAACGAGTTTGCAGCCAGTTCTCCATCGCCTCTACATAACGAGTTACCATTGGCCGAGACATGTCTAACCGCTCTGCGGTCGCGGTAAAACTGCCAGAATACACCACATCTACAAATACTCTTGCTGCCGTTACTCTATCCATACATTTGCTCGAAATAAGAAATAGTGATGCACATTATTGTGTATTTTTCCGAGCGTATCAATTTCCTAATATAGCTCCCGTTCCCAAGCCATCGTCGCTTGGCCCCAAATTCTTTAGGAGCTTATTATGAAAAAATTCACTTTGATTACTGCATCCATTTTAATGGCAAGCCCTGTTCTAGCGGCAAACCACTCTCCCCTTACTTTTGAGGTTTACAACGCCGACGGTAACAGCTTCCACGTTAACTCAACCTTGGTATACGGTGAGACTGACGCCATGGTTATCGACACTGGATTCACCAAAGCTGACGCGATGCGCATTGCCGCTAAAGTGCTGGACTCAGGCAAAACACTTAAAACCATTTTTATCAGCCAAGCGGACCCAGATTACTACTTTGGCGCAGAGGCCTTACACCAACAGTTCCCTGATGCGCAGATCATCACAACGCCTGCGGTTCAAAAAATTATTAAAGAGAAGTTGGCTGGAAAGCTGGCGTACTGGGGACCAAAGCTTGGTGCAAACGCACCGGTAAAACCAGTGATCCCTGTCGCGTACGATAAAGCATCATTAGAGCTAGAAGGTCATAAGATTGAAATCCGTGGTAACCATGGCACATCAGCACACCGCCCTTACCTATGGATTCCAGATAACAAAGCGATTCTAGGTAACGTAGCCGTGTACTCAAACGTACATTTGTGGATGGCAGATGCCGCAGACCAAACCGCCATCAATGCTTGGGAGCAGCAACTTAGCGAGATGCTTGCGCTTAAACCTCAAGTGGTCATTCCTGGTCACATGAAAGCAGGCACAAAGCTGAACGCAGACACCATTCGCTACTCGCAACAATACTTGCAGGATTTTCAGCAAGCGAAAAAACACAGCAATAACAGCGCTCAACTCATTGACACCATGTCAGCGAAATACCCAGAAGCTCAATTGCCAATCGCGCTAGAAATCGGTGCGAAAGTGCATACTGGTGAAATGTCATGGTAACCGTGCATTACTTCTTCGATCCCATGTGTGGTTGGTGCTACGGGGCATCACCACTCATCGAAGCCTTGATGGACACCTCTCAATTTAAGGTGGAGCTTCATCCCGGCGGCATGATTGAGAAGCGCGCAATTGAGCCTGAATTTCGTCAGCACATCATCAACAGTGACGCTCGTATCGCAACCGAAACCGGAGCAACGTTTGGTGAAGCATATCTACAACGCGTGAAAAGCGAAGATGCGTTTGTTCTTGATTCTTATCTACCCACACAAGCGATCTTGAGTGCGGAGAAAATGGGGCTGAATCCATGGCACATGCTAAAGACCATCCAATCTGCGCATTATCAGCTCGGGTTAAAAGTGAATGAAGCATCGACGCTCAAAGCCATTGCAGAATCGCTAGGTTTAGCAAGTGATGCGTGGGAGCAAAACATGGCGTTAAGCGAAGCCGAACTAGATGAGAGAATTCGCTCTAGCCGACAATTGATGCGACAGTTACACGTTGGTGGTTATCCAACCCTGATTGCAGAAGTAAATGGCGAGTACTTGACCTTGCCGCACTCGGCCTACTACGACAAACCGGCACAGTGGAAGCTTGCATTACAAAAACTGCGATAAGCTCTTCCCCACTCGCTCTTGTTCTTAATCCAAGAGCGAGTGCCAACACCGACATGGCAATCCTGACTCAAACAGGTACAATCCTCGCTCGATTTTTTACTCTCGCGGATACCCACCATGCGCTCGCCTGAACATTGTTTTACTCGTTTTACTGCTGATATTTCTGGCTATGAATTGCCAACGCAGTTTACGTTTCCGTTCTACTACACGCCGCATCCTCTTTGCGTTATGGCCGCAAAGCAATTGCAACAGCACTTATTAGCGCAAACCGACTTCGAACACGATTTTGGTTTGGTTAATGAAGAAACGGGGCGAGGCAAAATGTTTGGCGTATTGCTGGTAGAAAACCCTCAAGGCGAACTCGGATTTTTAAGTGCGTTTTCTGGCAAAATTGCTGACCAAAACTTGATTCCAGGGTTTGTCCCTCCTGTGTATGACATGCTGACCGATGAAGGCTTCTTCCGCGCAGAAACGGATGCCATCAACGCCGCCAATGCGGAGTACAAAACCTGTGCCGCGAATCCGGAATTAGCGGATCTTAAAGCGCAAATACAAGCCGACCGAGCCGCTTATCAGCAAGAGGAGCAAACACAACGCCAAGTGATGATTGATGGCCGAGCAGCACGCAAGCGACAGCGCCAACAGGGCGAGCAAACGCTCAATGCCGATGACCTCAAAATCTTGTTGGATGAGTTGGGTAAACAAAGTGTCGCCGAGAAAAACGTTCTCAAATACTTAAAGCAAGCGTGGGATGAAAAGCTTGCAATCAAAGAAGCGCGATTGGCCGAGTTAGAGCAGCAACTTGCTCATCTGAAAGAGCAGCGCAAGACACTCTCCAACGCTTTGCAGCACAAACTGCATAAACAATACCGCTTTCTAAACAACCATGGCGAAGCACGCGACTTGGTGGACATTTTTGCGGACACCTCAAACCCAGTCCCACCAGCAGGTGCGGGGGAATGTGCTGCGCCAAAACTGCTTCAATACGCGTTTAAACACGAATTCAAACCGCTGGCGCTGGCAGAATTTTGGTGGGGTGTGTCGCCAAAGTCTGAAGTTCGCCAACACAAAAAATTCTACCCATCGTGCAACAGCAAATGTCAGCCGATTTTAGGCCATATGATGCAAGGGCTGAACGTCGAACCCAACCCATTAGCGGAGAATTGGGCAGAAGACAAAGAGCTGGAGATAATCTACCAAGACGACGCTATGGTCGTCGTCAACAAGCCCTCGGGCTTACTTTCAGTGCCTGGTAAAACTATCAAGGACTCTGCTTATACGCGCCTACAAGCGATGTACCCTGATGTGGAAGGGCCGTTTGTGATTCATCGCCTCGACATGGCGACCTCTGGCATTTTGGTGTTTGCCTTAACCAAGCGCGCGAACAAAAGTCTGCAAAAACAGTTTATGGCTCGCGGCGTAAAAAAACGTTATATGGCAATGCTCGAAGGCGTATTAAACGAGCCTGAAGGGGAAATCTCACTGCCAATGCGTGGTGACCCTGACGACCGCCCACGTCAACTGGTGTGTTTTGAACACGGGAAACATGCAGAAACCTACTGGCAACTGATTGAAGTCAAAGATGGGCGCAGCAAGGTATACATGTATCCGAAAACCGGGCGTACTCACCAACTACGTGTACACAGTGCTCATCACATGGGGTTAAACATGCCGATGGTTGGTGATGGTTTATACGGCGAAAAAGCCAACCGCTTACACCTGCATGCTGAGATGCTAGAGCTGGATCATCCATACAGCAAAGAGCGCATGGTGTTCAAAGCTGAGTGCGAATTCTAACGTCTTCCCGATTTTAAATAACAAAAAGGCACTGACTAACAGTGCCTTTTTTGGTTTCTAACAACAGAATAGGCGTGATGCGCAATACCGAAAACCGTTAGCTCACCTTAAACTTGGTCCACACCTGAGAGCGCCAACGTCTTGCCATGATGATACCACGTACCCATTCATCGAGTGCGATTGCCATCCAAGCCCCTAAAACGCCATAACCCAAGTGGATGCCAAAGATGTAAGAGAAAAGCACGCCTAGTCCCCACATACTCAAAATCCCCATTTGCACTGGGAACTTGATGTCACCCGCGCCTTTGAGCCCCGCGATAAAAATCAGGTTAAACACACGTCCGGCCTCGAGCAAAATTGAGCCCATGACTAACGAACCTGCCAATGCGAGTATTTCCGGTTGATCGGTAAATACGCGTAGAATCTCTTCTCTAAACAGGTAAATCAGTGTGGTTGCCGCCGTTGATGCCACAAATCCCACTAAGAAGTAGATTTGTACGCGTTTTAAAATGCTACTCACCCAACCTTTACCGATGTAGTAACCGGTCTGAATTTGCGCAGCCTGACCAATTGCCAGCGCGAAAGCAAACGAGAAACGGGCAATGTTTTGCGCATAAGTGAAAGCCGCCAACGATGCCGTCCCCATTTGCACCACAAAGTATACAATGCAGATTTGCGCCACGTTGTAAGACAGCACCTCACCCGCGTTCATGCCGCCGATTTTTAAGATCTTTTTGTAAATCTCTGCGGGCACTTGTTTCATGGTCGACATCGGTAGTTCAATGCTGCTGCGAGCGAGAATAAACCATAACATTAACGTACCGATGACTTGGCTGACGACGGTTGCTATTGCTACACCTTGCACACCATACACAGGTAAACCGAATGGCTGGTAAAGCGCAATATAGTTACCAATGATGTTGAACACACCCGAGATCAAGTTCACCACCATTGGGGAGCGTGAATAGCCATGGCTACGCAGAATGGTCGTAAAGACTATACCTATCGTAACGTTGAACGTCATCGCACCACTTATCAGCAGATATTCATGAGCGTACTGCTCAACTTGCGCTTCCAAGCCGTAATACGGGAGTAGATATATCGCACCAAGCACGGCAATCACACTCAATAGCACACCGACGAGCACAGACAACGCAATACTCGCAACACCAACGCTCACTGACTCTTGCTCGCGTCCAGCGCCATTGTATTGGGCAATCAAAATCCCCGTTCCGCTGCTGACAAAGGTCGAAACGATGATTAAAAAGAAGGTAATCTGCGTGATCACACCAACAGCGGATACGGCTTTGTCTGAGTAGCCACTCAGCATGAACACGTCACTGGTTCCTAAAGCCGTCCGTAGCAAAATTTCGACAAGAATTGGCCAAGCTAATGCCACGATGGACATTCGTTGGTTGATGTTTTGGCTTTTAGGCATGCTTGTAACCTTTCCTACAACTAAAAACTGCCTCACAATATTTGTGAAGTAGTTTAAAAATAGTGACTCGAACGAAGCTCGATATGAGGTTGTGATTTAGCGCGGATTCTAGTCGCATATTGGTCATAACGACAACAATATTTCGCCCTGTGTCGGAAAAATATTTCTAATGCATTTTCGAAACGACATATGCCTTGACGATACGTAGAGCAGAGATTGGTGAACAATACTCTCAATCAACGAGCACCGAACAGAATCAGGATAATCAATAGAAATATGTCTAACTAGATACATTACTTTGAATTATCAGTCCAACCATATAGAGCCATGAAGAACCTTCATGAAAACCTGCATGCGCCACCATTCCTCTTTGAACACTCGCACCAAATCACACTGATGGCTTTGCACTAAAAATGACTGATATCACATTTGGAAACTTTGTTGTTCTATTTATCGCGAAAATACCGCCTAGAATAAGCGTACACGTTAATTAAGCAAGGATACGTAATGTCGACATTGGCTGGGGCGCGCTTAGAAGAAATGGCGGACATCCGCTCAACAAGAAAAAAGAAAATTGTCTTTTTATGCTCCAGTATCGCCGCTGCCTGTTTAACTTATGGTTCCATTGCTCAATCACTTGAGAATAACTGGGGTTTAAGCTTTTTCCATGCTTTGTGTGCCTTGGCATGCTTAGCAATCAGTTATGTAATAAAAGTCCAGCGGCACCATCAATACGCCGACTTATGGCTAAGTGCTGTCTTAATGTTCGAAGGGTTATTGTTACTTCTGTATAACGACGCTCCGTCAGGCAAAATGTTATGGCTATATCCTATTGTCGCCACTCTGGTGTTAATTAATGAGTTTAAGGTCGGTCTGTTGTTCAGTGGCACCTACATTTTACTGATCTTTTTTGGGGTCGCTTTTTTAGATCGACTGCCAACAGCCACAGAAATCATAGAGCGGAGATTGATGCTGACCCTGATAGCGACCGCGTTTGTGTGTCACACGTTCTCGTATTACTACACGAAAGTCCTCAATTACATTCAAACACTGTATCGTGAGGGGATTGAGGAGTTAGCATATTTTGACCAGCTCACTGGGCTTGCCAATCGCTGGAGCTTTGAGACTTGGGCGCGCGCAAAGCTCGATGAAATCAAGCACTCATCTGATGACAGCATCACCGCATTGGTTTTTCTCGATATCGATAACTTCAAGCACATCAACGACACCTACGGGCACGATATTGGTGACCAAGTACTTCAAGCCTTCGCAACTCGATTAAAAAATAACATTCGCAACAAAGACAGAAAAACCGATAAACACGACTACTCCATCGCTCGATTTGCGGGCGATGAATTTGTAATCATGCTTTACGATGTAAAAAGTAAAGGTGACCTCGACAGCATCCTAAAACGGATCGTGCATCTGTTTCCGACAGGTTACCGAAGCTACGATATGATTAACGAGTTAACAATGAGTGTAGGTGCTGCTATCTATAAGCAAGATGCAAAGGATTTGTCTGAATTGACTCGATGTGCAGATAAAGCAATGTACGCAGCTAAACATACTGGTAAAAACCAGTACGCCTTTTATGAGCACTGCAATACGGAAGAACAGTCAACATCTGATGCACCAGCGGTACCAGAAGCTTGCTAATGACTAAGCGAACACATGCATCACCCAAAGCCCCACAACGAGAAATACGATTAACCACACTACTTGCAACGTTCTGTTCGGCTTGCCTTGCTGACGAGTGGGGTGATCTTTAAACGCACGGCCCTTCATTTTGCCCATTAAGCTCTTTCCTAGAGCACGTCGATAAAATTCACGTCTCTTATGAGCGGCGTTGGCAACTTCGGTAAAGCGCTGTCTTTGCTCATTGGTGAGATCTTTATCCTCGTAACGAGGAGGGAGATCAGAATGCTTGCGTTGTACTGCCATCACTTCCTCCCTGGTCGATGGGTACATTTTTATTAAGTATATACCCAAATAACCAAAAAGATGCGTTATAAGTGAAGCACATAGACGAAAAAACCACCCGAAGGTGGTTTTATGACGAGCAACAAATGAACGCTAGAAGTACTCACATAAATACGCAGTCGCTTCTTTCACTTGAAGCTCAAATGAAGAATTACCTTCCACTTCAAAAAACTCACCACTTTGATAAGTCGTCCAATCGCTCTCGCCAACACGCTTGACCACAAGCGCACCTTTTACAACCGTCATACGCTCTGGTGCTTGAGTACCAAACGTGTACTCACCAGGAAGCATCACACCAACGCTAACATCCTGATCTTTCTGGTTAAAGCCTAGTGATTTTACACTACCAGCAAAATAGCTATTTTCCTTAATATTCATTATTGGTTTCCTTATCAAAAGTCCGCTCTTTTTTACCTTGTTTCTTTCCGTTACTCAAGCTTTGAAAGCCATTAAACTCAACGTAATAACGCACATCCTTTGCTACTGAGCGAGAACCTTTTTTCGCGAGGATTAATCAGGCGACCTAAACCGAGCAAGAAAACCTGCGAAGTAATGAATGTGAGCAAACAACAAAACCATCAATAAGATGTGTATCTGAATGTAAAAGTGGACATTAGATCATAGTTTCGTCGTCTCAATGGCGGGATTGTTTGTTTTTAAAAAGGAAGGTTTCCACCATGTTAAAAAAGTGGAGAAAATTAGATCTATGACGGACTCGACTCGCCGAAGGCGAAAAGCACGACAAGAACCAAAACTTTCATTTTTGGCTCGCCACCAATCCAAAATCCTCAAGAGTACATTTGTCTGCTTCGGGATGGGTCTGTTGACGTTTTTTGGCTATCAAATCCACCTCTCCTATCAAGACCACATTGATCCGGAAAAGGTGTACGGCGAATGGATTGAGATTGGCGCGCCACCCTACCAAACAGAACGTCTCGTTTTCACTGAAGATGGGGTATACCGAAACCATCGACTTATTACGACGGAATTTGAATTCGATGGCAAGGTCATCACGTTGAATACCGGATTAGGAAAGACAGCGTATCAGATCTCGGGCTCTCATCTTTCACCTCAAATACGCCGTATTGAGCCTCTTATTCCAGATCAGCGATTCATTCGTAAAGGATTTGAGCATACCGTTCAGGGCTCAGAAACCGGTGCAGCCTCTAAACGTCGCGCCGCGTTGAGTGAACACTTCAGCCGTGACTAATACGTCTTCACGGCTATTTTTCCTTTCAATTCTCTTTCTATATCAATGAAACAAAACCTTAATAAACAACAAAATAAGGCCTTCATCGCATTTAACTAACTCGTTACTGAGTAAACAATAATTTTAGTTTCTGCTGAGATTTTATAAATTATTGACTCAGTCTGACACTTTCTGTGTAACAGAGTGCGAGTTTTAGTTAAGTTCTCTCAAGTGCCTCGAAAACCGTCTTAATTTTTTTTGACGAAAAAAAACTCTCTGAAATGCTGAGTGTGATGCTTTTGCACGTGGAGTAAATCCAATCATCTTATCTGGTGCAAGAGCAGCCTATGTTCTAGGTAGAACATGAATCCAAGGATTGAGAGAGAAGTTATGATTCGATTTAACCTATGTGCAGCTGGAGTTGCTTTAGCGCTATCAGGCGCTGCAGTTGCGGCTCCAACCGCACCAAGTATCGATATGTACGGTTCCAACAACCTTCAGTTTTCTAAAATTGAACTCGCGATGGAAACCACGTCAGGCTACTACGACATGGTGAAATACCATGAGCAAGCGAAGATTACTGTTAAATTTAACCAGTGGAGTGGCACACCTGGTGACACTTACAACGTCTATTTTGATGGTGTAAAAGTAGCAAGCGGCCCTATCACTGGTAGCCAAACGACAGCTTCGTTTGAATACGGCCAAGGTGGCTTATACCAAATGGAAATCGAAGCATGTGATGCGACAGGTTGTGCGAAAAGCGCACCAGCTGAAATCACAATTGCAGATACCGATGGTTCTCACCTGAAGCCACTAACGATGAATGTTGATCCAAACAACAAAACCTACAATACCGATCCAAGCGTCGTGATGGGTACGTATTTTGTTGAATGGGGCATCTATGGCCGTGACTACACAGTCGATAATATGCCGGTCGACAACTTGACTCACATCCTTTACGGTTTTATCCCAATTTGTGGCCCAAATGAGTCTGTGAAGTCTGTTGGCGGCAACAGTTTCAACGCGCTACAAACTGCTTGTACAGGTGTGCCTGATTATGAAGTCGTTATCCATGACCCTTGGGCTGCTTATCAGAAGAGCTTCCCACAAGCTGGTCATGAATACAGCACGCCTATCAAGGGTAACTACGCAATGCTAATGGCATTGAAACAACGTAACCCTGATCTAAAAATCATCCCATCGATCGGTGGTTGGACACTGTCTGACCCATTCTTCGATTTCGTGGACAAGAAAAACCGAGACACATTCGTCGCATCAGTTAAGAAGTTCCTGAAAACTTGGAAATTCTACGATGGTGTTGATATCGACTGGGAATTCCCTGGCGGCGGCGGTGCAGCAGCCGATAAGGGCGACCCTGTAAACGATGGCCCAGCATACATCGCACTGATGCGTGAACTGCGCGTAATGCTTGATGAATTAGAAGCTGAGACAGGCCGTACTTACGAGCTAACGTCCGCTATCGGTGTCGGTTACGACAAGATTGAAGACGTAGACTACGCAGATGCGGTTCAGTACATGGATTACATCTTCGCAATGACTTACGACTTCTACGGCGGCTGGAACAACGTTCCTGGTCACCAGACTGCGCTTTACTGTGGTTCATTCATGCGTCCTGGTCAGTGTGACGGTAGTGGCGTTGATGAGAACGGCGAACCGTACAAAGGTCCTGCTTACACAGCAGATAACGGCATCCAACTTCTTCTTGCTCAAGGCGTTCCTGCGAACAAGCTAGTACTTGGTACAGCAATGTACGGTCGTGGCTGGGAAGGCGTAACTCCAGATACGCTAACCGATCCAAACGACCCAATGACAGGTACTGCTACAGGTAAACTGAAGGGCAGCACAGCGCAAGGTGTTTGGGAAGATGGCGTAATTGACTACAAAGGCATTAAGTCATTCATGCTAGGTGCAAACAACACTGGTATTAACGGCTTCGAGTACGGCTACGATGCACAAGCAGAAGCACCATGGGTATGGAACCGTACTACGGGCGAGTTGATCACATTTGATGACCACCGTTCAGTGCTAGCAAAAGGTAGCTACGCGAAGTCTCTTGGTCTTGCTGGTCTATTCTCTTGGGAAATTGACGCGGATAACGGTGACATTCTAAACGCGATGCACGAAGGTATGGCTGGTGGTGTGGTTCCTCAACCAAACCGTAAGCCAACCGCAGCCGCTGGCGCAGATCAATCGGTAACAGGTCCTGCAAATGTGGTTCTAGATGGCAGCCTGTCAAAAGACTCTGACGGCACCATCGCAAGCTACGCTTGGGAACAAGTATCTGGCACAGCAGTGGCACTAACAGGTGCAAACTCAGCGAAAGCAAGCTTTGATGCAGCAGAAGTTACTGTTGAAGAGCAATTAACTTTCAAGCTGACGGTGTCTGATAACGAAGGTGCAACGGCATCTGACCTCGTTGTAGTAACAGTGAAACCAGCAGGTGTTGTTGACCCAGTGAACAGCGCACCAATAGCGCAAGTTGTTGCTCCAGCAACAGCAAACGCTGGTGACGTTGTGGTTGTAGATGCATCTGCGTCTAGCGATGCAGACAACGATACCCTGACATTCAACTGGACTCTACCTCAAGGTCTGAATGCAACGGTTGAAGGCTCCAAAGTCACGTTCACTGCTGCGGAATACCCGCAAGACACAAGCTTAAGCTTCACTGTAAGTGTGAGCGACGGTAAAGCGTCTTCATCGGCAAGCGCGACAGTGGTTGTTGCACAGCACACAACCGATCCGAACCCTGGTACTTGTGACAACGCATGGGATGCGAGCGCAGTGTACACAGGTGGTAACCAAGTGACTCACGCAGGTAAAACGTGGGAAGCGAAATGGTGGACTCAGGGTGACGATCCTAGCCAATCTGGCGAATGGGGCGTTTGGAAAGAAGTTGGCGTAGCTAACTGTAACTAATTTCAGCCTTGCAGACTTTCTGCTAAATAAACAAAGGACAGCTTCGGCTGTCCTTTTTGGATTTAACCTCTTAACGAGGAGAGCAACACCAGAGACGAAAAAATCTGAGGTGTTACTTTCAAATCGAATTAGCGCAAAACGGAGCGAGTCAATCAGTAAAAGTAAGGGTTACCAAGCACTATCGAGCAAACGGTCAAAACTACTGAAGACTTGCTCACACTTCATCACTCGACCATGCCCCTGACCTTGTGTTGTCACTAACTCAACGTTTTTAATCTCTTCAGCCGCTTTTGCCGAGACACTGTATTTGGTGAACTTGTCTTGCTCATCATGAATAATAATGGTGTGAGACGGACGCTCAGACAAACGCTTCATCGGATCAATGGACTGTAACGGATAACCAAATTGGTCTTCAACTTCTGAAACCACAGCATTAAAAAGCTTCATCGAGTAACCGGAACGCGCAATGCTACCGAATAAGTTCTCTACGTAATTTAATACCGGAGCAATAAGCAGCAAAGGCTTGTTTTCTAATTTACTGTGCCTACACTCAAGAGCAGAAGCGGTGCCCATGCTGTGCCCAACTAGGCCAACAATATCCTCGACCGTATCCAACACATCTTCTAATCCTCTGACAAACCCCGGAATGTGCCCATACTGCCCCTCACTCTCACCATGTGCCGGATGATCGTACGCCAAAGCAGTAAACCCTTTCGACGCAATATGTTCCATCAGTGGATAAAACTGACTTGCCGTTCCAGACCAACCATGAGTTAGCACCCAAATAGGTCCAGAGCCCAAAGTATAGGTTTTGATGATGCCTGCATGCCCTTTAATTTCACCTTTGATAAGTCCTTGAGGCTCAATATTTTTAGGTTGCGTACGAGCAGGTGTCAGAAGAAGCTTGCGCGCGGTCTTCTTTGCATGTGACGGGGCCAGTGTATGGTGTAACCGAGTACTAATGTTCACCAAACTGCGCTTAATACTGAAACGTTGCGATGTATTAAAGTAAATTTTTTCACTCATAATCATGTCCTTAACTATCAGCTTTGCACAAAATAGAACGGTCGTGCTTTTTACGCTGATAAGAAAGAGCGAACTCAGCCGCTCTTTGTGATTTTATGTCTACGAATCTGGGAAGCGAATAACCGATATTAGCCTTTCCAGCGAGAAAATAAGTTGTCGATCCCTTGCCAAAACAGACGCAAGCTTTCTTGCTCACCTTTAATTGAGTAAAAAACATGCGCACTCAAATAGAGACCGTACAAATCAAACGTTGCTTGGCGTGTATCTAAGTCTGCTGCAAATTCTTGCTTCTCTTTGCCTTTCGTTATTTGGATCTCCAAATAGCTCAGCCAAGTGTCTATGGATTTACGCAGTCCGGCCTGAAGCGGGCAATCTTTATCTGCCGTATCATTCCAAGCGTCAAGAAACATACAACTTCCTTGGAATGCGTGATTCCAAGTCATCCAAGAGTCGAGCAACCCTCTAATTTTACGCTCGATATTGCCATCCCCGAGTTCTCGAGCAGGCTCAATAACCCGATCAGCGAACACTTTATTGGCGTGATCAAGCACCGATAGCTGTAAATTCAACTTCGAATTAAAGTGGGCAAACAGACCACTTTTCGACATACCGCATTGCTTGGCTAACTCTCCAATCGTAAGACTTTCTAATCCGTCTTCGCTGGCGATCTCAAAAGCCCGCTGCAGAATAAACTCTTTTGTCACTTTTCCTTTTTGCATAATCTTATTATTAGCACGATCGTTCTTTTTTGCAATCTCGAGTTAACCGGTCTAACCATTATTCAGTGCTATTTTCGACTCACGAATCAGGTATTGATTGCGTTAATAGGTTAATAATTAAGAAGTTTGAAGTAAGTCTTAATTTTCGAAACAGCTTCAATGTAAGCGCAAGTCTGTTGACTTTTTCACGTATTACTTCAACAACAACCTGCTATTTTCACCTAAGTTTTTTATTTAGGTAAACAATGTAATGGCAAAGAAACAAAAAATAGCCAGCTTAGAGTTTGCACGTATCATTGCAATGCTTGCGATTGTGGGTTTGCATTGCCAGATGGCACTGACGTACTGGCAGTGGGATGGGATACCATGGGTTGGCTATATGCTCAACCAACTGGCTCGTTTTGCTGTTCCGCTGTTCTTTCTCATCTCGGGTTATCTAATCCAGCCGAAGTTGAGTCATTCACCTATCGATACTCTTAAGAACTACGCCAAACCGTTAATGAAGGTTTGGCTCATTTGGAGCATGATCAGTTTACTGATGCCATTCCAATGGCAGACGGTCGCTGAGGCAGGGTATCTCGCAGAAAGGCAAGGTTATTGGGGGTACTTAATGTCAACCCCGATCAATTCACTCATCGAAGGCGGACTCGTTCATCTGTGGTTTATTCCGGCTCTGGTCATTGCCGTAGCGTTAATTGCCTTTCTCGTGCATATCAATATGGTGCAACTGATACTGCCAACTGCAGTATTGCTATACATATACGGGGTCTTTGCTGGCAGTTACGCGACCATTACCGACCTGCCAGCGCCTTTCTTTACTCGTAATGGGCCTTTTTTCAGCACGTTGCTAGTTGTTCTGGGTTATTTCGCACGAGAAGCGCAGTGGCGGTGGTCGCGAAACAATACGGTTCGATGCATCATTCTTGGCATGGCACTGCATTTTGGTGAAGCTTACTGGCTGATGCAACATGACATCGCTTTCAACTCGCACGACTTCCTATTCGGTACCGTTATCTGGGCTGTAGGTGTCTTTATGTGGCTTTTGGCTCACCCTCATTTTGGCGGCATGCCTTGGGTCTTCAAACTATCTCCTAGCGTGTTAGGGATATATGTTAGCCATCTGCTTATCATAATTGTCATGATGAATGTCGCTGAATTTATCGGGCTGCAACACCTCGCGAAAGATGTGTTTATTTATCCTGCAACGATTGTTGCAACCATACTGCTTGTGAAAGCAATTGACGCTTCACCGTTGAAAAAATGGCTCCTACGCTAAATGCATTCAGCTCTAGATATAGCTAGCTTTAACTCAAAAGGGTTAGAGCTAGCCAGTTAAAAATGAGATTTCTCTCTCACTGACCAATTTTTGACTTTCTAATCCTTCAGAATTTGCTTTCACTCACAAAAAACATTGTTCATTTCCTTTAAATTGGCTCGACTATTACAACATTGCTCATTAAACGGAGGCTGTATGTGGGCAGGTCAAGGACTCGTTCCTTTTTTAGAGATTAGTCACTGGTTAACTTACGGTTTATATGCCGCTGCGGTTTTATTCGGCGCAGCAAGCATTGCGTCACTCAGAAAATAGTGGCGCACACTATCATTTCCTAACTCCTACTGTTAATTCGAGCTCTCTCACAACTAACTCATTCATTTGTGGCTAATATTTCTCCAACCAGACAAAGGAGAAATGTCTATGCCAATCTATCCAATTGTGGCTTTCTGCTGTTTGTTGTTCTCTAGCGCCACCTTTGCTGCATCAACCAATGAACTGAATCTTGTTAATTCTGGTGTCGGTTACGCGGCTCTGATTATCTTTTCGATCGCTTACATACTGGTTATGTTGGAAGAGTATCTGAAAATGAGAAAATCCAAGCCAGTGCTGCTCGCTGCAGGGTTAATTTGGATTCTGATTGGCTACACCTTTGCTCAGCACAACCAGCCTGAAATCGCCAAATCCGCACTAGAACACAACTTGTTGGAATATGCCGAGTTGCTGCTGTTTTTGCTCGTGGCGATGACTTACATCAACGCAATGGAAGAACGCAAACTCTTCGATGCCTTACAGGCGTGGATGGTTGGTAAAGGTTTTGGATTCAAAAAGTTGTTCTGGCTGACGGGGTTTCTCGCTTTTGTCATTTCACCGATTGCCGATAACTTAACTACAGCCCTTTTGATGTGCGCTGTAGTGATGAAAGTCTCTGGTGATAATCCTAAGTTCGTCAATCTTGCTTGTATCAACATTGTTATCGCAGCCAACGCTGGCGGTGCATTCAGCCCATTTGGGGATATTACAACCCTGATGGTGTGGCAGGCCGGTCATGTCAGCTTTGCTGAGTTCATTCCGTTGTTTGTACCGTCATTGGTGAACTACTTGGTTCCCGCGTTTTTGATGTCACTGTTTGTTCCAAACACAAAACCGAATACGATTCACCAACACGTTGAGCTAAAACGCGGGGCAAGGCGTATTGTCGCATTATTCATTCTGACGATTGCCACCGCAGTCTCTTTCCATGCTGTGCTGCATTTCCCACCCGTTATGGGCATGATGATGGGCTTGGCGTACTTACAGTTTTTCGGATATTTTTTGCGCCAAACTCTCAAACACTCACTCGCAAAAAAAGCAGCTATGGCAATTGCCAATGGCGATGATCAGGCATTGAAGCGCTTAGGCTCAGTGGTTCCGTTTGATGTGTTTCATCGTGTGTCTCGAGCCGAATGGGACACCTTGTTGTTCTTCTACGGTGTTGTGATGTGTGTTGGCGGTTTAAGTTTACTTGGCTACCTCGAACTGGTTTCAAACGTCATGTACACGCAATGGAACCCAGTCTGGGCAAACGTAATGGTTGGTGTCCTATCTGCAATCGTCGATAACATTCCGGTTATGTTTGCTGTACTGACCATGGAACCAAGCATGTCGATGGGCAACTGGCTACTGGTCACATTAACCGCAGGTGTCGGGGGCAGTTTGCTTTCCATCGGATCCGCGGCAGGCGTCGCTTTAATGGGAGCCGCGCGTGGACAATACACCTTCTTTGGCCACCTAAAGTGGGCTCCCGTCATCGCCTTGGGTTATGCCGCCAGTATTGCGGTACACTTGTGGATGAATAGCGGTTTATTTACTTAAAAGCACCGACAATCAGGTACTTAACTTGCAACACAACCTAGCGGTCGGATGGATGGTTAACGCCATCCATCACTTCAATCGCTCCCAACTCATATGGGTTGACGCCCTCTAAGCAGCCGACATTATAGCCATACTCACTCGGGTCAGAACGACGCTGATGGTGCGTATAAATACCGCACTCGCCACAGAAAAAGTGCTTCGCAGTGTGTGTATTAAATTGATACTGCTTCAAGACGTCTTCGCCTTGCACAATACGAATACCGTTCAAAGGTACAGATGCTACAATCGCGCCACGACGTCGACACATAGAACAGTCACACCGTCTCGGCTTCTCAATACCATTGGGTAACGCCAGTTCCAGCTCAACTTTTCCACAGTGACAACTCAGTCGATGTAATGTGTTGATTTGGGTGTTGCCAACTTTCTTAATCATAACTTTTCCTTGTTGTTTTTCTATCTGTGTACATTATGTTAAACAGGTTAATATCATCATAATCTCGTCCAAAAACTCGACATCCATCACTTTTCGCGACATTTTATTGGCCGATTTGTTAGTTGCTATTTTGGCGATTGTCTATCGCGTCCGTGAGACGTGTTATCTCCGGCGCGGTTTTTAAACCAAGGAAATTAATTTATGGACAAAGATCATAGCCTAAGAGAGAACCTCTTGGCTCTGACGCTCGGCAGTGCGTTGGTGTCACTTGGGGTGATATTTTTTAGCAAAGTAGGATTGCTCACTGGCGGTACGGCTGGTTTGGCGATCTTCCTAACCAAAGTGAGTGACTTCAGTTTTGGTCAGATATTTTTCGCTCTTAACCTCCCTTTTTATATTTTATCTGTGATGCGCATGGGTTGGCGCTTCACTATCAATACCTTTATTGCGGTTTCGATTGTCTCTTTTGCGGTCGATCATCTGCATCATGTGATTGAGATTTCACGAATCGAACCTTTCTATGCGGCACTTTTGGGTGGTGGGCTGATTGGAATCGGTATGTTGGTAATTTTCCGTCACAAAATGAGTTTGGGTGGCTTTAACATTCTAGCGTTGTACCTTCAGGAACGTTTTGGAGTTCGAGCGGGTAAAGTTCAAATGGCGTTAGATTGTGCCATCGTGGTGATGTCACTGTTCATTGTAGATGTGCACCTTATCGCTCTATCTGTTCTAGGTGCCATCGCAACGAACTTGATTTTGGCGATGAACCATAAACCAGGACGATACCAAGCAAAAGCGCAAGCAGCATAATCATCGCTGCATAGTCAACAACCCTAAAGCCCTCAGCCAGTCGCTCGGGGCTTTTTTCATTCAACGCTAAGATCACGTCAACGAGCTCGTTTTGCAGTGCTGCTGCATCTCTTCATCCAATTTAGCTTTATATTTCTGGCTAAGATGGAAGTGTACTTGCATCAACAAGTCATGTGCGTGGAACAGCTCAAACGCGTCGCTACCATTTTGCTGACAAATAGCCTCACAGCGCTCAGCATGCACTTTGGCTTCTTGCGGTTTATCCGCTTTAAGCAAGCTCATCGCTAAGCGATACTCTGCGCGCTCTTCTTGCATCCACCCCCCTGCCACTTTCCAATAGTCTAGCGCGAGTGTCGCTGCTTCTAACATCTTCGATTTTTCCATGCACGTGCGCTCAGCCAGCGCTTCGTACTGACATGCTAAGTTGTTCGCAGTGATCGCGATAGCGCGCGCTAATGGCCCTTCTGCATCGTTCGGCGTCATTCCTAACGCTGCCTTCACCAACCATTGACTCGCCAGTTCAAGCTGAACAAGTGCAGAAAGTTCATTCGAAATCAAAGCGTAAACTCGGCGTTGTTCTTGCTCTTCCAATAATTCCATATTGTCAGTGCCATCTACGAAATAGCGCGCAACGGCAATACTGCGTTGAAATGCCAAACTCTCGGCAACCTTGCGTTCATCAAAGTGCTCTAAACAAGTAAGAAACTGTTCTGGGCACTGGAGATGCCCAATAGCGGTATGCAGCATCAATGCGAATATTCGCTCGATTTGGGTAACGTCTTCCACCTCGCTCAGAGCCGTTTCTAGCTTAGCATAAACTTGTTCGGGATTTTCCTCGTGATGCTGCCAACACTCTCTCATGAAGGCATCAAAATCCGTTTTGAAAGGCATGTCCTTCTTCTATTCGTATAACGATTATGAAACTCTACACTATCGTTACCCCTGTGTAGCACGCTTAATCCCAATACGAGAATCGCCTCACTTAAAGCGGTGTACCTTGCTCCAGCGCGAGCAAACGTTGCTTGCGCTCCACTCCACCTGCATACCCAGTCAGTTTTCCGCTTTTGCCAATAACGCGATGACAAGGTACCACGATAGAAATCGGATTCTTCCCGTTTGCTAACCCAACAGCACGCACAGCTTTAGGGTTACCTATCGCATTCGCGAGATCTTGATAGCTCCACGTTTCCCCATATGGAATGGTCGTTAGTGCCTGCCAAACTTGATTTTGAAAATCAGTGCCTGTCGCAGCAAGGGGCAAGTCGAATTCGTTGCGCAGACCAGCAAAGTATTCATCCAGTTGGGTGACAGCTTGGCGCAAGACCGGATGCTGCTCGTCTCGCACCCCCAGCTCACTCGGCTTAGTGGTGCATGTTTCAAACCAAATGCCAAGTAAGCCCTCAGCGTTCGATTGGATAGTCACCGTTCCTAGTGGACTCGGCATTTCGGTATAAAATGTTTTCATGATTGATTCCATAAGTGAAACGTCGCGTAGCTTCCCCAAGGGGCCGCTGTGTGCGTATTCAGTGATGGGTAACGCTGCATCGCCTTTTTCACCACTAAGTCTTTATCTAGAAAGCAATCGGGTTGAGATTGCCCTCGCAGTTGAGCATAACTGACGGTCCAAGGTCCAATGCCTTTCAAAGTTAGCCACTGCTGGGGGTCAGCTTCTGAGTTGTCCTGCATAAACTGGGCGAAGCGCACTAGCGTCTCTTTACGACTTTGCGGCATGCGCAAAAAGCTCACGTCGGCGTTTGCAATATCACTGGGAGTCGGGAAAAAACGTTTTTCTGACTCACCACTAAGTGTGGCCACCAATAAGTTAAGTTGACCAATCGCAGCTTTAACCGACACTTGCTGGCCTAAAATCGCTCTAGCCCCTGCTTCCCATGCATTCCATACACCAGGAATACGAATACCTTTACTCGACACGAGCCCAGGCGCGACATACTCCAAATGCTGCTCAACAGTACAAATATCAGCGTCAAGATCGAACATACGACGAATGTCAGACACCAAGTTTTGCAGCTTCGTTACGTCTTCAATTTCAAACGCCAGTTCTAAGTATCCTTCACCTTTTGTCGCTTTAAACCAGGCTTTGCTGTCATCCAAAAAAACGTTGCGCTGATAACTCTCATCACTCACCAGCTCAACCCCCTCAACCGCTCGCAAACGATAGAAGTCCAACATGTGCGACCAATTCAACTCACCTCGATAAGGTAAGGCAATTCGATTGCAACCCGCACCATCAAACTCTTTACGGCGTACTTGAGAAGGCGTTAGTTTGAGAAACTTTTGAAAAGCATCGTTAAAGCGGCGCGTACTGTTAAAACCTGACGCAAACCCCACGTCGGTGACCGACATAGAGCTGGAGTGAAGCAACTGTTTGGCGAACATTAGTTGCTGATATTGCGCATACTGCTTGGGTGACATTCCTAGATACTGCTCAAATAACATACGTAAGTAACGGTCAGAAATCCCAACACGCTCAGCCAACTCAGACACCGAATGGTGATGCAACTCCCCTCTATCAATTAACGAAATCGCTCGTTGAAAGGTCGTCTCGACACCTTTCCATGCCCAAGATCCAGGAGCGCTATCAGGTCGACAGCGTAAACACGGACGGTACCCTGCTTGAAGGGCTTGCGTCTTATCAGCGAAATACTCAACATTTTCTTCTTTAGGCAAATTTGCCGGGCAAATCGGACGACAAAAGATTCCCGTTGTTTTTACCGCCACATAAAATCGCCCATCAAAACGACTGTCTCGCGCGACTCGCGCCTTGTGACACTGCTCAAAGGTCAGTGAGGTATGGGGGTGAATAAACATAGTGCTTTCCTTGCTCATGCCTTTTGTCATTTATTGTTCATAGGCATCGTTCAATATAGTGTTATTGTAGCTTGCTTAAGCGCCCATAATTAGCCATTTTCGGAACTCAATATTGAGATTTATTGGCATTAGCGCTTTTGTACACTAAAGTTAGATCCAGAACATCACAACAACGTCGGCTAAAGGGAATTGGCATGGACTTACATACTTGCGTAATTGTATTAAGAAACCAAAAGGTTATTACCAGTAAATCCGTAGATCATTCTATTGGAATTATCGAACGAGACTCAGATAACGAGATCTCAGAAATTCAGATTAATGCGACGGATGGACGTAATATTCGAACTTATCACTACAACAATGTAGAGGAGTCATTAGAGAGCTTAATGAACCTCTGACGGTTTTCTTTAACACACCTTTCTCCCTTGTTAAAAGCGAAAGCAATAGAGCACAGTACATGTGCTCTTTTTTTTGTTTAACAGCAAAAATGTTTATCGAAAATAATGACAGACCTTGATTTAAAACAGACAATAATCGGCAAATAAACACCCGAATATAAAAATCAAGACATTGATTTAAATAAATAAAAACCAATCATTCAATTTTTTAGAACGAGTTTATCAAAATCCTCCCGTTATTTTTATGTTCGCCTCTACCTAAACTGTTCTCAACAGCACGGGAGCACACGCTTCCCACTCATTGAAAAAAGTCAGAGGACAGAATCATGAAAGCACTATTACAGAAAATTACCACATCAAACGCAGGTTACAGCGCACTATCACTTCGCGTTCCAATCGGCATTATCTTTATGGCGCACGGCGCACAAAAACTATTTGGCTGGTTTGGTGGCTACGGCCTAGAAGGCACAGGTCAGTGGATGGCATCTATCGGTTTAGGTCCTGGCGTACTCATGGCGTTACTTGCGGGCAGCGCAGAGTTCTTTGGCGGCTTGTTCATTTTACTTGGTCTGCTAACTCGACCAGCAGCGGTTGCTTTGGCGTTCACGATGGTGGTAGCGATATTCTCTGTCCACTTTGAGAATGGCCTGTTCATGGCAAACAACGGTTACGAGTTTGGCTTGGCATTACTGGCAGCGAGCGTTTCTCTGGCGTTCTCTGGCGCAGGTAAAGCAGCGTTAGATAACTTTTTAAACAAAAAGCTCTCTTAAGGAGGCCTTATGATTACGGTAAGACATGCAGCAGACCGAGGTCGAGCAAACTTTGGCTGGCTTGATAGCAAACATACGTTTTCTTTTGGTAGCTACTACGATCCTCAACATATGGGCTTTTCTGAGCTGAGAGTCATTAATGACGATGTAGTCAAGCCTGGCGCGGGTTTTGATACACATGGCCACCGTGATATGGAGATCATCAGCTATGTGTTGGAAGGTGTTATCGCACACAAAGACAGTGAAGGTAACGTCAAAACACTACCTGCAGGTGAATTCCAACTCATGTCGGCAGGGAAAGGGATTTACCACAGTGAGTACAATGCGTCGAACCAAGATACGCTGCGGTTTCTACAGATTTGGATTCAACCGAACACATTTGGAACCAAACCAGGTTATCAGCAAAAAGATTTTGGGCGCAATCCTGGGTTAACGACTATCGCAACTCCAACTGGAGAAAACGGCACGCTACTTATTAAGCAAGATGCGACTTTGCATCAGTTAATTCTTGAGCCAAGTAGCGAACTAAACTTTGAGATTGAGTCGGGCCGAAATCTATTCATCCATCAAGTGACAGGCAGCCTTAGTGTCGACAATACCACTTTGACGGCTGGCGACGGCGCGAAGATTGAACACCAAAGTAAGGTTGTTTTGCGCAATACATCAAACGAAAGCACAACAGCCCTGTTGTTTGACTTACCATAACTATCGATTCATCGAGATAAAAACAAAGCCGCCTTGATTTCTCAAGGCGGCTTTTTCGTTTTTCTGACTTTTCATTCAACGCTATTCGTCGGAAGTGCCAGAACCAATTTGCTGAAAACTGTAAGCGGTCAGTGGATCGATCTCTTTGACAATTTCTTCCACTTGCTTAATCGCGTCTACAGACGAGCTAGCTTTACGATAGCTCAAATAGATAGGGCGACACCAATCTTCTACTCCAGACACCTTGTGAAGCTGCCCATTAGCGATAAATGGCTCCACGAGAGAGATTGGTAAGTACGCGGCTCCACCCTTCTCTAAAATAAAGTCCAATGCGATACGCGCTGTTGAAGTGCGTAAATATGGAGCCGGAATCTTAGGGTGACGTTCAGAATGCTCTGAGGAGAAACGCGTCCCCCAGTCAACGTACACATATTTGTTTTCGAAAACGGTGTCTAAAGAATCTTTCTCAGTTGATACCAGAACGAGAACAACATCTGCCACTTTTTTACAGTTAAGCTCATCAGCTTTGATCTGATCGAACGCAAATGCCATATCTAACGTGCGCTCTAGCAAGCTACGACTGAGCATCTCACGTCCCATCACTTCTGCCATGAAGCCATAACCACCAAACGAATCTGTGACGACACTTAAACAATTCTGTAAATAAGCGTCCCAAATGTTTGGCGTGCCACCTAACGTTAGTTGCAGCGCTTTGCCATCTTCAAGCGATAATTCTAGCTTCGCTTGTTGCAATGTAGTGACCATTACCTCGGCATAGCTGATTAAGCGCTCACCTGCAGAGGTCAACTTTATGTTATTTCGATCACGAATAAACAATTGCGTATCGAAGTAACTTTCCAATTGTTTGATACGTGCGCTCACAGCGGCTTGGGTAATATAAAGGTTCTCAGCAGCACGTCCGAAGTGACGAACTCTTGCCAGCTCTAAAAATGTTCGAAAGACTTTTACATCCATAAACCATCTCCTGGTTAATATAAAACCAGATTAACAACTAATTAAAATCATGACGACAAAAAAGTTTTGTTTTTCTTTTGTTAGATTTAAGCCTAATTTTTGCCGTAAGTTCACTACATTCATCAATAACGGTTACAGAGGCTGTTGACATGTCTGACACTGAATTCCGTCATGGCAAAAAACGTTTTTACGATAACGTAAAATTCCCACGCGGCTTTGCAAAGTCTGGCGATTTTACTCTTTCAGAAGAGGAAATCCTAACAATTTATGGGGATACAATGCTTGGCTTAGAGTCAGGCGAATTAACACCTGAAAACAGCGAAGAGAAACACTTCATCAAGGTGTTAGAAAACCCGGGCAAAGCAAAAACAAAACTTGAGCGTACGTGGCTAAAGTACACCCAACTTGCTCGTGGTCGCAAGCGCTTCCATACGCTAAATGGTCGTAACAAGCCTGACGCCACAGAAGAATACATTGAAGAGAGTTTGGTTGAAGACGATTAATAACCAATAACCTAGTTCTCGCCTTTTTCTAGCAGTAGGCGAAAGCTCGTTTGACTTTACTGAGCGAGCAAGACAAGCTCATTTCTTCTCCTAAAGCCCAAGGGGGCATTCTCCCAAGGGCTTTTTTAATATTTGGGTGATGACCGTTTACTTGGCGAGCGTCGCAATCTTTTTCAGAAAGCTCTCTTTCAAATGCTCTTGGTCATATTCCAAGTGATAGGTGTTGTGGAAGCCAATTTTTAGCTCAACACCATTCCCTCTCAAGAAAACGTTGTACCCATCGTAGTCAGAAAACGCTTCTACACCTTCATACATTTTACCAAATTCGGTTGGCGTACCGTTGTTCATCACACATTCGTAAGCCTGTAGTACTTTGCTCGGATCTAACTCATTTTTCATACCGAATTCCTCACTGGTTTACACATTTCAATTATGGTTAAAGAATGAGCGCCATGCCATATCTAACCCATAATATTTGAAGTTCGTGTGCGATTTCGCACTCTGTAGGTTGTTAAAAAACAAGGTTAAGTGCGAAGGCAGAACTTAATTTAGATCATAAATTTTATCTATTGATTCGTCAGTTTCATAATGCAATTTCTTTGTAAAAAATCGTCTTATAAAAGCATTTAGATATAAAAATCGTCGACAAAACCAACATTGGTTAAAGAAAAAGCAAAATTTTGACCTAAAACAATAGCAGTTCGCCATTACTTATTTTATAATGCGAATTAATGTTTCAGTACATCGTCAATTCCAATAACTAGGGGCACAAAATGAGACTTATCCCGTTAACTCGAGCAGCACAAGTAGGTAAGTGGGCAGCTGCGCATATCGCTAAGCGTATCAACGACTTTAAACCTACTGCTGAGCGTCCATTCGTTCTGGGTCTACCAACTGGTGGCACTCCTCTAGCAACCTACAAAGCCCTAATCGAGCTTTACCAAGCCGGCGAAGTCAGCTTCAAAAACGTCGTGACTTTTAACATGGATGAGTACATTGGCATCCCTGCGGATCACCCAGAATCTTACCGCTCGTTCATGTACAACAACTTCTTTAATCACATTGATATTCAAGAAGAAAACATCAACCTACTGAACGGTAACACAGACGATCACGACGCAGAATGTAAGCGTTACGAAGACAAAATTAAGTCTTACGGCAAGATCAACCTGTTCATGGGCGGCGTGGGTAACGACGGTCACATCGCGTTCAACGAGCCAGCGTCATCTCTTTCTTCTCGTACTCGCATCAAGACCCTCACTGAAGACACTCGCATTGCGAACTCTCGCTTCTTTGACGGCGATATCAACCAAGTGCCTAAATACGCGCTGACTATCGGTGTTGGTACGCTTCTAGACTCAGAAGAAGTGATGATCTTGGTCACTGGTCATAACAAAGCTCAGGCACTTGAAGCAGCCGTGGAAGGTTGTGTAAACCATCTATGGACAGTTTCTGCA
This sequence comes from Vibrio sp. 1874, assembly GCF_033344395.1. Classification (NCBI taxonomy): domain Bacteria; kingdom Pseudomonadati; phylum Pseudomonadota; class Gammaproteobacteria; order Vibrionales; family Vibrionaceae; genus Vibrio; species Vibrio sp. 1874. The sequence goes on from NZ_JAWPOR010000001.1 coordinate 75,184, forward strand.
CTTCAGCTTCACCCTAAAGCGGTGATCGTATGCGACGAACCAGCTCAACAAGAACTGAAAGTGAAGACAGTGAAGTACTTCTCTGAGCTAGAAGCAGAAAACATCAAAGGCTTTTAACCCATAGGATGGCAGCCTAGAAACACACTAAAAATACAAAACCCGTGTTGAACACGGGTTTTTTCTTATCTGAACAGCGGGGCTTAAGTCGTTAATAAGCTTTAATACCAAACTGACGAAGACGCTTAGGAAGCACTTCATCCAACTTGTCTAGTTCACTCGGTTCGACTTCGATAAGGTTGAAATGATGCTGCTTATAAACAGTACGAATGGTCTCACGGTCGGCCTGAGCCATCTCCCCATCGTCACTTCCCCAAAATTGCAAATAGACTTTACCGCCTGGTAAGTAAAAATCGCTAGTGACATCTTGGTCAATCGGCAGCTGACGCTCATAAGCGTGCACTACACCAGCCAAGTACAGCCAGTTGTCAATGAGCAACTCACCCTTAGAGCGTACGTAATGCCCATCTAATGTTCGGTGCTTGGCTTCAAATTTTTGGCGAAAGCTTGAGTACGATTTATCCGTAGAATGTGACTCCGCGTCTTGCCCTAAAAACTCAATGACAGACTGCTTAAGACGCTTGTTACGCAGCACCACATCGTGCCATACGACAAAGGTATTTTGTGTTTCTTTATCGGTTCTTTGCTGCCCACCAGCGCGCACACCAGCTTCTGTGACACTCCATCCCTCTTCGGATTTGGTCAACCAACCCAGTTCACTCAAAAGCTGGTTCATGCGCTTCGCATTCAATTTCAGCTTTTCACCCAGTTGTGTCGCGCTCAATGTTTTCCCTGAGCTGGGAGTCAGCTCAATATGTAAGTTGGTCGGCCAGACGATGAACTGGCCAAATTTAGGGTGATCCACATACTCACCGCCAAACTTTGCCCCTTCTTCGGTCAAAATCCACTTTTCATCTTGGCGAACGATGTAGCCTGCACGTTTGAGATCGGCAAACAGCAGCTTAGCTTCTACCTTGCGCATTTTCGCTAATGCCGACGTCGATATTTTTTCAGACATGTGGGTACCTCATGCTGCTGCAAAATTGAACACTATGTCGTCATAGTAACGCATTGATTTCACGGCTTGAAGTCAGGCAAACAAGATTTCGTGTTACAAATAGCAAAGCCAGCGTATAGGTGCTGGCTTTGTTATTTCGGTAAAAAAGCGAATGTTATTTAATAAAAGCGATGCATCCTTGCAAAATCACTAAATTCACAATGTCGATGAAGAATGCACCGACAATTGGAACCACCATAAATGCTTGTGGTGATGGACCATATCGACTCACGATGGAGCCCATATTCATGACTGCAGTCGGTGTAGCACCTAACCCAAAACCGCAGTGTCCGCTAGCGATCACCGCCGCATCGTAGTTGCCTCCCATCATGCGGAATGTTACGTAGTAAGTGAACATCGCCAACACTGCCGACTGAATAGCAAGAATAATAAGGAATGGGATCGCAAGATCGAAAATATTCCACAATTTCAAACTCATCAAGGCCATGGCAAGAAATAGAGATAGTGCAACCGTGCCAAGAATATCAACGGTTTCTAAATCAACCTTGCGCGCCTTCGTCACTTCCATGATGTTAGTGATAACAACACCAATAAACAGCGCATAAACAAAATCGGGAATCATTAACCACTTGATGTCAAAACTGCTTACCCAACTCTCGAGATACTTCGCGCCTGTCACGCAAAGTAGAATGATGGACAAGCTTTCAACGACTCTTTTCGCTGTGACACGATCTTCCTCATGTTCGTTGTACGTCACCAGTTCAGGGAAACTCTGATGACTTTGATTGGTGCGTCCGTATTCCGATTCCAAGTTGTGTTTGTTTAGTAGCTTTTGTGCAACAGGGCTGCCAATAATCCCTCCCATCACCAAGCCAAATGTAGCAGAAGCCATTGCCACCTCTAGAACATTATGCAAACCATACATTTCTTGAAAAGTTTGCGACCACGCAGCTCCAGTTCCATGTCCGCCAGAAAGCGTAATGGATCCGGCGATCAACCCCATGAGTGGATCTAACCCCAACGCTGTTGCTAAGGACACGCCGACCGCATTTTGGATAAGAATGTAGACCGATGCCACAACTAGGAAGATGAAAACCTTCGCACCGCCTTTAATCAGTTGGGTGTAATTTGCCGCTAAGCCAACGGTTGCAAAAAACATCAGCATAAAGACGTTTTGCAGTGGTAAATCAAAGGAAACATCCACACCGTTTAAGTGCATCGTCGTGATGACGCAAGCGACCACTAGACCACCAACAATTGGCTCTGGAATATTAAATTTTTTTAAGGTTGGTAACTTGGTATTGATGAACTGCCCTAAAAACAACACGCAAATTGCGACGAGGAACGACTCCTGTGGGCCGATAGATATTACCTGATTCATGAGACCTCTTTACTCTACTCTTTCTCATTCATTGAGCACGCGCTCAACGTGAGATAGGTGCCTAAGCCAGTCAGATTGCCTCTCGAAACTTTTGTTTTCTAGGCCTCTTTGACCATCAGTTCTCATCAAGTAAGAAATAGGCAGACCTAAAATTATGCTAATTATCATTCAGTGAGAATATTCATTTAGAACAGGTGATAAGTGTATTGATGGGAAGAGAAAAACAACACTTCTCAACTTATGAGAAGCAATTAATTTCCATATAAAACAAAACCTCAAAACAACGACCACATAGGTGGATATTTAGAGCGAATGAGACAGGCGGATACACTAGGTTTTAAATTATTACTTTCTCTCTAATGCACTAGGTGTTATACATATATATAACACCATCTCAACCAAGAGATTCACTCATGACTAATTGGCATGATCGCCAACCGATATTTCGACAGTTGGCAGACCAGATCACGCAGCAAATACTGCAAGGTGTCTGGCAAGAAGGCGATGCTCTGCCCTCCGTCCGTAGCATCTCTGCAGATATGAAAATTAACCACCTCACCGTTATGAAAGGCTATCAATTGCTTGTTGATGACGGGCTAGTGGAGAAAAAACGCGGTCAAGGTATGTTTGTCGCTTCAGGAGCAAAGCTCAAATTACTCGCAGACGAGAAGGCACGTTTTCTTCAGCAACAAATTCCGCAGATAGCCGACACAATACAGCGTCTGGATATGTCACTCGACGAATTCATTCAACAACTAAAACCACACTTGAAAGGTGACCAATGAGCGCATTAGTCAGTGTAAACAACGTCTCCAAGCAATATCAGCAACAAGGAGAAGCACTGCATGAAGTGAGTTTCGACCTACATGCAGGACAAGTACTTGGCTTACTCGGCCATAATGGCGCAGGTAAATCAACGCTTATTAATGCCCTACTCGGTGCACATGAATATCAGGGCACTATTCGTATCAACGGATTTGAACCTATTATGCAACGCGACAAGATAATGCAGAGCTTATCCTACATCTCGGATGTCAACGTTCTGCCAGATTGGATGACCGTTGCTCAACTGCTTAACTATACCGAGGGCGTGCATCCAGGGTTCAATCGCGCCCAAGCAGATACGCTACTTCGTCAAACGGACATCAAACCTCGTGCGCGCATCAAATCTTTATCCAAAGGGATGAAGGTGCAATTACACCTCGCGATTGTGATCGCGACCAACACCCAAATCCTCATATTGGATGAACCGACACTCGGGTTAGATCTCGTGTATCGCGAGACGTTTTATCGTCACTTATTGGAATGGTTTCACGACGGCGAGCGCGTGTTGATCATCGCCAGTCATGAAGTATCAGAGATTGAGCACTTGCTGACAGATGTTCTGATTCTTAAGCATGGTCGCCCCGTTCTGCAAACCTCGATGGACAGTATCAGTGAAGACTATTTCATTCTTGAAGCCAACGACGAGCACCGCACACAAATTGAAGCGATGAACCCACTCTCGTCACAAAAAGGCCTCGGTTCAACGAAATGGTTACTCAAAGCCCAGTATGCCCAACAAGCAGAAACAATGGGTTCCATCCATGGGGTGAAGTTAGCGGATCTATTTTTAGCATTGCAGAAGGAGGCAGCGTAATGCGTTCAGTTGTCGCGATGTTGCAAAAAGAGTGGTTAGAAAACCCTCTTGTTTTACGTATTCCACTGTTTGTGTTGGCGTGTGGAGTTATTCTCTTTGTGAGTTTAATGAGTAACGATACTCTACAACACAATATGTTTTTCCAAATGAGCTTTGGTGGCGATGTCAGTGACATTCACAAAGAGCTTGGTGATGACGTCAATATGTTGATTTCCGGAGGAGCAGGGCTGCTGTCTATCTTGTTAGCCGTTCAGTACTTCCCAAGAACGCTACGCAAAGAACGGGCGGAAGGCAGCATTATGTTTTGGCGCAGTATGCCTGTCAGTGACATAAAAACCCATTTAGTGAAGCTAGGATTTGGCTTATTGGTGATTCCGCTTGTCTGCTCGGTGCTCGTACTCGCTGCAAATTTAATGTTGTGGTTGCTGAACATCTCTACTGATCACCAATTGGCTTTATTGTACCGCCAAGCCTCGTTAGGTTACGTGCTGCTGCATTGGGGAGAGTTTTTAATCAGAATGTTGTTCACCGGTATTCTGCTGTTACCGCTGGCATTAACTGCGATGGCTATTTCACAAAAAGTGAACTCACCACTGGTCATTTTGTTTATCGCCATTTATGCGCTGCGTTGGATGCCTATCGCACTTTTTGGTTTCTACGGGCTAGATCAGTTTTTCTCCGAAGTGCTTTACCTCCCGCTGCACGCCATTATTACACCAAACCCATTCAATGCCATTCCTCAAGCGGGTTGGTTAAACGTTGGCATTTACGCCTTCATTGGTATTCTTGGTTGGACAGCTAGCCTCAAGTTCAGCCGAACTATCCAATAATGCTTCATTCAATAAACGACCAAACCAAGTCATAAAAAAACGGTCACAACCAGTGTTGTGACCGTTTTATTTCGCCTCTAGGAGCTCATCCACTTAACTTTAACCAAGGAATGAAATGTAGCCTTGCAAGATAATTAAGTTGACGATGTCGATAAAGAAAGCCCCCACAATTGGCACCACCATAAATGCCTGCGGCGACGGGCCAAATCGGTTAACGATAGAGCCCATGTTCATCACGGCTGTTGGGGTTGCCCCCAAGCCAAAACCACAGTGACCACCCGCAATAACCGCAGCGTCATAGTTGCTTCCCATCACTTTGAACGTAACGTAGTAAGTGAAGATAGCTAAGACCACAGACTGCACAGCTAAAATGACCAAGAATGGAATCGCTAAGTCAAAGATATTCCATAACTTCAAGCTCATTAATGCCATCGCCAAGAACAATGACAAAGAAACGGTACCGAGCATATCGACGGTTTCTGCATCTAACTTACGAAGCTTGGTCACCTCCAAGAAGTTCGTGATGATCACACCAATGAACAGCGCATATACAAAGTCTGGAATCATCAACCATGAGATTTCATACGTGCTAACCCATTGCTCAACATACTTCGCCCCAGTAACACAGATCAGTAGGAAGAAGAGTTTCTCAACCACTTTTTTCGCCGTTACTTTATCTTCTTCATATTCGTTGTAGGTCACCAACTCAGGGAATTTTTCGTGAGTTTTGGCATCTCGACCACCACGACCATACTCCGATTCAATGCTGTTTTTTTCTACGAGGCGCTGCGCTACAGGGCTACCAATGATACCGCCGATGATCAAACCAAAAGTCGCTGATGCCATTGCAATTTCTAAGACGTTATCCAATCCATACACGTCTTGAAAGGTTTGTGACCACGCAGCACCTGTACCATGACCACCTGACAGAGTAATCGAGCCAGCAATTAACCCCATCAAAGGATCTAAACCGAGCGCCGCCGCGAGTGAAACGCCAACGCCGTTTTGTATGATGATGTAAAACGATGCGACAGCTAAGAAGATAAAAACCTTCGCACCTCCTTTCATCAACTGAGTGTAATTTGCGGCCAAACCAACCGTCGCAAAAAACATTAACATAAACGTATTTTGTAATGGCAAGTCGAACTCTAAGTCGATGCCGTTGAAATGAAGAGCAGTAATCATGCAGGCCACAATAAGACCACCTACAATCGGCTCAGGTATGTTGAATTTCTTTAAAATCGGTAGCTTAGCATTAATAAAATGCCCCAGGAAAAGCACACTGATTGCGACCAAGAAGGACTCCAGTGCACCTACAGATATTAAATGATTCATATCGCCTCTTATTATTGTTCTCTTCATTCTCCGTAATGAATGAGTGTTAGTTTAACCTTCGTTCAATAGCAAATTTTCTCGCTTTATTGTTTCGAAAATACTCAAAAAGTTGGTGTAGATGCGCCTTAGGCTAGTTTAAGGGGCGCTCCTTAAGCGATGTGTCAGTTTTTACGCTGTTAGCAAGCCCTTAAATGTGAAAGGAGCTGATACAGCTCCTTCAAATGGCCCCTCGCAATACCTGTGCGTTATCGCTTGGGGTGTCGTGTTGTGAGTAAATTCTGGGTGACACTTTCTGAACCACTTCGGGCTCCCTTACTTAAACAGAATGTGTCAATTACTATCAAACAAAGTTCCTTCCCGTTGTAACCGCTAAACGCCGAGAGCGCGTTCAAAACAATTGGGTTTGCCTGTTCCTGTCGTAGCTTTTCAACTCTGGCTCATGGTGTATAAACGAGCCGAATCCAAGGAAACTCTCAGGCTGCAACAAACGTTTTCGTTACAACGGAGCAGGATTATAACATATCGCTGATAATTTTCTTCAATTCAGTGACATTCACCAACCCCATGGTTAAACCTTGCAATGATTAACTGCCTATTATCATTTTTACAGATAAAGATCGAAGCACAGTTACTCAGTAAGCTTCTTAGAATACGATGCATAGCTAATAACTTCACCGCCGTTCTTATCCAAGAGGTCTTGATAAACGCCCTAGACAACCAAGCAGCCGAAATATGCGATGTTATCATGATTGCTTTTCGAGACCGACGTCCCGACTTTGGCTAATGAGTACAACCCCAACTATGCATCAGGCAAAAACATGTATAATTTTTTATACAAGTTATTCAATAACAAGAGTCCCACATGAACATTCATTCGCTTTGCGCTGCGCTATTACTCAGCGTCGTCTCATCAGCTACAGCAGCTGAAAACATTCGTATTCAATATTCTCCCGTAGAGACAACTCATGAAAAAATCGCCCAACAATCGATTCAAAGCAGCGATGTAAACACCATCTTTGCTGAGCTATCTCAGGCCTACTTTCCATTTGATAAAGCTCTCACGCTGGTTTACGGCGGAGAAGATGGTCCAATGTATGACCCTGATACACACACAATATACGTTCCTTACACTTTTTATTTGGAGTCGCTCAATTACTTCTCCAATAATCAGTATGAAGAACGCTTCGGAAAATCCCCAAAAACAGGGGCGCTAGATACGTTATTGCACACTTTACTTCATGAAGCTGGACATGCTTACATCGAAGATCAAAGCATCCCTGTTCTCGGAAAAGAAGAAGATGCGGTCGATAATTTTGCCACTATTTTAATGATTGACTTCCTAGAAGATGGCGCAGATATGGCCATTAGCGCCGCCGACATGTTCGCATTCGAATCCGACGACAGACCGGACTACTACGATTTTGGCGAGTACATTGACGAACACAGCTTTGATTTGCAGCGTTACTTTTCAACGTTATGTCTGGTGTACGGTAGTGATCCTGAGCAATACAAAGCCTTACTCGATGAAGTAGAAAAAGACTACCTGCGTGATCGCAAAGAGTTCTGCCAATTCAATTACGGCAACATTCGCGACAATTGGCTGCATTACTTGCAAAACAATGAACCAAAAGAAAATTCGCCACGTAAAAGCGATTAGAAAATCTCAAACAAGAAAACCGCAATGACAAAACTCACCATATTTTATGACGGAACCTGCCCGCTTTGTGCCAAAGAGATGAAGGCGCTAAAACAACGCGATGCCAAGCAGCAAATCAAAACCGTCGATATCTATAGTGATGCATTCGCAGATTATCCTCAGATCGATCCTGAACAAGCCGACACCATTTTGCACGCCCTCAACGAAAAGGGGGAGCTTCTGCTTGGGTTGGACGTGACTCATCGTGCGTGGCAATTAGTTGGTCGCGGTTGGCTCTACGCTCCACTGCGTTGGCGCCTCGTTAAACCTGTTGCTGACTGGCTTTACCTGAAATTCGCAAAGAATAGGTATCGCGTCTCATATTGGTTAACGGGGACTTCTCGTTGCAATAGTGGGTCGTGTTCACGTTAATTGTGATCCCGCTTAAAAATGCTACGACCTTCGTCTAGATTTACAAATTTCCAGTACTTCTGATTGAGTAACTCGGTTAATCTCTAAGCATTACAACAATAAGTATTAACACTTTTATCAGGCAAGCTTATTCAGCTTGTCACTTGTAACGCTGCGCCGAGAGAAGGACGTCTCTATGAATCTGACGATCAGAAAACGACTATATATCCTTTCAATAATTCCAATTCTAACTATGGCAATAGGCATGATGTGGTTCACCTACGTACAAACCACGGCCTACAACGAGCACGAGATTGAGCAAACTCGAAGTCGAATGATGGAGATGAAAAAAGCCGAACTCAAAAGTTACGTACAAATGGCGCGTTCCGCTGTCGAGCCGCTACTCGCACAAAATGCCCCACTGGAAGAGGCTCTGCCTATCTTGAAACAACTAGAGTTTGGTCAATCCGGCTACATCTTTGGTTATGATTCAAAAGGCGTTCGCGTCGTGGTGGGTAAAAACACCAAAGGCATCGGGGAAAACTTCTATAACTTGCAGGACAAGAAAGGCAATTACCTGATTCAGGATTTGCTAAAAAATGCCAAAACTGGTGAGTTCACGACTTATTACTTCCCGAAACTCGGTCAGAGTGAAGCACTACCGAAACTGAGCTACTCAGTCTTTATTCCTGAATGGGACTTGATGTTGGGAACGGGTTTCTACACGGACGATATCGACGCCATTGTGGCAGACATGGAAAAAGCCGCACACGAAGATCTCAACACCACACTAACTGCGATAGCCCTGTTTTGTGCCTCGATTACAGCGATAGTTGCAGTCTTTGCCGTGTTTGTTAACCGCAGCATCATGAAGCCTATTGAGCAGTTTGATGCTTCAATTCACTCTTTCGCGCAAGGCGATGCAGATTTAACCGCGCGCATGGAAGAATCGAGCGTGCCGGAGTTCACCCAACTTAGCCGTAACTTCAATATCTTCGTTGAAAGCCTGCAAGGCATCATTAAGAGCGTTAGCCACGTAGGACAAGAAGTGGTTTCAGAGACCAACGAGATGTCACAGCGTGCATCGCAAGTGGATGAATTAGCTTCTGGTCAACGTGAAGAGACCGAACAAGTCGCTGCGGCAATGACCGAGATGACAGCAACGGCGCACGAGATTTCAAACAACGCTAACCAAGCAGCGCAATCAGCCAGAGACGCCGATGAAAACTCACAACAAGCAAAACACATTGTTGATTCAGCAGCGAACTCTGTCGAAGCACTCGCGCTAGAGGTGTCGGAAGCCAGCACGGTGATTTCTCGTTTAGAGAGCGACGTAAAAAACATTTCTTCTTCTCTGGAAGTGATTCAGGATATAGCCGAGCAAACTAACCTATTGGCACTGAACGCAGCCATTGAAGCAGCCCGTGCAGGCGAACAAGGTCGCGGCTTCGCAGTCGTTGCCGATGAGGTTCGTAAACTGGCGAGTCGCACTCAAGACAGCACAGGCGAAATTCACCAAATGATTGAGCAATTGAAGTCTGGCTCGGATGCGGCAGTGAAAGCCATGGGCTCAAGCCAAGCGCGTGGTGAAGCAACGGTTGAGGAAGCACGAGCAGCCTCTGCCGCACTGCAAGAAATCCAAGCCGCAATTGCTAACATCATGGACATGAACACGCTTATCGCAACGGCAACTGAAGAGCAAAGCCAAGTTGGGCAAGAGATTTCACAACGTATTGAAGTGATCTCTCAACAAAGCAGCCAATCGGCGCACCTTGCGAATCAAAACCGCGCAGGTAGTGGCAACCTAAACCACAAAGCTAACGAGCTGTACGACTTGGTCGGTCGCTTTACGGTTTAACGCTTTCCTCACCCACTCACCATTCAAACAGCGACGCCAAAACGTCGCTGTTTTTATTTCTGCTATCCTCATACGACTTAGCTATAATGCCGCAAACTAAGCACCCACAAGGGCAAAACCAGATGATTATTATGACCACCAATTTCGGTGACATCGAGATTGAACTGAACCTAGAACGAGCACCAGTTAGCTCAAAGAACTTCAAAAAATACTGTGAAGATGGCTTCTACAACGGCACCATTTTCCACCGCGTTATCGACGGCTTTATGATCCAAGGTGGCGGTCACACCGAAGACATGGCAGAAAAGCCAACACGCGCCCCTATCGCGAACGAAGCAAACCGTGGTCTAAAGAACCTTGTTGGCACTATCGCAATGGCGCGTACCGATGCACCGCACTCTGCAACGGCACAGTTCTTCATTAACTTGGAAGACAATGATTTCCTAGACCACACCGCTACTACCAACCTAGGCTGGGGCTACGCCGTGTTTGGTAAAGTGACCGCGGGTATGGATGTCGTAAACCGCATCGCGAAAGTGAAAACGACCTCTAAACTTGGTCACGATGATGTGCCATGCGATCCAATCATTATTGAGAAAGTGACAGTCAGCGAATAAGCCCATTCGCCTCTTCGGAGAAACCGTCGCTATAAAACGAAGAAAGCGCCTAACGTCTGATGACGTAGGCGCTTTTTGTTTTTATGACTCAGCCGATTAGTTTGGCTTGTGCCAGAGTTATTGATAGAAAAGCTCGGCTTTTGCTCCGACTAAATCAAGCTCGGAGCCTTGAAAATCAGCCAGATATTCAACAACAAGGTTGTACCCAACCCAATACCCCATGTATTTCGGCCAGCGGCTTTCATCGCTGCCAAGAAAGTAAGCATCGAAGTTGTAATCTAGGCTGGTCAGCTTGTCTTTCATCTCAGCGTAGAAAGGGCGCCAATCTTGATCTTTGATTTGCTCAAACAAACTCGGAGTGACGCCGCCATTCACCTTACGTTCGAAGTGACAAGCTAACCCTTCCATAATTAGTACATCACCAAGTGCAACGCCACTTTCTCCCGCTCGCATACGGAACAGGTGATGCAACTCATGCGCTAACACCGCAGCTAGTTCTTTCTCAATAACGTTTTTAATATCAGTACGTTGAGTATCAAGCAGAATCTCTACACGATAGGCACTTAAGCAATAGCCACCAATCCCCGTCTGCGGTACGTCATTGCGATCAAACGGGCTAATGGTGAGGTCAATGTTACTCAAATCAAAGTAACTAGAAAGTTGTGAGCTCAGATCATCAAGTTTCTGATGCAAATACTCAGAGATTGGAGACAGTTCTCCCGTCGCATTTAACAGGGTTACGCGATAACTCATTTATCTTCCTTGATAATGTGGGTTAAGAGCAGCGAGTTTACAGTGTAAAGAGTGAGCAGTTCTAGCGATTACATCCCTTTGAACAAACTTTGAGATGCACGACTCACCGGAAGCTTAGTTTCTCCAACGTGAACAAACATTCTTCCAGCAAAGTCTTTGTTTACTTTGCTAATTTTGCACACTTGCACAACGCTTGAACGGTGTACTTGCCAGAACTGTTCTGGGTTAAGCTGCCCTATCAACTCTTTCAACGATGTGCGAATCAAATACTCCTGCACTTTGCCTTGTCCTTGTTGGGCATACACAGAAACGTATTTTTCTTCCGCTTTGAAATACAACACATCAGACGTGGCGATCAGATGAATGTCTTCCCCTTGCGTCGCTTTGATCCACTGAAGATATTGCGGCGTTTGTGGCGCGGATAATTGCTGCAACTGCTCTAACAGGCTGCTCATCTGCACATTACTGCTTTCTTGCTCTCGCTTAGCAAGGCGTGCTTTCACTCTTTCACACGTCGTCAGGAGGCGCTCATCCGAGATAGGCTTGAGCAAATAATCGGCGGCATTTTGCTCAAAAGCTTTGATGGCGTAATCATCGTACGCTGTGACAAACACAATCAAAGGTGGATTGGCGAGTTGATTGAGTTTTTGCGCTAATGTCATACCATCCAAAACTGGCATACGAATATCGAGAAACGCAATATCAGGTTGACTTTGCTCAATGGCTTGCAACGCTTGTTCACCATCGGCGACTTTGGCTATCACCTCTAGCTCTGGCCACACTTCAGCTAGGCTTTTATCAAGATGACGCCTCAATAACGGTTCATCATCAGCAATAATGGCAGTAAACCCTGTATTCATTCCTTTCTTCCTTGATTACGATTCCATTGGCCAGCGCAAGCGAACACAAACGCCACCCTGAGCAGACTCACTGATAGAAACCTCTCCTTGACCTGCGAACAAAGCTTCAACTCGCTGCTTGAGATTACTTAGACCCACGCCAGACCCCATGTGCCCACTCACGTGATTCAAGCCAACACCTGTGTCTCTGACTTCAATCTTCAAGTTCTGTTGTTCGCGCTTAATGAGTAAGCTGACTTCGCCACCTTCTCGCTTCGGTTCAATACCATGGATGATGGCGTTTTCGATTAAAGGTTGGAGCATCATCGGCGGTAACTCAGTTCTGCCTAGTCCCTCTTCAACCTCAATCTTGTAGCTGAGTCGGTCACCCAAACGGGTTTGTTGGATGCTTAAGTAAGCCTCAAGTAACGCCGTTTCATTGTCTATGGTGGTGTGTTCTTCGCGTGAGCTTTTTAGCGTTGCTCGCAGCAGCGCGGTCAACTGTTCTAGCATCAGCTTGGCTTTATCGACATCTTGCGACATGAGCGCGCTGATATTCGCCAAGGTATTGAATAGAAAATGCGGTTCAATCTGGCTTTGCATCTGCTTAAGCTGACTCAGCAAGAGCGCACGATCTTGCTCTGCTTTCTCGCGCTTGATGGCTTCCAACTCTCGTTGAGCAACCGCCTCTTTCTCACGCGAGTAAAAATAGAAATAACACATACCGCTAAACAGTAATCCCATTAAGCCAACAGGGATCATATCGGAGATACCAAAATACTCTCCGAGCCAAAATTGCGCATTAATCACCCCAAACAATAAACAGGCAACAAGCGAACACACCACTTCTATCATACGTGGGATGGTTGGAAATAAACGGTCAATCAACCATGAGAAGAAGATAGCCGAATAGCCAAATCCAAAGCTAACCGCCACATGAATGTAAAATGGACCGCCCCAAACCGAGAGCGTCATTGCTGCGATAAAGAGACAAAATGCCGTGGTCACTAATAAGCTACGCGGCCATCCACTTTTCACCACTGATTTTGCTGAACACATTTAGAATTTCCCTTTGATGTTAAATACAATCATATGCTTATCATTGATTTGTGCGTAAGCAGATTGGTCGTCTCCGGTTAAAAAGCGTGCGGCAACTTCCACTTCTACACTTTGATCGCCGGTATCAATCCATTGGTAGTTAAGCCACTGCGTGACGATCACACCACCATCTTGTGGCGACAGCATCACATCCAACGTAGGGGTTACATCACTTAACCAGCCCATATCCGCTTTGCCGTTCCATGCAGCCCATGCTTCCAAATCCCAACTCCAGTGCAGCATTAGGCTATGCTGAACGATATTGGCATGCTGAAACCCTTGGGCGTAGCTTGTCGCAAGTAGAGCGCTGCTAGCCAATAGAGAGTTGTTAGGATCAGGGATCTGAGAGAGTAATTCGCCGCGCTCTATTGCTTGCTGCCATTCGCTTTTCGACCATGCTCGGCTGTCGTACCAATATTCAGCAATCACGTTGTGTCCAGCTTGGTTTGCCCAGTTCAATCCAATTAAGGCTTGGAATGCACTGCCCTGCTCCTCAACTGAAACGGGTCGGTAAAGATCATCCTGCTGAAACTGATAGCCAACACTTTGCTTTTGCCACAGCATGGAACCGTGCATGGCGATGGATTCATCCCACACCGCAATGGCACTGGCTCCGAGTAAACCTCGGCGCACATCATCGTAATAACCAATAAGTTGATACTCGGTATCACCCACCAGCGCATAACGACGAATACCAACACCTTGCTGCTCTGCGGCTTGATCAAGTGCACTTTGATCTTGTTGCCCCCAGCTTGAATCCGTCGCAATAACTGTCCACTCGCCGGCCATATCGTAGTGTGAAAGTGAAAACACGCCCGCCCCCTCTTCTGCGACTAAGCCAACCGAGTTTTGTCGATAAGGCTTAAACAGGTCCAAAGGTCGGTAGCCATAACCCACGCCCCAATCCACGCGCAACTTACCCAAACTCACATCAAGTGTAGTGTCACCGACTTGCCACTCTCCTAGCCAAGCAAGCTCTCGAATCAGTAGTTGGTTATCAGCTTCACTCAACCACTCACTCTCTCCTTGTTGGTTGAGGTACAACCCTTGGCTGTACAGAGCAAACAAGCCACTAAAGTTTTGATAATTCACCTGCACATCCAACAGTGCATTCAGTGAATCACGAGAACTGCCCTGCGCCTGCATAAATGCGCTGTCACGCTGCTTGGCAGTTTCGTAACTGACAGCCCAATCCCACTCAAAACTCAGCTCATCATTGGCAAAAACTGGGGCTGCTGCGCCCACACACAACGACGCAGCAATCAACAAACTGGTGCTTTTGTTAAGGTTAGGCTGGCGCGGTTTCATGTGACTTCCTTGCTCGTTTTCATGCTTCTATTTGCAAAGCTCCGGCTAAAGCTGAGTCGTATTGGCTTTAGGCAAATAACTTGGGTTGTAGAACTTGTTATCCAGCTGCCAAGGCACGATTTCTTGGTACTCGATAACGGTCTTTTTGCTCGGCTGAATGCTATCAAGCAAGGTCATCTCACTGACGTAGTCTTCACCGTTGTCAGTTGCACGCCCATATTGCGCTTGCTTGGCGAGTTTGCCAGAGCGCAAGTAGAGATCGGCTTTGATTGGAAATGCATCTTGCTCAGACAACCATAAGTCGATCTTCTGATAACTCGCCCCTTTGGTTTTCGCGGTTAAAGCAAGATGATAAGCCGCGACACTCTCTCCGTTCACCGAGACAGTTTCTGTCGCTTTCCATTCACCTTGATAATCTTGGCTCCACGTCAGGGTTGAGATGTCGCCGATAGACGCTTCACCAAGCAGCTTTTGCATTGGCGTAATGCGAATCGGACGGCGGCTCTTTGGCATTTGCAGCCAGTAGTTGTCGCCCATCATCAGCATCTTTTGCCCGGCTTCAACCGCTGATTTGAACACCACCAGCGATTCACGATTTGGACGCGTGTACACGTGGTAAAGGCGGGTTTTATCTAACTCTTGGTCTTGATATAAGCGCACCAGTGACACTACTTTGGAGGAATCATCTTGCAAGCGGTAGCTGTCCGCTTTTTCAATCAATTGCGCAACTTGCTGTGCATCTAGCGCTGTTTCATTCGCACTGGCATTGATGCTTGCAACGCCAGTTACCGTCAGCAATGCAATTGGTAATAGTGATTTGAAATTAAACATAAATAAGTGCCTCCGTAATTGGCTTGTTCACCCCTTTGCGTGCCGAGAAAAACGCCGCAACCAAACAGATCATCAATACTGCGAATCCTGCGACAGCCACCAGCTCCCAAGAGAAGTAAATCGTTAATGGGTAACCTTCTGTGCGTCCTGGCGGTGGCGGCATTTGCACATCCACGACCATCAGTAAGACGGTAACTAACCCAGTAAACAAAGCGCCAATTAAGCTGCCAATAACCGCAAGCAACCCTGCTTCGCGCAAAAACCCAGCAATGATTTCGCGAGGGTAGCTACCAAGTGCTGACAAGGTACCAATTTCACGGGTGCGCTCGGTGACCGACATGGTCATGGTGTTAAACAGCGCGACAAAGACCACCAACGCCATTACTGCGCCCATGATGCCGAAGATGCGGTCGTACAAATCTTTCACTTTGAGATAGAAGAACGCGCGCTCTTGCCAAGGCGTAATCTCAATATCTTGGTCGCCAAAGTTCTGCTTTTGCTTACTCAGAACCGAAGCCACTTGTTGCTCGACTTGGTTAGTTAAACTGGTGTCGAACAGGAAGACAGATAACGCACTGACTTTGTCTGAACCGAGCAGCGATTGCGCGCTGTTGATATGCACGTACAGTTGGCGTTTATCAAGCTCAGGCACGCCAGTTGAATAGATACCACGAACTTTGAAGTCATACGCGTTCAATGCGCCGTCGGTAGTGGTCGCCAGCAAGGTAATCCAATCGCCAACGTGCACACTTAGGTTGTTCGCCAAATCAACGCCAAGCATCACTTCTGGCTCTGCAGGGTCATAACGCGATGCATGAATGTTGGACAGCGTCTGCCCTTCACGCACGTCTAAAAACGGCCCTTTCATATCGAATTCGCGCTCGTTAACACCAATGCCGATAAAGATCGATGACTTGTTGCCGTTGGAAATTAAACCGCTGAATTCAACTCGCGGCTGCACGCCTCGCACTTCATTCAATCCAATCAATTGCTTGGTGATGTCGTCCGCATGAGTTAAACCGTTACTCAGCGGCATCTCTTCTTCTTTGGCAAAGTAACCCGGTGTGGTTAACGTCAGGTGCCCCGTGTCACGCGCTGTCGACTCTTTCAAACTGTCATAGGTGTACAGACCAAAACCGCCCGCACTGGTTAACGCAAACACGGCAATGGCAATGATCAGCATCGACAATAAACTGCGACGGCGATTGCGTTGCAGATTCAACCAAGCAAGGCGAACCGAAACAGGAATTAGCTTGCCCATGAAACCTCCTCCACACTTGCGTGCGTTTGGGTAATTTTGCCATCCACCAATTCAATGGTTCGATCGCAGCGGGATGCCATGCGAGGGTCGTGAGTGGCGACGATAAAAGTGGTGCCTAGCTCGTGTCCAAGCCCTTTCATAATGTCGATGACCTTGTTGGCAGTTTGGCTATCAAGACTTGCTGTTGGCTCATCAGCAATCACCAACGCTGGTTTGTGCACTAACGCACGAGCAATTGCCACGCGTTGCTGCTGACCGCCAGATAGGCTATCGGGCATGTGATGAATAAACTCACCCAAGCCAACGTGTTCTAGCATTTGTGTAGCGAGCTCGGTTTGTTCTGCTTTTGAAAAACCGTTGAGGTGTAACGGATACGCCACGTTCTCCAACGCCGTCATCACGGGGACAAGATTGAATTTTTGAAATACAAAACCAAGCTTTTCACGACGCATTTTCGCCGCCTGCATTTGTCCGGTTGGGTATGGGCTGCCTGCAAATGTCACCTGACCTTGGTATTGAGTATCCAGCATGCCAAGCACGTTAAGTAAGGTGCTTTTGCCTGAGCCAGACGGTCCGCACAATGCCACCATTTCGCCGGAAAACACTTCACCAGAAACGTCTCGTAATGCACGCACCGTTTGGCTGCCAAGGGCGTAATCGCGGCTAAGTTGATTAAAAACAATCATGACGCCTCCCTAATATTTCGCTAGCAACGCTTTCGCGGTTTGCGTTTCTAGATTGCTGTCGCCCAACTTCTCCATTTGCGCTAACCATATTTTGGCTTGTTGAACATCTTCAGCGCGCAGTGCCGCTTCAATGGCGTAGCGATAAATCCACGAAGTAGCCGCGAAAGGTTGTTGGCTAAAACTCGGTTCATCGAGCAGAGAAAGGTACAGCTCGTAGCCACGCTCAAAGTGATTGAACATATCTGGCAGAGAAGTAAAGGTAGTGGCTGCCATGGCGGTGGCTAATTGATATTCCGGCAAGCCTTGTAAGCGCTGTTGTTCTTGCAGTGGTACTGGCTGATTCGCCATTAGATCCAAACCTTTTTGGATTGTGGCAAGACCGCGCTCGGTGAACTTCATCTTGTTCCAAGGCATAAACGCCTCACGACCTTGCAACGTCTCTGCACTGCCTAAATACACCAAGGTCACTGGCGTTGCGCCTTGCTCTTCGAGTTGTTTGGATAATTCGCCGTAAACGGTATCAACTAAACCAGAGTCACCCTGCGCCGCTTGGTTGAATTGACTGAGTGTGCGCTCGCTTGGGTTAGCCAGAGCCAGATTGCTGCTGAGTGCAAATGCGGCGATAAACGTACTTGCCAGTTTAAGAGCTTTGATTGAGCGAGATTGAGAAACCATCATGTACTGTCCTTAGTTGAACGTGATTTGATGGTTTCAGATTAAGGGAGAAGATCGCACGCTGCTTTTACATGCGACCAATGGCAGTTATGCGGAGTGAATGGTATTGAGAGAGGATGAATGACATTCACTTAAACAGAAAATACAATTCCGCTCATTCGTAACTCTACATTTTTACGGCAGTCACAATAAAAACACTGGCTTAAAATCTGAGGCTAGTGTATTTATCCATCCCACAGCTACCCATAACAGACAGTGTCGCACTCTCCTTTCTTACACACCTTTGCATGGTGTCTGTTGTTTCCAAATCGAGATTCTTAGCATCGGAATAGTTTGAACTCTTCGAGTTTTAGTTGTTTTCGCACTCAAAATAGGTGCGTTATTAGGTCGTTGAAAATGAATAAGCGTTATTTCCCAAGAGTTGATTTGCCACTACTCATGGCGATCATTCCGATCATGCTGTTAAGTTCGCTCACTCTCTGGAGTGCCAGTAGCTTTAATGAGGCGATGCTCTTCAAACATTTGGCGCGCTGCGGACTGACATTAGTTTGTATCTTGGTCATGTCCTCGATTCCAGCGTCCAGCTATCAACGCTCAGCTCCATATCTCTACATTATTGCGGTTGCGCTGCTACTTGCTGTCGCTTTATTTGGTGATAGCACCAATGGCTCTCAACGTTGGCTCGATATCGGCTTCTTCCGCTTTCAACCGTCTGAGCTAATCAAACTTTCCATTCCAATCATGATCGCCTGGATGCTGCATATTGAAGGAGGTCGACCAGACAGTCGGAAAATTGCGTTTTGCTTACTTATTACAATGATTCCTGCCGGGTTAATCGCGCTACAACCGGATTTAGACGGTGCAGTTTTTACCATCATTTATGCATTGTTCGTTTTGTTTTTGGCTGGCATGAGCTGGAAAATAATCTGCGGGTTTATTGCGAGCATTTTAACGTTAGCACCTATTTTATGGTTCTTCGTTATGGAAACCTATCAAAAGAGCCGTGTAACACAGTTCTTGCACCCTGAGTCCGATCCACTGGGTTCGGGCTACCAAATCATACAATCTTTGATTGCGATTGGCTCAGGCGGTATGAAAGGTAAAGGTTGGATGAATGCAACGCAGGGAACACTTGGGTTTATTCCAGAAAGTCATACGGACTTTATTTTTTCGACCTATGCAGAAGAATGGGGCTTTGTTGGCAGTTTAGTCTTACTCGCATTGTACTTGTTTATCACTGCACGCGTTATGTTGCTTGCATGTCAGTCTGACCACTTTTTTAGTCGGCTGGTAAGTGGCGCATTAGCGATGAGCTTTTTTCTGTATGCTTTTATCAATACGGGCATGGTGAGTGGCTTGTTGCCAGTAATGGGTAGCCCACTTCCCTTCTTTAGCTATGGCGGCACGGCGATGCTAACTCAAGGTATCTGTTTTGGTGTAATCATGTCGCTGTGTTATTCCAAATATCGTAACGCATAGCTCTGCTTGAGAAAAAGCGATCAAAAAAAGGCTTCCTCAGGGAAGCCTTTTTACAACGATATGAGCGAATTAATTACAGCTCTGCGTTGTGGTAAACCTGCTGAACATCATCACAGTCATCTAGAAGATCTAGGAATTTCTGGAACTTCTCAGCATCTTCACCCGATACAGGCGTATGAGTTTGCGGAACGAATGTGATTTCTTCAACATCGATCGTTAGATCTGGGAATGCACCGTTAAGCGCAGTTTTTGTTTTGAAGAATTCAGTGTGAGGTGCGAATACAGTGATAACACCGTCTTCTAGCTCAACGTCAGTAACGTCTACGTCTTCCATCATTAGCGTTTCTAGGATGATTTCATCATCGTCGCCTTTGAACTGAAATACCGCTTGGTGATCGAACATGTGAGAAACCGAGCCCTCAACACCAATTTTCGCACCGACTTTCACAAAGCATTGGCGTACATCTTGGAAAGTACGGTTGCCGTTGTCTGTTAGACAGTCAACGATAACGCTAGTACCGCCAGGACCGAAGCCTTCGTAACGTGCTGGAGTGTAGTCTTCACCACCGCCACCGTTCGCTTTGTCGATCGCTTTATCGATAACGTGCGCAGGAACTTGGTCTTTTTTCGCTTTTGCGATCAGGTGCTTCAAAGACAAGTTCATGTCTGGATCACCACCACCGTTTTTCGCGCACATGTAAATTTCTTTACCGTATTTGGAATAAACTTTAATTTTCGCGCCTGCAGTTTTCGCCATAGAGGCTTTGCGCACTTCAAAACTTCTTCCCATCGGGATGTCTCTCTAAATTCAAATTTAATGCGAAGGATTTTAGCAAAAAGCGAAACCTTTTCAATTTCGCTTAGCAAAGGAATAGGGAGGTTACCTCATTCGTCGCATTGGATTGAACCATTGCCACGGTTCGCGTTAAGCGACACCCATTACTCGTTTGTACTTTTCGACCGATTGCTGGAAAAACGCCTTTTCATCAGCATCGTTAATCTTGGACAACTGTTCTTCTATTGCTTCAGGACCAGATTTGGCCTCTCTGAGCTTCCAAACCAAAAACGACGCCTGCTTATCCAGTTCGATTTTGTTTTTTTCGTCAGGCGGCAATAGGGATAGATTAAACGACATTCACAGCCTCAAGGTACTTTAAATACTAGCCGGGCACTATATCACACAGAGTTACAATTACAGAATAGAAACGCACTTAACTTGATCGATTTCAAGTTAACTATTTAGGCACAGCGCTGATTTTCAGTGCTTTTGGTAAATGCTGTTCGAATATTTGTTGTAATCGAGTCTTGGTAACGGGTTTAGCCACGAACTCGTTCATCCCAACATCGAAGCAATGTTGCTGATCCTCTTTAATGACATTGGCACTTAGCGCAATAATTGGAACGTGTTTCCCCCACTTTCCCATTTTTCGAATTCGTTCCGTAGCAATAAACCCATCCATCACAGGCATTTGGCAGTCCATAAAAATCAAATCGAAAGGCTGCTGATCACACAGCTGCAATGCTTCTTCGCCATGGTTGGCGACACTCACTCGCACACCCAGTTTTTCTAACATGATGCGAACTACCTTCTGATTGACGATGGTATCTTCAACAACCAGTACCCAAGGTTTATCATTATCTTGAGGGCTGATTTCGTTGTCTTCCGCTTTCCGGAAATCTAATACATTAAGTTGGTCGGTATAGGTCGATTGCGCATTTATTACAGCAACAGGAATCGAAAATTCAAAACAGCTTCCCAGCCCAAGCTCACTTGTTAGTTGTATTTCCCCTCCCATCAAGTTAACCAACTGTGCAGCTATCGCCAAACCAAGCCCTGTCCCACCATACTTTCTGGTGGTACTACCATCAGCTTGTTGGAAGCGTTCGAAGATTGCTTGTTGGTGCTCTTTCGCAATACCAATACCAGAATCCACAACTCGAAACCGGATATGAGCGGTCTCTCCATCAAGTCGAGATAACGCTACAAGAAGCTTCACATGGCCGCGCTCGGTAAATTTAATCGCGTTGCTCAACAAATTGTTCAGAACTTGTTTCAATCGTGTGGCATCACCTTGCACTTCCATTGGCAAGTGAGGATCAATATCGCTGAGCAGCTGTAAGTTTTTCTGCTTGGCTTTGACACTATGTAAACTGATGACATCGTCAAGTAGCTCGCGAAGATCATAGCTCGTGTATTCCAGCTCTACTTTGCCAGCTTCAACTTTAGAGAAGTCCAAAATGTCGTCGATTATCGTCATTAGTGAGTGAGAAGAACTGTCAATGATCTCTACAAACTCTTTTTGCTGGGGATCGAGGTCGGTGTCATTGAGCAACGACGACACACCAATAATGCCATTCATCGGTGTGCGGATCTCATGGCTCATAGTGGCAAGAAACTCACTTTTTTTACGATTAGCGACTTCAGCCCTATCGCGTTCAGCCTCTAACTCAGTCTGGTGCTCTTTCACTTTCTCAACACTTCGGTTGTATTTCTCTGCCAAAACACTCACTTCATCAAAGCACCATCGTTTAGGGAGAGTCACTTTACTCGGCACTGTACCGCCACGAAAATCGCTCACCGCACCAGACAGCAATTGTAACGGATTGACCAACAAGCGAAACGCCACCCAAAGAACACCAATGATGAGGACAAGAATTTTGATCGCTTCTGTCGTAAGTAGAAAAAAGAACTGCTGCCAAAGATCTTCATATATCGCGCTAAGATCCGATTGAACCGTTAATATCGCGAGATCATACGTTTTATCGCCGACCCGATACTGCATCGGCCAGCTTCTCTCGACAACATCCTCAGAAAGCGCCGAACCTAATTCAATGATAACTTCGTCTTCACTAGCAATACGTAAGTAGTCCACCGAGGGCATACGCATTGCACCTTGAGCTTGTGTCAGCAACAGCTCCCTATCCTCTACCCACAAACTCGCAGAAAAGCTCGATAAATAGCTAGACTCAACCTGCTTTAATTCAACATCTAAATGGGCTAAATCTTCGTGAAAAACTCGATATAAGCTCACTGTAGAAATGATGACCGTAAAGATTAAACTCAACGTTAATACCGCCAACATAAGTTGGTTGCCGATACTAAAACGACGTTGAGATCGCTCTTTTTCATCCATATGAAACCGCTCCGATAAACTTGCGCTACTCTAAATATAGCTACGCACAAATAATAATCGAGGATACGATGAAAAGACTTCTACTTAGATTGGCTTTTAGCTTAATTGTTGTAAGTTCTCATGTGACCGCAAATCAAGTGAACTATTACGTCATTGCTGAACAAGCTCGACCATTTCAAATTGAACAACAGGGACAAATGCACTCCGGAATTGTGACCGATATCGTCAGCGCTATCTTCGCGGAGTCGGATTACCAAGTGAATTATCATACTTATCCATTTAAACGTATGATTTCCATATTGGAAGAAGGCGCTGAGCCAAACTGGTTAACTTATGGCAGCCCGAACTGGGGCAAGGTGCAATCGGAAAATTTATCTGAGGAGCCCATTTACACTGTAAAACATGTACTGGTGTCGAGTAGCGAGAAGCCTTTAGAATTCAAAAATATGGATACGATGCATGGTCGTTCTATTGTATTACTGCTGGGGTTTGATTATCCAAATTTAACACCGTTCTTTGAAAATGGCAGTGTCAATGAAATGCGTGTGAAAGACTACAACGCCGCATACCGAGTGATAAGCCGAACCCCTGGAGATACAGCTTTTGTCGAGATGGAATCCCGAGTCCTTTACAACTTAAAGCGACTCAATTTGCCGTTAGAGAATTTTCAGATACAGCCTTTCAGCTCGGTTATTCCTGACTACTCAATCTACCTAGCTTTTTCACCTCAAATGCAACCAGAAACTCAAAATTACATCAATACACGACTCGTTGAATTAAAAGCCTCAGGGGAAATTGATGAAATCATTCAAAAGTATCAATGAATCAACTCATTAACAAAAACTCCAACGATGATACGTTGGCGTTTTTGTTTCTGGGAAATCTGTAGCACTTACTTAATGTGGTTAACAAACTTAGGATCAAACATGTGCCCCAATTTACTCGCCTTGGTTTGCAGGTAATGTTGATTACTTGGGTTATTCCCTTCTTGTAATGGCACTCGTTCAATGACGTTAATATCAACCGCTTTTAAGGCGGCGAGCTTGCGTGGGTTATTCGTCATTAGACGCACAGCGTCAATCCCCAAATGCTCTAGCATTCCTTTACAGAACGCGTAATCACGCATATCAGCGGCAAAACCTAAACGCTCATTTGCTTCCACGGTATCTGCGCCATCATCTTGTAAGTGATAGGCACGAATTTTATTAATCAAGCCGATTCCACGCCCTTCTTGACGTAAATAAAGCAGCACGCCACATCCCTCTTTGACGATGTTTTGTAGCGCTCTATTAAGCTGAAAACCACAGTCACAACGCGTGCTAAATAGAGCATCTCCGGTAAGACACTCCGAATGCAACCGAATAAGTGGAGCTGCACTTTTTGTTGGCTCACCATAGACCAGAGCAAGATGCTCTTTATTTGTCGCGGCTTCAATAAAGCCGTACATCATAAATGTGCCCCACTGGGTGGGCAATTTGGCTTTATCGATAAACTTCACGAGATTGTAAGGCTCAACATGTCTCAGCTCTGCCCGCACATTCATCAGAATCTCTCCTAGATGATTTTCTCCTTTACCATCTCCCCCGTCTCCCCAAAAGGCATCTTTATGAGAATGCTCTGTTAGGCAAGCGTTACCCGTTCTCATTAATTGCTGCGCTAATGGTGGATTTTGTAGAAACTTTTCCCTAACGATGAAAGCCATAACAGCCAACTTTATATCGTCCCAATCGCTTCTGACAAAGTGTTCGTATTTACGGCTTAAAGCAAACGCTTCATCAGGGGTGCTTGCGTGCTGAATTTTACTTTGCAACTGAGCATCGAGAAACTTTTGGGCTTGGTAATAATGTTCACTGGTGGGCCAAGTTTGGGAGGATATATTGACTGGGGCATGGCAAAAATTTGAGAGAAAACCGTGGGGCTCATCGGGCTCATAAAAAAGGATTTGATCAACCATACTTGCGCTCCTTGCTTTGTGGTTGCGATAATCAACAAAAAGCATATCGCTACTGATATATCTAGTAACACAAGGTCAGATTGTCAAACTTCTTCGGGACGGGACGTGAGTGTGAAACTCGTGCTTTTGAGGCGCAAGACAGGTAAATGGAGGTTTTGAATAAGAGAGTAATAGAGTGAAAAAATAAAAAGGGCAGTCCGTCGACTACCCTATGGGTTGCTAAACCAACCTGAGGCGATCAGTGTATCAAGCCAAGCTCCCTTGCTTCTTCAATGGTCAACCCACTTTCACGGATCTCACGTAACGCTTCAATGCGTCTTCTGGCTTCTGCTGATTTCACTGTTTTCTCTGGCTTCACAACGGTTTCCTCATCAGGTAATTCCCATTTGTGAGCGATGTTGGTCATCTCGTCATGGTCGATAGAATTAATGGACATATTTCCTCCGAACACACCATGTTTTCGATGCGTAATCTATAGCAAAACCGGAACAAGGTGGTAAGAAAAACTGTAGGGAAATGTGACCCCTCCCGCCCTTTCGTTAACTCCTTAATAGATTCATCATTTAAGTTTTGCCAAGGGACAAATTTACGATTAAATTTGAGTAATTTCCCCTACGAAAAGTGTGCTGATCTAGCTCTCAATTCTGCTCTTCTTTAGTTTTATCAACGACGCATTACACCACTTCCTGTTTAACCTAACTTTCGAGTCACTTCACTGATTCATAGCTTGATACTTTCTAAAAACCGCCACACCTGATAATGATAATAATTATCTTTTAGATTGATAAGGTGTTTATATGGATGGTATTAACTTAAGTCATGCATACCACAATGACCCGGTCATCCAGATCCGAGATTTGTGCGTCGATTACATCACTGATAATGGTGATTTTAATGCGGTAAAGTCCGTCAGCTTTGATATCGGCAAAGGCGAAGTATTTGGTCTTGCCGGTGAATCTGGATGTGGTAAAAGCACAATCGCATTCTCAATAAATCGTCTTCATAAGCCGCCAGCGTTCATTTCTGGCGGTAAAATATGGTTTGATGGCAAAGATATCCTTAGTATCTCAGACTCTGAACTGACCGCTCTAAGGTGGAGTGAAATCGCCATGGTGTTCCAGAGCGCGATGAACTCACTCAACCCTGTCTTAACGATACAAGAGCAATTTGCAGATGTGTTACGACACCATCAAGGCCTCACTAACGCTCAAGCAAAAGATAGAGCAGAAAAGTTGTTGGACTTGGTCAATATTCCTCGAGAACGCTTAGCAGAATATCCTCATCAATTTTCAGGAGGAATGCGTCAGCGGTTGGTGATAGCCATTGCTTTGTCTCTAAATCCAAAACTGATCATTATGGATGAACCCACAACAGCATTAGATGTAGTGGTACAGAGAGAAATTTTACAGCAAATTTATCAGCTTAGAGATGAGTTCGGTTTTTCAGTCCTCTTTATCACTCATGACCTGGCACTCATGAGCCAACTATGTGATCGAATTGCAATCATGCGTCACGGAGAAATCGTCGAAGTCAATCGAGCATACTATATACGCAATCATCCTCAACACCCCTACACGCAAAAGCTTTGGGCTTCTTTCCCAAACATCCATGACGTCCACAAACAACCAGAGTTACAAGGAGCGTAACCATGAGCCAGCCTATCATCCAAATGAAAAATGTGATTAAAGAATTCAAAGTAGGCGGTGGTTTAGCGAAAGAGGAAACCTTTCGTGCGCTTAAAGGAGTGACTTTTGATCTGTACGCAGGAAAAACCTTGGCTTTGGTTGGAGAGTCAGGCTGCGGTAAGAGTACTTGCGCTCGTTTAATAACCAAAGTCTATCCTGCAACGGAAGGCGAGATCCTTTTCAATGGCACTGACATAAATGAGATCACGTCACGATCGGCTCTACAAGAATATCGCAGTAAAGTACAAATGGTGTTTCAAGATCCGTTTGGCTCTCTCAATCCAACTCATACCATTCGCCATCACCTAACACGTCCTTTAAAAATTCATAAACAAGTCAAAAACGAGCGCGACATCCCAGCCCGCTTGGAAGAGCTTCTAAAGCTGGTGGAACTACCTGAAGAGACATTGAATAAGTTCCCTCACGAACTCAGTGGTGGGCAACGTCAGCGAGTAAACTTAGCAAGGGCTTTAGCGGTAGGTTCGCAAATCATTCTTGCGGATGAGCCTACGTCTATGCTGGATGTTTCTATTCGCTTGGGAGTGTTGAATTTAATGCAACGAATGAAGCAAGAACTGGGAATTGGTTTTTTATACATCACACATGATCTGGCGACTGCGCACTACATCGCGGAAGAAACCGCAGTAATGTACAAAGGGCAAATCGTTGAATGGGGCGACACTCATTCAATACTTAAGAATCCGCAGCATCCTTATACTAAGCTGTTGATTTCTGCCGTTCCTGATCCTGACTTACCTTTTGGTAACTTAGTGAAAAATGAGCCAAACTATTCGATAGATGCCGATGAAATTCGTCAACGTAGCAGCATAATTGTCGACGAATTTGATCAAATAGGGCCAAATCACTATGTAAAACAATGGACTGAGGCAGCGTAATGGATTTGAGTACTTGGCAAGATCAAATCGCCATGTGGTACGAACAGCGGAAACATGATCAAGTAGAAAAATTGGAAACGATCTTATATCAGGTGCCTGATGACGTGTTTGGACCCGAATTGAGTGATCTTCAAAGTAAAGCGATTGCTTGCTGGTTGGATGGATGTTTACGCGTGTTTCAACATGCAAGCTACCAAGACCCTCAGAAAGCATATCAAACCTTGCTTTATACGAGTGCAAAGCTTGAACAAGCAGCATGCCAAGTCTCGACTGATATTCTGATCAAAGATTGGTGTTTGAGACGACTTCAGCATCTCACCGTTGTGGCGTTAGAGTTTTGTAATCAGCAGTGTGATCAAAACAAGTGGCAGGAACAAGCCCATAGCTTAATCGAATCACATGTTGCGTTGATGCGTTCATTACATTGGAATGAACCCAAGAAGCATGATCAAGGTTTACCTCATTAGTCCGGAAAAATGATCAAGGCTTAATTAGCGGAATTTTAGGCAAAAAAAAGCGAGTTTCCTGAGGAGAAACTCGCGAAGTCTATTCAGAATGAATGTAACAATATGAGCCAATCTATTAATCATCAGAAAGGACAAAAGGTTGTCTATTCGGGATAAATAGTAGTATTAGGCTTGGCTTCTAATGTCAGTGGTTTGTAAGAGTTAAGTCTGTTTTTTATCATCGAAAGACATTGTTACATTTCAAACCGATACATCACACCTATAGCTTGATACACATCAAGCGACACTTTTAAATCGCCATTTCATCCAAGGCACGAAATACCATTTCATCCATGTGACCATCGAAGATTTGACGACAAACTTTCCGACGCACCGCTAACCCCGCAATCAAGCGTTCGATGGTAAGATGCTTAACATCGTTCTGGGTGTTAAACAGCTCGACGGTTTTACTTAATGTCTCATAAGGAATCGGCTCATCCCCT
This sequence comes from Vibrio sp. 1874, assembly GCF_033344395.1. Taxonomy (NCBI): domain Bacteria; kingdom Pseudomonadati; phylum Pseudomonadota; class Gammaproteobacteria; order Vibrionales; family Vibrionaceae; genus Vibrio; species Vibrio sp. 1874. The sequence continues at coordinate 103,514 of NZ_JAWPOR010000001.1, forward strand.
ACCCTTAGCCAATCGAGCTTCTCTATGTAATCTGAGCACTCTTCTTTGATTGAGGCGTACGAGTGCCCTGTCATCGCAGACAAAGCCGTTATACTGCGTTCTAGAGCCTCTGGTGAGGTATATTTAGATAGAGTAATGGTGATCTCATCAGCATTGATCTCTACCAAATGTTTTCTTTGCTTCACGCGTCGCCCTAAATTTCCTCTTGGAGACGGTGCTTTGCGTTGAATGGGCTCAAATTCGCCGTCTATGATGCCTGAGAGCTCCTCAAGCTGTTGTCGGGTTACCATCTCATTACGAAGTGGGTTTGGCAGCGTAGGCGCCATGTTACGCTTTCCTGCGTTGGTCGTTCGCGCTCGTGAATAACGTAAGACCTCTTCGACATCACATTTGATGTCGATCTGGTAGTCCATCACTTTGTCATTTTCGATCATGGTTTCGATCGTCAGGTGATAACCCCACAAATTAACGACGAATAGATCATCATTCCCTTTTCCATCAGACAAACGCTTTAGTTCTCGGATCAGATCCATGGAGAAACGTCGCCATTCAATGTTACGTGCAAGTTTCTGGTTTAACTCACTCAGTAGCATGCAATCCGTGTGACGACGAACCATGCGACTACGGAAGAAAGAGTACAGTTGAAACACCAAAGTATGTTGTTTCAAGATCTCTGGCGGAAACAAGAAGAAATAATCGCGCGTTAACAGCTCTTCATAAAACGAAGGTTCCCAAACTAAAATATATAAGTTTGGCTTGATACGAATTTCACCATCGCTTCCCTCCACAGGTGCCTCTTCAGAGGCCGTGATGGTTCGAGCAAGAAAACGAAAACGATCACTTTTGAAGCCCTCTGGCATGTTTTCACTTAGCCAACGTCCCGTAAGTTCATGGAGCTGAAAATCAGTGAATTCAATGCGATCAATGCTATCGCGAATGGAATCACGAGCTGGGCCACTGTCTTTTTTGCCTCTGAGCGACAAAATATCAGTGATGTATAGCGGCGTTTTGTTTGGTACGTGAGCCGCATCAAGCTGATACTGATCTTTGTGATGATCATGATACTGAACCGTTAACGTGAAGAGAGCGAACAGGGTCATGAGATCATCCACAGTCATGATATTTTTGGATGATCGCGTCTCAATAACGGCTTTAGTGCCAGAGATCGACACCATGGATTTCTGATAACTTTTTCGAGTTCTTGGTGGCGCAAGTGCTTGGTCAATGATCCCAGCCCAATTTGTTGGAGATACAACAAATTGATCGGCTTCATCTTTCATCGTGGGAGGTGTGTTTAACCCGTGCTCATTCAACAAACGTTTGTTTACTTGAGTCTGAGCCAATGCTTTCGAACGTTTTTGTTTTTCGTTCTGACGAACTTTGTCGGTAACGAGACTTGTTGCTCCCAACACAGATATAAGCTGATTGGGATTCACAAATTTATGTAGCATCGTTTTACCAGCAAGTCCCTCTTCAAAACGCACTGGAGTTTGAGTAAATAAACCAATATTTACTGCCGCGCGCAAACGTTGTTGCAGGGCTGCACGTGTGAGTTGCCCATCTGTTGCTTCCACAATCTCTGTGGTTGAAACCAAACCATCCTTGCTGCTGAAGCCTCGTAATGAGATCAGATTAAGCAACTCTAAGATGCTTTTGGTCACCCCTTTGAAATGTTGGTACTGCTCTACCCAATCCGCAGAGGATTCATGTACCTCAAAAAGATGGCCATCTTTGTGGCTTCTCGGTGCTTTAATCAGAATTTTTTCATCAGCCGTCATTTTAGATCCAGATCACACTAGCCGTAGTTGTGCTATGGTTCCGAAGAATAAAGAAAAACAGATCATAAATAAAGAAAAAAGATTGTTTTTAAATAACTGATCTTTTTGATTAATCTGATCTTAATTGATTATATGATCTAATGATCTGGCTTGAAATTTCTCGCTAAGCTTTTGTTCTATAAGACTATTATTTCCATGTGTTTCGGAACTATGATCATAAGAAGTCTGAAAGTATGATCAACAATAACCTGAAAGCATGATCATATTTATTCGTAAGCATGATCATTAAGGTTATGAAAAGATGATCAAAAGAGTCTTGAAACGATGATCATGATGTTTTTACAGGTTATCCACAGATGCAGTATTTAATAATGATCTTCACGATGATTATATTGTGCATTGGTGATGTTATTTATACTCGGATCGATGATCAAGAGCCAATATATCTATCGTTCTGGCGCCCATATTGATGAGATATCACTCATCTGATTAAAATACATTCAAGTCGCTCATATTTAGAAGTAAATCCTAGTCTCTGCTTATTTACAGGAAGCATGATCATGAGAGCGTGATTTATCATAGCAACTTGAGCAATTTCATTGTTCCGGCTTCTATAACGTCAATTTCTGCTCAATCCCCCGTTCTGTCTGCACTCAACCGTAAATCAGAGAAGAAAACTCATGCTTCCGAGAGATTCTAAGGCTTGATCATATTTCCGATTAATGGATCTTATTTTATTTGCGTGTTTACACCGTACTCTGCTCTATTTTTCCATGATCATGCTTTCGGATTTGCTTATTAACACGGAAGCATGATCATAAGCATGCCTTGATCATACTTCCATAGATGTTTCGCTGGAACTGCCCTATTTTGCTCGGAGACATGATCAAGGTGTTCAGGTCTTTATTGTTCCGATATTACTTACTATTTATCGTTTAAATTAGGTTGGTCTAACATAACCCGTAATTTAGCTTAAGATTATAATCGTTCCGGTAGAAAATTGATTTACATTGTAAATTAGTGACGCTGTAACACTTTTTATTTTTAAGTTTAGGTGTCCACTTATGAGAAGATTATTTGATTAGAAATAGTTATCTTTTTGACCATAAATCATAAAAGCGTCGATTTGGGTGTTTTTTTATGTGATGGTAATTCAAAATGTTCGTGCACCTTTTTGTTGTTTTTGGTCTTTACTGCTGTACAATTGCAATTATAAATCCTTCCAACGGAATTTGGCATGAAAAGAGAAAAAACGATTGAAAACCTTCTTGAGTTAGCGGAGCTGACTCAGCAGGTTCAAGCTGACCGTATTGAAATTGTTTTAGAAGAGCGAAGCGATAACTACTTCCCACCAATGTCGAAAGCGATGATGGAAACCCGTTCTGGTCTAACTCGCCGTAAGCTCGACGACGCGATTGGTAAAATGGAAGCCGCTGGGCATCAATTTACTAAAAACAACGCGAATCATTATTCAATTACGTTAGAAGAAGCACACATGCTCATGGATGCGGCTGAAGTGCCTAAATTTCATGAGCGTAAAAAGAATTCAGGTAACAAACCTTGGATTATTAATGTGCAGAACCAAAAGGGCGGTACAGGTAAATCAATGACCGCGGTTCATTTAGCGGCATGTTTAGCGCTAAATTTGGATAAACGATACCGTATTTGTTTAATCGACTTAGACCCACAAGGCTCGCTACGTTTATTCCTCAACCCGCAAATCAGCATGGCAGAGCATGATAATATCTATTCTGCGGTAGACATTATGTTGGGTAACGTGCCTGATGGTGTGGAAATTGACAGTGAATTTTTACGTAAAAACGTATTGCTGCCAACGCAATATCCGAACTTAAAGTCGATTTCAGCGTTTCCAGAAGACGCGATGTTTAATGCGGAAGCATGGCAAACGCTATCTGAAGACCCATCACTCGATATCGTCCGTCTGCTGAAAGAGCAACTGATTGATAAAATTGCTGATGACTTCGATATCATTATGATTGATACCGGTCCACACGTTGACCCATTAGTATGGAATGCTATGTATGCATCAAATGCCTTGCTAATTCCTTGTGCGGCTAAGCGTCTGGATTGGGCTTCAACAGTAAACTTCTTCCAGCATTTGCCTACGGTATATGAAATGTTCCCGGAGGACTGGAATGGTCTTGAGTTTGTTCGCTTGATGCCAACCATGTTTGAGGACGACAATAAGAAGCAAGTTTCTGTTTTAACTGAAATGAACTATCTTCTAGGTGACCAAGTTATGATGGCTACTATTCCTCGTAGCCGTGCGTTTGAAACCTGTGCCGATACCTACAGCACAGTATTTGATCTGACAGTAAGCGATTTTGAAGGCGGTAAGAAGACACTAGCTACCGCGCAAGACGCTGTTCATAAAAGCGCACTGGAATTAGAGCGTGTGCTGCACTCTAATTGGCCGTCATTGAATCAGGGGTAATAAGTAAATGGCTTTGAAAACGTCTGAATTAAACGCGAAATTATTTGGCAAAACGAATAAGCGTCGTGTTGTGACTCCGCAAGAGGCGCAAACTGCGGCAAAAGAGAAAGCTCAAACGATTGAACTAGCAGTTGCAGGTGAAAATATTGTTCAGTTTGAACTTGTGCGTATTCCTGCAAATAAAGTTGCGACAGAAACAACAGTATTTGTTGATAACGCTCGTGAGCAATCGTTCTTAAACGAACATGCTTTATCTGATGTTTTAGTCACACTCAAAGAGCGTGGCCAACAATATCCAGCTGTGGGTCGTAGAACTGAAGATGGCAAGATCGAAGTTTTAGATGGTAGCCGTCGTCGCATGTCTTGTATCCTCGCTGAACAAGACTTTTTGGTTTATGTTGCTGACAACATTAATACTGACCATGCTAAGTTTTTGTCTGATGTGGCAAATGCTCACAAGCCGCTCTCTTTATATGAAAAAGGGAAAGAGATGCAGGCTAAGCTTGATAGTGGTGAAGCTGAAGATCAGAAAGCATTGGCAAAAATGTTCCAGTGCAGTGAAGCGTTGGTAAGTGGCGCTTTAAAAGCCGCAGCATTACCGTTAGAACTGCTTCAAGCGTATCCGAATGTTGGCGATCTCGGTCGTCCAACTATCGTGAAACTGCACAAACAGTTTTCAACGCTGACGCCAGAGCAGCAGCAAGAGCTGTTAGATAAATGTCGCTCTAGCGAAGGGTTTTTATGGCAGCGAAGCACAGCTCAAGGCGTTGCTCGTCTGACAAAAGAAGTCACGGAAAGCATCGAAAATTGGATTACTGAACTTGCACCAGCAAAACCTGGTAAGAAGACGGAAAAAGTCGACTTAGTTAAAGGTCGAGCAAGCTATAGCCGAAAAGGTAGCAGCCTGGCGTTGAACTTGAAGAAAGTTGACGACAGCTTAATGGAAGAGATTCTTGCGTTTGTACAAACCAAACTGCAATAACAAATGATGATTGAATCAACCGCCTCCGGGCGGTTTTTTTATATCTGAGAAGCGTCAAATTAAAGATGTGATACCATTGCGTCAGTTCAACGTTGGATAGACAAAATGCAGACACAATCTGATTTCCTTTCATCACTTCAACATCAAGCTCACCAATCTTTCCAAAGGATTGGTATTGTCATTCAAGGCGAGGCTTCTTGGCAAAATGCGTTGATGTCAGAGTTCCATAAAACGCAGCGCCATCAACGTTGGTTTTCTGTTGGTGATTTTGGTTTGAAAAACGTATCCAGTGTTTCGTCTAAACAAGGGCACATGTTGCTAGGCAGAGAGTGTGACGTTCTATTGTTTGATGCTCGAAATGGCTTTGACGCCAATAGTTTTACCGCCGCGCTTGGCTCATTGGTTGGCGGCGGTTTTCTTATTGTCATTACTGAGCTGCGACAAAATGCGAATTTTGCTCAGCAATGGATGCACAAACAATGGGAGAAGCTCGTTGTTATTGAGCAAGACAAACCATTGCCAACGGCTCCAGACATCAAGCAAGCAGAAAAAGAAAGCCACTACACGGAACAAGAACATGCCATTTCTCTAATTGAAAAGGTGGTGACAGGACATCGAAAGCGACCATTAATTTTGACCGCTGATCGTGGACGTGGAAAAACAAGTGCCCTCGGCATTGCGTGTGCGAGCTTATTACAGCAGAAGCCACTTAGAATCTTAATTACCGCACCATCTATAAAAGCCGTTGAGCCTGTTTACCAACATGCTTTGCGGCTACTTCCAAATGCGCAGCGTATTAGGAAGGACAGATTAGAATCAGGGCAGGGAGCCATTCAATTCATTGCTCCTGACGAACTTCTATCGAGCAGACCTGAATGTGATTTGTTACTTGTCGATGAAGCGGCTGCAATTCCAGTTCCTATGCTCAAAAGCATTACCGAACATTATCATCGACTCGTTTTTTCTACGACTGTTCATGGTTATGAAGGTTGTGGCCGGGGCTTTACGATTAAATTTGTTGATTGGCTTCAGAAACAGCGCTCGGGAATGAAAACATGGCACATGACACAGCCCATCCGCTGGAGCATGAATGATGCGCTTGAATCATGGCTCTATGACGCGTTTTTGTTGGATGCGGAGTTAACGCACCATCAACTTAAACAGGTCGACTCAATTTCCCTTTCTAAAGCCGATAAGAACCATTTGATATCGCAGCCTAGTTTGCTGCGTGAGTGCTTCGCTCTTTTGGTGAATGCTCATTATCAGACCTCGCCGAATGATTTGATTCACCTTTTGCAAGACGACAACAGTCAGCTCTATTTTGCTAAGCAAGATAATGCGGTTGTGGGGGTGATATTAGCGATCGAAGAGGGGGGCCTTGACGATGAATTGATTGAAGAAATCCAGCTTGGTAAGCGTCGTCCTAAAGGACACTTAGCCCCAATTACGATTGCAAACCACCTAGGATTCCCGAATGTCGCGAATCTATCGACGCTGCGAGTCATGAGAATTGCGGTTCATCCAGCATTGCAAGGCAAAGGCATTGGTCAAAAAATTCTGCAGCAACTTGAGCAAATGGCTGCTAAACACATTGCCTACTTATCCACGAGTTTTGGTGCGACGGAAGAGTTGCTCTATTTCTGGCGACAATCGAACTTCCGTACAATTCGCTTAGGGTCAATGCGCGATGCTGCTAGCGGTTGTTATTCAGTCTTGATGGTCAAACCTTGTGATTCCCAACAGACGGCTTGGGTCGACCAATCTCAGGCGCTATTTGAAGAAATGTTGTCTAACAATGTGGCTGACGTCTATCCAAAATTAGAAGCCCCTATTTTTCGAGCTCTATTGTCGCAACCTTTGGGAATGAGTCCACTTCATCCCGCTAAGTTATTACTAATTGAATGTTATGCTGATGGTGGTAACAGTTATGAGTCTGTGTCTGTGTGGCTTCAACAGTGGTTACTTAATTTAGGTTTGAACTCTGCTTCCGACTTGATGATTAGTAAGCTTTTTCTTAACCGTAGTTGGACTGAATGTGCTCAGCAATTTGGTTTACCTGGAAGAAGGCAAGTTGAGCAGCAGTTAAGGGACGAAGTAAGACACATTTGGAGCGATTTACACTGTAAACAATAAAGGGAAATTTACACTGTAAATGAAATTATTGGGAGCTGATTTTACACTGTAAATCCAGCTCCTTTTTGTTTCAGCGTGTATTTTGATTGAGCCTTAGGCTAAATCGAGTTTTCTCTTAATATCCTGTTTAACCGTTATTGATGGATTACTTTCTTTAGTGACGTGAGCCCTATAATAAGAAATGCGAGGTTTGTTCAGAAAACGGATTTGGTTAGACTGAAAGTGTTGATGGGAAGCAAAGTGGTAAGGGTATGTGGAAGCTGTGTCTTGAGTTATCTGAAGATAAGATCAAGGTGATAGCCCGTCTTCCGGGTGAAGTGGATCTCGGTGGTGAGCTAAATCAAAATGAATTAAACGAGCAGCTCGTCGCAATGAACGCTGAAAAGATGTTTATTGTAGAGGGGGAAGTCGTTAGGTTCATTAACTGCGCCAAAGAACGTAAAGCTGAAGCTTACGAAGGCATCGTCATTGCAGAAAAACGCAACGCACAAGTTGAGGTCGAATTGTCGAATAATGACATGCTCGCCAGTATGAACGTTGTCGGTGCGTACGGAGGCCGAGGTTTACGTGGCCCCGAGATTGTTCAAGCTCTTGCTCAAGCGCGAGTTTCGAAAGGCATCAACAAACTGGCTTTGAAGAAAGTGTTGGTTGTCAGCACTCAGCTCAAACCTGGCGAAACTTTTTCTCAACCTGTAGCGGTTGGTAAGCAACCTATCAAAGGCAAAGACGCTCTTTTTACTCCTCTTGTTAAAGACATCACCAAACGCATCCTCAAACCCAAAGACGGCCAATCTGCTAGCGACAAAATTGATTTACGTAATCTCGGTGAAACTATCGCGGTTGGCGTAGGCGATGAGGTGATGCGCCGCACGCCTGCGACCAAAGGCACGCCTGGTTTTACTGTTCAAGGGCGAGTGATTCCTCCGCAAGCCGGAAAAGACAGCCCAATGAAGCCGGGCAAAGGCACTGAGATAAGCAAGCAAGACCCAAACCTATTGATTGCATCGGTATCCGGTACGCCTCTGATTAAAGACAAAACCATCGAAGTTGATAACGCACTCTGCCTCAATAGCGTTGGCGTGAATACAGGCCACGTGAAATTCAAAGGGAATGTGATTATCGGTGGCAACATTGAATCTGGCATGATTGTTAAAGCGACGGGCTCTATTACTGTAGGCGGCTTCATTGAATCGGCTGACGTACAAGCGCAAGACGACATCCAAGTTGGTAAAGGGATCATTGGCCACACCATGAGTGATGGCCAGCCAAAGAGTTGTCACGTCAAAGCCAAAGGTTCGATTCGTGCCAGCTACGCCCAATATTGTGATTTGCAAGCCGGCGAAAATATTGAGTTGGCGGTGCACAGCATGAATAACGATATTGTTTGTGGGCGCAATCTGACGGTGCTAGATGCGAACGGTAGGAACGGCACGCTCAGCGGCGGAGATGCAAAAGTCGGTGGCAAAGTGGTGTGCTTACAATTGGGCGTAGAAGGCGACACCGCCACTAAGGTAGAAGCGTTCGCACGCTATTCTGCATTTAAGGAGCGATTAGCAGAGCTCAAAGATCAATACAAACACGCTCAAGAAGGAACGATGGATGTGATTCGTAAAGAGCTCGAATTTAAGAAACGTCCTAAAGCCGAACGTACCGACGAAGAACAAGCTCAGATTGCTGTGATGAAAACACAAAACAACGAGCAGCTTGAAGCGATAAAGCAAAAGCTAGAACAAACGGAACACGACTTTGAAGTCGCGTTAGAAGAAAATATTGTCGAAGCCAAAGAGCGTGTCTTCACACGCGTGACGGTGCAGTTTGGCGACGAGCAGGTAACGACAAAGCGCACTCATGGCGGTTGTTCGTTCCGTTTCAATCAATACGAAATTAAAGTCTCGGCGAACTTGGAAGAAGAGGACGTCGCTGCGGTTTAAGCTTTCTTACTCACTGAGCCCACACGTCGCAACAAGATGTGTGGGCTTTTGTTTATCTACAAATCGACAATGTGCTCTTGATAGTAGTCCGCAAGCGCACCGACTTGGCTGCTACACATTACTTTCATTGCTTGTTTAATGTGTTCTATTGGCCAGTTCCACCATTGGATATTGAGTAGAGTTTCAATCTCTTTATCGCTGAATCGTTGACGTACGACTTGGTTGTTTCCAACCACTACCGAATAAGGTTGCACGTCTTTCGTCACTACGGTGCGTGCTCCGATGACGGCTCCATCACCGATGTTTACTCCGGGCATGATCATCGCCTCGCTGCCAATCCAAACATCGTTCCCCACCACTGTATCTCCGGCACGCTCGAAACCGTCTTGTACGCCTTCTCCAAAGTCTTCAGGAGAGAAGGGGAAGGTCGAAATCCAGTCAATGCGATGACCTTGGTTTCCTGCCATCATGAAGGTGGCTCCAGAAGCGATGGAACAAAACTTGCCAATGATTAATTTGTCGATGCTATCGGGTTCTCTACTTTGCCATTCTTGAAGTGTGACGGGGTCACCCAACAAGTAGCGTACCGCTTGCTCTTCGAAGCTTTTTTGATGATAGAAGCCCGAGTAATAGCTGTAATCGCCAACGATGATATTGGGATTAGTGATGTGATCTTTAATGACTTGACCTTTTAACCACGTGTCGAAAACACTCATAACTCATCCTTTCAAATTTAGGTTGTACAGAGTTTAGAGGCTTTCTATTATTTCCAGTAGTTTGATTTTAGAGATTCAGAATTACTGTATGGAAATAAAATGGCTCAGCTACGTACCACTTTACGTCGCTTTGTGTGAGGAACGAAGTATTGCTGGTGCAGCAAAGCGACTGAATTGTTCGAATGCGCATGTAAGTCGGCAACTTAAACAGCTTGAAGACATATTGTCGGTGCAGCTTATTCAGCGAACTACGCGCCAGTTTAATTTGACCTACGATGGTTTGCGGTTTTATCAGCAGGTAAAGCAACTGCTCGAAGGCGCTGAGCAGATCAATGAGCAAGTCATGGTAAACGAGATCGTATCGGGAAAATTGAGAATAGCGGCGTCCGCTTCTTTCGGAGCTGCGTTACTCAGCCAAACATTGATCGAGTTTCGATTGCAACATCCACAAGTGAGTGTTGAAGTGATCTTCACAGAGACACCTCTCGACTTGATTGAGGCTGGGTTTGATATCGCATTCTACTTTACCGATACTCCCCCAGAGGGATACGTCGGCCATCAGCTACGCACTTTACACTGTAAACCGATCGCTCATCGCTCGTATTTAGCTGATAAACCAAAGGTAAGTACGCCAGAGGAGCTTGGTGACTTAGAGCACATCCTTTATAAAAGTCGTGACTTGGTGTTAGACAAGTGGACGTTTACGCATAAGCAAACTCAACAGCAGTGCAGCATTGAGTTAGAAAGTACGCTGAGTTTTAATCTTGTCCAGTCCATGTTGGATGCTACTTTGACTGGCTGTGGTGTAGCCATGTTAGATGAATTTGCACTGGCTAAACTCGACCCTGCACAAAAAGAACAACTCGTGAGTTTGCTGCCAGAATGGCAAACGGATGCGATTTTGCCGCTTTATCTGCTTTACCCAAAACGTGAGCACTTACCAAGAAGAACGCGAGCGTTCATTGATCACTTTAGGAACATATATTCTGTCGGAGAATAGCGACAACAAACTTAGCAACAATTGAGGAAGCAAAGGAATGCGAAAACACTGTATTGCGATTGGCGGTGGGGGCTGGATGATGGGAGAGAATCCGAGCCCGCTCGATCAATACATTTTGTCTTTGTCTGGTAAGGAGAATCCAAACATTTGTTTTCTACCTACAGCCACGGGAGATGCCGATGAAGTGATTGAACGTTTTTACGATGCGAAGCTTAGTGAAAACGTGACCCATTTTCCGCTGTTTAAGTTTGAAGCTGGTTGGAAAGAAACGCTATTTGAACAAGACATCATTTACGTCGGTGGCGGTAATACGCGTTCGATGTTGGCCATTTGGCGCGAATGGGGAATCGATAGAATACTCAAGCAGTGTTATGAACAAGGCATCATCATTTGTGGCATGAGCGCAGGTGCAATTTGTTGGTTTGAGTTTGCGGTGACAGACAGTGATCCCGAAGCATACCAAGTTATGCGTTGTCTTGGATTTATTGACGGTTTGGCTGCGGCGCATTTTTCTCATGTAGGTGAGAAGTTCGAGGTTTTCCAAGCCTTTGCTCGTTCTCAACCGAGCATCACTTGTTATGGCATTCACGATTATGCGGCATTGCACTTTGTTGATGGAAAATTGTTAGCTACTGTCACCAGCTTCCCTGATGCAGGCGTGTTTGTTAAAACAGGTAACGAAGAAAACATATGGCGAGGGTGAGCTTCTTCAAATCAGCATTAAAGGCAATAACTACTGACCGGACACAGAAGAAGCTCATGGATTCAGCTAACTTACATTAGGTATCGTGCTTACAGCTCGTAACGTAGACCTAAGTGGTAGTAGCTTTCGTCTGCGTGCGCACCGCCAAACGAGACTTCTTGTCCATTGCTGTAGCCACGCGAGCCGTTACGATCAACGTAGTTTGTGTAGATAGAAGAACGAGGCGTCAGTTTGTATTGCACTTCTAGCGTTGTATCTTTCAGCTCTAGCTCGTCACCATCACTGTTTTCTAAAGAACGATAACCAGCACGCAGTACCCATTTGTCATTTACACTGTAAACCGCCGTTAGTTCCATCACTTTGTCGGTACTGGTTTGTGAGTAATAGCCCTCTAGTTCATCTTCCGAGTACAACGCACCCAACATCAAATCACCTAGGTAGTAACGCGTACCTGCGCCCCAGAATGTGTAATCGGTGTCGTTGCTTTCACGTGCATCACCTTTATTCTTCTGCATCGCTATCACTGGTGCCAAGGTACCCAAATTCCCCATGTCTAGCGTATAACGCAGTGCAGTGTTGTAACCGTATTCGAGCTCAGAAGTGTTGTTTCCTAAAATGTACGCGACAGAAAAATCGACATTACCTAGGCTGTTTTGGTATTGCAGCGTGCCATCTTGACGGAAAACTTGCGTTGCGGTTTTGTCGACTTTATTCGCTTGGCGCGCCATAGAAACATCGGAAGAGGCGAACACATCACCAATGTCGGTAAACATAATCAACCCAGATGCCACGCGACCACCAGTAATGCGACCATAATCTTTCGCATCAATACCCGCCCATACATAACGTGCGGTCAGAGACGGTTTGTCGTTTACTTGGTTTGCGTATTCAGCGGCACCCACTTGGTATTGCGCTTGGCCGATGATCGACGCGTACTCGTTGATGGTTTGTGAACCGTTTAAACCAATACGGCCATCAAACTCGCCATTTGCATCGCCGTGCTCATCATTTTTACTGGTGACATTGAAACCAAGACGAGAGTAAATATTTAAAACTGACCCATCTTCCGCTTGATACAGCTGCGCTGCCATTGCGTTTGATGCCATCAATGTTGGGAGAAGTAGAGTCAAAATGTGCTTTTTCATGATTAACGACCTTTCATTTCTATTGTTTTAGGTACGACAAAGCCCCTTCCGAGTAACGGAATAAGAAAAATTGTCGTGAAGTAGAGAGAGGGTGCGCCCTTGTTTGCCAAGGGCGCGAGCTAGTCCATTCCTATAGGGGAAGAATGATTTAGCTTAAATCGACGTCTTTGCAGCCAAAGAAGTAAGTCGCGAGGAAGCCGACGATGTAAGAGATAAGCAGGCCGGCAACAAACACCATCATGCCCGGGAAGATGCCATTTTCAGATGTCATGAGAGGAATCGCCACGATACCGGACGGGCCAAACACCGTATTAAGACCAACTGGCAAGCCAAGGTAAGAAACTAAACCGATAAAGAAGCCGCCTGCAGCACCACCAATACAAGCGGTAACGAATGGTTTTACGCGTGGTAATGTCACGCCGTAAATCAATGGTTCGCCAATGCCTAGAAGACCCGGAATAATGGCGCCTTTAACTTGAGTGCGTAGTAGAGCGTCTTTTTTGGCTTTGAAATACAGCGCCATTGACGCGCCAACCTGACCGCCACCAGCCATCGCCAAGATAGGAAACAGCGAGTTAAAACCCTGTGCTTCCATCAATGCGAAGTACACTGGAACAAAACCCTGGTGGATGCCAAATACCACAGAAATTAAGAACAAACCTGCCAAGATTGCAGCGCCTAATGGGTTATCGTTTAAGTTGAGGAACAACCAAGACATCCCTTTAAACAGCTCGCCGCCGATCGGCATGATGATCAAGAAGGTTACCGCACCCATGATCAATAGAGTAATAACGGACGTTAAGATCATGTCCAGATCATCAGGCATGTATTGACGGACTTTACGCTCGACTTGCGCACCGATGATCGCCGCCAAAAGTACGCCGATAATGTTGCCGCGCGGATCAATCGCAAAGCCGAAAAACTCGTTCATGCCAGAGTAAATGCCGGATGTAGCCTCTGGGTTGTAACCCAGCACAAACAAAGAGGCGAGAATGGCACCATTAACACCAGAGCCGCCAAACGCTTGCTGCGCGTTGTAACCAATCAGAATACTTAAGAAAGCAAACAGACCCTTACCAAAGACTTTCATGTAGGCGATCAAATCCAACATAAACTGGCTTGGTGTCTGGTCAAGAACAAACATCTGCTCCAATAACGTCGCAAAACCTAGCAACAAACCAGCGGCAATAAAGCCTGGGATCAACGGCGTAAAGATAGTGGCAAACTTGCTTAAAAAACGCTGAACCGCACTGGTTTGCTTACTCTTCATCTGTTTTTTCTGCTCGGCTGCGACGGCAGAAAGATCTTGTTGCGGCATATCTGCTTCTTCACTGTCACCAGAGGTTAAGCTGTCGATCAATTGATTCATCATCTCAGCCGCTTGTTGAGCTTTTCCGGGACCGAGAATGATCTGAAACTGCTCATCGCTTTCCACCACACCCATTACGCCGGGAATTTGCTTGATAACTGATTGATCAGCCAAGCCATTGTTGGCGAGCGATAAACGCAAACGCGTCATACAGTTACCACATTTGCTTACGTTGTTACTGCCACCCACTGCGGACAGCAACTGCGATACTGTGTTTGAAGTTATTTTTGCCATAGGGTCTATCCTTCAGAACTCGGATTATTTAGTTATTATTTAGTGCTGCGCGAATAAAGCCGTTGTGCGCGGCGAGGCGTGATTTGGCTTGTTCGGCATCCAAATCGGCCAAAATCATTAAGATGGCGGTTTTGCAGTGGCGACCGCAGGCCTTTAATGCTCGCTCTGCTTCTTCTTTTGATGCGCCGGTTGCTTCCACAACAATGTTGGTTTGGCGTTGGATGAGCTTGGCGTTAGTGGCTTCTACATCCACCATTAAGTTGCCAAATACCTTACCGCTACGAATCATTGCGCCTGTCGTGAGCATGTTTAGCACCAGTTTTTGTGCGGTGCCGGCTTTCATGCGAGAAGATCCAGTGACAACCTCTGCGCCAACTATCGGCAGAATCGCGATGTCGGCCGCTTCTGCCATGGCACATTCTGGATTACAGGCGATAGATGCGGTCGTGGCTCCGATGGATTTAGCGTAGTCCAAACCACCTAGTACATAAGGTGTACGGCCACTCGCTGCAATGCCTACAACCACGTCATGCTTGGTGAGGTGAAGTGCTTTTAAGTCGTCTTGACCCATTTTCGCGTTGTCTTCTGCGTTTTCTACCGCTTTTAAAATCGCTTGATGTCCACCAGCAATTAAGCCAATCACCATATCTGGATGCGTGCCGTAGGTAGGAGGACACTCGCTTGCATCAAGAATGCCTAAGCGACCTGACGTACCAGCTCCCATGTAAATTAAACGGCCACCATTTGCAAAAGCTTGGGTAATTGCGTCAACTGTCTCTGCAATTTGTGGTAGCACCGCTTTTACCGCGAGCGGGACTTTTTGATCCTCTTCATTAATGACTTGCAGCATCTCGATGGTCGAAAGCGTATCGATCTCGGCACTGGCTGGGTTACGGCTTTCTGTCACCAATCTGCTTAAATCAATCTTCATGTTTTGCACTCTTCGTAATGTTCAATCTGAGGGCGATTTTATGGAATAAAATATTCAGGTTTGGTGATAAAAATCACACTTGAGGTTATTCTTTATGCAGGAGAAATTTGGAATAATGAGAGAAAATATACGTCTATTACATCCGGGATTAACTGTCTTGGTTAGAATAATCAGGGGGTTAAATCAAACGCCTATTATTTCTGTTTTGGAATAATTTATTTAAAATTTTTGAGGTTTTTGTTGTGTCAGTTATCAATAGGATAGTCGCGAGGCGTACTCAGCTTTCGCAAAGTGGTCGTTTGGTTGGCGATTGGATTGTTGAAAACGCAGAAAAGGCGGCGCTGCTCACTAGCCAAGAACTTGCGGCGCAAGTAAAAGTGAGTCAATCGAGCATTGTGAAATTTACTCAGCGTATCGGCTTTAAAGGTTACAGCGAGTTTAAGTTAGCTCTGAATGAAGAGATTGGCCGTAAGCATGCGACGCAGTCGACACCGCTGCACAGTGATATTTTGGCTGACGACCCCATTGCGGTTATTTCACAGAAACTGGTGAAAGCGAAAACCGACGCTATGTTTCAAACTACCAATACGCTGTCTTACGAAGCGTGTCACCAAGCGGTGAAATGGTTGAGTGAAGCGCGTCGAGTGCAAGTGGTCGGGATTGGGGGCTCTGCACTGACCGCGAAGGATTTAAGCTTTAAACTGCTTAAACTTGGTATTACGGCGCTTTCTGAACAAGACAGCCACGTGCAGATTGCTGTTGCCCGCACGCTCTCTCCAGAAGATGTTCAGATCGCAATCTCGTTTTCGGGTGAGCGCAAAGAAATTCTCGTCGCGGCAGAAGCGGCAAAAGAGCAGGGCGCGAAGGTGATTGCGTTATCTGCTCCTGGGAGAAGCCGCTTGCGTGGTATTGCCGATATTACGTTTGATACGATTGCCAATGAAACGGAACATCGCAGCTCATCCATTGCTTCGCGCACCGCGCAAAACGTGATCACCGATTTGCTGTTTATCATCTTGGTTCAGCAAAGAGACGAAAGTGCACGTCAGTTGATCAGCGATATCAGTACCGACATCAAACAGATCCTCACATGATCGCTTAACCAACAGCGGACTAAAGATCCGGATCGTGCATCAGTAAAGCAATAAAAGCGGATAGATGCTTTTCAATGGTGAGATCGGCAGAAATTGCCGGTAACTCCAACGTGATGCAAGGTAAATCACGTTCACTACACCAAGTGCCGAATGAGCCGGGTGTTTCGTAGTCGACATCGTCCACGATTGGCAGCTGAAACTGCTCGTGGAGCCATTTGGCAAGGTTGGAATGTTTGGGATCATCTACAAACGCAAGCGGTTCGTGAAACGACACTACAAACTTTGGCCTGCGCAGTTCAATCAAGTTAATTAATGCGCCAACTTCTGGCTCTAGCTGGTTTTTAGAGCCTGTTTTCACCTTTACGTCTCGAACGGGTGTGTGAGAGCTCCATCGATACACGGTGCCATGCTCAGTCCAATTTGGGGTTGGAAACGCGCGATTGAGATCCACTTGGTTTGCATTTGCACGTGTGCCTAGCTGGTTGCCGTCAGGATTCATTGACAGAATCACATCATGTCGTAAGTTTTTAGCTGGCAAGCTTCTTAGCGCACAGGACAAACCTGCAATCGAGGCTGTCTCATCCCCGTGAGTGCCTGCCAAAATCAAACCTCGCGAAGCACTTTCGACTTGTGCCGGAAAATACAGTAATGGCGCACCAAGCACGGAATGACCGTATGTTGTTGGCCGAATTAAAAATGCCGCTCTTTCCGTTCTTGGAATTAGACTCACCGTAATCTCCTGATTGATGAAGTAATATCAATATCTAAGCTAATTACACCTAGCTAAACCGAACCGTTTAAACTCGTCAACGGTTGAAATGTTAATTGTGGCGCTTGCTTCACAAGACGCGTTAGGAGAACGAAAAACGATATGGATTTTAAAAAACATTCAACGGCGTTGCTGATTTCCTCTTTATTCACCCCTTTTCTTTCTGCATCTGTCGTTGCGGATACCTTACCTAACGGCGTTCAACTCGCCGCAGAACAGCATTTAGTACGTGCGAATGACGCAGAGGCGGCGACGCTTGATCCAGCGAAAGCCGAAGGTCTGCCAGAAATGCATGTGATTCGTGACTTATTTGAAGGGCTTGTGATTCAAGATCGTGACGGAAACATTATTCCCGGTGTGGCAGAATCATGGGAAACCAACGACAACCAAACCTTTACTTTTCACTTGCGCAAAGACGCGAAATGGTCGAATGGCGAGCCTGTGACAGCGGATGATTTTGTCTATTCACTGCGCCGAGCGGTAGATCCGAAAACCGCTTCTCCAAATGTTTGGTATCTCAAACTCACCAAGATCAAAAACATCACCGATGTAGCAGAGGGCAAAAAGCCTTTGGACGATCTCGGCATCAAGGCAGTGGATAAATACACCCTACGTTTTGAGTTGGACAGTCAAGTGCCGTACTTTGTTGCTATGACTGGGCACACGTCCATGATGCCAGTGCATCAAGCGACAGTGGAAAACCGCGACAAGCCGTGGAGCGATCCAGACCAATTTGTTAGCAACGGTGCATTCACATTGGATAAGTGGGTCGTGAATGAGCGCATTGAACTGGTTAAGAGTCCAAGTTACTGGGACAGCGCAGATACGCATCTAAACAGAGTGACTTACATTCCGTTTGAAAACCAAAACGCGTCGATCAATCGTTATGCGGCAGGAGAGTTGGATATCACGTCCGATGTGCCGACTCATATGGCGCAGAAGCTTAAACAAGATTACAAGCAGGCTTACACGGTGGTGCCATTACTGTGCACGTATTACTACGCGTTCAATACCACTCGTCCGCCATTTGATGATGCGCGAGTGCGTCAAGCGGTGTCGTACTCCATCATGCGTGATGTGATTACGAATGGTGTCACGCAAGTGGGCAACCTTCCTGCGTATACCTTTGCGCATCAGTACACTGCCGGTTTTGATGCGACGCCCCCTGAGTATAGTAAGTGGAGTCAGCAACAACGTGACGAGAAAGCGCGTCAGTTGTTAAAAGAAGCGGGTTACAGCAAAGACAAGCCGCTCGATTTTAAATTGCTGTACAACACCAGTGAGGCAAACAAATCGATCGCGGTTGCGATAGCGTCGATGCTACAAAAAAATCTCGGTGCAAACGTGGAGTTAGAAAACCAAGAGTGGAAGTCGTACTTAGTGGCGCGTAAACAAGGCAATTTCGATGTGATGCGTGCTTCCTGGTGCGGTGATTACAATGAAGCGTCTACTTTCCTGAGCTTACTTCGCTCAGGTTCTTCGGGTAACTTTGCACGTTACAGCAGTGAAGCGTACGACAACGCGATGAACAGTGCATTGGCTGCAACCAATGAGAAAGCACGCCAAGGTTTCTATGATCAAGCCGAGCAATTGTTGGCGGCGGATATGCCAATCGCACCGATTTACTACTACATGCAAGCGCGTTTGGTTCGTCCTACGGTTGGCGGTTTTGCCAAGAACAACGTAGAAGGTCGTATCTACTCGAAAGACCTCTACATCAAGAAGTAGCGCTCAAAACAAGCGATAAATATGAAGCCCCGAAGATGTATCTTACGGGGCTTCTTTTTATTGTTAGCGAGTGGAGAGCTTATTCACGAGCATAGCGACTCGTTTGCCAAGATACTCCGCCGTTGCAACATCAGAAGCATGCAACTGACCACCTTCACCACCTTGTGCAACAATACCACCTTGTACACCATAACGATTCAGGCTTTGCTCCCCAGAATTGCTGATCTTATCCAACCCGACCCACATCATGCCGTGTTGGTTAGCGAGCGTTTGTAGATATTGTAATGTGCAAGATTGGTCGCCATTCATTGCCCCACCACTGGTAAAGCCTGCCGCGATTTTGCTCGCCCATTTTTGGTAATACCAAGATTCACTGCTTGCATCTGCAAATGCTTTAAACTGCGCTGCTACACCGCCCATATAGGTCGGTGAGCCAAAGATAATCGCATCACACTCAGCAAGTTCATCCATTAGTTTAGGGTTCACAAAACGTCCCTCAATAATCTCACTACCTTCAATTCGGTGAGAGAGGATTTCACATTCATCTTGCTGCTTAATGCCTTGTTGTTCAAGGCCTGCGGCAATCGCGCGAGCAAGCTGACCAGTAACGTCGGTTTTAGAGAAATAAATAATCGCAATTTTGGACACAATGGTTCCTTTTTTCATTGTTGATTTTTAATCGTGCGACTAAGGCTAAAACCTCAAGCTAAGTTGAGGTCAAGAAGAGATTTGAGATAGATAAAGTACGAATTGGTATCTAAAGAGCTTTCTTATAGGGTAAGTCGACGGCATAACTACAGTGAATGCAACGACGATGAATATCGTGTATAAAAGCGTTAAAGGAAGATCTTAAAGATGTAGAAAACTCTCTTGGAAACAATGATAAAGGTACCGATACTAGTGATGAGTAATAGGCGGAAAAATAGATTAAAATATGTAAACTCAGACCTGATCCAAGGCGGGAAAAGTACATTTCATCGTTTCTTAAGGCGAGGGATTATTATCATTATGGTAGGAGGCCTTTCTACAGCCTCTTCCACGGTATTTGCACACTTTATAGCGGGTGTGTTTGATGTGGATATGAATGTTCATCCAGAGAGCTTAGAAGAAAAAGTGCATGCACTACTTTTTGTTTCGGTCAGTCTTGTTTTTTACCTCTTTTATGCCCTTATCTCGCTAAATATTAGTGGTTGGCTCATAATGAAGCTAAAAATATAAGCTTAACTAAAACCATGTCCTTGTATTTTAAGGAAGATGGAACTAGTGACGATTTTTTCTTTGCTTGCACCATCTCTATTTTTTGTATTTATTTAAGGTTCGTAAATAAGAAGCTTCCTTTGGTTGAAGTGGCGCTTTTGGTTTCGGCGATGTGTCATGCTTTTATCATGAAAGAATACAGTGGTGACCTTCAGCTTATACGTTTTGTCTCTTCACTGTTTTTCGCCATTAACTTTGGGTTATTTGTGACCACCAAGTGATACTAAAAAGCCGATGTAGATACATCGGCTTTTTAGTGGGTTATTTCTTTCTGCGAGTATAAATCCGTGATTTTGCTTTACTTGGCTCTGGCTTGTTTTTTGCCAGCTTTAGCACTGCTTTTTGCAAAATCTGGTTGTTTGGGTAAGTGATTAAGTTTCCGTTGTCGTGCTTAATTAACACGTGAAACATGCTGATTTCTTGAATCTCACCGCAGATGTCTTCATCTTTGTCTACGACTTTAATTCGGTCACCCACTCGGTACGGGAAGACAAAAAAGATCAAAAAGCTGGCAGTGATGTTGCTCAGAATTGACCACTGCGCAATAAACGCCACACCTAATACGGCAAAAATGGACGATAGGAACAAAGACACATCGCCATAGCCAATACCTGTGATAATGGCAAAAATAGAGGCGGTCAAAAATAGCAGCGCGACATTGAAACAGCGCTGAATAAAACTCAAACGAGCCTTTTTTACACCTTTCGTTGTTGCCAAATTTAGGATGGCTCTATTTACAATCCTCTTCAGGATGTGATACGCGATCAGGACAAAAATGCCCATCAATAGTTTGTAACCGAGGGAGCCCGTAGTGAAATACTGGCTCACTTGCTCAAATTGGATCCAATCATTCATTTCTTCATCTCGACGATATCTAGAAAGCGGCTTTTATAGCTGATTTTTTGCTGTAAGTAATCACAATTTTTCTTTACACCATTTGTCTCTGTGTTGAGGTACCACAGAGTACTATATAAGTTAATCAAAGACTTAGTGAGCATTACGAACTCTTTGGCTTCATTACTTATATTCAATCAAAGCTGACGTGATTTTGAAGAGAGCATTCTTTGAGCTGTATCCCATATCCGACATTCTATGACGCTAGTTCCTCATAAACGAGCTGAATATGACTTTTGTCCTGATAACCTAAGGTGTATTAATTGAAATAGCTTTTAGGGCGTTGAAAAATGGAAGAAGATGAAAAGGCGATTATGATTTTATTCGTGATTGTTGGCCTTGTACTCGTTTGGGTCGCGCTTGAAGAACTTAATTATCTCGGGCTCCCAATAAAATAAGCCCCGTTAAACACAAGTTAAACGGGGCCTTTGCTTTTATCAATGTGAATTCAGGCTAGCTAACCGCACGCACTTTGCCTTGTTTCAAATCGTTCAGCACTTGCGCTTTAGGGCCATCTGCGATGATGCTGCCTTTCTCCATCACAATTACGCGATCAACGATGTCGAGCATAGACGTTTTGTGCGTAATCAGAATCAGCGTTTCACTAGGTTTCAACTGTGCTAATTGATGTTTAATGTGCATCTCTGAGCGATTATCCATCGCACTGGTTGGTTCATCCATGAGTAGAACAGGAGGACGACCCAAAAATGCACGAGCGATCGTGACTGCTTGACGTTGACCCCCCGAAAGCATTGCACCACCTTCACCAACTTGGCGTTCTAAGCCCGCTGGGTCAGATTGCGTAAACGCAGTAACACCGGCACGATTCGCTGCGTCTAGTACGTCACGGTCATCGGTTAATGGGCGACCTAGCGTAATGTTGTCGCGGATAGAACCAAAGAACAGATTCGAATCTTGCGGCACACAACCAATATTACGGCGAATGTCGACATGATGCAGCTGTGCGATGTCGGTATCATCAATGCGAACATGACCTTCCGTCGGCTGATACAAGCCCATGATGAGACGCTCTAACGTGGTTTTACCCGAACCGATACGGCCTATGATCGCTACTTTTTCGCCTGGGTTAATGGTCAAGCTCAAATCTCGAATCGACGCCACCGGTGAATCTGGGTAGTGGAAGGTCACGCGTTCAAGTTCAATTTTGCCTTGTACTATTGGGCGGTGAATGTAACGTTTACCTTCTTCTTGTTCATCCGGCATTTCCATGACTTGATTGATAATTGTCATAGAAGATTTCGCTTGGTTGTAGCGCGTAGAGAGTAAGGATAACTGAACCAAAGGACCAATCGCGCGGCCGCTAAGCATGGTTGCGGCAATCAAACCGCCCATGGTTAAGTCGCCTTCTGCAATTAAGTAAACGCCTAGGATGATCATCCCTACGTTACTACTTTGCTGCACAAAACCTGCCGCGTTTTGAATGCTATCCGTAATTCGGCGGCTTTTTATATTCCAGTTCGCCATGTGCGCAACTGCCTCTTCCCAGCGGTATTGGAATTGGCTTTGCGCACTGAGCATTTTTACGGTTTCTAACCCAGCCAGGCTCTCTATCAAATTGGCATATTTTTGCGATGCTAGGCGTGAACCCTCCTCTATGGAGCGACGCAGCGGCCCTTGTATCAGTAGCGAGTGAATAATCAAAATGACCACGCCCACCATCGGTACATACACAAGATCGCCAGCCATTAGCCATATAATCACTAAGAACAGAATGGCAAAAGGCAAATCAATGAGAGCACTGACGGTCGCTGAAGTAAAAAACTCTCGAATAGATTCGAATTCTTGTAAATGGCGAGCGAAGGCACCGACCGAAGGCGGCTTCGATTCCATTCTAATCCCCATCACTTTGCTGAACAGTTTGGATGAAATCAGAATGTCAGACTTCTTGCCCGCCACATCAATGAAGTAATTTCTCAGCGACTTGAGAATGAAGTCAAACAGGAACACGACAAAGATGCCACTTGCTAGTACCCATAGGGTTTCAAACGCAAGATTCGGAACCACTTTGTCGTACACCAAGCGAGTGAATAGCGGAGCGGCAACCGCAAAGAGGTTGATGAGAAGTGATGCGATTAAAACATCACGGTAGATGCGTTTTGACTGCCACAAGGTTGACCAGAACCAGTGGCCTTCGTTGGTTTTGAGCACTTCGGGAGAGCGCTCATCGAAACGGAATTGCTTTTTAACTAAAAAGTACCGACCAGTGTATTGCTCAAGTAGGTCTTCTAATGGAATAGAGATCGGCACCATTCCACTTTCTAGGGTGGTGACTTCGGCCTCGCGTTTCTCCATATTGATGCTGTTGAGAACGCAAGAGTCACCGCCTTTAAGAACTAAGATTGCCGGCAGAATTAGGCTAGAGATGCTCTCCAGCTCTGCGCGGTTTTCCTTGGCAACCAATCCGGCCCTTTCCGCTGCTCTTGGTAGCAAAAATGGGGTCAGTTTACCGTCAGATAGCGGTAGTCCGTTGACTAGCGCTTCTGGCGAGTTAGCTAACCCATAGTAACGGCTAACGTAGATGAGCGAATTCAGTAAAGGGTCTTTCATCGTTGATAAACCTTTTTATTCCTTGTCGACGATGAATCCTTGGAATACCTCAACAAAATGTTCAGTGAGGAAGTCCAACTGGATTTGAGTTTCGATACGCGATGCGATAGTCGTAATACCAAGGTTGTGGGCAGTACGAGAGATCGACGTTAGCGTGAATTTCTGTTTTTCGTCGTGCAAGTTGTGTGTGAATAGGTAATCGAGCTTCACATAGTTCGGGCGGAACTCTTGGATGTATTCCAAAGATTGGAAGTTACGTCCGTAGTTATCTACGCCGAACTCAGCACCTGATTGGCGAATGGCATTACATAACAGTGCTGTGTGGTGAGGCTGATCGATAAAGCATTCCTCTGGAATTTCAAAGTGTAGCTTAGAGGCCACTTTGGCGTGTTTTTCCAGCATGCTAGTTGTCCAGCGAATAAACGATGGTTGAGATAAGCTGCTTTGCGCGATGTTAATCGCGACTGGGTCATTAAGTTCACCACTTTCTAGCATCTTAATCATTGATTCAATGACATACTGGTCAAAGATGTTGGTGGCGTCTAACTGTTCTAGTGCGAATAGGTATTGATTCGCACGATACGTTTCACCATCTTTTTCGATGCTTGAAAATACTTCGTTGTGGAATACTTTACCCCATGTGTTTTTCGCAGCTTGGAAACGGAATTTAACCCAATCACTATGAATGGCTTCTTCAACCAACGCTTTCCATTGCTGTTTACCCATCAAACTAGAAGGTGTATCACTGCCAATGAAGCCGTATGGCTTGTCTGGTTGCGCTTTGGCTTTCGATAGTGCGTTGTCCACCATCGAGAGGATTTCAGAGCGCGTTTTCTGATCTTTGCTGTGTGCAACCCCTAGTGACGCTTTAGGTTTTGCTAAGCCTGTTGGGTCAGTATTTAGGCCGTTCACACAATTGACGATGCTGTCCGATAAAATGCGTAACTCGCTCTCATCCATATGAGGGAAAAGCAAGCCGAACTCATCACTAGATAAGCGAGCAATAGTGGCACCCGGAACATCAATGGTGTTTTTCAAACGTTGAGACAGTTCTTTAACGTGGGCATCTGCGCGTTGGTAATCTTTGGTCTCGTAAATGTCCCCAATGTATTCAGCATGGAGTAGCGCGATACCCCCTTGCGTTTGCTCTGCAAGCCATTGGTCAATTTGGTTGATGTAGAATGAGCGGTTACCCAATTTAGATATAGGATCGAGGTAAGCTTGAGCACGCAGACGTTGAGCCTCTTTGGCTTGCTCTTTGAATGATAGCTCGATTTGAGCAGACATCATGTTAATGCCATCTACCACCGCGATAAGATCTTTGGTTCTTGGACGAGCAAGCGGTTCACCAAATTGGTTATTCGCGATTTCATGCATTTTATTTACGATGGCCGTTAATGGTTTTAGCGAGCGACGTAGGATGTATGAAATTGCCACTAAACCAGCTAGAAAAATAACACTGAATACAGACAGCAAGCCAATAAAACCTTGCCAGAGCTGCTCGTAAGCTGCGCCTGGGTGGCTAATGATTTCTACTTCGGCGAGCTGCATCCAACCACTGGTCACAACACGCTTATCGTGAATCGCTTTAAATAGATTCATGTCGATAAACCATTGTGGCACCGTACTTGGTTTAACTGGGTAAGTACGCACGATCTGGTAGTCAGAATCTAATGCTGTAAGACGAACAACGGAGTAGGTGCTGCCGTCAAATAGAGCATTAATCACGGACTCAACCGCGACTTTATCTTTGTCCTTTAGGTAAGGAGCCAGTGCCAAACCTACGGTGTTAATAGTGTTGTTGACCTCTGAACGTTGCTGTTGCTCCAAGCTGTCTCGAGTCGTGTTGAATTGGATTACGAATACTGATGCCAACAAGAGTATAAAGACCGTAACCATCCCCACCACAAGCTTCTTATATAGGGTCATGTTTCTCACTCGTCATAGTTAATTTTAGGTTTATTTAACTGCAACTTACGTTCGCGCGAGCGTAAGTCATTCCAAAGGCTCAACCGTGATGCTTTCCCTGCCAGCTCTCCAGTGCTAGCAGATGACTTCATCAACCACAGGTTTGTACCATTAAAACTGTATATCGGTAGCAAGTCGCTACGCTTAGAGGCTCGGACAATGTCAGGATTGATATTATCGAGAATGAGCGGCTCAGAACTTGGGGTAGGGTAGTAAGCTAATACCATGTGAAACTGATTCAGTTCGATGGCTTTTACGTATATTAACCGCATCTTTGAATCTGGTATTCCTAGCTCGAGTAAAGAGAAGTACTTAGCAATAGTGAAATCTTCACAGTCTCCTGCGTTACTCCCTAAAAATTCGAGTGGCGTAGCCCAATAATCTGTCTTTCCCCACAGTTTTATGTCGTCAACGAAATACAGCTGATTAAAAAAGTCGTTAACGCCAGCGAGCTGTTCATGAGTCTCTAATTGTTTAAATAAGTCGAGGTTCTTTCGCCATGTATTTACGCGCAATCCCGCACGTTCGCCGTACACCGCTGTGACCGTATTGACCCATCGTTGTTCTTTACTGTTCAGCGCACCAAGTTGGAACGACAAACAACTTAAGCTGATTAATAATGTAACTTTACGCTGCAAATTGGATCGCATATTCGACTCGTATCACAAGTATACTCTTCTAGAGAGTTCGTCAGTGAGAAATAAGTGCTTTTTATTTAATCACTTATCGCTCAATACTCCCTATCGCGAGTATCTTAATGTGGTTTACTCCTTCAAGGCGTTCGTTTTGGCACTTAAAATCGGTTTAAGTAGATATTCCAAAACGGTTCGCTTCCCTGTGATGATATCGACCGATGCTGTCATTCCTGGAATGATTGGTAAATCTGCATCTTGACCAAAGTTTGTTTTTTCGGTGCGTACACGAACAATGTAGAAGCTGTTGCCTTCTTCATCTTGAGTGGTATCCGCGCTGATATGTTCCAACTCACCCTCTAAACCGCCGTACTTTGTGAAGTCGTAAGCTGTAAATTTCACGATAGCATGAAGATCTGGGCGTAAAAATGCGATGTCTTTTGGCGCAATTTTCGCTTCTACCAATAGTGTGTCTTCTGTTGGTACGATCTCGACGATATCCATACCAGGTTGGATAACACCACCGACAGTATTGATGTTCAGTGTTTTGATTTTGCCTGTTACTGGCGAATTCACAACCGTTCGGTTTACTCTATCTTCCAAGCCCACCGCTGATTCAACCAAGGCAGATAACTGGTCTTGGGCGCTGTTGAGTTTCTCTTGCTGTTCAGAGCGGAATTTGAGTGCAACATCAATACGGTTGAGCATGGATTCTCGAATCGCTGATTGCAATACGGGAATCTTGAGCTCACTGGACGTCATTTCACGACGGGTATCGTTGACTTGGCGCTGTAATTTGAGCAGTTCAATACGAGGAACAACGCCCTCGTCTGCCAAAGGTTTGGTGATATCGAGTTCTTTTTTCGCGTATTGGTAGCTTTGACGCAAGTTCCTTACTCGTGCTTGGATCTCTACCAAGTCCTGCTGCTTTTGCTGCACTTGTTGGTCAATAACAGAAAGTTGGTTGCGTAAATTATCTAGATCTTCGCGATATTCTGCTTTTTGACGCTGTGTGAGTTGAGGTCGAGTCTCTTCCAAGGTTGGTGGGAAGGTCAGTTTACCGTAATCAAGTAGTACACTTTGACGCCAGTTTTCCGTTTCAAAATCACGATTAACGGCAACACTGTTAATAGAAGCGGATAGTTGCAGCACAGATGCGGTAAGGTTGGCAACTTGTTGCTCACGTTCACGAAAATCTGAGCGAAAGCGGGTGTCATCGATAAGCAGTAACTGTTGGCCTTTTTCAACCAACTGACCTTCTTTGACCAAGATTTCTTTGACTAAGCCACCTTCTAAGTTTTGGACTACTTGTATCTGTGAGGAGGGAATCACTTTACCTTGACCAACCGTGACTTTGTCGATTTCAGCCCAAGATGCCCAACCTATTGCTGCAATGAAAAATAGCACCATAACCCAGAGCATAAAACGCGCGCTGTTGGGGGTATTGAGGAGCAATGCTGCAGTTTTGTCATCAACAAAATCCAACTCTTCATCGTTGAGTTTGTTGTAGTTATCTCGGCTCATCACAGTCCCTGCTTATATAATTACGGATTATCTTTTTGATCTTATTATTATTAACCGATCATGTCAGCATGCTCGGCTAATAAAATATGAGAAGAGGGTTATTCTCTCTTCAAATGAGCTTTCTTACACTTTCTAAATCAAACAAAAGCATAATTAGCGCCGGAGTATAGCTATTACGCCTTGAACTTGGCTTTATCCAACTGATGTTTTTTTAGTTTGTCGTACAAGGTTTTGCGTGATACCTGTAATTCTAGTTGAACCTCTTTGAGTCTGCCGCGATGTCTTTGCAATGCATCGAATAACAAGCAATATTCAAAGTATTCTGTGCGCTGAGTCATACTCTGAATTTCAAGACTTTTCTCACTGTTCCAATCTTCCATTCTAAAAGTATCTGGCTTGAGGGCACGAAGTTCAGCAAATTGGCGTAGCTGCTTAACGTTTTCTGGCCATTCGAGACTGGTGAGGTGTTTGACCTCTTCTAGGCTGATATGTGGCGGCTGTAACTGATATCGACTCGCTGTGTGGCGCACAAAGTGCTTGTATAAAGGCCCTATATCTTCCTTTCTTTCATCGAGCGTCGGTAAGTGAATTAGAGTCGCCAGGGATTTTAGAGGTGGCTCGGCTTGGGTGGTCGCGCCAAAAACACGCTCAAGTTTTGGGTGCTTGAATAAGTATTCCCATTGCTCAAATGATACATGCTCTGCGCTATGTAAGTACAAACTGCAGTGGCGTTTTCCTTCACTTAAGCGGTGTATGGCTTTGTCGAGCGCTTCTAATGAAAGCTCATAGAGGTCTTCACCAGAAGCGGCGATTAGCTCACTATCCGGTGTTGCATGTATGTCGTGGGCAAATTGTGCAGCGAGTCGCCGACCCGTACCATCTTGACCTACAAAAATGAGCGGCTGGCTTGTGGGCGCACTGATCAAGGCGCGACGAATACTAACCATGGCCTTACTGTGACCAATCATTTTCGGACCAACATGAGTTTGCATGTCGAGCTCTTTCTTAAGCCAGATGTTTTCTTGCAACAAGTTCAGTTTATCGCTGGCATTGTTGAGCGATTTCATGAGCTGTTCCGTTGAAAACGGTTTTTCTAGAAAGTCGTACGCGCCGCTTTTCATCGCATCTACCGCGGTTTTCACATCTCCATGTCCAGTAAGTACGATGAATTGAAAGTGATCGTTTTTGCTTCGCAAAGTTCGCATAAACTCCAAGCCATCCATCACGGGCATATGGATATCGGTAATGATAATCGCAGGCGTATTTGAGTCGATTACGCGTAAGGCTTCTACTGCGTTTGGTAAGCAGGTGACGTCTATCCCTTCAATCAGCAGGGCTTGAGACACGGCATCACGAATGTGTGGTTCGTCATCAACAAAGAAAACTGGGTTATTCATGGTCGTTTTCCACTTCTGGGGTACGTTTATTCTGATTGACTATTGGTAGCGTCACGATAAAGGTCATCCCTCCTGCTTGTTGTTCTGTGTTCTGATGTTTATAGGCACAGAGGGAGCCGTGATAGCTCTCTATAATCCGCTTGGAGATTGTTAAACCTAATCCAAGACCCTCCGGCTTAGTCGTAAAAAATGGGTCGAACACTTTTGCTAGGGCTTCGTCTGACATCCCTGGTCCGTTATCGGAAACAAGAATGTCGCAACTGTCATCATGACACTGAACAGCAATGGATATTTGCGGATCGATACAGTGGTTTTCCATCGCTTGTGCGGCGTTGTGGAAGAGGTTTATCAGCACTTGTTCTAATTCAACGCTGTGAATGGCCAGCTTCACATCATAGTCGATGGCCGGAACTTTTAGTGTTACTCCTTGCTTAATAAGCTTGTTGCTCAAAATGCTGGTGGCAGTATGTACCGCGTCGTGCAGTACTGAGATTTCATTGTGTGAATCGTGCGTGGCTTTCCGAGTAAAGACTTTTAAGCGGGCAATGACTTCCGAAATGGTGTCATTGAGTGTCAGCATTTTACCCAAATTGTCAGCGACCATTGGGTATTTTTCCATTGCCAACAAACGCTGCGAGTTTTCGGTATAGGTTCTTAGTGCGGAAAGTGGCTGATTTATCTCATGATTAATACTGGCTGATAGCTCGCCCAACAGTGCCAATTTCGCGGCTTGCGTCAGTTCTTGTTGTGTTTGTTTAAGCTCTTGTTGGCTTTGCTCATATTGGCGGATGGTCTGTTGTAGTTTTTGGTTGGCTTCACTCAGAACTAGTGTCCGTTGCACTACTTTTTCTTCTAGGCTCACATTGAGATGGGCAAGGCGTGCTTTGTTAACTAGGGTTTGGAACCACGCTAACGCAATTAGAGCAATGAGCGCATATAAGATCAGGAAGACGATATCGGCCTGTAAAACGGCGGCAAGAACGCTGTTGTGGTTAATTAAGGCAACGACGCGAAACCCTTTATCCAATAAGTGTGTTGCGTATGCGAGGTAATTCGGTGATAGAAGCAATTGATTGTCATCAAACTCCGTGACACCACTGTGTGCCGTTAACTCACCAAAATATTCGGGTAAGGTATCGCCATATTGACGCGTTTCGGTAAGTTCATTTATTGCACTCGATGACAGTGGGAAAAGTGCACGATAGCGCCAGTCTGGTAAATTGCTCATAAACACGACATTGTGTTTATCTGTAATGAGTACGTCAGTCGTGGTTTGCGAAAGGCGCTGTTCTAATTGCTCCAAATTCACTTTTACTGTGATCACGCCAACGACTTCCTCATTTACCCACAGCGGAGATGAGAAGAAGTACCCACGTTTATTCGAGCGCACGCCTAATCCAACATATTGAGCGGGCTCACCGCGTCGCGCATTTTTAAAATAGGGGCGATAGCTAAAGCTAGAGCCAACAAACGTATCTTCTTGCTGAAAGTTACTTGAGGCTATGACTAACCCGGTGCGGTCATGAACGTAAATCGTATCGGCCAAACTTTGCTTCAACCAATCTGATAACAGTAGGTTGAGCTCTTGAGAGGGCGTTCCGCGCTCTACTGCTTTGAGTAGTCTTGGGTCGTGACTTAATAGGTTTGGTATCTGTTCAAACTTTGCCAGTTCGTAGTCCACTTCTTGTGACACTTGCGCGGCTTGTCTCTCTAGCTTTTGTTGCCATTGATCATGTTGGTATTGAGTTGCGTAATGATGAGTAAGCGCAAGCCCTGAAATGCCGACGGCACACAGTAGCAGTAAAAAATGACGTAGGGCTTTGGGGTTGAGTAAGTTCACGATCGGCTCACTGGTTTTTTGTGTCATGGTATCAAATGACGCACTGTGATGCTGTGAGCGGCAACGATAACAAGCACAATGATGTCCTTGTATTTCCTCAGTATCGGGAGCACAATCGACAAAAACGAGTGAAGGAGTAAAGATGGAACTTGCTGATATTCGTCGTGAGTACACCAAAGGTGGGCTGCGTCGTAAAGATTTGAAAGCTGATCCTATTGATCAATTTAATCTGTGGCTAGAGCAAGCAGTTGAAGCGGGTTTAACGGACCCGACTGCGATGACAGTTGCAACGGTTGATGAAAATGGCATGCCGTTTCAACGCATTGTTCTATTGAAAAACGTCGACAAAGATGGTTTTGTGTTTTACACCAACCTAGGCAGTCGCAAGGCCCAGCAGCTAGAGCATAACAGCAATATTAGTTTGCACTTCCCTTGGCATCCGTTAGAGCGCCAAGTTCATATTACTGGTGTGGCTGAAAAGCTTACCGCCGTAGAGAATATGAAATACTTTACTTCTCGTCCTAAAGAGAGCCAGTTGGCCGCAATCGCGAGCAAACAAAGTAGCCGTATTTCTGCCAGAGGTGTGTTGGAAGGTAAGTTTTTAGAGCTAAAACAGAAGTTTGCTAAGGGTGAAATACCAGTACCAACCTTTTGGGGTGGCTTTCGCGTAAAACCAAAGAGCATCGAATTTTGGCAAGGTGGCGAACATCGCCTTCACGATCGTTTTCTTTTCTCCCAGCATGATGGAAGTTGGGACATTGATCGTTTAGCGCCATAGGCTTATGGTCCCTCATGAATAAACAAACACCGCCGAATTGGGGCGGTGTTTTTGTAGGTAGAAGCGATGCGAATTATCGCTCTCCATTCAACACAACCGATAATTGATGCTTAAGCAGCGTTTTGGGTACAACAGAGCCGTAGCCTGCTTCCATTGCTTTATCTATTAGCTCGTTCTTGCTGTTCGCTGCAAACTTATTACGTAAGCGTGCGACGTGACCTTCAACGGTTTTTGTTGATATGCCCATGACCTGAGAGATAAATTGAGGCTTTTTGCCATAGAGCAAGAGGAAAAGCGTTTCTTGCTCGCGGCATGTGAGCTTCTCTGGTTTTGGTTGTAAGTCAGAAAAACGAAAGATGGATTGTTGATTTGGGTTGGTACTGATTGCACGACAAACCCAATACCCGACTTCAATCACGGCGGTGTCGGTGAGTTCCCTTCCGTAGAAAATGGTGCCTACGATGTCGCCTTTGTCATCTCGCCACGGTGTTTTAGTAAATATATGTGCTCGCCAGCGGCCATCTGGATAAGGGTGGATATCCAGAATTTTTAGTGACTCGCCAGTTTCGAGAACGTGTTTATCTTGGCGTTGAAATTCTTGCGCGCATTCAGTGGTTGGGCTGGCCATATCAAAATCAGTTTTACCCAAGCACTCCTCGGGCGACGTGTGCCCTAACAGTTCTGCGTATTCCTGGTTTACGTATAGGAATACCGAATCTTTATCTTTGCATCCCCAACAACCTGGTAGCTGTTTAAGGAGGGATTGTTCTATGGTATCGACTGAAATATTCACAAAAGGACTCACTACATAC
Organism: Vibrio sp. 1874; assembly: GCF_033344395.1. NCBI lineage: Bacteria > Pseudomonadati > Pseudomonadota > Gammaproteobacteria > Vibrionales > Vibrionaceae > Vibrio > Vibrio sp. 1874. The sequence continues at coordinate 136,152 of NZ_JAWPOR010000001.1, forward strand.
TGCTTTTACCAATACAGAGACGTCCGTGTTACATGGCTCGTATTGATGTTGCCAAGTAGGCAGTTACGTTGCTAGAACACGTTCGTTGATTGGCGCTCAATCCAATTAAATTCGTGGTGTTCGATGTTTTCGTCAGGTAGTCATAGACAACGACGAAATGGAACGAAGAGTTTAATTGGGAAAATGGTCTGTTTCATTACAGATATGTGCGCTCACGGATGTCCGCCAATGTTCGGCTTACAACTCGTATCGTCCTTGATCATGCTTCCTACAACTCAGTTGTAATGTGGTTGACGTTCATATCACTTGTGAGCGAAAGAGCAGCACCTAAGCATATGAGAGGGACAGTGAGACAAACGCTATGATATCAGCTTATGCCATTGTTTTCATTGTTGAGAAGCGAAAAAAAAGCCAGCCTGAAGACGGGCTGGCAACACAAGATATAATCTTGTCGACGTGTAGAAGAGGTTCTAAATTACCTAGCGAGGGTCTGCTAAGTAAGTTAGAGGTATCAATGAGATACCGAGAGCTTTAGATCGTATGCATCTTAAAGCTCGATAACTAATGTATTGAATCAGAGGCATATTAGTAAGGGGGGAAATCCCTCTATATTAAGCTTAAGAGTGGGTTTCGATCCGTTTCAGGGGCGACTTATCTAATATGGAGCACGATGTTTTACAAAATAACGGATTGTTCGGTAATAAGGATCTTTACATTGATTGATTATGCATACGTAAGGTGTTGCCTATCTATCCGTTTTTGTTAATAAAATTGGTTGCTCACTGACCGTAAATTAACCTCGCATGATCATCGTTCCGGAACTATGATCATGTAAATGAACTTGATCATGCTGATTTGATCTTGTCGATTGAGTTGGGTAAAAGTTGCAACCCAACAAAGAAGGTATATGATGCGAAGACGTAAGCTGACCGTGTAAAGACGACTGTTTAAAATGAGTGATTCAGATAATCAAAAAATCCTTTCATATCAAGAGATTATGCTGCCAAAGCCGGCGGAGCTGATCACACTTCCGTCTTATATGGATTGCCACGATCATTCTTATACGCAGATCGTGATTGGTTTAAAAGGGCAAGCCGAATTTGAAGTGCGCGGGCGAGGTAATCTTGTCGGCCCTGGTCAAGGTTGTGTGGTTACCGCATGCTCTGATCATGCTTTCGGTGGCGTCATCAATCAATCGGATATTTTGGTGCTGAATATGCCCAAACCGACAAATGATGATCCTGAAATGCTTCAAAAAATCAATAACCTGGAGAGAGACCATGTCTACTTCCAGTTAGATAGTCAAATTCAGAAGCTGATACAGATGTTGGTTCAGGAAATGCGAAACCATCCGGATGACCTGCTGTTAAGTCGTGCGTGTAACGACACTGTGATTGCGTTAATGCAGCGCCATATCTCGGCATTTGAGACCAGTCGAAAAGAGTCGCGCTTTGATTTGGAGGCGATAGATCGTTACATTGAGCAGCACCTGAGTCATAAGATTAGTGTGGCTCAATTGGCCGGGCGAGTGTTTCTTGGGGAAAGTCAGTTCCATTGCTTGTTTAAAGAGCAGATGGGGATTACACCTCATCAATATGTTCTCGGAAAGCGAATCGACATGGCTCGTGAATTAATCGAGCAAGGGCACCTTTCTTTAGGGCAAATTGCCGAGTTTACTGGCTTCTCAAGCCAGAGTACTTTTACTCATACTTTTACTCGCTTACAGGGAATATCACCTTCCCGTTATAAAAAACAAGTTGGATAACAACGCGTTTTTTAGGTCAAATAATCATCAATTAGAATAAAGCCATGCACTATGCGTGGTTTTTTTATGTTTTATTCACGTGACCTATCACTCGTTTTTTTAAATTCTCTGTTCTTTGCAGTGGCTGATATGCCACTTGATCCTACATTTTCTCTTAGAACGAGCTCTTCACAAAAATCTTATTGATATTCTTAATATTTTGTTGTGAATGCAATGAAAAAATTAAAATTTACAACACAAAATATTACCTATTTGAATGTGACTATGTGGATGTTTTGTTATAAAAGCGAGTTTTTGGCAAAAATGTCGTAGTTTTTGACAAGTATTCTTATCGGCCTCAAAATACACTGCCAGCCATTGATAATCCTCGAAGCGGTTTTCGAGGAGTGAGATTGAGGAACACACATGTTTACAGCTACGAACGTGTTGACACCGGAATTTATCGGGCAGCCGCTTGATAAGTTGTGGTCACTGATCTCGCCATTATATATGGTGGACGAGTCTCAATGGCTAGAGCAACTATTGCCACTAGCGACGCCGACAGAGGATGAAAAATCGGCGATCACTACCCAAACTACCCACCTTATCGAAGCCATTCGTGCCGATAAGAAGTCAATCCAGATGATTGATGCTTTATTGCTGGAATACAGCTTAGATACTCAAGAAGGTATCTTGCTGATGTGTCTTGCAGAAGCATTAATGCGCATCCCAGATGCCGCGACAGCAGATTCTTTGATTAAAGATAAGTTGAGTGTCGCAGACTGGAAATCTCACCTGAAAAACTCTGACTCTGTGTTTGTTAACGCATCAACATGGGGCCTCATGCTAACAGGTAAAGTGGTTGGTCTTGGTGAGCAAGGCACCCAGAGCCCAGGTCAGGCTGTAAACCGTCTGGTAAATAAATTCTCTGAGCCTGTGATTCGTAAAGCCATGTATCAGGCAATGAAGATCATGGGTCACCAGTTTGTTCGTGGTCGTACGATCGAAGAAGCGCAGAAGAACGGTCGTCCAATGCGCGACAAAGGTTTCACCTACTCGTTTGATATGTTGGGTGAGGCGGCGTTAACTACAGCGGACGCGAACAAGTACTTCAAAGATTACCTAATGGCGATCGAAGCGGTGGGTCGCGAGACTTACGGTAACGACACCAGCCCTGCGCCTTCGATTTCCATCAAGCTTTCTGCATTACACCCGCGCTACGAAGTCGCAAATGAAGAACGTGTAATGACAGAGTTGTATGACTCACTAATGCAGCTATTGAAACGTGCAATTGAAGTCGACGTTGCAATCACAATCGATGCAGAAGAAGCGGATCGCCTTGAGCTTTCCCTGAAGCTATTTGAGAAAGTATACCGTAGCGATCTTGTGAAGGGTTGGGGCAAGTTTGGTTTGGTTATTCAAGCCTACTCAAAACGTGCGCTACCAGTCTTGGTGTGGCTAAATGCACTCGCAAAAGAACAAGGTGACGTTATTCCTCTGCGTTTGGTTAAAGGCGCGTACTGGGACAGCGAAATCAAGTGGTCTCAACAAGCGGGTTATGCAAATTACCCAGTATACACTCGCAAAGAAGCGACGGACGTTGCATACCTAGCTTGTGCTCGTTTCCTACTTAGCGAAGGTGTTCGCGGTAATATCTACCCACAATTTGCAAGCCACAATGCTCACACGGTGACGGCAATTGCTGTCATGGCGGAGCACAAAGAATACGAGTTCCAGCGCCTGCATGGTATGGGTGATTCACTGTATAACCATGTTATGAAAATGTACGGTCAGCCAGTACGTATTTATGCTCCTGTCGGTAGCCATGCTGATCTTCTTCCGTACTTGGTTCGTCGTTTGCTTGAAAATGGTGCGAACAGCTCGTTTGTACACCGTCTAGTTGATGCGCGTTGTCCGATTTATGAGTTGACCCATCACCCTGTGGATGTGTTGACGGGTTTTGACACGCTACACAACGACAAAATTCCATTGCCTGCCGACATTTTCCCTGAGCGTAAGAACTCATATGGCGTCAACATCGACATCGACAGTGAAGCGAAGCCATTTGAAGCTCAGGTCGAAAGCTTCATGGACAACCAGTGGGTTGCAGGCCCGATGATCAATGGTGAACGCTTTGCCGAAAGCATGATCAAGGAAAATGCGGCTGAGATCATCACCGCACCATACGATCGCCGAATTGAAGTCGGCAAAGTGGCATTTGCAACTCTTGATCACGTTTCCGCTGCAATTGATGCGGCGCAAACTGCTTTCTCTGATTGGAAAACCGTTCCTGTTGAGCAAAAAGCGGCTTGTTTAGAAAAGCTTGCTGACTTAATGGAAGAAAACCTGGCTGAGCTGGTGGCGATTTGTCACAAAGAAGCGGGTAAAACGATTCACGATAGCATTGATGAAGTTCGTGAAGCGGTGGATTTCTGTCGTTATTACGCGAAACAAGCGCAAAACCTACAGCCATTTGAGCTAGAAGGCTTTGATGGTGTGAAACGCATTTCTAGCCGTGAAGGTCTTGGTGTGTTTGTGTGTATCAGCCCTTGGAACTTCCCGTTGGCTATCTTCCTTGGTCAGGTGACGGCAGCACTGATTGCGGGTAACACAGTGGTTGCAAAACCTGCTGAGCAAACAAGCTTAATTGCCGCTCGCGCTATTGAACTAATGCTGGATGCTGGTTTCCCTGCAGGTGTGATTCAGTTACTTACTGGTCGCGGCGCTGAGATTGGTCATGCACTGACTTCTCATGATGCTATTGCTGGTGTGGCATTCACGGGCTCAACGGCAACGGCGCAACGCATTAACGTTACGCTTGCGGAGCGCAGCGCGAAACCGGTTCCGTTTATTGCGGAAACAGGTGGCCAAAACGCAATGATTGTGGACAGTACTGCATTGCCAGAGCAGGTGGTGCGTGATGTGATTCGTTCGGCGTTTGCATCTGCTGGTCAGCGTTGTTCTGCCCTTCGTGTTCTATTTGTACAAGAAGATGTAGCAGACCGTATGATCAACCTGATTCAGGGTGCGATGAATGAACTGCATGTTGGTTTACCTTACCTACACAAAACAGATGTTGGTCCGGTTATCGACAGCAATGCTAAACAAAAACTCCTCGCTCACCTTGAGCAAATGAGCAAAACACAGACTAAAGTCGCTCAGCTACAGCTGGATGAATCGTGCCAGCATGGTGACTTTGTCTCACCAAGTGCGTTTGAAATCTCGGGCATCGATGTGCTGAAAGAAGAACAATTTGGTCCAATCTTGCACATTGTTCGCTTTAAAGCGTCTGAATTACCGAACGTGGTTGCGCAGATCAACAAAACGGGTTTTGGCTTGACGATGGGTATCCATAGCCGTAACGAAACCACGTACCGTTGGATTGAGAAGCATGCTCGAGTAGGTAACTGCTACATCAACCGAGACCAAGTTGGTGCTGTGGTTGGTGTACAGCCGTTTGGTGGTCAAGGCTTGTCAGGTACTGGCCCGAAAGCTGGTGGTCCACACTACCTATTCCGATTTACTCAACATCTTCTTGCTCAAGCAGAAAACGCATAAGGAGTCGCATTATGGTTCATCAGATCACCTATTTTAAAGATGCATTCTCTGCGTGGGAGCAGTGGAATCTGACTGATTTTGATTACAAATGCGAGCATGTTCTGGCATTTAAATCTGCACTAGAAGGGCAGCAGTCTACCGTTGCCAAAGTGGTTTCTTACCACTTGCAACAAGCATCAGCTCTTCTTGCAGAAACTCACCAGTTAGTTGGCCCTACAGGGGAAACTAACGAACTGTATGCCGCAGGACGCGGTGTGGCTTTGGTGATTTGTGAAAACAACATCGAGCCTGCTGATAATGCGTTATACAGTGCTTTTGCGATGATCACCTGTGCCTTAATTGCAGGCAACAGTGTGGTCGTTTGCAGTGACAATGCAGAGCTAAACCAATTGGTTAAGCAAGCTGTAGCGTTGGCAAACTTCCCATCTAACTTAGTCCAGGTTGTTGCGTACGATGCGTCTGCCCCGTTGCTTGAGAGCGATGTACGTAGTGTGGGTTATGTTGGGCGTTCACAGATTGAGCATGCGCTCAATCTTCAACTAGCTAAGCGTGACGGTGCAATCGTCGGCTTAGTTTCTGAAACGGATTTAGAGTCACCGAAATTGGCTCATGATCCTCATCTCTCGTTGCGCTTCATTACTGAGCGCACTCGAACGATAAATATTACCGCGGTGGGTGGTAACGCAACTCTACTCGAGTTGGGGAACGAAACTCACTAACCTGACTTGTAATGCCAATCTGGAGTAACTGGACTGAGAGCCGGTCCAGATTGGTTTTTTATACTCTGATGTATTGCTGAGACGGTAAAATATCAGGGCAGGCAAGGAAGGAAATAATTATAACGAGGACTATCTAATGATAGAAAATAGCTTTGCTATCACGTCCACTTTTGTGGCGTATTTACTGATTATGGTTGCTATTGGCGTTTACGCGTATAAGAGGACTTCCAATTCATCTGACTACTTCCTAGGTGGCCGTAGCCTAGGTCCGTGGCCTGCTGCATTATCTGCAGGTGCTTCAGACATGAGTGGTTGGTTGCTGCTAGGCTTGCCTGGCTATGCGTACGCTGCGGGTATCGAGGCCTTCTGGTTAGCCGGCGGTCTACTTCTTGGTACATGGGCAAACTGGCTCATCAGTGCAAAACGCCTCCGTACCTACAGTATCCAAACTGACGCGCTAACGTTGCCAGAGTTCCTGTCACGTCGCTTCAACGATAAGTCGAAACTGATTCAGACAATCTCTGCGTTTTTCATTCTTCTATTTTTCCTTTTCTACACCAGCTCAGGTTTGGTCGCAGGGGGCAAACTGTTTGAGACGGTATTCGGTCTAGATTACACCTACGCTGTTATCATCGGTACGGTGTGTGTCGTTTCTTACACACTATTCGGTGGTTTCCTAGCGGTATCTTGGACTGACTTAGTGCAAGGTCTGCTAATGGCGGCTGCGCTAATGATTGTTCCTATAGCGGTAATGGACGGTGGTTTAGGTCAGCTAAGTTCTGATCTACATGACATCAACCCAGAACTTGCAACGCTATGGAATGACGCGAAAGGCGAACCATTGTCTGCGATTGCCATTATCTCTCTAGCGGCGTGGGGCCTTGGTTACTTTGGTCAGCCACACATCCTAGCGCGTTTTAAAGCGTCTCGTTCAAACAAAGATCTAACAACTGCACGTCGTATCGCAGTGATTTGGACGGCACTATCTATGGTTGGTGCAATGCTTGTTGGTCTTGTTGGTCTGGTTTGGGTTACGGGTCATCCGGGTACTCAACTAGAAGACGGCGAGAAGATCTTCATGCTATTGGTTAACGCAGTATTCCACCCTGTCGTTGCGGGTATGTTGTTAGCAGCAATCCTAGCGGCGGTAATGAGTACCGCTGACTCACAGCTCCTTGTTTCATCTTCAGCGCTTGCAGAAGATTTCTACAAGCAAGTATTCAAGCCAGAAGCGTCTTCTGAAGAAATCGTAATGATTGGTCGTATCGGTGTTATCGTTATTTCGCTTGTTGCGCTATTCCTAGCGATGACGCCTGATAGCTCAGTACTTGGTCTTGTATCTTACGCTTGGGCTGGTTTTGGTGCGGCATTTGGTCCTGCGGTTGTACTTAGCCTTTACTGGAGCGGTATGAACCGTAATGGCGCGTTAGCAGGTATTCTTGTTGGTGGTATCACTATCGTAGTTTGGAAGCAGCTAACAGGCGGTTGGTTTGATGTGTACGAAATCGTACCGGGCATCATCTTCTCTACGCTTGCCATCATTGTGGTAAGTAAAGCAACGGGTGGTGCTGCGCAAGACGTGTTAGACCAACACCAGTCGTTCGAGAAAAAACTGGTTGAACTAGACTAGTAACTTCCCGTATATGAACACAAAGCCCGCTATTTTAGCGGGCTTTGTTTTATCTGAAACTTAATTAACGTTAATGGTGGTAGCTTGAGATCAAAGCTTAGCATTGCTCGGTTAGATTGGAGTGTTAGTCGCGACGAATTTTGGCGTAAATAACGGTGTTGCTCAGCTCTCCCGATGTAGTCAGACGTTCGTTTCTGAGCTCTCCTTCGAACTCATAACCACAGCGCTCGGCTACAGCCCGGCTCTTTTGGTTGGTGCTATCAGCATGAATTGCGATTCTCTTGGCGCCCAAGTCATCAAACGCATAGCGCTCAACTTCGAGCACAGCCTCGGCAACATAACCATTGCCAACGGCAGCATTATCTAACCAATAACCTATCTCAAAGGATGGTACGTCGGGATCTCGAATCATCAAGCCGACCGCACCCAGTAAGCGATCGCTTTCCTTTTCAATGATGTAGTAACGCAGCTCTTCTTCGAAGTTTTCAAAGTTTGCGATGGCTTTCTCTGTCCCTTCTATCATCGCTTCTAATGTCAGCACATGAGGCACCCACGGCAGATAGACTTCGAGAGTCTTTTGGCTGCGAACGACAGCTTGATGCGCCTCTTCGGCTCGTTCTAAACAAGCAGGGATGAGTTTGAGACGTTTCGTTTCCATGCCGACTCTCCTATGGGTGAAAAATGAACGGAAAATCATTTAAACAGATGTACTTAGAATGATCTAGTCAACGCCGTCATATTATTCACTTGGTTTGCCAGAGAGAAACTGAGAGAATCGAACCGTTATCAAACCAACTAGGTTCATTATGAAACTTTTAGTAAGAAACTTGGCTCGTCACATGACCGAGCAAGATATCCGCAAATTATTCTCAGCGTACGGCAAAGTAGAACTGTGTTCGCTAGTGCTTGATCAAGACACGGGTTTGTCGAAAGGCTTCGGTTTTGTCATCATGCCGGACGAAGCAGAAGCCATTTCTGCTCTTGAAGCACTGAATTTGACGAACGTAGAAAAAAGCAAAATTCGCGTGAAAGTCGCACAAGACTAATACAGAGAAAAGCCAGCGTTATTGCTGGCTTTTTTGTCTTTCTATTTAGAGACCAAATTGGCAACATTCTAGAATGTCTTCTCTTTTCGTTTTAGCGAGATTGATCATCAATTCTCTCTTCAAGTTGTTTCATTAAATCCTTTAACTGTAGAGAATCGAAATTGTTTGAATTCGGCACTTGGTAAGCGTCGTTGACTGTGTAGAGCATCAAGCTTTTGCTAGAGAAGAACTCTTTCTGTATTTGGACTTTGACAATGTCATCAAGAGGTAGACGGAAGTAAACCGTTGAGCCCTGGCGGTACTTCAAGGTGTTGGTGCTTGCATCGATATCTAGCGTTTTAGGATTGAACGCGCGGCGCGTGAAGTACGTTGAGAGCAGTTTCAATCCTATTATTGTGAGTGCTACGAGTCCAAACTCGACGATCTTGTCTGCTAGGTAGGAAAAATAGAACAGCGACAACAATACAGTTCCTAGCAAGAAAGGGTTGTTCTTGGGCAGATTTTGTGAAGTTTCATGGATGATCATCCGACATATCCCTCTTCTATACGCGGTAAACTCACCGCACCAAGTAACTCCTCAGTGTTTCGCAAGGTAATAGCGTACGCCACGCCTTGATGCTGCTGATACATCGGATCGTGCCTATCTATCCATGCTTGCGCCATCGGTCGCTCATAAGGATGAGGGATGTTTGCTGTCATGTCAGCAATTCGCTTATCTCCAGCGAGTAAAGCCACTTGTTGGCAGTCATCGATATTGAATGGCCGGAGGACGAGTCTTTCGGTAGTGAGAATCGGTTGTATCGTCATGCATTTCTTCCTTGATGAGACGGCTATAGCTGCTAGCAACTGGTTTGCGGGGTAAATCAAGATAACAAGGCGTCTCGAAAGCTTGATCTAGCCAGCTGTAAAGTTGTCATGCGCCTTACTAAATAATAAGCCCGAACAATTGCTTATGTGTAATGTGTCGTATTATTACACACATAAGCACGTTTGCTCATATTGATGGTACAAAAGTTGAGGTCTGACCAATGTCTCAGTTTTTTGATACTTTCGTTCAATTTTTTGAAGATAGGGCACAAAAAATTAAAGGAGCTTTTTAATTGTGGAATTATTTTGAACAAAATATGTCAATTGTCAGTAGGACGAAAAAGTAGGGAGAAGAGAAATGCCGGATATATATTGCGCAGCTTGTAGAAAATCAACGCAACATAAAGTGATTATGAAGCGTTGCGAGCCTCAGTCTGTTGACTCGTTAACAGGCAAAATGGTGAGTTTTACACAGCTGATGGCGAAATTTGTATCAGGTGAACATTATTACGAGATGGAGCCTCAATACTACTGCCGTTGTTGTAATCATCGTGCAATTGGAGAGGTTGTTCCACATCCTACACGGCATACATCGGCCGCACTCTAACTCTGAGTGATAGCCATGATTAATGGCTAAATAGGGCGGCGTTGCCCGAACGACATATCTATACAGGCGTGTCATGCGCTTTCAAATTTGCGACTCCACGGGAGCCGCTAGGTTGCTTTTTCTCTTCATATCACGGTTACTAAGTGAGCGGCAATAATCATAGCTCTTTCCCTCCTTCGTTGTTTTCTGGTTATTCTCTGCTGAATTTCACATGCTGTACATTTGATGGTTTGCAATTGTTTGAGCAACGATTAATGTGATGCTTTCTAAGTGGTTACAAGGAAGTGGGTTAATGAGTTATCAATTGGACCGGATTGATTTACATATTTTGAGAGTGCTTCATTCGAGAGGCAGAATTCCAGTTGTAGAACTAGCAAAGCTGATTAACTTAACGACTTCTCCATGTTCTGACCGTGTAAAGCGGCTAGAAAAAGAAGGGTATATCAATGGTTACCATGCAGAGTTGAATGCGGAAAAGTTGGGGCTGGATGTGCAAGTATTCATCCATATTCGTTTAGACCAAACCAGTTTTTCTATTTTTGAAAAGTTTGCGAAAGCGGTGGAATTGATGCCTGAAATTGAAGAGTGCTACTCGCTCTCTGGAGATTTCGATACCATGATAAAAGTTCGTGTTAAGAGCATGAAAGCGTATCAGGAGTTTATGTCGAGCAAGTTAGGCACGCTTCCGGGCGTGATTCAAACTCGTAGTGAAGTGGTCATAGAAGAACATAAAACGGGATTTGGTGTTAATCCCGAGCTCCTTGGTTAGGCGAGGCATGTGTTGAGCCTCCTTATTGAGCGTGACTTGGCGTATTATTTTTTCAAGATAAAAAAAGGAGCCGAAGCTCCTTTTTAATAAATCGGTGAGCGATTATGCCCCGATAAAGGTGCTGATAACGCCAATTAAACCACCAAAAACACCGCCCCAAACGACTAGCCAGCCAAGGTGTTCTTTGATCATCTTTTGCACCATTTCTTTAACTAATGCCGGTGTTAATTCGCTTAAACGTTGATCGATGATACCTTCAATGTTCTGCTTTATCTCATCCATCATTGCAGGAGATTCGAATTGCTCTTTCAGTGCTTCTTTGATGTTATCGCTCTTGCTCAACTCAATGATGGATTCTTGCATCTTTTCGACGAAAGGTTGGCGCATGGGTTGTAGCGCTTCCGAGCCGCCAAACATCGCTAGCATGCCGCCAAATTGAGAGCCTTCAATTACTTCCACTAGGGAATCAAATGCTGGATTTAAATCTACTTTCTCAATTACTGGTTGAAGATCGATGTTCACACCGCCCGCCATTTCTTTATTCAAGAATCGGTCAATGTTCGCTTCAGTAAAAAACTGTTCCATCATTAAGTTTTTGATAGCCAGTTTAAACTCTTCAAATCGCGCGGGGATCACGCCAGAACCGTATAATCCAGGCACTTTCTCAAACAGCATATGGATGGCAAGCCAGTTGGTGATGGCGCCTGAGAACGCAAACAGCCCTGCATACCAAAGATAGTCGTTTTGTAATTGATGACCTCCAGCCATCAAAGCGATAGCGAGGACATTCGTTAGCAAACTTTTGTTCATAGTGACCAGTTATATATGAATATCGGAAAGAATAAGTGGGCCTGATTCTATACCTAAGTCACATTAAGATGCTAGGTTTTGCCGTGATGAGTAATCTTGTAGAGAAGGGACAAAAAATGAATGCTCAGAAAAACAAAACCCGACAATCATTGTCGGGCCACTGCTTTTTCTTAGAAAAACTAAGATTCTATTTTTAATTTTAGATGCGGTAGATCTTACAACAAAGTTGGCATTTCCATCTTTCTGAGTAGCCAAATAGCTTGTCAGCCCAACTTGGTTTGAGTTGTACGATCTGCATTGAACCACATTTACACATAAGCTAATTACCTTATTGTTAATATAATAACTAAGCCATCTATTGAGTATAGCTGTTTCTCAAAAAGTGAAATGACAAATGAAGACGGCTCAATACTCTGTATTGTGTTCATTGCAATGGATACGCAACGAGGCGGTATATTAGCAGAAAAAGTGTGAGCTTTATCATGGAGAGTGTTTCATATATGAGAAACCACAATGGCTATATGAGCATCTAGCCATGGATTTAAATAAAAAACGGCGCTTAAAGCGCCGTTTTTATTGAGCTTATCACTCGTTAAGAAGCGTGTTGATTGTCTAGTTCTTCAGCGATAAATCCGCCAGTTTGATGCGCCCAAAGCTGGGCGTAAATGCCGTTATTCGCAATGAGTTCTTGATGAGAACCTTGTTCAACGATGCTGCCTTTATCTAGCACGATGAGGCGATCCATTTGTGCGATGGTCGATAATCGGTGAGCGATAGCAATAACTGTTTTCCCTTGCATTAATTCATTCAAGCTTTCCTGAATCGCTGCTTCGACTTCTGAATCCAGAGCCGATGTTGCTTCATCCAGTACCAGCAATGGTGCGTCTTTGAGTAGCACACGAGATATTGCGATACGCTGACGTTGGCCTCCAGACAGTTTTACACCACGTTCACCAACTTGCGCATCGTATCCGACATTACCAAATGGGTCGGTCAGAGTTTCGATAAACTCATGGGCATGCGCTTGCTTAGTGGCTTTCAGCAAATCTTCTTCTGTCGCATCTGGATTGCCATACAAAATATTGTCTCGAATTGAACGGTGTAACAGAGAAGTATCTTGGGTCACCATACCGATCTTTGAGCGCAAAGAGTCTTGTGTGACTTCTGAGATGTTCTGTCCATCGATCTTAATGCTGCCGTCTTCGACATCGTGGAAGCGAAGTAACAAGTTCACCAAAGTCGATTTTCCGGCGCCGGAGCGCCCGACCAAGCCTACTTTCTCTCCTGGTTTGATGTTGAGGTCGAGATGGCTAATCACGCCTTTGTTCTCACCGTAATGGAAGCTGACGTTATCAAAGTGAATGCCTCCTTCAGTGACAACCAAGTCTTTTGCACCTGGTTTATCTTTAATATCAATAGGCTTAGAGAGCGTTTTCATTCCATCGACAACGGTTCCCATGTTTTCAAAGAGGGCGCCAACTTCCCACATTATCCACATCGACATACCGTTTACGCGCAATGCAAGACTAACAGCAATCGCAATCGCGCCAACGCTAATGGCACTATCCAACCACAGGTAAATCGATAAAGCAGCAACGGAAAATACCAAAATATAGTTTGAGATCTCTACAGCGACGTCGAAGCCGGTCACTAGGCGCATTTGACGATAGACCGTATTTAAAAATCCTTTCATGCCTTGCTCGGCATATTGGGTTTCGCGCTGGCTATGAGAAAACAGTTTGACGGTTTGAATATTGGTATAACTGTCGACGATGCGCCCTGTCATTGTCGAACGTGCATCGGCCTGCGCTGAAGCGACGTCTTTGAGCTTAGGGACAAAATAGATTTGGATAGCGATGTAAGCGAGTAACCAGACGATCATTGGGATCATCAAACGCCAGTCTGCCGTCGCTAACATAATGATCATGCTGGTGAAGTAAACCGTAACGTAAACAAACACATCCATAGCTTTCATTACGGTTTCGCGCACAGCTAATGAGGTTTGCATGACTTTCGTTGCGACTCGGCCTGCAAAATCATCTTGATAGAAGTTCAAGCTTTGATTGAGCAAATACCGGTGTGCAAGCCAGCGGATAGACATTGGGTAGTTGCCCAATAACGTTTGATGAACGAGCAACGAGTACAAGATCACCAATATAGGCATGACAACCAGCAATAAGGCTCCGTAGAAAATCAAATCCGATTTGTTGTCTTGTAAGAACGTTTCTGGATTGCTGGTAGACAACCAATCAACCAATTGTCCCATGGCGCCAAACAACATTACCTCAACAACAGCCACAATTGTGGCCATCAAAGACATGATGATCAAAGGCTTTTCATAACCACGAGTGTAATAACGCAGAAAAGCGAACATCCCTGAAGGAGGCTGATCCGGTGTAGATTTGGGGAACGGCTCTGTAAAGCCTTCAAATCGTTTAAACATAACTCATCCTAAAGTTAAAACAATGCCATATGGGGTGGCTAAATCCATCGATTCACGCTGCTTTGGACGAAACCGCGTGTATGAGAGTTTCTTGCCTGCTCCTCGATAAAGCAGACCGATTGACGAGAGGGGCGAAAAAATAGTCTAACCGATTGTGTCTTAAATGTAACTAGTTGGTTATGAGTGTGATTGTCTATGGTTCTGATTCTTATGATGAATTCTTATCATGTTCATCACGGTGCCATAAAATCTTAAACCTGCAAAGTGACAATAAAATTTAGGGAAAAATAAACTTAATGCAGCAAAAAACACTTTTGTGCAATTAAATTAATTGTCAAAACAGCAAAACTGAAGTTAACAATAAATTTACAATCTCCTCATTCTAGTGATAAGGAATATATTGGATGCTATTACACGAATCAGTGACCCAATTTGCTAATGGGAAAGAAGAAAGCACGCAAAGTGCTCAGCGCCAAACCGCAAACTGCGTAGTGATGGTGCCACCGAAAGAGTTTCGTTTTAATGAAGAAACCGCACAAGATAATGAGTTCCAACATAAAGTGTCACTCAGCCAAGAAGAAGTCTCACGTCGAGTAATGGCCGAGTTCGCGAGTATGGTTGCAACGCTGCGTCAAGAGGGCGTTCAAGTTGTTGAGTTTGATTATCCAACTTCAGATGTTGCGACGCCAGACGCGGTATTTCCAAACAATTGGTTTAGCACTACGCCAGATGGCACGTTGTACACCTTTCCAATGGCCTGTGAAAACCGTCAAAAAGAAGTACGTCCCGATGCGCTTGTGGCAGCACTAGCGCAAGCAGGGCGAGAAGTTCATCGACGCAGCAGTCTAACTGAATATCTTGACGAGCAAGCGTATTTAGAAAGCACGGGTGTGATGGTGTTTGACCACCTAAATAAAACGGTCTACGCCGCACTCTCACAACGTTGTGATCGTCTGGTTTTAGAAGATTACGCCGATCGTATTGGCTATGAACGAGTGATTTCTTTCCAAACTCGTTTGCCGTCTGGTGCGCCGATTTATCACACCAATGTGATGATGGCGGTTGGCGAACAGTTTTGCGTGATTTGTGACGAAGTGATCCCAGAATTTGAGCGTCGTTTTGTAATGAGGTCACTCGCCAAAGACAAGCAAGTCATCTCAATTTCGCTTGATCAGATGAACCAGTTCTGCGGTAACATTCTGCAACTAGAAACGATCAACGGCGACAAGGTGATTGCGATGTCGCAATCGGCGTACGATGCATTCTCACCTGCACAAAGAAAGCAATTGGCAACGCACGGTAAATTGCTGCCATTCGACGTTTCTACCATAGAATCTATTGGTGGTGGTTCGGTTCGTTGCATGTTGGGTGAAGTGTTCTTACCGAATCGTAAAGCTGTGCTTTAATAAACTGCACATTTCTTTTCAGCCGCAGTGAAAGGCTGACGAAGCGTTCTCTTCAAGGGTTTTTAGCCGTTAGCTCTGTGGCAGTACAGACTAACGGCTTTTTTGCGCTTTTTTGTTTTCTGAAGATTTGCATCGGCGCCGCTTGGTTTAAGCGCCTAAAATAGGATGGTTCACCTAACAGATTGTGGTAAAGTCCGCGCCTGCGTTTTACCGCATCTTCATTGTTTTTATTGCCTCTTTAACCAAAAGTACAAGGTTTCGCTAATGCCATTTTCTACTCTCTCATTGAGTTCTGAGCTGATTCACGCACTGCCAAAAGACTTCAAGAAACCGACCGATATTCAAGCGTTGGCCATTCCTGAGCTGTTGGCTGGTCAAGATCTATTGGCTTTGGCAAATACAGGCAGCGGCAAAACCCTTGCTTATGGTTTGCCTTTGTTGGAAAAGCTGGGTGTCAATCCAGAGCAAAAAGCGCTGATTCTTGTGCCAACTCGTGAGCTGGCAATGCAAGTGAGTGAAGCAATTAACCAAGTTGGTCAAGTTCTTGAACTCAACGCAGTGTGTTTGTGTGGCGGCGTTGATAAAGAGCAACAACAGCAGGCGCTAGCGACAAATCCTCATATCCTTGTCGCGACGACAGGTCGTTTGGTTGATCTGGCAAACAACGGTTTAGACTTAAGCAATATCCATTACCTAGTGTTGGATGAGGCCGATCGTCTGTTGGATATGGGCTTTTGGCCTGACGTGCAAAATATTGCGGGGCTGATTTCAAACCAGCGTCAAACCGCAATGTTCTCGGCGACGTTTTCAGATGATTTGAAGGGTAAAGCGAAGCTGCTTATGCAGGCACCAAAGCAAGTTGCAGCGCATCAAGAAAACAGCACGAATCAAGACATCGTTGAAACGTTGTACATGGTCAATAAAGGCAGTAAAACCAAGGCATTGATTGAACTGATTCAAAAAAACGCGTGGACTCAGGCGTTAGTCTTTATTGGTGCGAAAGAGAATGCTGATGGCTTAGCGAAAAAGCTAAACAAAGCGGGCATCTCAACCAATGCACTGCATGGTGACAAGAGCCAAGCAGAGCGAGAAGAAGCACTGGCGCAGTTTAAATCTGGGCAAATTCAGGTGTTGATTGCCACTGATCTACTAGCGCGCGGCATTCACATTGAGCAATTACCTGTAGTGATCAACTTTGAACTGCCAATGCATGCAGAAACTTATGTTCACCGAGTAGGACGTACCGCTCGCGCAGGCGAACAAGGTGTGGCGGTGTCATTGGTTTGTCATGGTGAAATGGACGCACTAAACGCGATTCGTCACCTGACTCAACGTGCATTGCTAGTGCAAGATCTGGTTGGTTTTCCAGTAACGGATAAGCCATCAACTGGCGAGAGCAAACGCGCGCCACGCGATAAAAAAGCCAACCGCCGAACTCATGCTAAGAAGAGCATTAAGCAGTTCCAAGGTAAGTCGAAACGCCCAGCCCCGAGTGCGAAGTAAACCAAAAAAACACGCTCTGGCGGCATAGTTGGTTCAGAGCGTGGCTTAAAATTTTACTTTGGGGTGTTAACTCACAGTTGGGCCAACCAAGCGCATTTCCCAATCTTCAACTTCGCCGGTTTCTAGGCGGCGCTCGACCAGCTTGCCCCAAGACTCGACTAACGGCAGCTCAGACAGCTTAGTGAGTTCTTTTCTATCTAAACAGCCAGTGAAAACCGCACCCATGATACGAGCCAATGGCCATTCTGGATAAGGTCTTTCGCACAGAATAATCTCGTCACCTGCACCGATATCGCCTTCTTCCAGCACTCGGAAATACCAGCCTGTTCGAAGCGTATCTTGCAGTCTTCTCGCCATGTCGTGTTGGTCAAAGCGTACGTTAAGTTTCCAACAAGGCATGCGACCTTGCGACACTTCCAGTAGTGTTGAGCCGATGCGAATTTTATCTTTCAAGCAAATCGTGGATTCGGTGACGCTTTCGGAGCTGATGTTTTCGCCAAAGCCGCCGGCGGATTGGAAAATTGGTCTTTCGCCTAATTCTTGTTGCCAGATTGGGTAGTGTTCGCTTGGGTAAATATGAAGCGCTTTTTGAATGCCACCATGAAAGCGCGGATCACCTTGCTCATCACTGATAAAACCGAGCTCTGTTGCATGCTGGCGCTCAGGCAGCACTTGTTTGTTGATTGCGCTTTGCGCACCATGAGCATAAGGGACGGTTTTCCCTGCTAGCACTGCTTTTACGACGCCGATTTTCTTCATGTAACCTCCTTATTATTTGAATGAGAGATAAAGTGTTTACCTTCATTCGCGATGCGGAGCATGATAGCCTAGTAAACTTGTGTCGGTGTAGGGATGAAAAGACAACTAACAATGCTAACTCGCCAAATTGATTCGAAGTCAGGCGTCGTCACCTCCAATAAGATGATGGACGCGAATCCCCATTCTCCTGTTTTGGTGAAAACCATCGACATGCCAAAAGGTTACATTGATGCGCTGCATCAACACACTTGGCATCAAATCATCTTTCCTATCAAAGGGTTATTGCAAACACAAACGGAGCATTATCAGCATTTGGTTCCGCACACCTCTGCGTTATTTGTTCCTGCGGGTGTTCAACACGAGTCGATTGCTCTAAGCAACACGATATTTGTTGGTATTTACCTCAACCCTGAGTTTGGCGCAACGTACGAGCCACAAGTGAGAACCATTGCTTTAACGTCGTTTTTAAATGAGCTTTTACAAGAGATCCGCAGACAGTGTGAAGGTGAGACAAGCCACGAAGAAGTGCTGCATTTGCTGGCGGTGCTGCATGATCAAATTTTGAAACGCAACGTGCAGACATTTCAGTTATTGCTGCCACAAGACAGACGACTAAAACTGATTTTCGAGCGACTGACTGACGAGCCAGCGTTGAGCTGTTCGCTAAAAGAGTGGGGGGAGAAAATTGGGGCGTCTGAGCGTACTTTATCACGGCTGTTCGCCAAGGAATTCAACACTTCATTTCTACTTTGGCGGCAACAAATTCGGCTAATTTACTCGCTTTCTTTGTTAGATGAATCGTTGTCAATCCAAGCCATTGCAGACCTAGTGGGTTATCAAAACGACTCATCCTACATCAAAGCATTTAAAGCCTATTTTGATATGACGCCACAACAGTTTAGAGTGAACGGCGCATCGCGCAGGTAGAAGTACAGAGTTTCGACTTCACTTAATGCTTTTGAGTAGAAGTTACGAAACTTCCTTCTTGAATTTCAATTACATGGTATGAATAACAATGGCACCAACGATAAATACTCGAGTGAATCAATTCTGTTTTGGTCAACCCAAAACGTCGCTGTCGTTGGAAAAAGAGCCCCTCAAACCGCTTGCTCAGGGCAAGGTTCGGGTGCGACTGGAAGCCACCAATATTAACCCAAGTGACTTGCTTTCCATTCATGGTGTTGGGCAATACCGCCGCGTTCACGTACCACCTCGCGTGCCGGGGTTTGAAGCGGTTGGGCGTGTGGTGGAAGTCAGTGCTGTTGGTCAAACTGGCTTTCAAGTTGGGCAAAAAGTGTTGGTGGCGATGAGTGGGACTTGGCAATACTACATCGATGCTTCGCCCGAGAATCTTTTTCCGTTACCTGAAAGTTTGGATAACGGCTATGCCTGCCAGTTGTACATCAACGCGCTAACCGCGTGGGTGATCACCACTAAAGTGGCTAAGTTGAACAAAGATGATGTGGTGATCATCAATGCGGCAGGGTCAGCGATCGGTAAGATATTCGCCCAGCTTGCTCACTCACTGGGTTTTACACTGATTGCTGTGACTTCAAAGCCAGAAAAGTATCCGTACGATACGATTCCAGTGTTGGACGCAAAACAAGACTTACACGCGCAGCTGCAAACGCGCCAACTGCCACAACCAACGGTCGCTTTGGATGCGATAGGCGGTGAGGCTGGCACGGATCTCATTCGTACCTTGAAAGAAAACGGCCAATACATCAACTACGGAACATTGTCGTTAACGCCTTATACGCCTGAGTTTTTTGAATCGATGAAGGCCAACAACATCGACTTTAGTACATTCTTTTTGCGGTATTGGGAAGAATCGGTAGGTAAAGGCGGGAGAAAGACGGTGTTCGCTGAAATGTTAGAACACTTTATTAGCAGCGACATAAAGTTAAACGTTGCATATGATCTGTCGTTAGAGGACTTTCAAACAGCGATTGAAATGGTTGAGCGACGCTCGTCAGCAGTGTCAGGTAAAATCATTTTGACGCTATGATTTACAGTGAGTCTGTTGAGAAAAGGGAGGATAAAATCCTCCCTTTTTTATGGGTTTATTTGTAATGATAGGGCTATTTTAGATGGAAGATTTGCTCTGTTTCGAGCGATGTCATCGCACGTACTTGACGCCAAATGTAATAAAAAATACCGAACATCATCAACATACTTGGGATGGCAATCATTGGGTAACTGTACAGCGTCATTTTGCCTAACTCTTCGTTAAAGGCAGCAGTACCAGAAGGGCTAGTCACAATCCAAGTCGCAAGGAAGTAGTTCATTGCAGATGAGAACGCAAAAGTACTTGCAAACAGGTAGTTAGAAGACATAAGGCAACGTTCGAACGCATCGGTTTTATCATTTTCTTTTAAACGTTGGTTAATCAACGCGAGGTTCAACACTGTGTCATTCAGTACTAACTTCTGCATCAGCGGGTAGCGGGTAAACGTTGAACCCAAAACCGCTAAACCGATCAGGCCAGGAATCAGGGCTTCTTTTAGTGCTAACCAGCGTGTATCAAGCTCTAACAAGCCGATGCCACCAGTTAGTAGAACACTGATAAAGCCCAGAGCAGAAATAAAGTTAAATTTCTTGTTACGGACAAGGTCCATACCGCCATAAATGATAGGAAATAGCAAAGCGACAACCAGCGCCATTGCTGTCCCTAGATGCTCATCGCCACTAAACTTCATCAAAATGAAGGAAGGGATAAATACGTTGAAAAGGATTTCAAATAAGGGATTCGGCTTTTTCGCCGTCGTGTTACTCATAATGTTTTACTGACTCTACTCTATGTCGGCTGTTATTGTACTTTGACAAGAAGTGTTCATCTAGTCGCGCTTGATGTAAAGCGTTAAAGCGTCGAGTTGTGTAACGACTTATGAAATAGACCGGAGCATAGCCAGTTAGTTTACATGGTTGACTACTTTTTGTGTCTTAATGACTCTCCTTCTGTGCGATGATCTGATTACGCGCTCTGAATAATCGAGTCGCCACTGTGTTGTGGTTGAGCCTCAAGGCTTGGGCAATTTCATCATGATTCAACCCAGCCACTAAGCTCAAGAGCAACGGCTCTCGGTATTTGGGTTCGAGAATCATCATTTGTTTTTGAAGCCAATCTTGGGCCATGTCGTAGTCACTGCCAGGGTAGGTTTTTGTCTGTATTGCACACTCATCAATGTCGACAAAATCGTACTGTTTTCTATCAAAGCGCCGAGCATTCTCACGACGCAAAATAGTAATGAGCCAAGACTTCGCGGCGTTGGGGTCATTTAATTTATCAAAGAATCGCCACGCTTTCAGAAAGGTTTCTTGCGCTAAATCTTGAGCAAGGTGGTGATCTTTGCATAACCAATACGCGAGACGGTAGATCTCTTGGTATCGATCTTTCGTCAGTGCTTCGTAACGTTTATGTTTTTCCATAGCATTAAGATAAAAAGTTTGGAGAGCACGTTGTGTCTGCCAGATGAACGACAACCCTTTTTATCGCTTTTACAGTGATAAAAAGGGTTGTTCGATTAGGAAGACAAATTCGAAGAGTTAACCTTCCAAATATCGAAGGGTGACTCTGATTTCTTTCTTACACGCTTAAAATGGTTGGTTGGAAAAGCGTGAGTACTGGATGGCATCTGCGACTTCCTGAGCTTTAGACTCTGAAGTCATAAGGTGAAGTAGCTTAAGAGCAGCTTGATAGCTAACTAGGCTACCGTTCGAAGTGATAACGCCATCATCAATGACAAAATTCTGGTCGACTTGTACTTTGACTGCTGGGTAATCTCTTTGAAAGCCGTTTTCACCTCCGGCCCAAGTTGTTGCTTTTTTGCCGTTTAAAAGGCCAGCTTCGGCTAACAAATACGCGCCAGAGCAATTACTTGCCATCCAATCTGCCGCTTTTGAGGTAGTTTTAATAAAGTGAATGAGATCTTTATTTTCGATTAGTGCATCCATGTCATAGCTGGATGTTAAAACCAATACGTCGAGTTCCGGCAGATCACCAATCCAAGCATCCACACCAATTTTTAATCCTTCTTCAGTGGTGATGGTTTTCTGATCGGAGACGGAAATGGTGAGCACGTCATAATCACTAAACCAAGTGAGACGACTTGCGACGCCAAAAACCTCTAAAGGCGCAGTAACATCAGAGGTCAGTACGCCATCGTAAACCAGAATACCAATTCGTTTATCTGCGGCATGTGCTGTTTGAAGCATCCCAAAGAATAGGACTAGTGTCGCTATCAATAGTTGTAGTGCATTCTTCAATCCGTTTTTACCCATGGTTTTTTCCTCGTTAACAGAGCATCAAGTTATTGAGGTTCATTATATTTAGGCTGATTAGTGATTGAAGAGCCACTTGGTCTTTACTAAAGTGAATAAAATTCATGAATAGAGTTCATTGGTTATATGGATAAGATACGGTCCCTACGATTTTTTATTGCCACTTTAGATGGCGGTAGTTTTGCTGCGGCTGCCAAAGTGTATGGCACTGACCCTTCGACCGTGAGTAAAGCCATACATCGTCTTGAAAGCGATTTGGGTATACAGCTTTTTCAACGTTCTACGCGACAGAGCCGCCTGACAGAAGCTGGTCGTAGGTACGCAAATACTGCTAGGTTTGTACTGGAGGAGCTGGCGGCATGTGAGGATTCATTAAAAAGTCACAATGATGCGCTTTTAGGGCAGCTTAAGATTAATGTGCCAGTCTCGTACGGTCGCCTCTATATTCGTCCTTTATTAAAAGAGTTTTGTCGCCGCTACCCTAACATCACTATCGATATTCATTACGATGACGCCTACGTTGATATTATTGAGCAAGGTATTGATGTGTCGATTCGCTCTGGTGTCGTTCACGATAGTCAATTGATTGTGCGTCAGCTGAGCCCTATCGATTTTATCATTTGTGCCAGTCAGGATTACTTAGCGCGCCATGGTGTTCCGAGTGGCCCGGATGTATTCAATGACCATTCTTGGGTTCGTTTTCGTTTTAAACAAACGGGGAAACTGTTGCCGATTCGGATGCCAGAACCAGACGGTGCGAGTGAATATGACCCCGAAAGAAACTATATTGTAAATGACGGTGAATCCATGGCAGAGCTTTGCGCAGAAGGCTTAGGATTAACTCAGATCCCTCATTTTATCGCGAGAGACTGGCTTAAATCGGGGCGTTTAGTGCCGATATTTCCGAGCATGCGCCAAGCAGGAAATGGCGTGTATCTTCTCTATGCCAACCGGGAATATGTGCCTGCACGAGTTAGGGTGTTCATCGATTTTATCACTCAAGCAATACAGGATATGGATGAAACGCCATTCCATACTTGGGCTGAAACGTTGCCGATTTATCGACCGAACCAAGGCGATTGAAAACTTCATGTGAGTCTTTGGTTAAAACCCCCCTAAGCTATATGGCGCTTTTATTGGTTTTTGTTAGTTTATTGGGCGTTATTATCGAAAAGCGCAGTTTGCTCTTCGTCACTCATAAAGGAAAGACAATGCCAACTAAGATCTTAGTGCCTGCTTTGGCCCTACTTCTCAGCGCATGTGGCGGCGACGGGGAGTCGTCAGCCCCAGCAGAAAGCGGCTCACAAAACACAGGTTCCACATCGTCACAAGGCACATTTGCCGAGCAGATGCTTGCAGCGGTCAACAGCGCCCGCTCTACTACACAACAGTGTGGCGCAACCACCATGCCACCTGTTGGGGCCCTGACTTGGAGCTACGATTTGGAAAGCGCCGCTTATCGACATTCAAGCGATATGGCGAACAGCGATTTCATGAGCCACACAGGCTCTGATGGCAGCAAAATGTCAGATCGAGTTAACGCAACGGGTTATGCTTGGAGCGCCATTGGTGAGAATGTCGCCGTAGGGCAAAGCAGCATTAACGCCGTCATTAATGCTTGGTTATCGAGTGAAGGTCACTGCCTTAATATCATGAGTGCGGATTTTGATCAGATGGGCGCGTCGCTTGTCGAAAATCACTCTGCACGCTACGGATATTACTGGACTCAGGTTTTTGCCAAACAGCGCTAATGCGATAAAGAAGCCTGATAGATAAAATAAAACGCCAGCAGTCACTATCTGCTGGCGTTTTATTATTTACATCTCTTTTAGCTTGTCAGGTTACGAAGTTTTGGGTCATCCGCCAGGTATTCAACAAATTCAATCTCAAAACCGGCAGGGTCAACAAAATACACATTTTTGCGGTAAGGTTCATCAGCACCAGGTTGGGCAATCGGATAACCTGCATCGGTTAGTCTTTTGATGATTGCATCGACGTTGTTGGTCACATAAGCAAAATGCGCTAGCCCAACTTGGTGCCCGCTCAACTCGCGGTTTTCTCCTTCGCCATGGTCACTCATGGCTATGTATTGATACTCGTCGCCAAAATGTAGCCAGTTTCTTGGTTTGCCACTCCATTCGCCTTTACCTTCATCACGCACGTACCAATGTGGAAATGCAGTTTGGTAAAACTTCAGCATTTCAGGGATATCTTTCACGACTAAGTTAATATGTTCTAGTTGGATCATGATGTGCTCCTTTTTGTCATTTTCTAGCCAACGATGAATATGCTAAAACCTCAAGTAAAGTTGAGGTAAAGGGCTTTTTTGATTTTATTTGTAGACGCCATTTATAAAGGTCAGGCAGCTGACACTGAAGAGTTGGCTCACACAGAAATCATTGAAACCTTGTGCAAGATTGGAAAGATGTTACATGATGGGGACTTCCAGTTAACCGTTTGATTTAAGTAAGCAAAAGATGAAAGTTTTTACACTTAATCATGATGTTGAGAATTTCCCTTTTTTACAAGAAACTCAACTAGAGATTTCTATACAATACTCGGATGGCGATTTGCGGGAGTTATGTGGTGAGCGTGTCGCTGATACTTGGATGATTATTGATTTGGAGTGGGTGAGTGATAACCACATGCTTACAACAAAACCTGATTTTGCAATCTGGCGTGCAGGCGAGTTTGCTTGTTCTGAGTCCGCATATAATCAAATAAACGAAGCTCTTGATTCCAGTTGTGAGTTTTTGCCATTACGCGTCGCTGGCGAGCGTTGGTATGCCATAAACATACTCAAAACTTGCGATGCCATTGATAAGGATCGCACTGTGTTAAATGTAAGAGCTAATGGTAAGCCAAGTCGTGTAAAGCGGTTTAAAAAATTAGTGTTGAGTATTAAATCAATCAAATCCGGAGGCTTGTTCAGGATTGAAAATAACGGAAGCGGTGTTTACTGCAATGATGAATTAGGTGGTTTGTATGAAATTTACCATCGTTGTCAGCTAAAAGGTCTGATATTTGAAGCAGTAGAAACGAGTTAAAGCCCGCAATGTTTCACCCTAAGTGTATTTCGGCAGCTTTATTTTACTCTGTTATTTCTAGTAATAATTTGTTCCCCCCCCCCCAAAAAAAAAACCAAAAAAGCCAGCAGTTAGTACCTGCTGGCAAAGTCTTTGGGCTTCTAGTTTTTTGATTTTATTTCTTGTTACTCATCGCTGTCACGGTGCCCCGATTGGTTTTCCGGGGAAGAAAACACAGCACCGTGCGCTTTGTGTCCAAGAAATTTGGAGATTAACCTTGCTTACGGATTAGGTAGTCAAATGCGCCTAAGCTTGCTTTTGCACCTTCACCCATCGCAATGATGATCTGTTTGTAAGGAACGGTTGTTGCGTCACCCGCTGCGAACACACCTTCTAGGCTAGTATCGCCACGGCTACCGACTTCAATCTCACCGCGCTCAGATAGGGCTACTTCTGAATCTTTTAGCCATTCTGTGTTTGGTACTAGACCGATTTGAACAAAGATACCTGACAGTTCAATCTCTTTGATTTCGTCTGTGTTGCGGTCTTTGTACTTCAAGCTTGTTACGCGAGTACCGTCACCCACCACTTCTGTTGTTTGCGCCATCGTGATGATGTCTACGTTTGGTAGTGAGTTCGCTTTGTCGATAAGCACTTGGTCTGCGCGAAGTACGTCTGCGAATTCAAGAACCGTTACGTGTTCTACGATACCAGCAAGGTCGATAGCTGCTTCGATGCCTGAGTTACCACCGCCGATAACCGCAGTTTTCTTGCCTTTGAACAGTGGACCGTCACAATGTGGGCAGTACGCGACACCTTTGTTGCGGTACTCTTGCTCTCCCGGAACGTTCATTTCACGCCAGCGTGCACCTGGGCTTAAGATGACACTCTTACTCTTCAGCGTTGCGCCGCTTTCAAGTTGGATGTGAATCAAACCATCTTCTGTGTGTGCTGCACCCATTAGCTTCTCAGCTTGTTGCTCAGTCACGACGTCTACATCGTATTCTTTTAGGTGTTCTGCTAGGTCAGTTGCCAGTTTTGGACCTTCAGTACGTTTTACCGAAATGAAGTTCT
This sequence comes from Vibrio sp. 1874, assembly GCF_033344395.1. Taxonomy (NCBI): domain Bacteria; kingdom Pseudomonadati; phylum Pseudomonadota; class Gammaproteobacteria; order Vibrionales; family Vibrionaceae; genus Vibrio; species Vibrio sp. 1874. The sequence goes on from NZ_JAWPOR010000001.1 coordinate 162,334, forward strand.
CAATTGCCATGGTGTCCATAACCTGACCACCAAAGCGTTTAGCAACAACACCAGTGCGAATACCTTTACGAGCAGCATAAAGAGCAGCTGCGCTACCACCAGGGCCACCGCCGACAACAAGCACGTCGTATGGGTCTTTTTCGCTTAGTGCTTTCGCCGCTTTCTCGCTCGCGCCGTCATCCACTTTGTTTAGGATTTCAGTCAGAGACATACGGCCTTGACCGAATAGCTCACCGTTCACGAATACACTTGGTACTGCCATGATGTCGCGTTGTTTCACTTCATCTTGGAACAAACCACCGTCGATCATGGTTGCTTTTACTTTCGGGTTGATCGCCGCCATCATGTTGAACGCTTGAACCACGTCCGGACAGTTTTGACACGACAGTGAAATGAAGATTTCTACGTCTAGATCTTTGTCTAGTGCTGCGATTTGCTCAATCACTTCTGGTTCTAGTTTGATTGGGTGACCGCCAGAGTGAAGCAGTGCCAATACTAGAGAGGTAAATTCGTGACCCATTGGCAAGCCTGCAAAGCGTAGTGCTGTGCCTTTAGCTGGGTTAGTTACCGCCATCACTGGTTTACGTGCGCTTGCGTTGTCGTCACGTTCAACGGTGATTAGGTCGCTCATCTCTGCGATTTGGTTCGCTAGAGACAAAATGTCATTCGATGCTTTGCTTTCATCTAGACTAACCACTAAACGAACTTCTTCTTTTACATTAGCCAGATATTGTTTGAGTTGTTGTTGGATCGCTTGGTCTAACATAGTTGTTACTACCTTAATTAAATAGTTACCAATCAAAACAAGTATTTGTTCATTGTTGCTAGCTAAAATCGTTGATAACTGCGTTATAGATTTTGTAGTTAGAGTAACTAGCTATCGAAAATCTATGCCTGGTTCTAAACGATTTTTTCTACGCAATTACTGCACACCTACTTATTCAGATAGGTAATAAAAAGTGGTTACTGTAGATAAAACCTGAGGGGGAGAGAGCAAATCAGGCAGAAGGTCGTCAAGGTATCTAACCTGAAGTGCTCTCTAATTCAGTTCTAATCAGAAAAAGGAAATCGGAACTGATTAGAACTTAAATTTCAGTGGCTTAGATTTTGCCAACTAGGTCTAGTGATGGAGCTAGTGTCTCTTCACCTTCTTTCCATTTAGCTGGGCAAACTTCGCCTGGGTGCGCTGCTACGTATTGAGCTGCTTTCACTTTGCGTAGTAGGTCTTCTGCGTCACGACCGATACCTTCAGCAGTGATTTCCATTGCTTGGATAGTACCTTCTGGGTCGATTAGGAACGTTGCACGGTCTGCAAGACCTTGACCTTCACGCATCACACCGAAGTTGTTTGTGATGTTGCCTGTTTGGTCGCCAAGCATGTAGTACTGAATCTTACCGATTGTGTCTGAGCTGTCGTGCCATGCTTTGTGAGTGAAGTGTGTGTCAGTTGATACTGAGTAAACTTCTACGCCACGTTTTTGTAGCTCTTCGTAGTGGTCTGCTAGGTCGCCCAGTTCTGTTGGACATACAAACGTAAAGTCTGCTGGGTAGAAGAAGAATACTGCCCATTTACCTAGGACGTCTTGTTCTGTTACTTCAACGAATTCGCCGTTTTTGTACGCTGTAGCTGCAAATGGTTTGATTTGAGTATTAATCATAATTTACTTTCCTTTGAATGTTTTAAGCTGAGCTGTTGTTGCTTTCGGAAAGTATATTCTCATCGGAGTGTGTTTAAGGAAAATCGCTTGTAACTATCCTATTGATAGCCATTTCCTATTTCACTTGATAGGCATATCCGATGTAAGTGGGTTTGCATTGATAGGTTTTATTGAAGATGAAGGCGGATTAGCAATAGAGAATACTGATGATGACCTTAAGTGGATGTTCTGAACAAGATCGAAAGAGCCTGCATCTCGGCAGGCTCTTTCTAATAGGAAGTGGTGAAGCGGATGCTTCTATCTTGTTAGCTCAGGTTGTCGAGCACTTTGCCACACAACTTCTTCAGCATGATCATTTCATCTAGCTCTAAGGTGATTTTACACATCATGGCGTTTGGCACCGACTTAGCTTGCTCTTTAAGGGCACGACCTTGCTCTGTTAGGTTGAGTACGCGAACGCGCTCATCGGTTTCACTGCGACCACGCTCTACATAGCCTTTTGCTTCTAAGCGTTTAAGCAGCGGTGTGAGTGTGCCTGAGTCCAAATGCAGTTGTGACCCCAATTCTTTTACGCTGGCACCGTCTTTCTCCCACAGCACCATCATCACTAAGTACTGCGAATAAGTCAGATCAAGCTCGTCCAACAACGGGCGGTACGCTCGGATCACTGCATTTGCTGCGCTGTAGAGCGGGAAGCAAACTTGGTTTTCGAGTAAGAGTTTATCGTCGTTGGTCATGGTGTTGTCGGTGTAACACTGGCTCATTGGCGCTGCCTACCTGCTCATAGAGAAAGAGAGTCATAAAATAAATTGTGCACAATATAGTTGCAAACGATCTTTACTTCGATATAAGATTGCAAGCAATTAAATTGTGCGCAACTTAAATTGAGAAGGACACTCGCATGACTACTCTATACAAAACTCAAGCTACCGCTTTGGCTGGTCGTAATGGTCAAGTAAAAACAGATGACGGTCTTCTCGATCTAGAGCTGTCATACCCGAAGGAAATGGGCGGCACAGGCGCAGCAACTAACCCAGAACAGCTTTTTGCAGCGGGCTATTCAGCGTGTTTTTCTAACGCGATTTTGCACGTAGCACGTGAAGGTAAAGTAAACCTGAAAAGCGCTCCTGTAACGGCAGAAGTGGGCATCGGTCCGAACGATAACGGCGGCTTTGCACTAACAGTGAGCCTAGCCGTAGAGCTAGACATGCCACAAGAACAAGCGCTAGAACTAACGCGCATTGCACACCAAGTTTGCCCATACTCAAACGCAGTTCGTGGCAACATTGATGTGGTAGTAACGGTAAACGGCGAAGCAATTTAAGCGGTTCTTATCACTGCACAAAGACAAGAAAGCCTGCAAGTACGCAGGCTTTTTCTATATTTGAAGTAGGAGTCTAAATTCAAACTTAATTTGGTTTGTTCGAAATGCACAGGTATAGTTGGCAAGATTAGGTCAAAATCTAAACGAAAAATAGAATGTGATTAGCACTTTCTATTGATTCAAATATTTCGGTCAAACCTGCAGTATAGTTCGGCTGGATTCGCTTGTTGTTACACCAGCGAGGTTGCCGATAGGAGTCATGTGATGAGCACTGAAACGGTAAGTTATCTAAAAAAGAATGCTGCGAAGCTTGAACTGGATGAGCCAATGACGATTACGCAAAATGGTAAGCCTATTTATGTCGTTGAGTCTTATGAAGAACGTCAGAAGCGTGATGAAGCCATTGCTTTAATGAAGTTTGTTAGCTTTGCTCAAAATGATGTTGCGAATGAACGTGTAAAGTCATCAGAAGATATGAAGAGCACGTTAGCAGCACTCAAAGATTGAGTTTGATACGAGCATGGAAGCAAAAGTTCTCTATACACAAACCTTTGAAAATACGGCTATTCAGAGTATTAACTATTTATCGAACTGGAGCGCTCGCAACGATGTGATTGATAGATTAATTGCGGTTCAGCAGAGGTTTGAACACAACGTTTTGAATAACCCGTCTATCTATCCCCCTTGTTATGAACTGACAACAATCGGTGTTTACGACATCCGGCAATTTAGCTTTGATGGATTCAAGCTGCTTTACCGAATTGGTGACAAAAATACTATCTATGCTCTAGTGATTCTGAGTGACAAACAAAACCTACAAAACGCATTGATTGACCACTGCATCATGTTCAAATGATTCTATGAGAGACCGCATTAACGCGGTCTCTTTTGCTTTCTGGCTCTAGTGTATTAACGCGACTCTAGCGGGTAAGAGCGGTAGCTCCACATACCGTAGGTACGCAGTGCATCGCGGTAGATACCAAGCAATTCGCCATCGCTGGCTTTGGCTAAGTCTTTCAGTGGCTTGTCTGGATAGCTCACTGTGTCAAAAGTGATGTCTTGCGGGCCAGTTTGCCAGCTTGCGATTTCAAACAAGGTTTGACCACGGCGCACATGGCTCGCTGAGCTGATGATGGTCGCGTGCTTGATGTTATGACGTGCCAATGCGTAGCTGCTGAATAGGGCGTTACCTACCGTGCTGGTGGCGTAGTTTTCTTCAATGATGCGATCTTTGCTGATGCCTTTTTCAATCAGCCAATCTGCCATTAATTTGCCTTCGGTTTTGTGGTTCTTCGGTACACCCCCCGTCAACACGATCAACGCGTCTGGGTTTGCTTTCGCCATTGCTAGCGTGGTTTCCAGACGCTCAACCAAGATTTGGTGCATTGAACCATCTGGGTTCAGCGCGTATCCCAACGTGACTATAGCGCCTTTGTCATCCAGTTTGCCTTTATCGGCTTTCTCTTTTAGTGGCGTTGCAAGTACGCGGTCTACGGTGTCGAAGATGCGTTGGATGTCTGCGGCTTTACCTGCATTGAGTTTAGTGAGTGTCGCCATGTGTTTCGCTGATTCTGCTTGGTTGCCCTCAAAGCGTTGCCATACCGCTAAGTAGGCGTGCAAATCCACATCGTCTGGTGCGACAGAAAGGGCTTGTTCAAACAGTTCAATCGCGCGGTCTGCATTCTTGTTATAGATCTGCGCGTTTGCTGCAGAAATCAGTAGATCAGTGCGGTACGGCTCAAGTTTGTATGCTTCTAGTAAGCGGTCGGTAACAATCTCCATGTTGCTCGGCATTTTGGCGGTAAAACCCGCATGCGAGATACGCGCAGGGGATTTGAATGCCTGTACCGCGTCATTCAGCAGTTGGTCGACAACCTGACGTTTGGTGACGATCTGTGAGTAATCGGCGGAAGATTGGATAGCAGCATCGTTAGCCGCGATAGAGTATGGGGCAGCAGTCAGCGCAATTACGCTACCAAGAGCAATGGCAAGTAAGTTCTTCTTCATGGAATGTCCTAGAGGTGCTGTAGTACCTAGTTTTTATTGTGCCTAGCGTTGTAGGTCGAACGGGGTCGATAGAATTTTTTCAGTCTAGGTTCGCTTCATGAATAATCTGTGAAATGAATCCCAACTCAGCCGAGCGAATGAACGCGCGTGGTCAAAACGCGAAGTAGGATCACGAAAATACTGAGGTATTCGTTCGTGTTCTAAGTAATTGGATTAAAAGATAAACAGCGTTTGGAAGAACGGATTTAAGCAACCAGAGTAAGAAATGAAAAAGCCTGCAACGATGCAGGCTTTTGGTTTATTTGATGGCAGTGCAGAAGCTAACGTCTGCATGGTGCGTTTGTGGGTCAAAGCTGTGGTAAAGCTCAAAGCAAGGACGATCGTCGTTCTCAATACCGGATTCAATCACTTTGCTCATGACATCATCCCACGCTTTTGAGTATTGGCTCGGGTCAGTAATGTGCTGGCGCATCACCGCATACTGACCGCCGGGGAAGTCTTGCAGCTCAATACCTTTCGGAACTTCGGTATCTTCTGGCACCATTAGACAGATGTCAGTACGGCACTTCTCGTCTGGCGTGATTTCTGGGTTGTCATGGTAGATGAAGATGCAGGTATTGCCTGCCAAACCTTTCATTCCTGCCCATTGATACAGGCGACCTGACGGCTCTTCATAGCCTTGGCCGTAAGGGCCGTTTACGCGAATGTAAGCCAGTTTTGCTTTTTCAAAGTTTTGCGTTTCCATTGTCATGCTCCATTTGGTGAGTTCAGAGCCAGTATATGAATCGCTTGGTGTTACTTCGTTTCCATTCTTGCGCAACGTGTGTCCAATCTTGCTGTTTCGTGCTAATTCAGAAAATTGCTGGTAGTTTTCGCAGTCACGAAAGGCTGTAGGTGTGACGCCATAATGTTGTTTGAAGGCTTTGGCTAAGCTCTGTGAGCTAGCAAATCCGTACTCTAGGGCAATGTTTAATACCGGTTGCTTGGATTTGAATAAGTCATCGGCGGCGGCTTCTAAACGTAAACGTCGAATGAAATCGGCCAATGTCTCGCCTTGCACGGCTTTGAAGGTGCGATGAAAGTGATAAGGAGAAAGGTTTGCCAGCGCGGCCACTTCTGGCAGGTTGAGTGGTTCATTAAAGTTTTGTTCTAAATAACGAATCACAGGAACCAGTCGTTGGTGGTAGTCGACGCGCATCGGGGTATTTCCTTGTTCTGTTCAGCTTGTTTTCTCTGCTCAAAGCCTACCGCAATCCAACAAGCTTGCAAGGGAGCAGGGTGAGAAATGCGTGGCGAGATGCGCGTCAATCAGTCACACTCAACTAACAGATGTTTAAGCAAAAACGTTGCGCTTATTATCTTTACTAACCGCTAGGACAATCATGATAGCTTGGAAACACACTCTGCCAGAGTACGAATGGCTCATTCATCAAGTGTGGTACTTGGAAGTACCAGAGGGTGAAGTCATTGACCCCAAGCCGCACCTTATTCCAAACCCGCGAGCTCATTTACTCTTTACGCCACCAGAGCAAGGCTACAGCTACGACACGGGAGACACTAAGCTTACTGGCAAAGGCTGCCATTTATTAACGGCTAACGAACACTTGCTGCTGTTGGAAGATACGGCTCCCATCAAGCGTATTGGTATCACCTTTCGTCCAGAGGGTTTGTATGCCATTGAGTCACTTTTTAGTGATGTATCCCAAGTTAGCGCAATTAACCAATGCGAATGGTTTGATTGGCTCAACACGGCGTTTGATGTGCGCTTTCAACAAGGGTTATGGCTGCTAGAGTTGCAAGATTCACCGCAATGTTTGCTGAACTACATCAAACAACATCTAGATGCGTTAGATATCGAACCTTGCCGTACCAAACCGTTTTTGGCATCGCAAAAAGCAGTATCCGTGATGGACGCTCAAGCATTACGCTCACCTGAGCTAGCGATGGATATTGATGAGATAGCCAAACAGTGCGCCTGTTCTCGAAGAACACTTGAGCGCAGTTTCAAGCAAGTGGTGGGGCTGAGCGTTAAGCAGTATCAACAAATGGCACGTCTGGAGCAGATGATTTTGACCCTCTACAAGCAACAAGAGGCGATTGATTGGGCGAGCTTCTCCCAACAATTTGGTTTCAGTGACCAATCGCATTTGATTCGAACCCTCAAACAGCAGCTAAGGAAAACACCGAGCAAGTACTTGAAAAAGCGTGACTTAACCATCGATATCTATGGCGACTTTGAGTCGTAATACATTGCTAATCAGCCCGAAAGTTGTCGCAAAAATCCAATTTTTCTCTTATCCGCTGGGCTACTATTTTCAGCAGATAACGAGGTAACACATGTCATATCAAAAACTAAAACAAGGCGAAGCCATCCCATTTAACGAATCGTTGACTATCCAACTGATTCAAGGCTCTGATCTACAAGATATTATCGAGATGTTGAACGACGATAAGGTCAATCAGTATCTGTTCTTCGCACCTGCTGACAACAGCCTGTATGAGGGTTTCTTTGGCCCTATTATTGAAAATACGGCACAAGCGCTCAAAGACGGTGTTTGGCCAGATAGCCCAACGTTCGTGATTCGCGACCAACAAGGCCAGTACATGGGAATGTGTGCAGTGACCGCGGTGATGTTCTTAACTGGCAACTACGAAGTGGGTTATCAATTACCTACTTGCGCATGGGGCAAAGGCGTTGCGACTCGCGCTTGTCAAATGATGACCGAGATTGGCTTTACTGAGCTAAACGCCCATAAAGTCAGTGCGGATTGCTACGCTTCTAATGCTGGCTCTTACAAGACGTTAGAGAAAAATGGTTTTACTCAAGAAGGCCGTCAGAAAAACTACTACAAACTAGAGCAAGGCTTTGACGACAAGCTTTACTACGGCATGACCGCAGAACAATTCGCGTCTTTAAATCGCTGATCATTAACCGACAAAAATTAGCTAACAACAACGTAGCGAACAAAAAAGGCCGTTAACCCACATGCTCGGGTTAACGGCCTTTTCTATATTCAGCGCTAAATGGCTAAGACTTAGTTGCCTTGGTTTTGGCTTTGAAGCTTCTCTTTTGCTTCTTCAACCTTTGAGAAATCCAATCCCAACTCGTCTACGGCTTCTTTGATTAGCGCAGGGTTTTGCATCACTTGCGCCATCAGCATTTGTAGCTTGTCTTGTGGCAAACCTAGTTGGCTGATTGTTGCCATTGCCGCTAGAGGGTTTTGCGTCAGAGTCTGAAAAATCTCGTTGATTTGCTCATCGCTGATGTTGTTCTCTTTCAGCAAGGCGATAATTGGGTTCATCATATTTCCTTTCAATCATTCATTGGATGACACTGAGGTGCAGTGTATCACTCGGTTACCGGTGTTTGTACTAGCTGAATAATTGGGGCTCCCGCTCAACATTTCAATACCCCGTTAGCTCCATGTAACCAGTCCCAGAATGAGAGCCCTCAATACGTACTGGGCCTTCCCAATAAGGTACCGAAAGCGGCATTTTCGCGTTCGGGTTGAGAGCAGAAACGGTAAGCTCAATTTGCTGATTTGGAATCGACACTTGCCACTGGGTTGGATACTTTCGCCCTTGGATTTCTGTTTGCTTGGTTGCTATTAAGCGAATGTCTTTTTGAGAAATGGCGATGCCAGAGCCATCTTGCTGCATCAGCTTTGCGCTGGCGTAACTAGCTTGTCCGGTTTTGGAATCCCGCAACTGGAACACCACCAAGCTGGTTTTGTCACTCAACCTCAGAGCAAACCAGTCCCAGCCTTGTTGTGAGTCGAGTAAGAATTGCGAGCTCCACTCTCGATCTATCCAGCCTTTGCCGGATACTTGATGGGTTTTGCCATCGATCGTGACTTCACCGGAGACATCAATAAACGGTTGGCTGTAGTAATACGAAGCCACCTGACCATCGCCACTTTTGGTACTGTAACCTTGCTCGCCTTGCTTTTGATAAGGCGCAGTGCTGGTAAGCGTCAGCGAATAGCCAAACTGTTTGGAGTTTGCATTCAATGTGGCAGGGAAGAGGTCGTTGGTTGAAGAGGTCCACTGCCAATCATCGAGGTAAACACGAAATGGAGAGCTATCGACGCCGGCTAAGGACGCTTGAGCGCGTGACCATTTTTCATCGGCGTAGTGTTTGTCCGCGGTCGTGACTGCGCTGTGCGCCATGTAGATTTGTTGAGCTTGCCATTCGGTTTTCTTCACGTCATCTTCGCCCGTTGGTGGCGCAGCAGCAAAGCGAAATTGTGTCCATTGAACGCCAAGTGGGTTGCCATCTTCATCAATTAAGTTAGCGGTTAAGTACCACCATTCATGACGAAAATCCGGGTGTGCTTGATGGTCTGCCGGGAAGGTGAGTTCAATCCCTTTTTCTACGGGAGTGAATAGGTTGCTCTCGCTTTGCGTATCTCCGCTTCCCAGCAACGTGCCCATATTTTTTTGTTGGGCATCTTCACAACCGAACAGGAATAAACTGCTTATGAGTAGAGTAAGCTTGCTTGCCAATCGAACCATCACAACACCTCGCTTTGCAAACTGGATACGACAGGCTTGCTGACCAATCGCCACAGCGGAATCAAGGTTGCAATCACCGCCACCAAGATGGTGATCGCCGCAATACTGAGCGCATCACTCCAATTCCACTGATAATTTAAGCTCCAACCAAAAGCGCGTAAGGTGACGATGTCTGTCAGCACATAACCCACCATTGCTCCGAGGGGCAGGGCGATAACCAGAGTAAAACTGACCAAAGCGACGATCTGTCCGACCACCATGGTCATTAATTTACGACGACTAACACCAAGTGCGTACAGCCTTGCAATGGCGGCTTTGCGTGCGTCGAGCAACATGAAGCAAGCACTGAACAAACCAATCACCGCGACCATCAACGTCACGCCGTTGAGCGCGCGCGTAATGGCGAAGGTCTGCGAGAATATATCCAAAGCGATGGATTTGATTTGCGCCTGATCGTAGAGCTGACTTGGATGTAGATTCAATTGATCGCGCAGTTGCTCGTAGACGATTTGTGGGTCCCCCGAGACTTTTATGCCAAGGCTTGTCGGCAGGTCGGTAAATCCGCTCTCTTGCCATAGCTTTGGTGCTAATAACACTTCACCATTGGGTGAGCCGTAATCGTGGAATATCGCACCCACAAGCAGGTTCTTATTTGGAACGGCATCAAGCGTGAGCTCGCTACCCAGAGATAAACCCAGTTTGACCGCGGTTGGTTCACTGATAGCGACCAACTCACCTTGGTAAAAGCGTGACCAGAAGTTCTCCAAACGCGATTTGAACACCATTGTTTGCTCTAAGGTGTCTTTGTCTTTGGTGCCAAGCAAAATCGGTAAGCCTTGTAGGTTATCGTCGACGTAGTATTGCTTGTAGACGGTCTCAACCTTGTCGAACTGTCCTAATGCACGCTCTACATCTGCGATTTCCCCTTGCGCAGGGCTGACGTAAATGTCGGCGTGTAGCCTTTGTTCTAACCACTGTTTTAGGGTGGATTCAAAGCTGCCAACTAGCGTATTCATGCCCATATTGGCTGTAACGGCGAGTAGCAGTGCCATCATGGCGAGAGAAAGCGGAGAAATCAGCTCGCGCAGCTCTGCAAACAGATACTGCATCAAACCTGAAGCGGTGCGTTTTTCACACCAATTGGCTAACACGCTGAGTGTTTTGGGTAGGTACAAAGGAATCGACACCACAAGCACGCCGAGCCACGCCATGGTGAAGCGGTGATGCTCACTCAGCCATAACCCTGCGAGTGCGAGAGCCGTCAACGCAGCACCTATCACGAACAATTGGTTTTCGTTAGAGGCTTCCGGCGCTTGATAAAATCCGCCATGAGAGGAAAGCGGCTGGCGCACTCGCTGTTTAAAGTGCTGCCAACATGCCAATAGGGTTGCGGTTAACGTGAGTAGCAGGGCTTGCGCCCACCATTGCCACTGCCAAGTGCCGGGCAGCAGTGTCGCGCCATAAAGTTGTTCTAGAGTCAGTGCCACGGTCGGATGTAACCAGTGACTAAGCTGCATGCCCAATACAAAACCGAGGGAAGCGCCGATGGTAACGAGAATAGTGAGTTCAACTAACAGCGCAGAGAACACAATGCTCGGCGCAACACCCGCTTGTTGAATTTGCACTAACAGCCGATTGCGTTTAAGCAAGCTGTACTTTACGCCGTTGTAAGCGATGAACAGCCCGACTAAAAACGCGAGTAAGCTCATTGCGGTGAGGTTGAGGTGAAAGCTGTCGGTCAGTGAGCCAAGGTCTGTACTTTGGTTATTGGAAATCCATTGTCCTTGCTCGCCAATGATGCTTTGCCAATTTGCTTGCGTGTCTTTATTCCCTTTATCACCCGAATGGAAAACCGCAATGTAACTGAGCTGTCCTTGTTTATTGAGCAGTTGCTGGGCAAAGCCAATGTCCATCAACATTCGGCTACCTAACTGCCATTCGTCGGGTAGCACCACCACTTGGGTTGGAATGTCGTCCAGAGCTAGGGTTTGTACCTCCCCTAAGTTTTGATGTTGAGATTGGCTCATCATCACGATTGGCTTACCCGCCAAAAGCTCAGGTAAAGGTAAAGCACTGTCGAACAAAGACACGTTTTGTTGGTTTTCTGATGACTTTCCGTTTGCAGAATACCGAGAACGCGAAGAGATGGCGGCAATCAACTCACTACCTTGTACTGACCAACGTCGACCTTGTTCATCTCTCACTCGCCCTTCGATTACAGGTAGCGTTGCACTGAGTCCGTTTTGTCTAAGGGTGAAGTAGAGCGATTCGGGCAGATAGTTTTGCCCTGCTGGTGGAATAATTAAGTTCTGAGCTTGTGCGCTAAGCTGCTCGGTAGATTCTGCATAACTGCGCTTGGCATTGAGGTTGATGGCTTGCACCGCAACAAACAAGGTCACAGCCAGCACGATACCGATCAGAATCGCGGCGGCTTGCAGTGGCGCCTGCCGATAGTGCGCTACAAACAGATTCAGGGCGAGTCGAGTATGAGTGAATCTGATATTTGATGGCTTAGCTTGCTTCATGGCGAAGCTCATGTTTGTTTACTTGATGACTGTTCTGTAGCTGACTATTATCCAATCGCAGCCGTGTTTTCATAAACTCCGCGCAGTCAGGACTGTGGGTGACTAACAGCACTGCCGTATTGCCTTGGGTGGTGATTTCACTGAGTAGCTTCATCACTTCTAACCCCGCTTTTTGGTCGAGGTTACCTGTGGGTTCATCGGCGAGTAGAAGCTTAGGTTTGTGTGCCAATGCGCGTGCGATAGCGACTCGTTGTTGTTGACCACCGGAAAGGGCAGAAACATGTCTATCAAGCAGTTGGATGATGCCTAGAGTCTCGACCAAATAATCGCACCAGTCATTCCATTTTTGTTGATTCAAATGTAGAGGGAAGGCGATGTTTTGCTGCACGTTGAGCGGCGTTAATAGGTTGAATTGCTGAAAAATAACACCGAGTTTTTGGTGTCGAAATCGGCTCCATTGCGGGTCTTTCCAAGCCGCCGTGTTATCACCATCTAACCACAACTCACCTTCGGAAAGTGGCTCAAAGCCAGCGATGACATTGAGTAAGGTACTTTTGCCGCTGCCACTTGCGCCTGTCAGCGCAACACTCGCTCCTGTGTTCAACGTAAAGTCGACGCCTTCCAACACGCGATGTGTCTCTTTGCCATCAACAAAGCTTTTGCTGGCGTGTTTGAGTGTGACAAGTGGGCTTTCCATTTCCTCTCCCTGTATTCAAAAGGTGTCGTTTCTTTTGGCAATCACTATTGCAGTTATGTCTCTAGAAACTTTAGACAACAATCAGATAAAAACAGCGATTTACATCGAGTTTAGGGTCTGTTGACCTTTCGAGCTGATTTTTGCAGCGAATTGTTGGGTGTTTGTGCAAGGCAGAAGCTTTGATGTGTAGTTAGCCTACATGAAAAAGCTGATAACGCAGGAGAAATGACCAACAAACGCTGCCCAAAGGGTTCGGCTAAAATCGTTCTATGCTTTGTTAAGGAGTATTTACTTAGAATGCTAGGCTACACACTCCTTGCCTCGCCTAAAACGATTTTATCTCGAACAAAACTTAATCTCGAAAGATAAACAGACCCTACTTTGTACTGAAAATAAGAGGGAAGAGATTAAATGAGGAAGGGATATGACAGGCATTAAAAAAGCCCGAGTCAAACTCGAGCTTTCAAAGATATTCAGCGTGGTCAGCTTACACGTAGTACGCTTCAACTTCGCCTTTAAGTTTGATTAGCATTGGGTTACCGAAACGGTCTTTTGCTTTAGGAGAAGCAATTTTCACCCAACCTTCGCTCACGCAGTATTCTTCTACGTCTGTGCGCTCTTGGCCGTTGATACGAATACCGATTTGGTGCTCGAAGCATTCTTTGATGAAGAATGGGCTACGTGGGTTACCCGCTAGGCGATCTGGTAGAGCTGGTTTAGCTGTGTCTGTCATTTTGTGTGACCTAAATTCCGTAAAAAGTGCGCTATTGTAGTCAGTGCACTGTATGTGTTCAAGATATGTTGAGAGTGGATGCGTTGTTTAACTTTCAAGTACCGCCTATAACCCCTTTAAATACTGCGCGTTGGCTGTTGGTTGAATCATGGCATTCAGCGTTTGGACGGCTTGTTCACTGTGATCTTCAAGTAGAGCTAAGAACGCGTCAATCAACTCAGGTTTGCTTGCTGAGACTTTTGTTTCGGTCTGGATATCACACAGATCGATCAACACATCGGTAAACAATTGCGGCAGATCGTGCAGCACTTGCAGGTTTAAGATGTTGTGCTCGCTGTAGATTGAATTGTGGCTGCCTTTTTGTTTTTGCACCAAGTAAGGATTGTCTTTTAAGTTGATGATAGACGTGCGTTTATCACAGCGTTTCAAACAACTTTTGTTGACCTTCACCTTACGGCATCCTTCGGTTTGTTGAAACAAACATTGGCGGCTCGTGAGTAGAGTGTTCGGGTGATAAATGCTGTAGAAGCTGCGCATGTTTTTCGGACGCTTTATGTGACGCACCTGCTTCATATTCAGCTCGTTAGAAACAAACGCGCCACTTGCCGCGAACTCGTCTTGAAGGCATTTAAACGCGTATGAGTTCACCGTGTTCAGTTGTGGGCCTGCCACCCAGCCTAAGCCGAGCTCTTTTGCGATCATGCCGACACCTGAGTTGTTGGTGATCAACAACTCAGGTTGGATGGTTTCCAAAAATACGCGCGCGGCGTGGTAGTCTTCGCCAATCAAAATGGCTGGGAACCAAGGTTTGAGCATTGGGTTGGCTTGGAACAATTCAATCATCGCGCTCAGTTCACCAGACAATCCCATTGGCAATTGATAGTAAACATCAACGTCGTGGTATTCGCACAGCATGGCTTCTTGTGCTGACGAGATCAGAACCGATAATTTTGGCGCACCTTGGCGAGGTTCTGGTTGAGGTAACGTTGGCAGAGTTGGCACATCAATCGACCCTTTCAAGCTGCTGCCGGATACTTGTGTTGAAGTGACATCGAACGACTTAGTTTGCTCTGCCACTTTCTCAATGATCGCGGTTTTGTCATCGTAGAGTTTCTTTTTCACCGCTTGTACATCATCAGCAGACTGGCATTGGTAAACCTTCGAAAAATGCTTTACAGCATGGTCGCGCGGGTTGTCGATGTACATCGCCTTGCCGAAATCACCTTGCAAAAATGCGTTGGAGAAATCACGGTTGAACACTGTGTATAACTCTGTGGTGTCTTCAGAGAGTTCCAAACCCTCGCACAAGCGATCAATCTGTTTACGCCAGTTATCGACCACGGTGTACACGTAGTGGGATTTCTTAATGCGGCCTTCCACTTTCAACGAATACACACCCGCATCAGCAAGCGCTTCCAAGTCCCCAAAGGCGGAGTTGTCTTTCATATTGAGTGGGTAGTTGTTGCCTGTTTTGGTCGTTTCGTACTGTTCGCGACAAGGTTGGCTACAGCGTCCACGGTTACCTGATGCGCCATTGCGAGCGGAACTGATGTAGCAAATTCCGGAGAATCCGATGCAGTATGAGCCGTGGACAAACACTTCCATCATTACGTTGTGCTCGCGACCAAATTGCGCCAGATGTTTTATCTCACTGATGTTAAGTTCGCGAGATAAGTTTACTCGGCTTGCGGTGAGCTGGTTGAGAAAGAGGATTTGGCCTTCGTTATGCGTGTTCAGTTGCGTTGAAGCGTGCACATCCAAATCGGGAAAGTGATGTTTGAGAATGTAGGCCAGACCGAGATCTTGTACGATCACGCCATCGATTTTGGTGGTGTTCAGTTGGCTGAGCAAGCGAACAATCGCTGGAATTTCACTTTCTAAAATCAGCACATTCAACGTTAGGAAAATCTTACAGCTGTGCTGATGGGCCAACGTTAACACG
The DNA here is from genome assembly GCF_033344395.1 of Vibrio sp. 1874. NCBI lineage: Bacteria > Pseudomonadati > Pseudomonadota > Gammaproteobacteria > Vibrionales > Vibrionaceae > Vibrio > Vibrio sp. 1874. The sequence continues at coordinate 177,735 of NZ_JAWPOR010000001.1, forward strand.
CCATTTAAGTTATCTAAAGTGAGGTTGGTCGCTCGGTTACGAGCATTGAAGCGGTCGAGCCCACAGTAAATTGCATCGGCGCCAGCGGCAATGGCGGCTTTGATGGAATCTAAATCACCACCGGGTGCTAATAACTCAAATTGATCGCGTGTCACTACTTTTCTCTTTCTTACTAAAATAGGCTGCAAATGTTACGTATTTCACGCTTTTGATGCTCAGCTAGTTAACGCTTTATTAATCTGAATCAATTAATCCGTGTTACACGGTCGACTCTTGAGTGGGTAGAGTGCAATTCGCGATAGCGGAATTTGACTTCTATAGTTTTCCTACACTTGGTTTTTCTATATCTAGTTTTCGACTCAGAGAGAGGAAGGGACGACAAATGAAAAAAGTAATCATTGGGTTGGTCGTGGCGTTGACGTCATTGAGTGCATTGGCTGGGGAGGGTGTGGTAACCGTTGCGAGCACGCATTCAGCAAAAAATACGGCGGATAAATTTGTCGCTATCGCGCAAGAAAAAGGGTTGAACGTCTTTGCGCGCATTAACCATCAAGAGAATGCCACGAAAGTCGATATGACGTTGCGACCAACCGAAGTTATCGTGTTTGGAAACCCTAAAGTAGGCACGCCACTGATGATCTGTGCGCAGGAAGTGGCGCTCGATTTACCCCAAAAAGTGTTGGTGTATGAAGATGATGAAGGCAAAACGTGGTTAGCTTATAACGATCCTATTTATTTAAAGCAGCGCCATCATATTGAAGGCTGTGACGAGGCATTGAACAAAATCAGCGGCGTGCTGGGCAATTTAACCAACGCGGCGGCGAAGTAGGGCTGGTTATTGGCTTCGCTTTTTTTACTCCGAAAACGAAAAAGCCAACCTCACAAGGAGGTTGGCAAATCTTACCTAGATTGGGGGAGGTAAGATCAGGAGGTGGCGAGTACGCTGTGCACTTTTGACTTAATTGAGTCAGACTGCGTGCCGAAAATCGCTTGTAAACTGTCGCCAATCACTAACACATCTCGCGCGCCAAGTGCTTTTAGCTTAGCAACATCAACGTTAGCGATGTCTTTCACCGAGACACGCAGACGAGTGATACACGCATCGACTGACTTAATATTGGCTTTGCCGCCCAATGCAGCTACTACATCCACCGCAATTTCATCAGGCTCTCCGGTAATCTTCACTTCTGCAATGTCGGTTTCACGACCCGGCGTTTTCAGATCCAACTTCACAATTAGGAAGCGGAACAAGCCGTAGTAGAGCGTCGCCCAGATTGGACCGATGATGATGAACATCCACGCGTTGCTCGACATTGGGTAGTAAAGGAAGAACTGGATCGCGCCGTGCGCAAAGTCAGTACTGTGTTTGATTTCCAAAAATGCGGTGATCGCAAACGCAATACCAGTTAGGAAAATATGGATCACGTACAGCACTGGCGCGACGAATAGGAAGGTAAATTCGATTGGCTCTGTGATACCAGTTAACCAAGAGGTCAACGCCGCAGACATCATCAAACCGCCGACGATTTTCTTACGCTCAGGAGACGCGCAGTGGTAAATCGCCAATGCCGCTGCTGGTAGCGCCCACATGGAGTACATAAAGCCACCAGACAGATAACCTGCGGTTTTATCGCCCGCGAAGAAGCGAGTGAGCTCACCGGTAAACTCTTTGCCGGTTTCTGGGTCTACATAGCTGCCGACTTCAAAGAAGAACGGCGCATTCCAGATGTGGTGCAAACCAACCGGGAGTAGTGAACGTTCGCCCGCGCCGTAAACCGCCCACGCGAGTACAGGGTTTTGGTACGCTGCCCAATGAGAGAATGCATCAAGAAGTTGTCCGACAGGTGGCCATGCAAACGCGAGAATCGCACCAACGACGATCGCCGATAGACCGGTGACAATGGGCACAAATCGCTTACCCGCGAAGAAGCCCAAATATTCCGGCAGTTTGATGTTGTAGAAGCGGTTGTACATGATTGCCGCCACCGCACCGATAAAGATGCCGCCAAACACCCCGGTTTGCAGCGTCTCAACGCCCATGATCGTGGCGTCAGTTTCTAGGCCGCGCAGGCCAGTCACGATACCGAGCGATGCGTTCATAATAATTAGGCCAACTAAGCCTGCGAGCGCAGCCGCACCGTCATTGCCTTTTGATAACCCGAGCGCCACACCGACCGCAAACATCAACTGCATGTTGCCGAACACGCCTTCACCGGCGGCGAGCATCACTTTGTTGACCGCGTCTGGAATAAACGCAAAACCCGCGTTACCAATACCCAGCATCAAGCCAGCCACCGGTAACACCGCCACAGGCAGCATCAACGACCGCCCTATTTTTTGTAGTTGTCCAAATATACTTGCAAACATGGTTTCCTCCTGACGAATGCCAGTGTTGTAGGACCTGATTCCTTCAGGTCATGTTGTTTCACGTAAGGTCAGGATGATCATAGCGAGCAAGGCGGCGCCTAAGGTTACAAAAGGCAATCAGTTTGTAAGTGGCCGCTTACAAATCTCTTACACCGAGAAGTGAAAATTGCAATCGGCTCGATTGTGCATGGGCGTTTAAGAATGCATCATATTGGCCAGCGCCAAACTCAGGGGCAGGCACAGGGACGGACACAGGGAAAGTAGGATGGAAAACAAGCAGATACTGGTCGTCGATGACAACCTCGACCTTCGCGAAGCGTTGTCGGATTACCTTGGCCGCGCAGGGTTTGAAGTGCTTTGCGCGGAAAACGGCGGCGTGATGTGGCAACTGCTCAACGATCACCATCCTGATTTGATCATCCTCGATATTATGATGCCCGGTGAAGATGGCTTTACCCTGTGCCAGAAACTGCGCAAAAACTCCGATATCCCGATCATCATGCTGACCGCCGTCACTGAAGAAGCCGACCGAGTCGCAGGGCTAGAAATGGGCGCTGACGACTACATCACCAAATCATTCAGCCCGCGTGAACTGCTCGCGCGCATCAAAACCATTCTGAGACGCAGCCAATCGACCGCCAATAGCAAACTGACGCGTAAAGTGCGTTTTGACGATTGGTTGTTGGATACCGTAACCCGGCAACTGACCCACATTGCTAGCCGCGAGGTCAAGCAACTGAGTGGCGCGGATTTGTCGCTGCTCGGTTTGTTCGTCAACCACGCGCAATCAATATTGTCTCGCGATGACATTGCGCGCGAGATCTGGGGACGCGATGCCGACCCGTTTGAACGCGGCATTGACGTGCAGATCAGCCGCTTGCGTCATCACCTTGAAGATAAAGACCGTTCGCTGCTCCTAACGGTGCGTAACAAAGGCTACATGCTGACCACGGACGTGCACTATGAGAATTAAACGCTGGACGGGATCACTGGTCGTTCGCACCAGTGTGTTCCTGTTGCTGGTGATCATTCTGGCGCAGGTATTATCCGGGATTATCTGGTATCAACACGCCAGCGAACGCGATAAAGAGGGCCTGACCACCACAGTCAAAAGCTTAGCACTGAGCGCTTCTTCCACCATCGCTTTCTTTCAAACCCTCCCTTCTGAATATCGCCACTTGGTGCTCAATCAACTGCGCAACATGGGCGGCACGCGCTTTTTCGTCTCACTCAACAATCACCAGATTGACGTCGACCCACTGCCAGAAAGCGAACGCAAAACGTTGGTCATCAACCAAGTTCGCGAGGTATTAGAAAGCGAGCTGAGCGGCATTCCTAATATCGAGGTGGAGTTCACCCAGCGCGACAAACTCAAAGTGTTCAACAACGAGCTACCTATCGACGAACTGCCGTTATTGTGGGCGCATTATTCGCTTTCGTTTGGTGACCTCAATCCGCCTATTCTGGTGATGCAGGTCGAAGTCGCACAGAACGAATGGTTTTATCTCGCGGCGGTGCTACCCGCGCCTTACATCAACCTAGAGACTAACTATTTTGAGCTGCGCCAATGGCTCACGCTATTACTGTCCGCGCTAATGCTGTTGCTGTGTACCTGGTTTATCGTTCGTAAAGAAATTCAACCCATTCGAGAGCTGGCAAAAGCCGCAACCCTGATGTCGAGCCGATTAGACGTGCCCGAAGTCTCTGAGCGCGGCAGTAACGAACTGAAAGCGGCGGTACGTGCGTTTAACAAGATGAATCGACGCATCGACAGCCATATTAAAGACCGTGAAATGTTGTTCAGCGCCATCTCCCACGATCTGAAAACGCCGATTGCCTGCCTAAAACTGCGAGCGGAAATGCTGGATGACGACGCCGACCGAGAACGCTTTATCCGCCTGAGTAACGACCTAGATTTGATGGTCAAAGGCGCATTGCAATGCATTAAAGAGACCGATATCCACGAGGAAATCGAGCCGATCAATTTCACCCAACTGATTCAGCACATTTCCTCCAATATCGCCGATGCGCCGGACACAATTCGCATCCACGGCGAAATCCGCACCCACTTTGCTGGTAAACCGTTAGCGATTAAGCGCTGCATTCAGAATCTGGTCGATAACGCGCTCAAATACGGCCATCAAGCGGACATTACGCTGAGTGAAAGCCCAGAGTCGATCCAGATTGAAATTGAAGACCACGGTGACGGTGTTGACGATTTATTACTTGAAAAGCTCTGCCAGCCATACTTCCGCGCTAGCAACGATAAAGAAGGCAGTGGGCTGGGGTTAACCATTTCACAGAGTATTGCAAAGGCTCATGGCGGCAACTTGTTGCTGAGCCATTCTCAGTTTGGCGGCCTCTGCGCCACGCTGACTTTCCCGAGAGACTGACTATGAACAAACTGGCATTCTTGTTCCCACTGTTGCTCGCCCCTTGCGTCGCTCACGCTGAGTCGCCACAAGGGGTAGAGTTTTTACATTGGTGGACTTCTGACGGCGAACAGCAAGCGCTGCAAACACTCAAAGCTCAGCTAAAACGGCACGATATTGAGCTGCTGCAAAGCCCGGTGCTAGGCGGTGGTGGCGACAGCGCGATGACGGTACTGCAAGCTCGCGCGCTGGCGGGCAACCCACCGAGCTTCGCGCAAATCGAAGGGCCAAGTATTAAGGCGTGGGATGCCATCGGTATTTTGCACAACGTCAACGCGGTAGCGGATGAGCAGCGCTGGGACGAGGTGCTCTACCCGCTATCTATCGAAATCAATAAAACACAAAACGGCTATATCGCCCTGCCACTTACGCTGCACCGCTTGAACTGGTTGTGGGTCAACCACAAGCTGCTTAAACAACTGAATCTTTCCGCGCCGAAAAATTGGCAAGAGATGTTCGCTGCCATGGAACTTGCTAAGCACAATGGCATTGTACCGATCGCAGTCGGTGAGCAGCCGTGGCAAGTCGCCCAACTTTTCGAGAACTTAGTGATCTCCACTGGCGGCGTTGAGTTCTACACCAATGCAATGGTTAAGCTTGAGCGAGACAGCATCGACAGCGAAAAACTGCGCCAAGCGCTGACGCAATTTCGTCGCCTGAGCTTGTTGATCGACAACCAATTACCTGACAGTAAGTGGGATACGGCGACCCAAGCGTTAGCCGACGGTCAAGCACTGTTTCAAATCGGTGGAGATTGGATTTTAGGTGAGCTGCTCGCCAATCAAGTCTCAGTCCCGCAAGAGGTCGGCTGTTACCCAACGCCGGACAGCGATGGTGTATTCCTCTACAACATGGACAGCTTGGTGTTTATGTCGAGCAAGTCGTTTTCTGCCGAGGCGGCTCAGCAAACCGCAAGCGCACTGGCAGACGTCGAGTTTCAAGCTAAGTTCAATAAGGTAAAAGGCTCGATTCCGGTACGCACCGATATCAACATCAGCGATTTTAATCCGTGTCAGGTCCAGTCATATCAAGACTTTCACTACGGCGTGAAACACAACCTCGCTGTGCCGAGTATGATTGATTCGATGGCGGTCAATCCGGTTGCTCAGCAAGCGATAAACTCGGAAATCTTCCGTTTTTACCGCAATCCCAAAATGGAACCCGACGAGCTGATAAAACGCATTATTGCTATTTCGCAAAGCGGTTAATGGCAATGAATTTGTGCCGAGATGGAATAAAAAAGCCCCAATGATTGGGGCTTGAGTAAAGCGAAGTATGCCGTTTAAAAATAGTGGAAGATCGGCGGTTCATGCATCAAGAAGTTTTGATGGGAGATGTTCCACGCATAGGCGCCCGCTAAGGTAAACACAACATAATCACCAATATCGACGTGGGCGACGTGTTGATTGCGTGCCAGCACATCTTTAGGCGTACAAAGCTGGCCGACAAAGGTCGCTTGTGTATGCTGAATTGGGTGAGAAATTTCGTGGTGTTGCTCGTTTTTCAGGATGACGAATGGATGATCATGGCTCTGCGCTGCTGGCGTGCGGAAGTGGTGAGTTCCTCCGCGTGCGATGACAAAGTTTTCGCCAAGATTTTGCTTAATATCCAGCACTTCCATCACGTAATAACCGCATGCCGCTGTGATGAACCGTCCGCATTCAAAACGCAGTGTCCAATCTTGAACTTGCTCTTTAGCGATGAGGAATTCCAACTTGTCGCAAAACTCCATCCACGGAAAGTGTTGCTCAGGGTTTTGGTAGTTGATGCCCATGCCGCCGCCCAAGTTGATCATTAGCTCACCGAGTTCGAACTCCTGTTGCCACGCTTTTACGACTTGGAAATAGCGCTGCATTAACGCTAAGTGACGCTCAACATCGAGCTGATGCGACATCAAGTGAAAATGGAAACCTTTCAGTGACACTTGCGGGAAATCGCGCAGCAACATCAAAGCATTACTCAGTTCGGACTCGTCCAAACCAAAAGGAGTCGGCTTGCCGCCCATCGCCAACTTGCTGAGCGTGATGTCGCCAATATCAATGTTCATACGCAAAAAGATCGAAGCAGGGCAGTTGAGGCGCTCGGTTAGCGCACCAATGCGTTGCAGCTCGGTGAGGCTTTCGACATGAATTGCATCGACATCAAGCTCAATCGCTTGTTGCAATTCACTTTGCATTTTTCCTGGGCCACCGAAGATCAATGGCTTATCGAGTTGTTGCTGGTGGAGGTGTGCCAGCTCCCCGCCAGATGCCGCTTCAAAACCATCGACATACGGCGCGAGTGTTTTGAGAACAGGGCCTGATGGATTGGCTTTGGCTGCGTAAAATAGCTCGACATTTTTCGGCAAAACGTGACGCAGTTGTTTGATGTGTTCTTCTAAGGCGTTTAGGTCATACACGTACGCGCACAAGGGTTGATTTTGCTGCTGTGCGAGCGTGTGAACTTGTTGGCAAACGAGTGTCGGTAGAGAGAGGGAATTAGACATGTTGCGCTCCTTTTTCGTGTTGCTGCCAAGGCGTGGCGACTTGGGTATAGCCCGACTCCTTATCGGCTTTTTGCATCAAACGCGTGGTGAAATTATTTTTGCTCGGGAAGTGACCGCCATTCAGCAACGCTTCTAGTTCCGGCTGTTTTCCATTCACTGATTGCCAACGCACAATGGCACTTTGCACCGCATTCCATAGCGTTTGCTCTAGTGGCTCGTCACCTTCTGCGATGAAGAAAATCGCTTCGCTGATATTGTTGATAAAGGTGCAGTATCCGATGCGATTCCAGCCTTGTTCGCGACTGTAGTAAACCGATTGTCGCGCGCGTTCAGACAAGTCAGTTAATGTTTCTGCTGGCCAAAACTCCGGCAGTAACTTGGTGCCTTCCAAATCACGAATCCAAACACAACACGGCATCTCTTGCTCAAAGCCAATCAAGGTGTTTTGCAAATGCGGCTCAAACGCCACCCCGTGTTTGAAGTAGTAATTAAACACGCCCGGAATTAGGCAATGCAAATAGCGTTCAAACCACAGTGTCGCGATGTCGGAATAGCGATTTTGCGTAGTACGCGCTTTGTTTTTAAGGCGTTGAGCAATGCAACTGTTGCCGTTTTTGTCGTAAGCAAACAGAGCGCCAGCGAGGGTTGGTTTTAAGATGTCGACTTCGCTCAGCGAGAAATTTTCGCGATACAAAATCCCAAACGATTCGCGCGCTTTGGTGTTGTCATCCCAATTACGCTCAGCGACACTTTCTAGATTTAATGTGGTGGCGTAAGGCTCTGTCATCACTTTAAATACAGGGTTGTGCAGCTGTTCGTTTTCTCGAATCGGTTTGAGAATCGACGTGAGCTGCACGGCGCTGTCGAGTTCGTACCACGCGTTTTTGCGCACGCAATTGGTTAATCGTACGTTGATGGAGAATTTCGCAAACCAGTCCATATCTGGGTGGTAGAGGGTACGAACTGAAGAGGTCGGCTGCATCTGTTCACCACCTAAACCCAGTGGCGTGATCTTGCCTTGCTCAATGGCACGCTTCACGCTTGGGTTGCTCAAAATGGTGTAGCTTTCCCAAGGATGGCAAGGGTAGAGGGTCTTCTCATTGCTGGTGGTGTGTTGTGGCGCGAGCTGTTGTAGCATGCGCTGCGCAGGGTTAGCGTCTCCGTCAGAACTCAGCACATCAAGTAAGGACGTATCCACTTCAAACCAGTACAACGGGACTTGCGCGCCGACTTCTGGAGAAAACGCCAAGAGATCATCCATGGTGACGCCCGAACGACTTTTCGGGGTCGGATGGAAAGTATGCCCCCAAATCAGAGACTGTTCCGAAGCGATAAACTCGTTGTGATGCGATTTGGGCGCGACGTTGAGAAACTGCTCGGTAACCAGCACGCTATTTTCTAGTTGTTCGATCAGCTCATGGTTAAACGGGATCGCCAACACCTGCTTGAGATAGTTAAGCAAAAGCGTAAGAGTTTGCGTGGCATCCAATTTCGCCCAACCAGATCCCGGCATTTTCGCCCACGGCAGTTCTGCCAATTTGATTTTGCCCAGTTTGCTCGCGTAGTGAATCGGCAAAACCAGCACGCCATTTTGTTGAGAAAGATGAACGGCTACCCGCTGCTTGGCGGAATAGTTGCGTTTTAACGTTTGGGGTAGCGATGTCGATTGGTAGTGCCATTCCACTTGTTGATTCGGTAGCGCAAATTCACGTAAGTAACAATTAAGAACACCCATTATTGTGTTGAGTTGGGCCTTCTCCCGATTGAGCTGCACATCATGCGCGCGCAACTCGCTAGTCTGAGAGGATTGAGTTTGTAACATGTTGATTTCCAAATTTTGAATGGAGAACCAGCGCGATCAAGGTGATTACGCTGACTATCGCAGAAAGTAGGAAAGGAACCTCAAGTAGCCCCAAGCTAGAAATGAAAGAAGCGCAAAATCCCGCCGCCACGCCACCCCATTTGGACATGGCATCAAAGCGAGAAAATACTTTGCCACTGAGTTTGCGATCCAGATTGCTCGCAAGATGCTGATGCAATCCGTGATAACAACACACCATCGCGATGCCAAAGATAATTCTCGCAGCAATGAGTGCGGTTTCGGACGCAATCAAATGCAAAGCAGAGCTCACGGCAAGCAATGCAAATCCGAGCCACAACGTGCGCAGCGGTTGATGGCGATTCAGCCCATCTGACAACACGTGGATTTTGCCTGCCAGCAACAGATAGACGCCATGCGGCAGTGCGTACAAAAAACCGATCCATGCGTGGTTAGTGATGCCATATTGCTGCACAAACGGCGAGAAATAAGGAAAGGTCATCACCATAGAAAACGCAAACCCAAATTGAGCAAAGAAGATCCAACGAATGGCATGCATTGCGTTTTTCTGTGCAACCGGTTTTTCTTGCTGAGGTTCTGAGTTTGGCTTTTCGAGGTTTTGGTCGGCGGGTTTATCCGCTGGCAGTGTAAACGTGATGCCCATAGCAATTAAAGGCAAAACGCATAACCACAGGTACGCGTTGAGTGGGTTGGTTTCGGACAAGATCCAGCCGAGCCCAATGGGCGCAACGATCAGCGCCAAACGAGCAGATAGTTGGGTTTTATTGAGTGACTTGCCGAGTGTTTTGGCTTCTTTAATTTGACTAGATAAGTAGCTGTTCGAGGCGGCCATGGTGCCGCCAAAGGTTCCTTGAACAATAAGACCAAACACAAACATGGCGAGGTTGTCTGCAAAGCCGCACAGCGCAAACCCTGCTGCAAGGCCAAGTTGCGCGCGCAAGAGTGAGCGGCGGCGACCGTAGCGATCAGCAAAGTTGCCCCAAAATCGCGCCGCCAACGCAGTACAAAACGTGGGTAGGATAAACAATACCCCAGCCCAGTCTGCATCAACGCTTGCGCCTAACGTTGGCAACACGACGGGTAGAAATAGCGGCATACCTAACGCGGCAAACGCAGCGATAAAGTGGCACAACAACACGCTGTAGATGAGTTTGGTCATAATCGTTTAACGTACGCTTTTTTTGATGGCTTCTAAGTAGGCGCGTTGCGCTTCTTCGCTAGAAAGCAGCAAGAAGTTCGGAGCCGACAAACCATAGAACTTATTGATGTCACTCGCGCCGGAGGCTTCTTTCGAGAGCAAACTGCCAGAGCTCAACAAGTATTTGGCGTACAAATCAGGTGCTTCTTGCAGTAACTCGCGTGCCAGTTTTGTCTCTAACCCTTCGCCTTCCAATCGGTTGAGTTGCTCTGCAATGCTTTTGGCCACGATGGCGTAAAGCGATGCTGAAGAGGCAATGCCCTTCGCTGCCATGGCTTCTACAATCGCTGCGATATCCAATTGTAATGTGATGGTGGTAAACATCTGACCGAGCGCCAATTCATTGTCGACTTTGATGCGTTGGTCGAGCAGTTCATCACAATCCACGGGAGTTGTTCCTGTTCCGTGTTTTTGGGCGGCATGCTCCGTTGCGAAGTTGAAGCGTTCAGGCCAAATTCGCGCCGCGTCGTTGTCTTTCATCGCGAGCGTCATTTTGCCCTGTTGATCAAATGCAATGATGGCGTTTTGCTGGTTGGACTCCAATGCGATGCCATAACGAAGCCACAAGGTGAGGTGCACTTGGCATAATAGATCGACGTAATCTTGGAACCACGCCAGCGTATCTTGTTGATAGTAATGTTCTGCCAAATGTTCTAAGAACAAGCGGTCGTCAGGCATTGGGCTTGCTAGTGCTGCAACCGGAACTAACGCTTTGTCTTCGCAATGAGTAAGTGGGTACTCACGTACGATGTACGCGAAGGTTTTATCATCGCCGACGTGTCCACCGTGTTTTTCGTTGCAATGGAACAAGCGACTGTTTAAATCGGCGTCCGTTTGTTCAAGGTGGCTGAGTAGGCGTTCAAACCAGTGGCCGTCATACAGTGTTGAAGGCTTGATTAAGCGAATATTTTTCGTGCCTAGCGATCGCATGATCAGCGGAACCTTGATGTGAATGTGCGGTGCCTCGTTGACGACCACAGTACGAACGGAAAGCGTCGGCGTCACGTCTAGATACGTTAAAGGCGCTTCTATCACACCTTCGGGTAAGGCTTCTAAAGATCGCAGGGTGAGCGGGTGTGCAGGGAACAGAACGTGGCTCAGTGCAAAATCAGCAGGAAGCCCCACTTGCTCCATGGTTGGCCAGCAATCAGGTTGTCCGCTGGTTAATGTTACCAGTGATTTTTCAATCGCAATCCAATGCAGAGCAAAGCTTTGTGCGAACTCGGGCGCGTACTTAGCAAGGTCTTCATCGCTCAGGCCAAACTTCGCCCGCGCAGTTGGATAGTACGGGTGGTCAAGGTAAGAAGCGATCTGGTCGGCTAGCAGCAGTTTTTGATGCCAAGAACCAAGCTCGGATATTGGTTGAGAAATGTGGTCTGCGTGATGATGAAACGCTTGGTCACACAGCGCTTTGTGTTTCTCTGCACATTCCAGTTCTTGAAGGTATCCCGCCAGCAACTCGTGAGAGCTCTCATGCGCCAGTGTCGTTAGTAGCGCAATCCACTCTTTGTAATGCTGTTGATGCTCGATTTGGCCATTTTTCTCCACCCACCAACCTGGTGGTGTTTCGTCATTGGCGTGACCGTAGCGCCAGTGCTGCATGTAATACGTTGGCGCAACAGGTAAATACAACGTGAAATCAGAGTTGGCAAATATCAGCCAGACTTGCTCGTCTTGAGGAACAATTACCCCTTTTGGCGCGTCTCTACTGAACTTGGCCTTCGACAAAATGCCAAACATGTCTTCGCGTAAGCAAGTGTCGATCAATCGTTGCGTTAGATACAAAGCGTTGTCATTCATGCTGCCACCTCACGAGTCGGAGCTAGATCGAAATTGCTAAGCGCGTTCTGCAGCGCTTGGTCGAGGTTTCGCCCTGATGGTGAGACAATCGAAATTCGGGCGAGATAATCCTTATTGGAATAACTCTGTTGGAAGTGTTCTCCAGCGGTTTTTAGTACCTGTTGCTGGGTGATGATATCGTCATCGTGTTGGATGAACGACGTCGAACCTCCGTCAATCACACCACTGTGTTCCGCAACTACGTAGTGCACGTGCGCTGACCCATGAATTTGGTAATCGCCGTCCAATCTTCGACCCAGATGCAGACCCAAAATCGTGCTAAACCAACCGAAGGGAGCGAGATTGTTGAGCAAGAATTCGCGGCCATCTCCAATACTGCGGTAGTTAATTTCCACCAGAACCGGGCCATTTTCCGTAATAATAAATTCGCTGTGGCAAACTCCAAAACCAACGCCGAACGCTTTCAGTTGAGCCAAGCAAGCTTCTCGGTGAGCAATGCCGTTTGGTCCGTTCCAGTCTGCGGCGGTTTCGATAAAGTAAGGTGGCTCAGAGAGCGACACATCAAAACCGCCCACGGCGATAAGTTGGTTACCGTCTCCTAAAGTTTCGAGCGTAACCAACGGTCCTTGAAGAAACTGCTCCACCAGAATGGCGGCGTTTGGGTGCTTTTGCCAAAACGCCTCGCAGTAAGCATCGAGCTCGCTTTGGGAGTCACAGCGCTGTACATCTAAACTTGCCACGCCTTCTTTGGGTTTTGCTACGACAGGGAAGGCCATGCCTAATGCCACATTCGAATGGCGATGCAGCAAACAGCTTTGTGTGTTGGGTAAGGATTTTTCATTTAACACTTGTCGAGTTAAGTGTTTGTTTTTGGCCTTTAACGTGACAGACCAATCTTTGGATGGGAGGCCAAAAAATTGCGCGCAGATGGCGGTGGAAGTTTGTAAGTGATCACTATTGCTGAAAATAGCGTCTGGCTTTAATTCATGCTCCGTGATGGTTTCGATGAGTTCTAATGGGTTGAAGACATCACATTCTAGAATGGTATCCGGATTAAAGTGACTATCATGACTCGCCAACTCTAAATGGCTGAGCTTATGGTCGGTGATAAGAACGACGTGAAGGTCCATCGCTTTAGCTGCAGGCACAAAGCCGTGAGTGACTGCATCGTTAACGACATGACTTACGATAATCATCGTAGATTTCATGAGCTTTCCTAATTTTCTAACATTTTCTTCTAACGTTGATAAAGTCGCTCACGGTCGTCTTCCAATGTGCCTCTCTCGAGACGGAGGGCAGAAGTTTTAGTATTTATTGTTATGATATTTGGTTTTTTTTGTTGTTAGTTGTGTTTTTAGGGTAAATAAATATAGAGCATAAAATTAATATTGCAAATAGAAATAATATTTGTTCTTATTTCCATCCGTTGGCTTTATAACAACTAAACGGAATTATGGAATGAATAAATTATTGACCCTGACCCCCTTGGCGGTCGCGATTGGTTCTTCATTAGTAGCACCAAGCGCAGTGGCTTCAGAAGAGACGAACTCAACCCCATCAGCAACTGAAACGATTCAAGTCTTCGGTCATCAGTACGAAGGTTATGCTGAACACATGCCTCAATCAGGCACCAAAACCGATGTGGAATGGCTTGATGTGCCACAAGCGGTATCCGTAGTAACGAAAACAGAAATGCAAGACCGAGGCGCGGTGCGTTTAGTGGATGCGCTAGATGGGGTAGCCGGGGTCAATAACACCTTGGGCGAAGGCAGCCGCGATCAGTTCATGATCCGTGGTTTTGATTCACTCAACGATATGTACCGTGATGGCTTGCGAGATGACGGTACGTTGCAGTCTTACCGCAGCTTAGCGAACGTTGAACGCGTTGAAATTGTGAAAGGCCCTGCGGGTGCTTTGTATGGCCGTGGTTCGGCTGGGGGCATCATCAACTTGGTGACGAAACGCGCTAACGGTGAGAATTTTACTCACGTAAACGGTAGTGTAGGCAGCAACAACCAATATGTTGGTCAGGTCGATAGCTCAATGGCGTTTACAGATAAGGTCAACGGGCGTATTAACTTGGAATACCGTCAAGCCGACTCGTACGTTGATCATGTTGATTCAAACGATTTCTTCATTGCACCGACCATTCGTGTGTTACCAGCGGATGGTCACACCATTGATGTTGACGTGGAATACGCCCATCAAGAATTAGTGCCATATCGTGGTGTGCCATCAAAAAATGGCAAGCCAGTTGATTTGCCAGTAAGCACTTACTTTGGCGGCACAAACGACTATCAGGAGTCAGACAGTCTCCGTATTGCGGTGGATTACGAATGGCGTCTGAATGATCAATGGGTATGGAACAACCGAGCGGCGTTCAACCATATCGAACTTGAGCAAAAAGGCACGCGTCAGGGCAAAGTGACGGGTAATGAAGTGTCTCAAACCGTCAACAACTTTGGTTACGATCCACGTACTACGACCACTTTACAATCTGAGTTGGTTTGGGAAACCAGGGACAATCAATTGATGGTGGGTGCAGATTTCAACCAGATCGATATCGACCTAACGTTGGCAAGTGACAAAACGCTTCCTCCGCAAAATATATACGACCCAGTCGTTGGTCCAACGCCTGATCCGGGCTTTAAGCCATTTCGTGACAATACCACCACCACGACAGGTTTGTATGTGCAAGACGTCTATACGTGGGGCGACCTTTCTTTGATCGGTAACGTGCGTTACGACTCGATGGAGCTCGAACAACAAAAAGCGGGCTCAGATAAGGAAAAGTTGGATGATGACAAAGTCAGCTACCGTGCTGGTTTGGTATACCGCATCAATTCCGACACATCCGTATACGCCAGTTTAGCGCGCTCTTGGCAGTTACCGTACGCTGGTATCTACATCAATCCAAAATTGGCGGAATTCTTCCACACCGACTTAAAAGAGGTGGGTGCGAAAGCGTACCTTTTGGATAACGCATTAATGTTGAATGCGGCACTGTTCCAGATTGATCAAGAGCAACCACAAACTAACGTGGACGGCGATGTGATCGATAAAATTGAAGTGCGTCACCAAGGCATTGAATTAGAGGCTCGCGGCCAAATCACCAAACAGTGGGACATCTCTGTTGGTTACAGCTACTTAGATGCGGAAGACAAAGCCACAGGCAAAAAGCCTAACGATGTATCAGACCACTTGTTCTCTCTTTGGAGCACTTACCAATTGGATGACAACTGGCGTTTAGGCGGTGGTGTGAAGTACGTGGGCGACCGTTACGCAGGTAACGACGAAGCCGTCGCACTTGGCGATTACACAACGGTGGATTTGATGGCGGCGTACACCACTGGTCGTCACAAAATCCAAGCGAACGCTTACAACATTTTGGATGAGAAATACATTCTTGGCGCAACAAACGGCACGTCTGGCTTAAACCAGATTGGCTACGGCGCACCAGCCGAGTTCATGCTCAGCTACGGATATCAGTTCTAGGCTTTTTGTGCGTAGTTAGCGCCTGTTAGCCGATTTTTTCCTCATATTGAGGATGTTTAGCCCCTAGAGCCTACGGGATGTATTCTGCCCGAGGCTCAATTTCTCGCAAAGGAGATCTTAATGTCTTACCAGAATTTGGATGGTAAAGTGCGTGTACGTGCTGGTTTGTCTACCACTTACAGTGTGCTTGCGATTGCAATCGCTTCTGCCACATCCATGAGCGCGGTTGCTGCTCCTGCTAAAAAAGAACAAACTACCACGATGGAAACCGTCGTTGTCACTGGTAGCGTGATTGGTAAATCTGAAATTGAAGACGTCAAAGAGTACCCAGGTGCTCGTACCGTCATTACCCGCGATCAAATCGAGAAAACCGCCGCAGGCTCGATTGATAACGCGCTACAGCGCGTGCCGGGTATTAAAGTTCAGGATGAAAGCGGAACGGGCGTATTGCCTAACATTTCCGTACGTGGTTTGAAAGCAAGCCGTAGTGGTCATGCTCAGTTCTTGATGGATGGTGTACCGCTAACACTTGCGCCATATGGTCACACTGGTCAGTCTATCTTCCCAGCAACACTGTCGATGCTTGATCGTATTGACATTGTACGCGGTGGTGCCGCAGTACAGTACGGCCCAAACAACGTCGGTGGTGTGATCAACTTAGTGACCAAACCGATTCCACACACGTGGCAAACTGAAATCAGTAACCGCCTTACCGTGTTTGATGGCGGTGATGCGCCGCTGAATGATTTTTACCTACGCACGGGCGGCTGGTTAAGCGACACATTTGCACTACAGTTGGAAGGTAACTTCCTAAAAGGTGAAAGCTTCCGTGAACATTCCGATACGGACGTGAAGAACTTCCAAGCCAAAGCACAGTGGCTACTGAGTGACACTCAAGAGATTCAAGCATTCCTGCAACGTTACGATGCTGAAACGCAAATGCCGGGCGCACTTTCGCCACAAGATTACGAGCAAGATCGTCACCAATCGAAACGTCCTTACGATGATTATGAAGGTAAGTCGACGCGCTGGAGTGTTAAGTACATTCACGATTTGCCATTTGCCGACAGTGCCGAGCTAGAAGTGCTAACGTTTGGCCATAAGTCAGAGCGTCTTTTCAAGTGGGGCTTTAACAGCGCGGGTGGCCATTGGGCGGATCCGGCTCTGCCAGCGACGGACGTTCGTACCTCTCCACGTGAATTTACCGTGTATGGTATAGAGCCAAAAATGGCGATGTACTTTGGCGAAGGTAAATCCGTTACTCAAAACTGGATCGTGGGTACCCGTTATGTTAATGAAGACATTGACTACAAACTCACTCAGACTCCAATCGCCGGTGGTGCAACCAGCGTTCCGCGTGATTGGCATCTAGATACGGACGCGTTTGCTGGATACGTTAGCAACGAAATTGGTTTGTTCAATGATACATTGAAGGTAACGCCTGGGTTGCGTGTTGAGTCGGTTCGAATGACGTTTACCGATCGTGGTAAAAAACAAACGGCAGACAACACCGTGACGGAATGGTTGCCAGGTTTGACGGTGGCATACAACTTAACTGACCAGTGGGTGACGTATGCGAACGCGCAAAAATCACTTCGTGCGCCACAAATTGCCTACATCCGAGGTTTGGGTGAAGAAGGTAGCGAACTGGCTTGGAACTACGAAGTCGGCGCGCGTTACACCCAAGATGCGACCAGCTTTAACGCTGCACTTTATCGCATCGACTTTGAAGATCAATTGCAATGGCAAAGCTCAACGCAGACCTTCGATAACATCGGAAAAACACTTCACCAAGGCATAGAGCTTTCTGCTCGTTACGTGCCTGAAGCACTACCTGCACTGAGTTTAGGCGCAAGCTACAACTATCTAGACGCTACGCTTGAAGAAGAAGGCACGAATAAAGGTAATCAACTGCCTTACACCTCTAAGCATCAGCTTGGTTGGGATGCAACCTACGCATTTTACGGCATGGACACCACGCTATCGGGCTTCTACTTTAGTGATTCGTATACCGATAACGCCAACACCAGTGCCGAAGATGCAACTGGCGCAACGGGTAAAGTACCATCTTACATGGTGTGGAATTTCAACTTGGGGACGGATTTATACAAAGACGACAAAGGCAAGTTACGCATGAATGTTGCGGTGAACAACTTGTTTGACGAGGAGTATTACTTCCGCGGGATTGATACAAGCCCAGTTGGTCGGTACCCAGCTCCGGGACGCTCTTACACACTGGATCTGAACTATCAGTTTTAAGCGTTTCGTTCACCGAGTTTGAAAAGAAAAGTCGCCAATTTACCTTGGCGACTTTGCCGATCTTAGGTAATGGAAAACTCTTAGCACTGGAAAAAAGCAAGATGAAAAATAAAAAACAATTTACGATCAAACACTTTTCAACCGTTTTGCTGATGCTGTTGAGCTCAGCTTTGATGTCATTTAGCGCATTTTCTCAGGCGCGCAGCGTGCAAGATGAGCAAGGCACTTTTGAGCTAGAAGCGATACCTCAACGTATTGTGGTTTTAGAATTTTCGTTTGTCGATGCATTAGCGGCAGTCGATGTCTCACCTGTAGGCGTCGCCGATGACAACGATGCCACACGAGTCATTCCTGCTGTTCGTGCCAAGGTTGGTCCTTGGCAATCGGTCGGCATGCGCTCGCAACCGAGTTTAGAGGCGATTGCGGTGCTCAAGCCGGATTTGATCATTGCTGATGCAGAACGTCATCGCGCGATTTATCAAGATTTGCAGCGAATTGCGCCAACTTTGCTGTTAAAAAGCCGTGGTGAGACATATCAAGAAAATCTCGAATCCGCACACAAAATCGGCGTGGCAATTGGCAAACAAGCGAAAATGACACAACGAATTGAGCAGCACAAACAGACAATGGCGGAGTTCAAACAGCATTTTGCAACACAAGAAACCATTCAGTTTGGTGTGGTTTCTGACAAAGGGATGTGGCTGCATAGCCCGGTTTCTTACGCTGGGGGCGTTTTGAGTACGCTGGGCATCCAAAGCCCGCTGGCTCCATCTGAGCAAAAAGCGTATATCCCAACCAGTTTTGAACTTTTACTAAAAACCAACCCTGATTGGTTGTTAGTTGGACTTTACTCTCAACCAAATATTGTGGATGAGTGGCGCAAAAACCCATTATTTAAGCTGCTAACCGCTGCGAAAAAACAGCAACTTGTTGAGGTCTCTCCTGAACTGTGGTCGTTAAATCGCGGCATGTTGGCTGCGGAAGAAATTGCCCGCAATCTTGAAGCGTTATTGGAGCGCTCATGAGTGCGGCGATAAGCTCGGAAAGCGCGTCTTCGGTTAGCAAATCGCATTGGAAAGCGAGCTTGTTTGTCTGTGCTATGGCGTTGTGTACGCTCTCAGGCTATGCAGCCTCAATGATTGGCTGGTCCAACTTTTCTTTGAGCGTTAATGATCTGACAAGCTATTGGTTTGCGTTTGATGAGGGCAATATGCTGCATCAAATCCTCGCGACGCTGCGTGCGCCTCGTGCCTATGCTGGGTTATTAATTGGCGCTTCGCTTGCGGTATCCGGAGTGCTGATGCAAGGATTAACTCGTAACCCTTTGGCGTCGCCATCCATTCTCGGCATTAATGCTGGTGCGGCTTGTTTTATGGCCTTGGCGTCCATCGGCGTACCATTCTTTAGTCAATTGAACCCAATCATCAACGCAGTACTCGGCGCGCTACTAAGTGGTGGTGCGGTCATGTTGTTGGGCGGTTTTTTTTCCGCGCGTTCTCACCCATTGCGTTTAGTGCTAGCGGGCATTGCCATCAGTGCACTGCTGATAGGGTTAACTCGTGCGTCGGTAATTTTGGCGGATGACATGGCTTACAGCGTGTTGCATTGGTTAACGGGTTCACTCTCCGCGGTAGATTCTGAACAGTGGCAGCAACTGTGGCCTTTTGCGACTTTAGGTTTGGTGCTCGCCATGGGCTTAGCGCGAAACTTAAATTTACTCGCGTTGGGGGACGAAGTTGCTGTTGGGCTAGGTGGTAACATTCGTCTTACGCGATTTATCAGTGGTTTAGCGGTTGTGCTGTTGGCAGGAACTAGCGTAGCGATTGCTGGGCCAATTGGCTTTGTCGGGTTGTTAGTGCCGCACTTGGTACGCCCGATTGTTGGTCACAACTATCACATTCTCATTCCGGTTTCCGCCTTGTGTGGCGCGGCATTGGTGACGTGGTCAGATGCTTTATCACGAGCGATTGCTTTTCCGGCTGAAACGCCAGTGGGCGTGATTACCGCGCTGTTGGGCACACCATGCTTTATCGCGATTGCAATGAGGAAATCATCATGATGAATCAAACCAAACTGTTTGCATTAGTTGGATTGTTGCTGATTGCGTCTTCTCTCACGCTGTTTGTTGGTGCGGCGAACATGTCGGCTCAACAGGTTTTTGCATTACTGTTTTCTTTCTCTGACTCGGACTTTGTGATTCACCAATATCGATTACCGAGAATGTTGCTCGCCATTGGCGTGGGCGCTGGGTTGGGGCTGTCAGGCGTTTTAGTTCAAGGCGTCATCCGTAATCCACTTGCCTCACCAGATTTAATGGGGATAAGCGCCGGAGCAGGACTGGCCGCTACCGCTTGTTTGGTGCTGTATCCGAATGCGCCAGTGGCAATGTTGCCGATGGTCGCCATGGCGGGAGGCTTGCTTGCTGCTGGCTTTATTGCTGTGCTGGCTTACTGGTCGAAACCAACACCAGCACGTTTGGCGCTGATTGGTGTTGCTGTCAGCGCATTTTTAGCCAGCGGTATCGATTTTCTTCTGATTGTGCACCCTATCGAAATCAACACGGCGATGGTATGGCTAACCGGCAGTTTGTGGGGACGAAATTGGCAACAAGTGCCGTTTATTTGGAGTGCTCTATTGCTGCTACTACCATTGGCGTTTTGGCTGGCTTGGCGGCTAGATGTTATGGGACTGGGAGAAGAAAGCGCCACTACACTTGGCACGAAACCAAGACAGATCCAAATTCTTGCGTTGATTGCTGCCGTGCTATTGGCGAGTATCAGTGTGTCTGTGGCAGGCACGATCAGCTTTGTTGGCCTGCTTGCGCCGCATCTTGCGCGTTTGCTGTTTGGCCACAACCACAAGTTGTTGATTCCAGCCGCTGCAACCCTTGGCGCTTTGTTGGTGATTAGCGCCGATGGTTTAGCGAGAGGCTTACAGCCACCAATTGAGCTACCAGCGGGAGTGCTGACATCTGTTATTGGCGCACCATATTTCATTTTTCTTTTGTATCGTTATAGAGGTTGGTAAGCATGTTACGAACGCAGAACTTATCCGTCGCGTACGGCAAACAGACCATCATTCCAGATCTCTCTTTGTCGATTCCTCAAGGTAAAATTACCGCACTAGTTGGTCCAAATGGTTGCGGTAAATCGACACTATTAAAAACCTTGGTACGCATCAATAAACCCGCTTCTGGCCAAGTGTTGTATGACGACAAACCACTAAGCAGCTACGGTGATAAACGCTTGGCGCGTTCGTTGTCTTTGCTGCCGCAGATTCTTGTCAGTCCTGAAGGTATTACCGTCAGAAAACTGGTCGAATATGGCCGCTCGCCTTATCTCTCTCATTGGGGCCGGTTAAGTCAACAAGACAAGACCTTAGTCGAGCAAGCAATGCAAGATACTGGCGTGATTGAGTTTGCTGACAAGCCAGTTGAATCGCTGTCTGGCGGTCAAAGGCAAAGGGCGTGGATTGCGATGGTAATGGCGCAAGATACCGACGTAGTGATGCTTGATGAGCCAACCACTTACTTGGATCTCTCTCACCAAGTTGAGCTGATGAAACTCATGAGGCAGATGAACGACAAAGGCAAAACAGTGGTCGTAGTGCTGCACGATCTAAACCAAGCGTGCCGTTACTGCGATCATTTGGTGGTGTTGGAAAAAGGTCAGTTAGTCACGCAGGGAACACCGCAAGAGGTACTGACAGAGGGTATGTTGGCATCGGTGTTTGATTTACAAGCGAGAGTATTTAACGACCCAATCTCAGGCACGCCGATGTGTGTGGCGGTGTAGGTTTACGTCTTTCGAAAGCTATCTGCAATAAAAACGTCGATCCATAAAAACAAACCCCGCTAGTAACAAAGTCGCTAGCGGGGTTTGTTGTTTTTAAGAGCGTCCTTAATGTGGCGTTTAAGCCAGTTTAAATGTTGCTACTTTCGAGTTGAGATCCTCAGCTTGCGATTTCAGCTCAGCAGATTGATTCATCGATTCTTCGGCACCAACTACCAAGTGATCGGTCACATCTTTAATGGACGTGACGTTTTGCGTGATTTCATTGGTTACGTGCGTTTGCTCTTCGGCGGCGGTCGCGATTTGCGTTGCCATATCGCTGATCAGCGCAACGGCCGCGTTGATTTCATCCAGAGCCAGTGCTGCGCGATCAGCATCTTCCACCGAACCTTGCGCGAGCTGAGAGCTTGTATCCATGATGGCCACTGCGCGTTGTGTGGTTTGCTGCAAGGTCTCGATCGTCGAGCGAATCTCTTCGGTTGAGGTGTGTGTGCGTTGTGATAGCACGCGAACCTCGTCTGCAACAACGGCAAAACCGCGACCTTGTTCACCTGCACGCGCCGCTTCAATCGCCGCATTCAGAGCCAGTAAGTTGGTTTGCTCTGCGATGTCTCGAATCGTTGATAGCACGGTTGAGATGTCTTGCGCGTGCTGGTTGAGCTCACCGATGACAACGCTCGCTTGGTTGACTTCAGAAGACAAATTATTGATGGACGATTTGGAGTTGATCACCAACTCATGACCGTTTTGTGTGCTTGCTGAAGAGTCTTGAGCGGCTTTAGCCGTCTGCTCTGCATGTGCTGCAATCTCTTGCGTTGCCGATGCCATTTCAGTCACAGCGGTCGCCACCATAGTGATTTCTTGTTGCTGATGGTTCAGATCGGAAACCGATTGATTCGCGCGATTCGTGCTCAGCTCCGATTGTTGGCTCAGTTCTTCCGCTTGGTGACGAATGTGACCAATAAGTTGCTGCAAACTTTCAACGAACTGGTTGAAGTTTTCAGCCAGCTCACCAACTTCGTCACGGTTTTCTACTTTGATGCGTTGAGTTAGGTCGCCGCTGCCGTTTGCGATTTGTGCGAGCGCATTCGAAACGTTGTAGAGCGGACGGAACAAGATGCTACATAGCAGATTAAACAAAGCTACACAGATAACGACGACGATGGTGGTTGCGATGATCTGATCCCAAACAGCATCGTAGAGTGGGGCAACCAACGAGTTTTGATCTAACACCGTCACTGTTGTGAGCTTGGTACCCTCTATGTGGCGCGCGTAAATCACATATTCGGTGCCGTTAATAGAGACGCGACGCTCTGTACCTGAACGTGCAGCTGACGTAATGTCGTTGTTGTTGAGGCCTAGCTTGCTAACCGGTTGATTCAGCAGTTTACCGTTGTTATGAGTGAAAATATTGCCCTGTTCATTGGCAATAAACATATAACCTTCACCCGGTAGGATCACTTGGTTCAGACTGTTCAGGATATCACCGATCTCTACGTCAGCACCCAGAACGACGGTTTGACCATGCAATTGCAGGGCTTTACCGAGCGACACCACATTCGCACCAGTTGCAGCAGCAACGGTCGGGTTATCCATAAAGACTTTCGATGGGTTGGCGATTGCATTGGTGTACCAGCCCCACTTACGAGGATCGTTATTACCTGGTGGCAAAACCACCCCATTAGCGTTGTCTTGTGACCCGTCCGGGTAAGCGAGGAAAACGTTATCGAACGCGCCAGAGTCTCGGACTTGTTTCAAATGTGTAACCAGAGAACGTTTCTCTGAATCAGAAGAGAGTGAAGTCAGTGCGCGCTCTTTAGAGAGTAGCCAGTCCTTTACGTATTGATTGTAAGATGCGCTAGTGCTTTCTAGTCGCTGTGCGACTTCGACATCGAGCCTGTTTAATGAATCTCGAAAAGACAGCCCCTCTACCAGCACTCCCCCGAGAATGATGGCGGCACTGGCAGAGATTGCCAGTTTGTTTTTTAATGATAGATTTTTGAACATAAAGCGAATAATAGATCTTTGAATAATAGTTGTTGTGTTTTTATTCTCATCAGTGCTCTCTGCGCTGTTGAATATGCAGCAGAAAGTCAGATTCGAATCTGTTCAATAATTATATTTTATTGCTCAAAATAAATACTGACTCCATGTCGCGAATTTGAGTTTTACATCAAATAAGCAAAAGGATTTGGAACGATATTTTTTATGTATTTGTAAAGTAAGGATTTGTCGATTTTTGTAAATGAGAATTAATTTCAACAAATGGTGATCTTTATCACATTTGCGTATTTGATAATCCATTAAAAATGTGAAGGTTATAGCACCGGATATATATTGATTAGCTTAATCATTGTTATGGGCAATCGTTATGCGCAGTATATTGTTAGTCCCCGCGTTATTAGTGTCAGGGTGTGCTCTGATACAACAGTCGACGCCGATTCAACCTGACGCCAACTGGCACGTGGACCAGTTATCGAACGGTATGAAATACCATCTTTATCCAACAGAAGACCAAGAAGTCTCGGTCCGTTTGGTGGTGAATATCGGCTCATTCCAAGAAACATCTTCTCAAAAGGGTTACGCTCACTTTGTTGAGCATATGGCGTTTAATGGTAGTGAACATTTTACCGGTAACGACGTTGTCAAACTTTTCGAGCAATCTGGTGGTAGCTTTGGCGCTGATATCAACGCTTTTACCAGTTATCAGCAAACGTCTTACCAGCTTGACCTTGCGAATAATACGAAGCTAGAAGATGCCCTGAAGTGGATGAGAGATATCGGTAACGGACTTGAGTTTGCTCCTGAGCAAGTAGAGAAAGAAAAAGGGGTGATTCTTGGGGAATGGCGACGTGCTAATCCGGATGATAAGTCCTTTTCTATGCATGCTTACCAAGCCTCGATTGAAGGCACTATGTATGGTGAGCATGACCCAATTGGTACTCGCGAAGCGATTCAAAACGCTTCCTCGAGTAAGTTAAAGGCGTTTTACGACAAATGGTACCAGCCACAAAATGCCGAGTTGATTGTGACTGGTAATATCGACGTAGATTCACTGTCCAAGATTATCAAAAGCAAGTTCTCGAACTGGGAAAGTACCTCGGATACGGTAATAGAGAAGCGCCGTGATATTCGAGTGAACAACGAAAACAGAATCTTGCCAAGTAACACGATGGAATCACCCAGTCTTCATTTAGTGATTGAGCGTGGTCTAAGTGGCGGCACGACGATTGAGCAACAACATGAAGTGTGGCGTGATGAAGTCGCAACACAACTCATTCAACAGCGTTTGATCCGTGTACTCAGTGATGCCGCTGAACCTTTTCAATACGCTTATGCAGAGCCCTATTACTCTAACTATCAGCGTATGATGTCGGCAGGGATTTCGTTTGCACCAGATCGCCGCGAACAAATGCACCAGACTTTCATTCGTACCTTGGCGTCGTTGAGAGATTATGGTGCGACTCAATCCGAGTTAGATAGCGTTATGTCAAATTGGCAAGGTGAACTTGCAAATATTGATTCAGATTGGAGTCAGCGTAAGCCAAACAGTTACGCAGAAGCACGTGTTTTTCAAATTGGACAAGACAGTGTCAGCCAATCAAAAGAGAATTATGCCCAGAGTTTGGCAGAATTCATCAACAACGAGAATTTAGAGAGCATTAACACACAATTGACGGCTTTGTTATCTCAGCAGCCAAGCTTTTTTATTGGTTTGGGGAAAAGCGAAACGTCAGAACAGTTCAATGGTGTATTTGCCGCTCTAAACAGTGCCTATCTTCAAACTGGCGAAAAACCGTTAGAGATGTATGACAAAGTGGATGGATTCTTAAAGCCTACCCAGGAAGGCAGCATCACGAGCATGCGTCAGGAAGCGGGTGGTTTTCAAGTCTATACGCTATCAAACGGTGTCGAAGTGTGGTTCCAAAAAGATACTAAAGCGGGTGGTCGAGCGTATATTTACTATGCGAGCCAAGGTGGTAAAGCCGCTGTTGATCCGACGTTGTATGCCGCTTATGAAATCGCAGCAACAACGGCAATACGCAGTGGGTTAGGGGCATTTTCTGGTTCAGAGCTAGATAGCTACTTACGCAAAAACAACATTGCGCTTGGCGCGATGCTTGATGCGACCAGTCACGGAGCGCAAATTACGGCGCCAAATACGCACCTAACTGATGCTTTGAATGGACTATACAACCTAGCGACGGAGATTAAAGTCGACGAGCGCCAGATGGCGGCAGCGAAGCAAGAGTTTAAACAGCAGAGCGGCGCTTTTTTTGAATCACCGATGGGCAAACTGATTCAAAAAGCAAACGGCAATTCTTATTTGCCGGGGAGTCGTCATCGTATAGTGTCCAGTGATGATGTTGAACAAGTGACTTCCGAGCAGATACTAGCGGTGCATGAGCAACTTTTCAAAACCAATGATGGCTTTAAGATGGTTATTGTTGCAAACGTAGAGCCGGAAGAAATTACACCACTTTTGCGTAAGTATGTGGCCTCTATCGAAATGAAACCGAGTCGTTCGATTGATTATCACGTTGCGTTTAACCCGGAAGTACCGGAGCGAACTGTGGTTGCGGATGGGCATGAACCTTCATCGTTGTATGTAATGCGTTTGACTAATACGAGCGATTACCAACGTACGGCAAGAGACACGGTTATCGAAGATATTTTGCAACGTATTAGTAATGCACGTGTTTTGGATATTGTGCGAGAAGAGTCTAGCCTTGATTACAGCCCGAGCATTTACACCATGACACAAGATCGCGAACCCATCTCTGATTGGCTCTTGGAGTCTCAAGTCGAGCCCGAAGAGGTGGCACTTTTAGAGAGTAAACTGGGCAAAGTGTTTGATGGTTTAGCGTCAAATATTACCCAAAAAGAAGTGGATACGGCCGCGAAACAACTGGCAGTCGCGATGCAAGGATTGGATGACAATCCAGCACAGAGATCATGGGCATATACTCGTTATTTGGTGCATGATTACGGCGTCGATGTGTTGCTTGACGTTGAGAAAGTGGCTAAGAGTGTGACGTTAGATGAAGTGAAAGCGCATGCAAAATCAGCTTTTGGTCCACAAGCAAAACGCTCGGTGATGGTTTTAAATCCGGCCGAATAATCACGTAGTTTCTGACGAAAATCGTGGCAATAGTAATAAAAAAGACGGCGTGAAAGCCGTCTTTTTTAAGCACTTTAATCAGAGCGTTTTATGCTGATTTACGCGCAAGTCGCTTTTCATTGTTGGTGTTGTTTTCTTTTGTGTTTGCACTGTCTTGAGCCTTACCCTTTAACGTTACCACTTCCTTTTCAGGTAATTCGGCTGCTTCACCAAAGAATTTGCCACCAGGTTCAATGCTGAGGTTATTGCTCCAGATCCTACCGCTTACGCGTCCCTTGGCAAGCACTTGAATGTGTTCTGCGTGACAGTTTCCGTCCATCATGCCGTTAATGATCAGCTGTTTAGCGTAGATTTCACCGTTTACTCGCCCGCTTTCTGCGACAACGAGAGTGCCTTCCACGTTAATTTGACCATCGACGATGCCATCAATCTGGACATCGTTTTCTACTTTGAGTTCTCCGCTAAGAGAACAGCCTTTGGCGATGAGAGTTGAAGCTGCTGAGCTACTCGTTGTTCCACTGTTTTGATTAAAGATTCCCATCGTATTCTTCGCTCCTTAGTAAAAATGTCTTCGAAATCATTAAGGCTCCAATCGACAAATGGTTTCGGATTCAGTGCTCGCCCAACAAATCGCACCTCGTAATGCAGGTGAGGGCCAGAAGAGAGCCCACTGTTGCCGGAAATTGCAATCAGCTGCCCTTTTTTGACGAACTGACCACTTTTTACTTTGAACGCTTTCAAGTGCGAATAAGAACTCGAAAAACCGAAAGAATGTTGCAGCCTGAGGAAGTTACCAGAGCCTTTATTACTGCGGCGGGTGACTTCCACTACCCCATCGGCAGGGGCATAAATTTTGGTGCCGATATTTACGGCAAAATCGAGCCCACGATGCATCTTGGCAACTTTTGTCACCGGATGGATACGCTTACCGAATCCGGAAGATAGCCGTACCTTGCCGACTGGAGAGCCACTTGGTATTTGGTTTAATAACACCATGCGAACGTTTGAGGTTATCGCCGCCGCATCGAGCCTAGCATCCAAGTTATTTGTCGAGGTATGTTCTCCAACCCCAAGCACTTTCTCTAATTCACCCAAACGTTCCGAAACAAGTTGTACCCGTTCTTCCCGTTCTGAAAGGTCATTTTCTAGCTCTGATTTAAGTGTTTTCAGTGTGCTGAGCTCTTCACCCATGGTGCGTGAATGCTCTGTCAATTCAGCTTGTTTTAACGCTGCATTATCAACGCGAGTGTACAAGTGATGAATTAAGATTACGGTCGCGGCCAGAGCAACAACAAAAAAAACGAAAAACGTTTTTATGTTGCGTTGCATCCTTTTACTGAAGTACCAATGTCTTGAGCCATTGATAGTTGATATAGAGATCGTCAACTGGTCTTTCATCGTCTTCTATTGCTCGTATTTGGTATACGTCTCGTCACTGAGTTAGTAGGAATGTAAGGAAAACGAGTAGGGACCGCCAGAGGCAAATTGGAAAGAAGTGTCAGGTCGTGAGGCGTTTTCAGATATTAGATAAAAGACTCAATAAAGATTTAATATTCTGCTGATTTTGGTCGTAATTACTCCAAATCGCTTCATTTAACTGAATATTATGATTTTTAAGGCGGTTATCCGAGAAATTGGATTGTGAATATTGCCAATAGCATCCGCACGCAATTCAACTTACTTCACGGTTTGCCTTATAAATGTTGGATAATTTATCAAACCGACATTCATTACATCGATAACTTGTTTATGATAGCGGTTGATATAAAGCACTATTCATTGGCTTTAAACCTAAGCGTTACATTTCGTTTAGGAACACATAACTATGACAACGGAGTTGGTCGTGAAAAAACTACTATTGGCTACAGCAGTGGTCGCAGCAGCAGGGGGCGCTGGCTACCTGTACCAAAACAATACTACCGCGAGTGATGCAGGCTCACTGTTAACGCAAGTTCCTGCAGATTCACTTATGGTGACGTATCAGACAGAACCTTTTAACCATTATAAATACATGAACGCATTCGGTACGGCGAATCAAGGCTCGATTGCAGAACTTTTTGCCGATGAACCACTGTCTCCACAACAGCAGTTTGCAGTTAACTTATTCGATGGATACCTAGAGAGTGCTGCGTCGCCAGAAACATTAAAAGCTTATTTGGGCACCGGGGAAAACATTAATCCTGTGTTGTACACAATTGGTATGGTACCGGTGTACAAAGTGGATATTGAAGACCCTGCCGCGTTATGGAAAACACTGGATCATGAAGAGCAGATGAGCGGCGCTAAGCATGAGTTGGTTAAGCTTGGTGACGTCGAGTATCGTCGTTACGAGATGACTGATTCAATTGACCCGCAGGACGGTATTGGCTTGGTTGTAGCCGTGGTTGATAACGTGCTTACGTTAACGGTTGATGTTCCGCAACTGGGCGTTCAAAACCCGATTAAAATGGCATTAGGGCTTGAAGCACCAAGTCAAAATATTGCTGACAGTGGACGCCTTGAGGCGTTGCAAGCCAAATACGGTGAAAACAACAACTCTTTTGGTTACTTTGATCATCGCGAAGTGATTAAAGGTTTGACGACGAAAGATGGCAATATGTTTGCTCGTCAAATCAGCACGTTGGATGCAATAGATCCTGAACCAACTATTGAGGAAATGCGTTCACCAGCCTGCCATACTGAGCTTACTCAAGTTGCAGAAAACTGGCCTCAGTCCGTCGCGTTTGCAGAATACAAGATGAAAGGCGATCAGGCGTTCATTAAAGGTTCTTTTGTTGTTGAGTCCAACAATAAAGTGATTCTAGATGCGCTCAAGTCGATTCGTGGTGTATTGGCAGAGTCTAAAAGTGATAAGAGTTTCTTTAGTATGGCGCTTGGTTTAGACATTAATACGCTAGCGCCATCGATTGGTCAGATTTGGGCTGACTTGACCCAGCCTCAATATCAATGCTCTTTATTGACACAAATGCAGCAAGAGATGGGCGGCCAGAATCCAGCAGCCGCTGTAAGCATGGGGTCAGGCATGGTTAACGGCCTTAAAGGGTTAAGCCTGCAAATGTTTGATATCAAAGTAGATACTAATGCTCAGCATGGTGAAGTATTTAGCCAGCTAGATGGTATGTTGTCTCTTTCTGCCAATGATCCAATGATGCTTATTCAAACTGCGCAAATGTTCGTTCCTGAACTTGCTCAATTGCAAATTCAACCGGATAACCAACCTGTTAATGTCAGTGACCTATTAGAAATGCATACTGGCATGAAGGTGGACGTGTTTGCTCGTCTAAACGAAAACCATTTCACTCTTTACAGTGGTGATAGTGCTGCGGAAGCAAGCAAAGAAGTGATGGCGCAATCACTTTCTCCAAATGGCTTGTTCAGCTTTGATTTTGATTCAGAGCGTATTTTGGAAGTGCTAGAGAGTGCGTCGTCAATCACTGGGGAGCCGGTTCCGGATGATGTTGTCAAAAGCTTACAAGGCGAGCTTGTTGGTGGTATGACGATGGACGTGACAGACCAAGGTATTGGTTTTGAGTTTGATTACCGTGGTGCAACTAAACCTGTAACGGTTGCACAACAGTAACACATTGAGTAGAAAAAGGCGGCATATGCCGCCTTTTGTTATTATGTACCGTATTAAAAAGCGAGTGGGAAGAGCGACGCTTACTCATCTATTTGAGGATGAGAGTATTGTTGATATTCAGGTAACTCTTTTCTTAAATTACTAAATGTCGCCCATGCACTTTCTTTTGAGAGTTTGTTGATCAGCCAGTTTGGCAATAGACCTCCGGGGTCAGCAAACGCCTTGTATTCCACGAGTGTTGTATCGTTTGTGAGTTTTTGTAACTCCCAAGTCGCATCAACCGAGCGAATTCGAACATAACCATTTTGTTCAGCAAGATATGAGTCAGGTGCGCTTTTGATTTCTATCGTGAATCCCAGCTCATCGACCCAGTACTTTGAGTAGGTGACCATATCCCGATTTTTGGCAGGCCATGGTGCTTTAAACTGGGTGTAAACGATGTTCTCGGTGGCCGATATCTGATTTAAAACCCGGCTATGACTGGCATTGTCAATCCAGTTCGGGATATTGTCACTGTCTTCCAGTAGCGTTAAAAATGCACCATAGCTGGTGGGTGTGAACATCCGAGCACGGATCTCAACTAAACCGTCACTATGTTCTCGGGAGTAAATTGTGATTCCATTCTTGTCACGCTCGAACTGCCAGTTCTCGTTGGCGCTCGCGTCAGTACCAGCGGATATCAATGTGGCGAGTGTTAAGGCGCCAATTCTTAAATACAACATCATGTTAGTATCCGCCAACTTTTCCTAAATTTAAGTTTATACGATTTGTTGTAGCTATAAGGACAATAGTATGTTTTTTGTTATTGTTCTGAAGGTTGCTCTGCACTGAAGCCACGTTGAATGTTGGTGAAGGTAAGCGATGCAAATATTACGATAACGATCGCTAGATGCCATGCTTGACTCAATCCAAGCTGCACCAGAGTTAAGCTGACCAATGAGGAGACGACCATTTGTCCACCACCAGACATTGCCGCTGCGGCACCTGCTTGCTTTTTATAAGGTTGCATTACCATCGCTTGTGCACAAGGTAGGGCAATACCATTACCCAAGATCATTAATAGCTGTCCTAGCATCAGAAATAGAGGCTCAACAGGGCAGAAAAATAACCATATTGCGGCAGCGAGGTGAAGAAATGGGGTGCAAAGCAGCATTTTTTTATTGCCAATAATTGGCCTTACTCGGTTACAAATCGTGGTACCACATAACATACCCAAAGCGGGAATGAGCGCCCACATCGCGTATTGAGCGGAGGTCATGCCAATTTGATCTTGCATGATAAATGGCATCACAGAGACTGTCGTAATCATTAAGCTGAAGTTTAACCAACTGATACTGGCGAAACTCATAAAGTAACGAGATGTAAGTAAGCTCTTGTATTGGAGCAACATTTTTCGGGATGACGGAATGACAGAACGTTTTGCGATGGTTTCTGTGAACTTAAAGGCGATGATTACCCAGGCCAGCGAGACATAGCCCAACAGAGAAATAAACACCATACTCCAACCGAAGTGGAAGTTGATAAAGCCGCCAATTACAGGTGCAATAAGTGGCGTGATTGAAGCCGCCATGGCGATGTAAGACATTGCCACTGGGAGTTCATCCCCGCTAAATCTATCTCGAGTCGACGCTCTCGCGAGTACCGCGCAGCATCCTGTACCTAACCCTTGTAAAAAGCGCCCCATCACCATCCCTGTAAACGTGTCACTGAAGAAAATAATCATCAGCAGACCAGACATCGCGATGAGTAAACCGGTAAGTAATACTCTTTTTCGTCCTAAAGCATCTGACACTGGCCCGTAGATAAATTGAGAGGGGCCAAAGCCGAGCAAATAAATACTCACAAGTAGTTGAGCTTGGTCGAGGGAGATGGAAAAGTCTTTTGCTATCCATGGCAAAGAGGGCATGACTAGCCCCATGCTCAACTGGCCAACGCTAATAATAAGACAGGCGAGTAGTATAGTATGAAAGTTGATTGGGCGACTCATGACTGGTCTCCATTCAAACAACCTTTTTGGCGTCGTGATCTTAAGCCGCCTTCGTCATCCACTTCATTTAGCTTTGCTTTGACCCGCTTCACAGTCGATAGACTGACTTTGCATTGCTCTGCCACGTTTTGCAATGTGTAGCCTTCTAGCAGTAACGTTGCGATCTGTTGGTGTTTGGTTTTGTTTGCGGGGCGGCCGCGAAACTTCTGTTTCCATAATTCTGGCTGCTCTTTAATGGCCTGTCGCCCTTGCTCTGCGGCAAACAGGCGATGTTCAGTCTGCACTTTCCCATATCCAGATAACACTGTGAGTAGTGTTTGAGTTTGAACAGAATCTGGCTCAAAAGTTATTGATTCACATACGGTTTTCAATGTTACCCCTTTATCGAGTAGCATTTTTATTGTGTTCAATGCTTGACTAAAGTCGCGACCAAATGCGGTCAGCCACCAGAGCACAATCGTATCCCCAGCTCTGACGGAATCGAGCAGTCGTAAGAATGCCTCTCTCTCGGTTGGAGGCATGCAACCACGAACCTTATCCTCAAAGTGCTGAGCTTCGGGCGCAAAAGCTTTTAGAGTATTAAGGTGCTCTTGGTAAGCTCGATTTTTTGGCGAATAGCGAGTGTAAAGATACGTGGTCATAAGGATTATGAGCCTCTTTTCTTTTGGTTCATATAGTGTAATAGCTCATAAATATACATGGGTCCATTAATGCTTACAACACTAAATGAGCCGTTTGGAATTCAGAGGCACATAAAAAAGCCAACCGAATGGCTGGCTATAGCTATTTAAGCTTTTGTTGTCTGTCGCTCGATTAACTTCACTGGCACCATCATTTTTACTAGGCTTCCGTTTTTCGTATTAATTTGATCAACAATGATCTTCACGCACTCGCGAGCGAGGCGACGGAAATCCTGGCGGAATGTGGTTAATTGATAGCTTAACCATTCTGTCTGAGGAATATTATCAAAGCCAATGACTTGTAAGTCCTGAGGAATGCTCAACCCGCATTCTATACGGGCGATATCCATGATCGCCATAGCAAGGTTATCGGTTGCACAGAACACCGCTTCAGGCCGATTTTTGTCTGCCAGTATGGCACGGACTTTATCAAGTGAGCTCGCGTAGTCATAGCTGGCTTCAATGATGCGTGGCGTCTTGCCGGTTAGGTCTTCAAATTCAGAGCAGAAGCCGCTTTGACGTTCGTCATTCGTAAAGGTTGGCACTTCTCCCGTCAAATAAACCGCGTTCTTCACGCCACTTTTGTGCAGAAGTTGCGCAGCTTGTTGGCCTGCTTCGTAGTTGTCACTGATAACGTAGCTACTCCTAGTACCTTCAACAACTCGTGCGTATTGAACAATTGGGATATTAAACTCTTCACATTCTTCATAAAGGGACTTATTGAAGGTTGCGGAAGCAGCAATGACACCATCGACGCGATACTGGAAGATATTTGGGATTGAGTGGCCCTCTTCTTCATCCACTTGCCATGGAATCAATACGGCAGAATAACCTTTTTTCTGTAACTCACTGGAAATTAATTGCAGTGTTTTCATATGGATAGGGTAATCCGCATCAGGAAACACCAAACCTATCAATTTCGATTCGTTTGTGGTCAGGCTACGTGCAAAGGCGTTAGGGCGGTAGTTAAGGGCTTTAGCCGCTTCAAAGACTTTTTGCTTGGTCTTTTCGGATACTGAGCTACCCGGAACAAACACGCGCGATACAGTAGATTGAGAGACGCCTGCCATCTTTGCCACATCTTTTGATGTGACTACGTGTTTAATTGATTTCATGAATAAAACTTAGTTGCCAGTAATTGAGGTCATAAGACTAGCATAAATAGGTACGTATTCATAAATGTTCTGACGGGGTATCCTAAGTAGAATAATGACTTTGGAGTATTAAAAAGCAAAATGTGGGTTAACCCATTTGGTTTGCTTTGAGCTAGCACTAGATCTAGTGCGTAGATACTGTCCGTTTGTTGGACGTACAGTATCTACGTAAAGAAGATTAATTTGCTTGTTTGACTGCAACTTTACGTTTCGGGGAGATGAGTGAATACCCCATGTATCCGATGCAAGCGGTAGCGACAAGAATAGAGCAGCCACGCATAAAGTTAATCAGCATAGGAGCGTTGTCGGTAAACGCGTTTATCCCCCAAAGCATCACGATCGAGAATACAAACATCACTAGTAAGCCATAACATGGAGCATCGATTTTGCCGGGAACGACATACCAACCATCTTCCTTGATTGGTTTATTTAGACGAGCATATTCCGCTTGCTGGCCTTTCACTGTGTAAAGATGCATTTCATCTTGTTTACCCGTCAGGAGAAGGCTAGCAATGTAAGCGACAACGGCATTCACAAGGACTCCAATCACGCAATACCAAGGCCACGCAATATCGGTCGCAACGGCTACATACCAAATCACCAAGAAGCTAGCAGCAACGCCAATTAACAAGCCTTTTTCCGTAATGTGTTTTGAGTAGAAACCAAGGACGAACATACAGAAGCTCGCACCGACAAAGTAAGAGCCTGCCTTACTCAGCACTTCCAGTACCGA
This sequence comes from Vibrio sp. 1874, assembly GCF_033344395.1. Lineage (NCBI taxonomy): Bacteria > Pseudomonadati > Pseudomonadota > Gammaproteobacteria > Vibrionales > Vibrionaceae > Vibrio > Vibrio sp. 1874. The sequence goes on from NZ_JAWPOR010000001.1 coordinate 212,658, forward strand.
GCCTGTGCTGGTGGCAAACATGATCGCTGGAATGATGACCAAAATCGCCCACGCCACCGTGAAGAAACGCGATACCTTTAAGTAGTGCTCTTCCGACTCGTTTTGCTTGTAGAAGCGTTTGTAAAAGTCAGCCACAGAAACGGTCGCCATTGAGTTAAAGGCGGAATCGAGACTCGACATACTTGCCGCCAGAATCGCAGCGGCAATGATGCCCATCAAGCCTGGCATTCCATATTCACTAGCATAATGAAGAATGATGGTGTTGCCGTTTTCAAACTCTTTACCGTCGTAATAAGCGTTGAACAGTACGCCAAGCAAGATAAAGACAAAGTAAATAAAGAAGGCCACGTAGCCCATCATCAGCATTGCCTTTTTCGCATCGCCCATGCTTTTAGCGGCCATACAACGTTGTACCATCATCTGGTTACCGCCATACACGGTGGTGTGGAACATCGTCATTGCGATAACGCCAGCCCATACCGTCGTTACTTGGCTTAGGTTAAAACTTGTCTGTAGGGCATCGGTCATTCCTTTTGCTTTGAGTTCTGCCATGACCTCCGTCATTGGAGCAGGCATGCCATTCCAAACGGCTTCGATGATGATGAACGCGCCAATAAACAAGATCACTGCTTGAATCACATCGGTCCAAATGACGGCCGCGATACCGCCCATTACGGTGTAGATAAGGGCGATTGCAGTGACTATCATGATGCAGTACATCACGTCGATACCAGTAATGAACTCTAAAATCATTGCTGTCGCGTAGAGTACAGCTGCCGAGCTCAATGCTTGTTTGATAAGGAAGATAAACGACAAAGTCAGTCGTGAAGCTTTACCGAAGCGTCGTTCTTGATACTCGTAGATAGAGGTTAAACCGTTGTTGTAGAAAAACGGCATAAACACAGCCACAATGAAGAAGATAACGAGCGGGTAATTGAGGTGAATCGCGATAACCGACAGACCTTCTTTGTAAGACCAAGCTGGCCCGCCAAGGAAAGACATGGCACTCACGTAAGTACAAACGACAGAAATACCGATCGCCCACCAAGGGATGCTCTTATCACCCAAAGCGAATTGGCTAGCTGAAGTTACTCGCTTACCAATCACCGCACCCAATACTAGCGTTAGGGCTATGTATCCACCAAGGATGCTCCAGTTAAGTGCGCCAAACTCATGCATAATTAGGTCCTTCTAACTGTTCTTTCATTTGTGCAAACACGTCATAGCCAAGTTGCAGCAGGATATGAACGATGTCGATCGCCACCCAGTTTTCCTTCAGTAAATCGCCTTCGCGTCGCCAAATGTCCATAACGCGAAGTTCGATGTGTTTTCCGGTTGGGGCAAGACCGAGCCAGCCACTGTGACCAGTGTGAGTACCATGCATATGTGGCCAACCACCTGTGGATACGTAGTCATTTCTGGCCAAAAAATTGACCTCAATATCGACACTTCGGTCAGGGAAGGCAAATACAAATGGCGCTTGATGGTGGTTACGGAAACCTTTGATACCGCGCGTAGTACCAATACCAGCAGGGCCGTACCACATGAAGTCATTGTGCCAGTAGTTTTCTAAATCCATCGAGAAAAGATCTTTGCCATCAAAACGACCCAAGCAAGACAGCATATCTTCAACCAGCTGGGCGCTCTTTTCACTTTCTTCCAAAGACACAACAGATTGTTGAATACCGTCAGAAGTTGCAGGAGAAGGAACCAAGCCATCGTGACCTAAGCTTTTACGAAGAGGGTTGCAGCCTGCTTGATTCATCGCGTCGATGAAGTCTGGGATCATGTAAGATTCGGTGATTTGGTCGTTCTCCACACACACCATTTCGGTGTAACGCAAGTAGAGTATTTTCCCTGTTGCTGGGATGCCAAACAGTGATTGTTCAAATGTACCGATAAAGTAGCCGGTAGAGTTGTACCAAGTGCGGCCTTCGTATTCGCCGTGCATTACGATCATTGGTCGGCGCTCGGCATCAGGCAAAGCATTCACAAGTGGTGAGAGGAAAGATTCGTGGGTTGCATCTGGGCCATTAAGATCGTTCACAGGGTGCGCCACGCACCATTTTACGTCAGGGTTCAAAGTTTGCAGAGCGGCCTGTTTTTGCTCGATGTCTGCGGCTTTGAAGTAGTTCTGGTAGAACTGTTCGATGATGTTGAGTGACATGTTGCTTCCTTACTGTCTGTGATTTTAATAAATAGTGTTTAGTCAGCCGTTAGCCTTGCTGTAGCAGGATTTGCTTCCAGATTGCGGTCTCGTCAAACAAAGTGAATTCGCGACGAAGACCCCAAGGACCAAACTCAGCGTGGCTGATCCCCATGATGTAAACCTCTTTCCCAGAAGGCTTACCAAACATCCCATACCCCTCATGCTTACCGTGCAAAGACCATCGAATTGCAGCGCGTGGTGACATCATGTCGTCATCCCGGCCAATACGATGGTGAACGGTAAATTGAGCATTTGGGAAAGACGCACGAAGTGCCATCCAAAAATGATCGACTTCCGAGTGTGATAGGGCATTTTGACCGCCAGTGTATTCGCCGATACAAGCGCGGTCGTACTCTTTCGGTACTATAGAGAACTCGGCATTCATAAGGCTTCTGAGAATTGCTTCGTATCGCTGACCATATTCGTTGTCGTTGCCTACGCCCAAATAAGGTCCAGGAATGTCGACTTCAGGTGTGAACGGAAATGGGCTTGATTCCACGCCACCTTCAAATTCGATTTGTTGGCGTGCAAATGCTTCTGACGTCATGCCCAGTTGTTTCGCGATATCGGCTTGATCGCGAACCAACCATTCGTCATTGATTTGGTTATTGATGGCGTGGCAATCCGCGATGATACGGAAACGAAGTTTGCGGTTCGAGGCTTGCCCATAGAAGCCGTTGCCACTGTGTGTTGCAGTAGAGATGATTCGATGAGAAGAAAGCATGCCTTGTTCCGGGGAGCCTGACCAAATGACGTCTTCGCCATATAGCGTGCGATCGGGAAACTCGGCCAGTGTCGCCATTGTTGCACTGATCACCCCTTCGTTTCCTTGAACGATAGAGAGTGGAGTACGCACAACAATGTCGGGAGAGTAGTAGTGTTCTAAGGTGTTTAAACCTCGGTCTTCCCAAATCTCTTTTGTGATACCAAGAATGTAGTCGGGAAAATCACGCCACTTTTCATCGAAGCCAACCATGGCCATAAATCACCTCCGTAATTGAATAATTATGTTTTGATTACGTATTCAAAATATATCATGTTGCCATTTTGTCAACGGATTGTTTTTCGATTGTTTAAATAGCGTGCTGATGATCAGGTTTTTAACAATTGAGCGGAAAATAAACTAAAAAAGTACAGGAGAGATGGAAGCTATCTCTTATCGAGACGTGTTAATAAGAAAGGAGGTCAAAGTTTTTTGTATGAATTTCCTAATATCTTATTGTTTTTTAATCGCTTAATTTATTTTTATCTGTTTGAATGGAAACAAATGATTAAGCCAAAACTGATAATCATGCAGATCAAGGCACCCAAATAGACTTTATCGCTAATATTCAGCTATTTTGGTGTCAATTATCCTTATATCTTTCAAATTTTCCTTTTGCATACGAATGCTTAAAGGCTTTTTTATTAAATCGGAAGTAGATAACGAATAAGCCACTAGAAAGGTGTTTATCTAGTGGCTATAACAGTCATAAGCGCTCTATGAGTGCAACGATCAGGATAAAAGCGCAGGTAATGATAGCGAGATGGCAGGGATGAAGGTAATCAACATCAAGGCCACTATCATTGCACCAATCCAACCCATGATGGCTTTAGAGAGCGACTCTATCGGTACTTTTCCTACCTGACTTGCCATAAACAGGTTAGCACCCAGAGGAGGCGTAACAAAGCCAATGGCTAAGTTCACGATCATCACGATACCAAAATGAACGGGGTCCATGCCGAGTGCTGACGTAATGGGTAACAGAATTGGTGTGAGAATAACAATCGCTGCCAGCGTTTCCATAAAGGTACCGACGAGCAACAACAGGACATTGATGCAAAGCAGTATCAGAAGTTTGTTTTCGGTAATCGATAGAATGAACTGAGCAATTTCAGTCGGCAGACGTTCTAGGGTCAATATGCGGCCAAACGTCACGGACGCACCCACAATGACGAGCACAGCGCCAACTAACAGTGACGACTCTAGAATGATTTTCACAACTTGCGCTGGTTTGAGCTCTTTATAAACAAACATGCCAAAGAACAAGCCATAGAGCACACCAATGGCGGCTGATTCGGTAGGCGTGAAGATTCCGGAATAGATGCCACCGAGAATGATAACGGGTAGTAGCATTGCCCAACTGGCTTCTTTTAACGCATCAAGACGCTCTGCCCAAGTCGCTCTGTGCTCGTTACCGGTGTAGCCCCGCATTTTTGAGACAATTAGACAGTAGCCGATCAATACCATACCGACGACCAAGCCAGGAATGATTCCCGCCATGAACATCTTAGTGACGGAGACTTCAGCAGTGATCGCGTAGACGATCATCACCACAGAGGGTGGAATAATGACGCCAATTCCGCCGGAAGAGGCTATCAAGGCACCGGCAAAGCTGCGGTCGTAGCCTTTCTTCACCATCGAGGGAATCATCGTCAGGCCGATAGCGGCAACAGTGGCAGACCCCGTACCAGAGATGGAAGCGAAGAACATGCACGCCACAATGGCGACGATACCAAGCCCGCCAGTAAAGTGGCCAAAGAAGACCTCCGCCACATGCAATAATCGTTTTGAGATCCCTCATTGGCTCATAAGGTTACCTGCTAAGGTAAAAAGAACGACGGCGAGGAGAGGGAAGGAGTCGAGCCCTGTCACCAAGCCTTGTACTAAAAACTCGATGTTAAGGAATGGCAGGCTTAATATCGCGACCATACTGGCTGCCGCCAGAGCAATACCGACCGGAACGCCAATGAGCAGAAGCAGACCAAAGCTGCCAAACAAAAGTGCAGACGTCATGCGTTAAACTCCAATAGTCGGTTAGAAGTACGATACTTTGCTTTGATATGGCGATAGCGTTGGCGAGAAAAGCGAACTCGTTCATTGCTGGTGGAGCACGCGTTCACACGTTGATAAATGCTTGTCACTAGGCGCGCGCAGCTTAATAGTGCGCAAACTAAAACAGAGGCATACAAACACGCAATAGGAATTTCCATTGCGGGTGCAATCTGACCGAGTTGCAGGCTGCGGTTTATAACCTTAAATCCAAACCAGGCGACAGTTGCACTAAAGGCAAGGTAGATAAGATCAGAGACAATCAAACTGAATTGCGTCCAATTGCCCGGAAGTTTATCGATGAACACACGAATGCGGATGTGTCGATCATCTCGGATACAGTAGCTGATGCTCAGGTACATCGCCCATACGAATAAATAACGAGCCAGCTCTTCAGCCCACGCGATCGTTGCATCGAACAGGCGTAGGGCGATTTGCAAGCACAGTAAAGTTGTCATCGTTGAGATCGCGATAACGATAAGGGTTGGTTCTAGGTATTTGTCTAGTAAGCGAAACCACTTCATGTTCACCTCCAAAACGAGAAAGCACGACCTGTTGCCAGATCGTGCAAAAGAGTGGGAGTTATAGGCGTTCTATCTCGGCCATCACGTTGTCAAACAAGTCTTTACCCGTTTTACTGCGCAAGTCCTGGTACACGGCCGCATTCATTTTCTCTTTCATGATGCTGCGTACCTCGTCTGGGACGATGTTAACCGTCATGCCTTTTGCTTCGAGCTCTTTGATTACTTCTCGGTTTTGCTGCGCGGCGAGCTCACGCTGTTTTGCGATGGTTTCTTTGCTTACTTCACTGATCAGCGCTTGTTGTGCGGCCGGCAGTGAATCCCAAAACGATTTGTTCATGAACAACACGTAGTTGGTGTATATATGGTTAGTTAAAGAGAGATACTTTTGTGCCTCGTAAAAACGTTCGGCATAAATAGAGTAGATAGCACTTTCTTGAGCGTTAATCAGGCCTTGTTGTAACGAGGTGAAAATTTCTCCCCAAGACAGAGGTGTTGGCGCAGTACCAATAGATTTCCACGCGCTTATTTGAGTGGGGTTAGATGCCGAGCGAATCTTTAGCCCTTTCAGGTCCTCAATACTATCAACTGGCTGTTTGTTGTTGGTCACGCTACGAAAGCCGACCTCCATAAAGCCAAGTCCATGAAAGCCTTTTGATTCCATAGCATTCAACAATGGTTGTCCGATCTTCTCACTGTCGAGCGCTTTGTGTGCTTGCTCTTCGCTATCAAAAAGGTAGAACACGTCGAGCACGTTAAACTCTGGGACGTAGGGAGAGAGTAAAACTGACGCACCAAACGTCATTTGTAAGTTGCCTTGCTGTACGAGTTCAGTCGTCTCACGCACATCGCCTAGTTGTCTTGCCGGATAGATTTCAACTTCTATCTCACCGTTTGAGCGAGCTTCCACTTCTTGTTCGAAATAGAGCATTGCTTTGTGTACGGGAGAGGTTTCTTGACTGTCATGAGCAAGACGAATAACACTGGTTGCAAACGTATTCATACTGCTAAATGCAAGCCCCAGTGCGGTAAGTGAAGTAAGGATTGCTTTCTTCATCGTTCTTCCTTGTTTCTGGTATGACATGCCATGGGCATTCGTTGGCAAGTCACACAACTTTTTATGTTTTTATAAATTAGTTGAGCAATTCATATCCATTTTGCATACGAATCCAAAATAAAACATTAAAGTAACAAGTCAATAACAAGATTGATGAATTGATGAGGTATTAAATAACGATTGGTGAAAATTTAATCGTGATCACAGAAAATGCCTTACTCGAAAGCAAGGCATTTTGTTTTATGAAGAATGAATAAAAATGGATTTATTAAATGGTGCTACTACGTTCGATCAAGGTGCCTTGCTCGAAAAGGTATTCGCCAGTTGCATCCAGGTTGCCGTTGATTCGATTCATCAAGTCTTCAACCGCTCGTTTAACAATTTTGTCGACTGGTTGAGCAATGGTGGTCAAATCATAGCTCGGCCATGCAGACATCGGAATGTTATCTACACCCATCACAGAGAAGTCTTGGGGGATCTTTGCTCCGGCTTGTCGCAAGCCATCCATCACACCCATGGCGAGGATGTCGTTTGCACAAAAAATTGCATCGGGTTTGCTAGTGTGCGACAAGATCGCTTTCGCCGCTTCTAAGCCTGCTTCAAAGCTGTACTTGGCTTGGATAAAGGTTGGTGACGGGGAGCCGAGTTCTTGCAATTTTGAAGAGAAACCCAGCCAACGCTCTTCACTGGTCATGGAGCCAGCATCGCCACTGATATAAGCACACTGTTTTGCGCCTTTCTGCGTTAAATACTCGGCTGCTTGTTGGCCCGCCAATCGGTTATCAATACCAGAGCTATTGGCATTAATACCCTCGGCGTAGCGGTTAATCAAGCTTAAATGAACGCCAAACTTTTCGCATTGGGCAAACGCGCGTGAGGTTAAACGGCTGGTGGCGATAACGAGTCCGTCCACTTGGTATTCAATGGCGCGTGAAATGGCGAGATCGAGGTCGTCCTTGTCGATAGGGCAAAGCACAACTTGTCCGCCTCGCTTTTGAATTTCGACAGCCAAAGCACGAGATTGCATGTCGTACATTGGGTTTGATTCGCTATCTAACGCAATCGCCACTAAGCCTGAACGATTCGAAATCAGACCTCGGGCGATGGCATTCGGTGTGTATCCGAGCTTAGCTGCGGCATCCATCACCATTTTGCGTTTCTTCTCGCTAATACTCGCAGTCGGGCTGAATGCTCTAGATACCGTCGATTGAGAGACGCCGAGCATCTTCGCGACGTCGATCGAAGTTACTTTCGCTTTAATGGTGATACTCCTTATTTAAGGCCATTGAACCTTCTCATACGTGCTGAGTGTATGGGCTAGGGGATTTCTGTGTCTAGAGCATTACATTGATAAGGCGTAAATATCAGAGAAAACTCAAGAATTCATCACATTTCTCTCTTGTTTGAAGCCATCAATGATCATTTTGTGTTCAGACCCAACACAAAAGAAGCTAACGCCGAGTTCACGCCATTCCCGAGCTTGTTGAGCCGTCGCGACAAACATGCCAACAGGTTTATTGGCGGCTCTGGCCGCTTCGATTACTCGCATACTTGCTTGTGCGACTTTCTCATCATGAACGCTATCAGCACCATAAGCGACAGTGAGATCAACTTGGCCAATGAAGAGCGCATCAATTCCTTCAACATTGGCAATCGCTTCAACATTTTCAACCCCTTGAGGGTCTTCAATTTGTGCAATGACAATCGTATTCGCACGGCTGTCTTTTAAGTGTTCAACCATGGGCTTAGTGGCGTATTGCGCTGCTCGACTGGAACCAGCATACCCTCGGCCACCTTCGCCGTAATGGCAGATTTTCGCCAGTTGCGTCGCTTGCTCAGCAGTACAAACATGGGGAATTTGTACACCCGCCGCGCCACAGTCAAGCGCGTTCAAAATGGTTGAAGGAGCGCTGTCTTGTACTCGTACCACGCACGCGAGGTCATTCGCTCTGGCCGCCATGATGCACAGATCAAGCGAGGAACGATCGAAAGGTGCGTGCTCTGCATCCAGTACCACAAAAGGCAACTCTGCCAGTGCCAATACCTCGATAATGTGAGGATGAGGGGTTTTAACAAATGTACCTAATAGCGTTTCTTTAGTCAGACGTTGCTTAAAATTGCTCATAATTCTCTCCTTTGCAAAGGTATGCAAAAACTAACATGTAGAAATATAAATGATGAGTAAAAATGATGTGATCTAAAACTCATTTTTGATTAAAAATTAAACTCAATCAAGGTGCTTATTACTTGATTTTATTTGTTTAAATTAATCAATACAAAGGCTTAAGGATTATTTTTGTGGTTTGTTGACTTAACTTGTCAAATGTTAATTAAGTGTTTAATCTGATTTTGCATTCGTATCCAAACGCATAAAAATAACCGTTCGTCAGCCTCAATGTTCAAGGAGAAACCCAATGGCACGCATTTTAAAAAACGGAATCACTGAAGAAGCATCAGCATCAAACGACGCAAAAGTGCGTCAGATTGTTGAAAACATTCTTGCTGATATTGAATCGAAAGGTGATAGCGCTGTACGTGAGTTGTCTGAAAAGTTTGATAACTGGTCGCCGGAGCAATTCCGCCTGTCAGAAGAGCAAATCCAAGCCTGTGTGGATGCGCTTGATGAATCGACTCGTCATGATATCGAGTTCGCTCAGCAACAAGTTCGAAACTTTGCTCAAATTCAACGTGACTCAATGAAAGACGTCGAAGTAGAAACCATGCCTGGTGTGGTACTGGGGCATAAAAATATTCCAGTCAACAGCGTGGGTTGTTACATCCCTGGCGGTAAATACCCATTGGTTGCATCCGCTCACATGAGTGTACTGACGGCGAAAGTCGCGGGCGTAAAACGTGTTATTGCTTGTGCACCACCGTTTAATGGCCAGCCGAATGTGGCGATTGTCGCTGCGATGGCAATGGCGGGTGCGGATGAAATCTATTGCTTCGGTGGTGTTCAGGCGGTAGGTGCAATGGCTCTGGGGACGGAGACTATTGCACCGGTCGATATGATTGTAGGGCCGGGTAACGCATTTGTGGCAGAGGCAAAACGTCAGTTGTTTGGTCGCGTCGGTATCGATTTGTTTGCAGGGCCAACGGAAACCTTGGTCATTGCTGATGAGAAAGGCTGTGACCCGGAATTGGCTGCGGCAGACTTGCTTGGTCAGGCTGAGCATGGTTACAACTCTCCCGCTGTATTGTTGACCAATAGCGAAACATTTGCGCAAGAAACCATCAAAGAGATCGAACGTCAGTTAACCATTCTCCCAACGGCTGAAGTTGCGGGTAAAGCGTGGGCAGATTACGGACAAGTTATTGTGTGTGATAGCTACGAAGAAATGGTGGAAGTGGCAGACGATATCGCTTCTGAACACGTGCAAGTGATGACGGAAGATCCTAAATACTTCCTAGATAACATGACCAACTACGGTGCCTTGTTCCTAGGTCGTGAAACCAACGTTTCTTACGGCGATAAATGTATTGGTACCAACCATACACTGCCAACGAAGAAAGCGGCGCGATACACCGGTGGTCTTTGGGTAGGTAAATTTATCAAGACCTGTACTTACCAGCGTGTAACGGAAGCTGCGTCGCTAAAAGTCGGTGAGTACTGCTCTCGCTTGTGTGCACTCGAAGGTTTTGCTGGCCACAAAGAGCAAGCGGATATTCGTGTGCGCCGTTACAAAGGCAAAGTGGAAGAGGCGTAATATGTCGAAACTTGCCTTAGTCACAGGCGGCAGTGGCGGACTGGGTGCCGCCATTTGTCGCAAGCTAGCTGAATCGGGATATCGCGTAATTCTGACTTACAACAGTAATCAGAAAGCGGCCGAGGATGTGCTTTCCTCGCTGCCACGTAACGAGCATCTAGCATTCAAATTGAACGTGGCAGATTCTAGTGCGATTGAACAGCTTAAACATCAAGTCAGTGAAATAAGCGACAAGCTGGATTTGTTGGTCAACTGTGCGGGGATGACGAAATTCGTCGCGCACTCTGATTTGCAAAGTTTAGATGACCAGCTGTTTGACCAAATTTTCCAAGTGAACGTCCGTGCGCCTTTTGCCATGGTTCGAGCGTTTGAGCCTTGGCTTAAGCAAGCCAATGGTTGTGTGGTGAACATTACTTCTATCGCGGCACAGACTGCGATGGGGAGCAACATTGCTTACTGTGCAAGTAAATCTGCCGCGGAGAACATGACCCGTTCTTTAGCTCGCGCTCTGTCTCCCGAGGTTCGAGTTCTGGCTGTTGCTCCAGGGCTTGTCGACACTGAGTTTGTCAAAGGCTTGGATGACGCATGGCGTAATCAACAAGAACAATCCACACCGCTTAAGCGTTTAGCCAATGATGAAGAAGTCGCTCAAGCCGTGTACGCCGCTGCAGATCTTCTGACCTTCTCGACAGGCAATACCATCGCGGTTGATGGTGGGCGACCTTTAGGTCTGTAACACACTTTAGGTTTGTAACTAACTTTAGGTTTGTAACTAACAATTCAAAGGCTAGGTCCAAACAAGGACAACAAGGATTTACAATGACTCTACAATCTAAAATGAATAATAACCTGGTCCGCTACATGGAACTGATTCCGGGTACGAGTGCGTTTATTGATGCGCGCACGCCAGGCAGTGATCTCAAAGATAACTTTTGCATTATCGGTGCTGGGGTGGCAGAGAGCAGTCGTCAGCATGTTCATATTCGCGATACGGCGGGCTTTAATATTGGTGCTGCAGGCCAACCGCCGGGCATCAAAAATTCGTTGCACTCTCATCGTACCGCTGAGCTTTTCTTGGTGTTCAAAGGTCAGTTCCGTTTTTATTGGGGGAACGATGGAGAGCATGAGGCGGTGTTGTCTCACGGTGACGTCATCTCGATTCCAACCAATCTCTTCCGTGGATTTGAAGTGGTTGGCCGCGATTACGGCTTTATGTTCTCGGTACTTGGCGGCGACGATTCAGGTGGCGGCGTTATTTGGCATCCAAACGTTATTAAAGACAGTCAAGGTTATGGTTTATACCTCAAAGCCGATGGCACACTCGTGGACACCATTAATGGCGACCCGGTGCCACAAGAATCAGAATTGATGCCGCTGCTTACCGAAGAAGAGCTCGCGACCTTCGATACCTACACCGCAGAAGAGATGATGCCATTTGTCGCTCTGCAAAAAGATTATCGTGAAATCAAAGGCGATTTCGGCGGAAGCAACGTGAAACAATACGCCTTAACGGGTCATCCTTTGGCGAGTTATGACTTCCAAGTAAAGAGTGAAGATGAAGTGAGCATCATGGCTTATGAGCTTTCTGAAGGTGGCTCGATTCCTCAACACTGCCGAGAAGAAAAACAAGTGCTTATCAACTTTGATGGCGATACTGAAGTGGTCCTCACGCATCAAGGCGAACAAGCGAGTGTTGTTTTAACGCGCGGTGATGTGCTGAATGTTCCAGAAGGTGCGTCTTATTCACTGACGAACTTGCGTGGTAATAGTTTGACGTATTGCATTCTTGGGTCTGATCAACCAAAGCCGCTGGCAGGAGAATAAAATGACGCAACCCACCTCGTTAGTTTGGCTACCCGGACTACTTTGTGATGGCACATTGTTTGAGGAAGTCAACCGAGCGTTGCCAAGTTGGGTTGAGCCTTCATGCCCGACGCTGGCCTCATTGCCGTCAATGGAACAGCTGGCGCAGAAAGTGTTGCAAGACGCACCGCAGGAGTTTGTCTTGGGTGGCCTATCAATGGGTGGGATTCTTGCCTTTGAGGTGTACCGTCAAGCGCCAAACAGAGTCAAAGGCTTGATCCTCATGGATACCAATGCAGCAGATGAAAAGCCAGAGGTGACACAAAAGCGTGATGCACTGGTTAGTCAGGCATTAAATGGTGAGTTTGAACGCATTACGCCTGACACTCTGATGCCTGTGCTGATTCATCCAAGCCGTTTGCAAGACAAAGCGTTAACTGAGCGTATAGAAGGCATGGCGGTCAATGTAGGTTTGGAGGCATTTGAAGCACATGCTAAAGCGTTAGCAACTCGCCCGGATGCTCGACCTTTATTGGCGGACATTCAAGCTCCTACGTTGGTGATAACAGGTAAAGAAGATAAGCTTTGTCCGCTAGACAATCATCTGCTTATGGAGCGATGCATGCCAAACGTCACGCTTCATGTTATCCCTGAGTGTGGGCATCTATCTACGCTTGAGCAGCCTTTAATTATTAGTGAAGTGATGACTACTTGGCTTCAAGATAACTTTGCTTAGTGTTGATAAGAACTTCATCACTCACCACCTTAAGGTTACTTGGGTATAGGTGGTGAGCGATGAGTATTATCAGAAGTAGTAGCGAATACCTGCCGCGAATTGATCATCACGGTTTTCGAATTTGCTGCCATCGTACTGATCTTTACCTAGGTCGAACTGGTATTCAGTCCAAACTAGGAATTTGTTCTTCTGGAAGTGGTATTCAAGACCAGGAATCAGCAAGTTACGCTCGTAGCCTTGTGTCTCGTCACCGCGATCTTCCATGTAGTTGTAGTTCAACGTTGGGCGTAGGCCGTTATCGAAGTGGTAGTAAGTGTAGATTTCGCCACCTAGGGTATCGAACATTACGTCCGTACCGCCTTGGCTCACTGCTTCCCAGTTTTCGCCAACGTGGAAAGTCGCACCTGCGTAGAAGCCACCGTTGCTGTAGTTTGCGCCCAATAGCATGATGCGCATGTTGTCGCCGTTTTCTACGCCAACCACGCTTGCGTCTAAATCAGCAACTTCATTTTGATGGTAAGCCGCACCCAGTGTTACGCCATCAACGGGTTTGTAAGTGATCGACGCACCCATGCCGTTTTTCAGTGAGGCTGTCGCATTGCCTGCTAGAGCAACATCTTCACGCGTGGTTTGGTAAGTAAAGCCGTAGCTCACTTTTTCATTGATTGAATTACGGTACGTAATTGAGTTTTCTGCACGACCAGCACCGGATGCGATACCCCAGTCAGCTAGGTTGTAAACACCTGAGCCACGAGTACCGAATACACGACCTAAATCGGTGTACCATGCTACGTCGTAGAAGGTAGACCACTGCTTAGTACCCGCAGCAATCTTGCCGTATTTTTCGTGATCAACACCTGCGTATAGCAAGCGGTCGTAAATGTTGTCGCCGTTCGCGCCAGAGTTGTAGCCCCATTCCGCGTGACCGAAACCAGTCCAGCCGTTATCCAGACCCATTTGGCCTTTCAAACCGAAACGTGAGCTGCCGCTGTTCCATTCGCCGTTGTCATCACCGCCACGGTCTTGGTAACGAAGATCGAAACGGCCATCGATGGTTAGGCTGTCGCCAGCGTCATTAACAAAAGTGTGTGCAGCAAAGGCTGAGCTAGAAGTAAGCGCTGCTAAAATCACTGCAGAAAGGGTCGACTTTTTCATCATCAATCTCATTATTCAGGGCGCAGAAAGCCACCGTGCGTTCATGCCCGTTTTGAATAAGGGTTCTATCTTGAGGTTGTGCCCCATCCTTGAGGCACGAGTTGGGAGCATGTCACCTGAACCGAGAGGGGATTCAGGCAACATAAAGGCGGGTTGACAATCCGCCCCTAGGACTTCTTATAGAGAAGGGTTTAGGATCTGTTGAGTACGCTCGAACACGTCTAGACCTTGCTGTTTTAGCCAGTAAGGAAGGTCGATCAGTACCCAGTTCTCAGATAGCTTGTCGCCGTCACGGTAGTAAACGTCAACCACTTGCATGTCTGCACGTACTTCACCACCTGTCATACCTAGGAAACCACCGATTGGCGTGTTAGATAGGTTTGGCCAGCCGAAGAAACAAGAGAAGTTACCTTCTGCGAAACGACATACGTGGCCGTTAAACTTCTTGTCTTTCAGGTTGTTACGGAACGGCAATTGGTGCTGCTGTTGGTAACGAGGAATTGTGTAAGACGCACCGATACCACATGGACCGTACCAGATCATGTCTTTAGACCAGCTCTTCTCAAGAACTTCTGGTGGGCAACCCATAGCGCCGCTGTCGTTTAGTGCAGATAAGTCATCAACCATCTTGTTCACTAGTGCTAGTGTTGCTACGCCTTCTTCTGGTGCTGCGTCTTCGAACAGTAGACCGTCGTGGTTACGAGGACCAGGGTATACGAAGTGCTTACCTGTTGATGGTGGTAGTGGGTAACAACCCGCTTGGTCCATCGCGCCTAGAAGGTCTAGGAATAGGCCAGTCTTAGTGATCTTGCCGTTTTCAACACAGTTAAATTCTGCGTAACGGATGTTCATGATTTTGCCAGTTGGGCGCATGCCTAGGTATTCAGCGTCGAATAGACCCATGAAGTGACCCATGCTCATTACCCAGATTTCACCTGATGTTACTTCGTTCTCACCACCGATGAAGATGTCTTGACGACGCTGCATGCGAGTCATTGATTTCATCAAAGGAGCCCAGAAAACGTCAGCCGCTGCTTGAGCGCCTTGTTGTTCACGGAATGGGTAAACACCACGCCATAGGTAATCTTCTGAAGTGTGTGCTTTTAGTACTTCTGCCACGTTCTCGTGAGTTGCGTTTTCCATTGCGCTGAAGTATTCACGTACAACGCGTTTCGCTTCTTGATATTTAGACATAATAAACTCTCTTATTTGCTGTCGAGTCGGCTTTGGGAACAGGACTCGAAATTAAGTTTTTTCATCCGGCCGGGGAGCCAGCCGGAGTTTTTGAAATTCAGTTACGCTTTTGCTGCTTCGGCTTTTTTGCTCTTATCGAACACGCCGCCTTTTAGTGTCTCTGGCAGTGATAGCCATAGAAGACCAGCAAGGATCCATACGATTGGTGAACCCCACATTGCGGTTTGTAGGTCGGTACGCTCTTGGATGAAGATAAGTACCATTGGTGCCCACATACCGAGGATACGACCGCCGTGGAATAGCGCTGCGCCGTAGCTACGTAGGTGTGCTGGGAACAGTTCTGAGAAGTAACCACCCCATACCGCTGAAGAAGACAGACCGAAGTTGTAAATCAGACCAAGTAGAGCCAGCATGTTTAGGCCGCCAATCACCATGTCGCCAGGTGCAACAAAGAAGATTGAAACCATGATGCCCGCTAGGATGAAGCCAAATGCGTTCACCTTACGACCGAACTTGTCAGCTACCCAACCCCAGAACCACGCACCAAACAGTGAACCAAATGCTGAGATAGAGAAGATGAGACCGATGGTTGCACCGTCGAACATACGTACATCACGTAGGTATGTGGTTACGAAGCCACCAAAGAATTGGAAACCGTAGAAGTTAAGGCCAGCCAGTAATAGACACGTTAATGTGATCTTACGGTAAGGCTTGCTTAGCATTTCGCCCCAAGAGCCTTTTTTCGCTGGTGCATCTGATTCTTCTGCTTTTGCTTGCTCTTCTTCACCGTAAGCGATCACTTTGCTGTCGCTAGGTAGTACAAAGATCATGACCACAGCGGCTGCCAATGGTGGGATACCACCAACAAGCATTAGGCTTTCCCATGGTGCATCGATGCTTGCAATAAATGCTGCATACGCACCCATTACCATCAGTGCTACAGAGAACATAGAAGACGCGAATGCCGTCAACTTACCACGTACCGTTGGCGTAAATAGGCCGATCATTAGGCTTACTGCCACGGTGAAGTAACCACCCAGTGACAAACCAATGATGAAACGCATTGCTGCCCATGTTGTGTAGTCGGTGAACATCATATTGATGATCGTTGCGCCACCGTTTAGGGCTGTGATGGTAATAAGAGTGGATTTCTTACCAAATTTTGTTGCGAACCAAGCACAGCTCAATGCACCGATAAGTGCACCAACCGACTGCCATGTATAGAACTGGGCAGTGTCTGACAGGCTAATACCATCATACGCTTCAACGATGTATGGGCGTACGTAGTCAATAATTACAAAGTTATAACAATAGAAAAAGTAACCAACCAGTATCGCTAGATAGGCAGCTACCCTTTGAATCATAGGAACTTCGCTCATGTGTCTTTTGGCATTCATGACCGATAAACCTCTATTTCACTTAGGATTTGTTGCTATTCAAACTTAAAGAACACGATCTTATTGGGATCATCTTCGATTTCGTGTCGTGGTGAATCATAGTTTTTTTAAGGTCATTAGATCCGTGATCAATATCAATTTTAAAATGAATGCGTACCCAATTAGTGGTTTTTAGTGATGGGAGTCTCATTAAATCGGTCTTTTTGGCATTTTTGAATATATAACCGTCTATATTGGTGATTATAGTCACAGTTATGGCGGGATTATCGTTTAGATATGCTTTTTTAAAGTAATATCCAAGCACAAATAATTAGCACCCAGAATTATGGAAACCCTGAAATGGTTACGTACTCAAGTTTTGTGGTGATTGCGTTATACGTGTTAATCACCATATTAATCAGCTATTTAGTGAATAAGCGCTACAGCAATGGTGGCGACTTTTCTACGGGTGGAAAGCAATTTGGCTGGTTTACGGCGGGTGTTTCGATACTTGCGACTTACATTAGTGCGATGACGTTTGTAGGGATGCCTGGTTGGGTTTATAGCTCTGGCATGGAAGCGATGAGTATTCACCTTAACTATCCCATCGTTATCTTTTTCACCGTCATTTTCTTTGTGCCTGTCTTCTATAAGCTGGGCTTGACTTCGATTTATGAATACCTTGAGCACCGCTTTGGGGTGTATGCAAGAACCATCAACTCGATTGTGTTCATTGTGGTTCAATGTATCTCTGCGGGTGTGATTTTGTATGCCGTGGCGCTGATCTTAGTGCAAGTTCTGCCTATCAGTATTTCTGAAGCCATTATCTACATTAGTATTTTCACCGCTTGCTATACCTATGCGGGCGGAATTTCCACGGTTATCTGGACCGATATGTTGCAATCTGCAGTATTGGTAGCAGGCAGCATCGCTATCTTTGCCATTCTAATGACAGAGATTAATGCGGCAGATTACCTTTCTCGTAATCACCTGAATATCATCAACTTAGACTTTGATTTAGGCGTATATACCACACTCTGGGCTGGCGTGGTTGCCGTGAGTTTTTTGCATTTGAGTGTGTACGGCACCAACCAATTGATCATCCAACGCACGTTAGCGACGAGATGTGAAAAGACGGCGCAGAAGTCAATGCTGTTGTGTGGTTACGGTGCGTTTTTTGTGTACTTATTCTTCGCGGTACTCGGTGTTCTTCTGAGTGTTTTCTATCAAGATCAATCGTTTGAAAACAGTAACGAAGTGATTTTGGATTTCGTTTTCAACCACACTAACCCAATTGTGGTTGGTTTGATCATTTCCGCATTGGCAGCGGCCGCAATGTCGACCTTGGACTCGACCTACAACTCAATGGCGACCGTCGCAACGTTTGATATCTACAAGCGTTTCGTTCGCAAGAGTGCCGATGATGAGCACTACGAAAAAGTCGCAAGAAAGATGAGTTTGCTCGCTGCGGCTATGGTGGTAGTGCCAGCTCTTCTGGCGGTATCGAATGAATCGGTACTCAAAACCATCGCTAGCCTGACTTCCATCTTTGTTGGTATCCGTCTTGGGTCATTCGTGCTTGGCTTATTCTGGGCAAAAGCCAATGAGAAAGGCGTGATCGTTGGCAGTATCATGAGTGTGATTGCGGTGTTTACTGCCATGTATCTCGACGTGGCTTGGCCGTGGTTCGCGCCAATTGGTACGTTTGTCTTCCTTTTGTTTGGTGTGTTAGTGAGCCGTCGTTGGGGCGCTGTGACTGCCGAGCAACAAATTTTTATCAATAATCAAAAACATCTTTTTGCAAAGCCAACCGCAAGCCATTACGGGCTGTTGGTGTTCGCCGTGGCGACCATCGCTGCTTGTATGGTTCTCCCTGATTGGCTTTATGCTGCATTGTCGTAATAGGTAAGTTTATGCTGTCCATCTTTGATATTTACAAGATTGGTGTGGGTCCTTCTAGCTCTCACACCAATGGTCCAATGATCGCGGGTTACCACTTCACTCGTTTGATTGAATCTAACTTGGCAAAAGTGGTTCGTATTCAAGTTGATTTATACGGTTCACTTTCGTTAACGGGGATTGGTCACCATACAGACCGTGCGACCATTTTGGGTCTGTTGGGTAACAAACCAGATACCATCAAAATCGCTTCTGCGAACAAAGCGATGCGCAAGGCGATTGAAGAGGGCATGATGTCTGTCGATGGCCGTCATGAAATCGAATTCAACTACAAAACGGACATGTTGTTCCATGAAGAGAACCTTCCTCTGCATGAGAATGGAATGACGATTACTGCGTTAGATGCGCACGGCAATCAGGTTGGGTTTGAAACTTACTACTCTATCGGTGGTGGTTTCATCGCAACGGCGGATGAACTGCAAAATGGCAGTGCGACTGCTCCCGTAGAAGTTGAGTTCCCATTCTCCAGTGCAGACGAAATGTTGGCACAGGCAGAGAAGAATGGCATGAGCCTTGGCGGCATGATTCTGAAAAACGAACAAGCGTTTCAGGATATGGAAGCCATCAATCAACGTGCAGAACAGATCTGGCGTGTGATGACGCGTTGCATGGAGCGTGGTTTCGAAACAGAAGGCATCTTGGATGGCGGCTTGAATGTGACCCGCCGTGCGCCTAACTTACTGAAGAAGCTTGAAGCAAATGAAGCAATCGAAAACGATCCGATGGAAATCATGGATTGGATTAACCTGTTTGCTTTTGCTGTGAGTGAAGAAAACGCGGCTGGTGGACAAGTCGTAACGTCGCCAACTAATGGTGCGGCGGGTGTGATTCCTGCGGTATTGATGTACTACCATCGCTTCATCAAAGAGCTTGATACTAAACAGCTTAAAGACTTCCTTGCTGTGTCCGGTGCGATTGGCATTTTGTACAAAACCAATGCGTCTATTTCGGGTGCCGAAGTAGGTTGTCAGGGTGAAGTCGGTGTTTCTTCTTCTATGGCGGCAGCTGGCTTGACCGCGCTACGTGGTGGCAGCAATGAGCAAATTTGTATTGCGGCTGAGATTGCCATGGAGCACTCACTAGGCATGACTTGTGACCCAATCGGTGGCTTAGTGCAAGTACCGTGTATTGAGCGTAATGCAATGGGCGCAATGAAAGCGATCAATGCATCTCGCATGGCATTAAAGCGTAATAGTAAATGTCTGATCTCGTTGGATAAGGTAATTGAAACCATGTACCAAACGGGCAAAGACATGAACAAGAAATACCGTGAGACGTCACTGGGTGGGTTAGCTTTGATTCACCTAGCGCCGCCTTGCGAATAATGAGTTAGGCACATCTAACCAACAAAAAAGCCGAAGCACTGAGATGCATCGGCTTTCCTTTTTTGGAGCGTTTATAACTTAGCTATGCGTTTGCTCACCTTTTGGTGTGCTTTGGTTTGGTTGATAGTGCAAAATCACCATCGAGGTGGGTGACAGCAAGACTTCGCCTTCAGCATGTCCTGGGTTGAGGTTACGTACGTTTGTATCACAGATCGTCACCCATTCTTGCTTTCGCTCATTGGGGAGCTTAAAGCGCGCTGTGGCGTTAGTTTGGTTGATGAGGTAAACCAGCTCTTGTCCTTCTTTACCGATACCAAGGTGAAGTGCGACAGAGCTTAAACGGTTCCAATCATCGTGCTCCATTAAGCGACCGTCTGTACGGCGCCAGAAAATACGGTTGTTATTGCGATTCTCGCCACTGAAAGCTCGGATAAATGGCACCATGTATTGATTTCGGTTGGCGACCATTTGTGACATCCATGCTTTGAAATGTTGCTTACGTTCTGTCTCTTCCCAGTTCAGCCAACTGGTTTCGTTATCTTGGCAATAGGCATTATTGTTACCGCCTTGGGTGTGAGACAGAACATCAGCAGTGAGAATGTGTGGGATACCGAAGGCAAACAGCAAGCTAGCAATAAGGTTGCGTTTTTGCTTCTCACGCGTGGCGATGATCATCAGATTTTCGGTCTCGCCTTCAACACCGTAGTTTTCTGAACGATTGTCACCGTGACCGTCGCGATTTTCTTCGCCATTGGCTTCGTTATGTTTGTGCTTGTAAGACACTAAATCTTGCAGTGTGAAGCCATCGTGATACGTGATGTAATTTACGGTGAGTTTGTATGGCCAGTTCGCTGCACTGTAAATGTCACGAGAGCCCATTAATCGAGTGGCAAACTCTTTTAAATAGCCTTGATCACCGCGCCAAAAACTGCGGGAAATATCACGCAGTTTGTCATTACATTCGTTCCAACCAAATGGAAAGTTACCCACTTGGTAGCCATTTGGACCAATATCCCAAGGTTCGGCAATCAATTTGGTTTCACGCAAAATTGGGTCTTGCGCAACGGCTTTAAAGAAAGCTGCTTCTGGGTTGTAATCATCGCCCTGTCGACCTAACGTTGCAGCTAAGTCAAAACGGAAGCCATCGACTTTAAATTCGCTAACCCAGTAGCGCAATGTATCCATCACAAGGTTTAAGGCTGGTTGGTAGGTGAGATCCACTGTATTTCCGCAGCCAGTGTAATTGGCGAAGTGGTTGCCATGTTTGATGTAAAAACAGGAATCGAGGGCCTTCAGGTTGAAAATTGTAGGCCCTTCACCACCTTCAGCAGTGTGGTTGTAAACCACGTCGAGAATCACTTCGATGCCGTTTTTATGCAATTCGCGAATTGTTGTTTTTAATTCCGTAACGGCGTCTTGTTCTGCGTAGCGCGGATCGGGCACCATAAAGAGATAAGGGTTGTATCCCCAATAATTGACCTTTTCCATCTCTAGTAGGTGAGGCTCATGCATGCATGCTGCGACAGGTAGCAATTGCAGCGTGTTGATGTTTTGTTGTTCGTAAAAGGCCAGCATTTCAGGTGATGCAAGACCTAAATAGCGCCCCCTCAGCTTGTCCTCAACCTCTGGGTGGCGTTGGGTAATCCCTTTGACGTGCGTCTCAAACAACACCATCTCTTCTCTGGGTATACGCGGGTGATCCGTGTTTTGCCAGTCAAAATCATCTTCGATAACGACGCACTTCGGCATATCGAAACTTTTGGCTGGAGAGTAGGGAGGATGATAGTGGAGGGCTTTATCTATTGATTTTGCGTACGGATCAGAAATTAACAGTGGCTCGTCCTTGTGGGAGACAAGATAACCGTATTTTTGCCCCGGCTCAATATCTGGAATAAAAGTATGACGTATGCCAGCGTATTCATTCGGTAAACCGCGAAGCTCGTAGCTGCCATCGTCTGCAAACAATGCCAGTTGAATGTCTTTTACGCCCGGAGCATGAATAGAGAAGTTACAGCCTTCTTTATTCAATGTTGCGCCCAGGGGGTAGGGGCGAGAGAGAAGTCGTGTCATCGGAGATACTTTATTTAATATTTATTGCTACCTTTAGGAAACTATAAGTTAAAAACTTTGTCTTACTAAGGTCAACCACCCTAAATATAAAAATATTCGTGTAATTTAATTACTTTATGTGACGGCTTAGAGTCAAAAATATGAAATGGCTATCACTTTGTAGCGGCTCAAAACCGAACAAACTTACTAATTCCTCCCTAGATTGGTGATCTGACTCGAAAAAACACCATTCGGTAAATTTTCTACTCCCTTCTCATCCCCCTTAAATTAGTTTAGGGCGGAGGAAGTCATCCTTGTACGCCTCGGGTAATCTCACAACTGTTGAAACAAACGGGGATTCGTTCCCATCTTACCTCTCTTTCTTTAGGTGTGTTTTTACTGCCTATATTCACCTAAAAGAGTGAGCAGGGAAGACAGAATTATAAATACCCTTAATGGAGTTAAGAATGAAAAAAGTAAGTGTAATTGCTGCTGCTGTTGCTGCAACTTTAGCTGCTGGTTCTGCGTTTGCAGTGGATTTTAACGGTTACATGCGCGCTGGTACTGGTATCAGCGGTAATGGTAATGGTGACCTTGCTGTAAACAAATTTGGTATTGGTCGTCTGGGTAACGAAGACGATAACTACTCTGAGTTTGGTTTGGCGGAAGAGTTGAAAATGGGTGACCAGACTTGGCGTATCGAATCTATGATTGCTTCTGGTGCTCCTGGTGCGAATGGTTGGGAAGATGCTGATTTTAACGTTGCTCAGTTTGCTGTAAAAGCTAAAGGTCTGATTGCTTCTGATAAAGACGCAACTATGTGGGCTGGTAAAACTTACTACCAGCGTAAAGATATCCACATCACTGATTTCTATTTCCTAAACACTTCTGGTACTGGTGGTGGTATCGAAAACCTCTCAGTAGGCAACCAAAAACTATCTCTAGCATTGATTCAAGATGGTGAAACTTCAGATTCAACGGGTTACATCTTTGATGCTCGTTTAGCGAACATCGGCCTTTGGGATAATGCTGCTCTTGAGTTGGCTGTTGCTTACAACTTTGCGACAGATTCTAACGATGCAAAAGAAGAAGCGGATGACGGCGTATTGGCGTCTGCGATTATCCATCAAGGTATGAGTAACGGTTTTAACCAAACAGTATTTCAATACGGTACAAATGGTTACGGTGTTCAAGCTGCTAACTTCTGGGGATCTGGTGCTTATTACGCGCGAGGTACAGAGGCATTTAATGATGCATCAGGCTTCCGTTTGATCAACTGGGGTGTAATGAACCTAGCTGAGAACTGGGAAATGGGTCACCAACTTGCTTACCTATCAGGTAGCGACATTGGTGGTCAAGCTGCTGGCGCTTACACAGGTAAAAACTTCGATATTGATCAATATTCTGTAGTTGTTCGTCCTATGTACAAGTGGAACGATACAATGCGCACAGTATTCGAAGCGGGTTACAACTCTGGTGAGAAAATCGCAGATAGTGGCCTAGCAAAAGAAGATTTTGGTAATGCTAAATTCACAGTTGCTCAAGCTTGGGCTATGGGTGACAGCTTCTGGGCTCGTCCAGAACTACGTGTATACGGAACTTACTTGCTAGATACTGAAAATGACAATACGTTCAACGGTGACGATACAGAGTTCGTATTTGGTGTTCAAGCTGAGGCTTGGTGGTAATCAAATAAACTCTTAGTTATCTAGCTGTCCTAGTCAAATAGCCGACATCAGTCGGCTATTTTTCTAAGGGTTATTGAAAAGTTAGACGTTTCATTAAAGTCACTCTAAGATGCTTTAGTGCCAAAACCTTTAGAAAAATAACTAGAAGGAAAAAGTATGTACTTCCGTGCCCTCATGTTAAGTGGATGTGTAGCGCTTGCTGGCTGCCAATCCACTGAAGTTATCGAACAAGTTCAAGTTGCTCAAATGCAACAAGTTGACACACTCTCTGAACTTCAATCGGTAAAAATGAAGCTTCCTAGCTCTGCCATTATTGATATCACTGCTCAAAGCCAAGTTCTGAAGTATCAGAATATCGATAGCCGTGTCGCTGTGTTTGAGCTTCCAGCAGATCGTGGTGAGTTTGCTATTAAAATCACCAGTCTAATCGAAGAGACGGCTTTTGTACCAAGAGCAGTTATTGTCGATAAAAATGGTAGAGAGCTCGAAAATTATGATAAAACTGAATTTGAGTACAAAAAACCTCGCCTGCATCTTGGTAATCGCTTGGCTGCCGAAAAAGACTTTTTCCCCCCAACGGGATTAGATTCTGTTTATCTTATTATTTATACAGATAAAGCCGACCTTGGCGGGTTTACCGAAGTGATTCACCCCGCGCGTTTGGACGCTGAGGGGAGAGGTAACTACTTACCAGAAGTAAAAGATATTCCAATTCCTAACAGTGATACAGGTAAGATTGAAGTCTCGATTGACCGTGTGAGTTTCTTCTCAATCGGAACATCAAGTAATGAACCAGCGGCGGCTCCAATTGCGGCTAAGGCGGTTGAATCAGTACAGCCTGAAACACAAACTTACTACCACAACGCAATTAAAGCGGCCGTAAAAGCAGATGATATCCCTAAAGCTCTGAGCTTACTTGATGAAGCAAAAGCGTTAGGAATTGAAGGTGCGCAAGAAGTATTTGTAAAAGCAGTTAATAGTAAATAGATAATTTTAAAAAGCCGGCTAAGATAGTCGGCTTTTTTATTACGCATTTAGTTATCTTTTTCACATATTATATTATTCCTATTTAAAATTTATTTTATTTCGATCCATAATATATATGTTCTAATTTAATTAGTACTTGGTCTAATAAAAATAAGGATATAACGTGAAAAAAATAATTATAAATACAGCATGTACTTTAGCTGCTGTGTCTATCTTGTCTGCTTGCTCGTCCACATCATCAGAAAATACAACCCAAGGTGAAGTAAATAATGCGGTTGCGTTTACGAGCACGCAGATTGATATGATGACAAATTGTAGTTTGCCGGATTCAGCCGAATCTGGCCCATTGTCTAAAGACATTTTTGTTGTAGGTAGTTTCCCAAATGCAGATTGGAAGCACACTGCCGAGCGCAAGCTGACCTATAAGGGGAACAATGTCTATCAAGTGATTACCGATGAAATTTCAGGTAATTATAAAATGCAGTATGCCGCTGAACAATGGAAACCACAGTTTACTGCCAAAGGTAAAAAATTATCGGTCGGACAATTAAATGAACTGACTTACGGTGGTTACGGTACAGATACAAAACTAGAAATTAAAGAGCCTGGTAAATATCTTTGGAGTTTAGAATTTACAGATGATGGCTCACCTTATTCAATTATGGTAAATAAGTGCCAATAATATTCCATTCAATTATTTAAAATCTATTTTTATTTATTAACCCCTGCATGAAACAAATGTCGGGGTTAATTTTATTACTCAAATGTCAGTAGTTTATTTGAGTAAGTTAGGGAGAATAAAATGCGTAATATCCTACGTAACCATCGCCTGTCTCGATCGTTGCTTGCGTTAAGTGTGATTGGTGCTTTATCTGCGTGTAATTCTTCTGGTGGTAGCGACACTAATAGCAGCACTCCGCT
The DNA here is from genome assembly GCF_033344395.1 of Vibrio sp. 1874. Classification (NCBI taxonomy): domain Bacteria; kingdom Pseudomonadati; phylum Pseudomonadota; class Gammaproteobacteria; order Vibrionales; family Vibrionaceae; genus Vibrio; species Vibrio sp. 1874. The sequence goes on from NZ_JAWPOR010000001.1 coordinate 238,157, forward strand.
ACCGGATACCAGTTATGCTTGCCAAGCCAATGTCATGGCGCAAAGTAACCAACTTCGTACTTATCAAATCATGGTAGAGAGTTTTGTGGATGGTGATGCGAGCATTGGTCACGGTACAGGTTATGGCACCAGCCATCATAACGGCGATTTGCAAGGAGTGATTGATTCACTCGATTACATCCAAGATTTAGGGATGAACGCGATTTGGTTGACGCCAGTTTTTGAATCGGAAGCGATAGCGGGCCAAGAACACCTGGATGCCACGGGCTACTTTGCAACGGATTACTTCACCATTGATCCACGTTTTGGTGATTTAGAAACGGCGAGAACCTTGGTCGAGGAAGCACACAAACGCGGCTTATACGTGTTTTTTGATGGTGTATTTGGTCATCACAAAGATGGTTTGATCAAACCATCTCCTTCCGGTTTGTTGCCATCGGGATCGAGCAATCCCGTTGATTACCCGGCCAGTCTCGATTTCTACAAAGAAGTGGCAACGTATTGGATCAAAGAACTGAAGATTGACGGCTGGCGTTTAGATCAAGCCTATCAAGTTCCGACAGACGCTTGGACACAAATTCGTAAAGCCGTCGATGAAGCCTCACAAAGTGTGACGTACACCAATAGCAAAGGCGAACAAGTGAATCCGTTGGGTTACATGGTGGCAGAGATTTGGAAAGGGGAGTCTGAAATCGCGAATGAGGCGTATGGATCGAACAGCGATCCAGCATTGTGCTCTGCGTTTGACTTCCCTATGCGATATCGCCTCGTTGAAACTTTGGCCGTGAATGAGAGCGGCGTGGGTGGTCGCGGTGCGGATTGGTTAGACAACGGCTACAGCACACACAACCAATATCCAACACATGCGCAGCCGAATTTGATGATCGGCAACCATGATTTAGTGCGCTTTGGTGACTTGTTACAGCGCGGAAATTTAGCGGATGTGAATGATGCAGAATATTGGTTACGCCATAAAGCCGCGTTTGCTTTCCAAGCGGCGTACACCGGGCCAATCACGTTGTACTACGGTGATGAAATCGGGGATCAAGTGGATGGTTTTGCCGTAAAAGAAGACAACAGCACCTGCGCCATTCAAGGTTTGTGCGATGATCACGTTGCGCGCAGCAGTGCGAAAATTGAAGGCGTGACGGCGACGCTTGATGCAAACCAAGCCGATCTCAAATCTTATGTGACATCGCTGATGACAATGCGCGATGCGCATCCTGCACTTTATCAGGGGTCACGCACGAATTTAGTTGCGAGTAACGGCAGTTATGTGGACTTGAAACAATCTGGTTCGGACAAAGTCTTGTTTGCGCTAAATACCTTAGAGAGCGCTAGAAGCGTCACTCTTACTCAGGAGAGTGTTGGTACTGGTGAGTTGGTGGATTTGCTTACGAAAGAAAAAATTACTCCGAGCAATGGTCAATATCAACTTCCGATGTCGCCATTACAAGGGCGATTCTTTGCGGTAAAACCTTAAGGAATTATCCAGAATTGATGCTCACCAGTTGAGCTGACCACAAGCTTTCTTATAAACAAGCCAAGTGTTGTTGCTGACCCCCATAGGCGCACACTTGGCTTTTTTCTGTCTGTTTTACTTTTCCCTTAATGGTTTTACGACGATGTAGCCAACAAGTAGCTTCGCTTTTTGTATTGGCGTTTGTTTTCAGCAGGTGAATATTTGTGAGATAAGCTGCACATTAAAAAGTAAATTAACACTTGTGCAACGTAAAAATGTGACTGAAGGATTACTTATGCCCCACTAATATGTTTATCGTGTTTGGGATTTATATAACTAATGGAAAAGTATAATGAAATCCATAACGAACTCCCTCTGTCTCCTTGCTGCTGTTAGCTCTCCGTTTGCATATAGCCAAATTATCAACGGTGACTTTGAGCAGTGGAATGGCAATGTACCTACGCAGTGGTCAGAGATTGACGCGGGCATTACAGTGTCGCCAAGCAGCGAGCAAATCAAATCGGGTGGTCTGGCTGCCCAGCTCGTCGTGAATACAGGTACCCAAAGCAACACCGACTTTTTGCAAACCATTAATGTGGAGCAAGGGAAAACCTATCCGTTTTCTGTCTCGGTTTATCATACCGAAGGAAATGTAAAAGCACGTCTGGTGGTTGATGGTTATCACAATTACTCGAACCCACAACAGATAAACCAGTGGCAAGAGCTCGCGCACAACTACACAGCGAGCTCGAACAAGACCATCAACGTCGGTTTGCGTTTTTACGATGAAGCCAGTTTTGATGGCTCAGAAGTTGTCTACGTCGATAATTTTCAACCGACTGAGACAAGCACGCAGCCTCCCGTAGAGAGCTGTAGTGATCACCAAGTGGTCTTGACTCTCACGACCGACAACTATGGCTCTGAAACGAGTTGGACGCTGAAAAACAGCCAATCCGCAGTGCTGTTCTCTGGTCAGGGTTATGAGTCGGCAACCACCGTTGAAAAAAGCATGTGTTTAGCCGACGGTGATTACCAGTTCACCATTCAAGATGAGTATGGTGACGGCATTTGTTGTGGAAGTGGCGCGGGTTCGTACACGTTGATGGAAGGAACCAAGACCCTTGCTTCTGGCGCTGAGTTCGCCAAAAGCGAAACCACTGATTTTACGTTAGGTGACACCACCACGACTCCACCAGTGGTTGATGGGTATTATCAAGCCGCGTCTGGCAAGACAGGCTACGCACTCAAAACGGCGTTGTTTAACATCATCAATAATCACTCCAGCCGTGGCTATTCAGCGATTTGGACTTTGGTAAAAGACGTAGATTTGGATAACTACTACGAGAAAGACGGCTCCATTCTTGATATGTATTCAGAGAAGCCTGCGGGCAACGATGCAGTGAGTTTCACGAAAGTAACCGACCAATGCGGTCAATACAGTCAAGAAGGGGATTGCTACAACCGTGAACACTCGTTCCCGAAAAGCTGGTTTGGTGGAAAAGTTGAACCGATGAACTCAGACGGTCACCATTTGTTTGTCACCGATGGTTATGTAAACGCCAAACGTAGCAACTGGCCATTTGGCGAAGTGGGCACCTCGACTTATGTTTCCAGCAATGGTTCTAAGCTAGGTCAAGCGAGCACAGCACTGGGTTATTCAGGCACCGTGTTTGAGCCGATTGATGAGTTTAAAGGCGATTTTGCGCGCGCGTATTTTTACATGGCAACCCGTTACGAGAACGTGATTGGCAATTGGGAGAACAACACGAGCAACTCTGACGCGGTGTTGGATGGCACCAGTACGAACGTATTTGAACCTTGGATGCTAAACATGCTGAAACGTTGGCACAAAAATGATCCTGTTAGCGCGAAAGAAATCCGTCGCAATGACTTGGTGTTTGAGTTCCAAGGAAACCGCAACCCGTTTATCGATCATCCTGAATTTGTTGAGCAAATTTGGGGGAATTAACGCGCAATTGGTTTCAACATTGCGAGTCAATCTCACGGCGAACCATTGAGAATAAGAAAGGGGAAGCATAATGCTTCCCCTTGTATTTACGGATGTTGTGAAAACTGGAGAACTCAGTTCTTCGTGACGGTTACGATTGGCGCTGACTTGTCAGCCGCATTGAAATGGAAGTTGTAATTTCCTGCTTCTGCAATCGCAATTTTCAGGTTTGCACTACCGCCACCGACTTCCATCGTTAGCGCTTTACCAAGCTCAACACTGCCTTCGCCACCGAAGTTGGTGTCTGCTGCCCAGTCTGCGCTCGCAACTTTCATCTCGTAGTTGCCCGCCGCTAGGTCAATGTCTAGCGAATAAACGTCATTTGCAACATAGCTGAACTTCGCTGTTGAGTCTTGTGCTGGAGCATCCCATGTAGTGATAGTGCCACGTAAGTAAAGTGCTGTTTCACCGAATGTTGGTGCATCTGCTGATTTGGTCACTGACACGACCGGTTTTTCTACGCTTTCATCTTGAACATGCAGCGCGTTCAGAGTGAAGTTGTACTTACCTGTTTCAGCAACAGACAGCTTACAGTTACCTTCTGAACCTAAGTCTAGTGAACCAGAAGCTATATTCGCAATATCACAACCGATGTTTGGATTTGCCCAACCAGAGTCCGCGAATTTGAACTCGTGTTCACCAGCTTCAAGAACGCCAGTTACAGAGTACATACCGTTGCCAATAAAGGTCATCGCCCAATCACTGCTATCAGACCACTCGTTCATCGTGCCTTTCACGTAAACAACGGTTTCGCCGTAAGGAGGAATGCTCGATACGTCTTTGTTATCCGTGTTTACTGGTAGGCCAGCACCTTGTGCGCCGTTTTGTGGCTGCACGAATACCGCTGTTGTCAGTGCTGGTACTGTGAACGTTTCATTGGTGAAGCTTGCACCTTTCACGATGTCATCCGCAGAGTTTTGTTGAACTTCATGTAACTCGAAACCAGTTGCGCCAGCAACTTTGAAAGACTTCTCAGTTGATGTTGAGTTCACAACGGCCACGACAGCATCGTAGTTCGAATCTAAATCGGCACCTGCTGATTTACCATCGTCGATAGACATAACGATCAAGCCTTCCACTTGGTCTTTACCAACGTTGCGGAAGTCAACACGGTTCATGACTTCTTGAGCGGTATCTAAGCGGAACAGTTCACTTGAACTACGGATTTTTAGTAGTTCTAGGAATTGTTGTTTGGTTAGCTCAATGTCGGTTGCATCTGGCTTCGCTGTCGTATCAGAAACGATCTTCTTGATCAGCTCCCAGTTTGCGCCGTCTTTGTCTTCACGAGGCAGACCTACGTTCCAGTTGTTGTCACTGCCGTCGAAGAAGACGCGGTTGAACCAGTCACCAGAATCGTAAGAGTCGCGCTGCATGGATTTAGAGCGCAATAGCTCAGAACCCATGTGGATGAATGGAATGCCTTGACCAAGCATCACCGTTGATAGGGACACAGACTGCATACGTGCACGCTCGGCAGATGAAGTGCCTGTCGCAATCTTGTAGGCGTTGTTATCCCACAATGTTTGGTTGTCGTGCTTAGACACGTAAGAGATGTTCTCTGATGGCACTTTTGTGTAGCCTGCAGGCGCACCATTGTAATCAACGTTCTTACCCAGTTTGGTTTCGCCTTTGTAATCAAGAAGGATGTAGTCAGCCAAGTTACCAGCCATACCTAGACGAACCAGATCTTGGTTGTGTAAACGACCATTCACCGATTCTGCGTCAGTTTTGGTTTCTTCGTTAGGGTAAGCAGCATTACCAAAGCCTTGGTTAAAGCGAAGTGGGTGCTTACCTTCTGAATCTACACCGCCATCAAACGGGCTTCCGCCACGAACTGCGTCACGCAGACGATCAGAGAAAGTACCGATTTCTGTCCCTGCCATGTTGACTTGTGTCGCCTGATCGAAGCGAGCGTTTTGCGCGACTTCACCAAAGTCCCAACCTTCGCCGTAGAACAGAGTATTCGGATCAATTTCACGGACTTTTTCAAGTGCGTAAACCATCACATCTTTCGGCTGGTGGCCCATAAGGTCAAAACGGAAACCATCGACTTTATAGTCATCCGCCCATACCATCAATGAGTCAACCATTAGTTTACCCATCATCAAGTTCTCGGTTGCGGTGTTATCACAACAGGTTGAGTTTTCGACGCCGCCAGTGTTGACGTTTAGGCGGTGGTAGTACCCAGGGACAATCTTATCCAGTACTGATTTTTCGTTCACACCAGATGCATTTGTGTGGTTGTACACGACGTCCATGACCAGTTTCAGATCCATTTTATGCGTCGCTTGAACCATTTCGCGGAACTCAAGAATACGCTTAGACCCGTTAGGATCGGTCGCATAACTGCCTTCTGGCACGGTGTAGTGGTAAGGGTCATAACCCCAGTTGAAGCTGTCTAGCATGCGAAGATCGTTCATCAACGCTTGTGCTTTGCCCGTTGTTGGGTCGTAGCTATTTAATACCTCTTCAATTACTTTGCCGTCATCTTCGGTCTCACAAATGGAGGCTTCTGGCTTGATGCCACAAAGTTTACCCACGGTGTCGGTGATATCGACTCGCTGGTCAGCGTCTTCATCCACGGTTGCAATATCAAATGCTGGCAAGATATGTAGCGTTGTTAGGCCAGCATCTTTTAAAGCTTGTAAGTGAGATACAGACTCACGCTCAGGTTCTGTAAGCGCCAGATATTTGCCATCAAGACTTGGTGTGCCTTTGCTGTCGTTAAAGCTGAAATCACGAATGTGTGACTCGTAAAGGACGTGGTCTTCGTCTTTTTTAACCGTTGGGCGTGCGTAGTTTTTCCAATCTTGAGGCATTAAGCTTGGATCATCTAAATCAACCACTTGTGAGTATCGTGAGTTCTTAGACAAGCTCATTGAATATGGGTCTGTTACCAAACGCGTTTCAACGACGCCAGTTGTTGGGTGGTATACCTTAACTTGGTAGCGATAGTATTTGTTGACAACGTTGCTTTGTGCCTCAGAAACCCAGATACCTGTTGCTGGGTCTTCCGTCATGGCAACGGTCGCTTCTTCTGCTAAGTTTTCATCGTAGATTATCAGATCAACATCTTGGGCAGTTGGTGCCCATAGTTTGAAGGTTGCGGCACCGCCTTCCACAATCGCACCGAGTTCTTGACCGATCGCGTTACCTGCCTTGGAATCGGCAAACACCGCATCCAAAACGCCCGGTTTTTGCACTTCAGTTGCAGAAATGACGTCACCATTTGCGTTGTAAGCCACCATAACGATTTGTGACTTCAGGATCGTACGCAAGGTCGCGTCATCGACATCGATACCCGCAGCTTGAAGGCTAGCAAGGTGACGGAAGCGTGATTTCAGACCATCAGACAACTCACCAGCTTTTGTCAGCTCAACCGCTGTACCGCCAGAGATTTGCTTATCTTCATCCATTTTGATGTCATTGCTAAGGCTGTAGAACAGCTTCATGGAATCCGCATTGGCCGCCGCTTCCCACGCGATGGTGTTGGCATCTAGCCAATGCGCTTTTTGACCATCAATATCAACAGGGCGCTCTTCTATTGGCTCGTAGTAAAGTTCACTGCTGCCGTGGAAGCCAAACAAACCTTTCGATTCGCCGATTTTCGTCAACTCTACTTTTGAGTTTGCGCTGCCGAACGCTTTCTCATCACCTTTGTGCAGAATGAAGTTCATGCATTCGTGTGGGTCAGAGGCGTCAGGGTTTATTTTCAGTACGTAGTAAGCACCGTAGGTGTCGTTGATGCCATCGAATGGGTGTGGCGCAGACCAATCCGTTCCTGTTCCCGGAATGCCCATTGCGTCTAAATCTGTGCTGGTACAGCCCTCACCGTTCCATAGGTGCAAGCCCCAACCTTCGTAGTCGCTTGCTGTTGAAGCTGATGCTACGTCACGTTTGTAATAAATGACGACTTCGTTCTCTCCCGCAGGGTACAAGCCTGAGCCAGGGTTCGTCGTATCTTCGTTCGTGCTATCACTACCACAACCGCTGATTACCGCGACGGAAATCAAAGGCAGTACGGTTTTGGCAATTGTTGATAATTTAAATGTCTTATTGTCCACGTTTACAAATCCATTGTTATTGAATTGATATTGAGCTGCGCGCTGCCTTCGCTGACTCAATCATCAAGAAGGTTTTGCACACGCTAGAAAGGCAGATGCCAAAAAAGGAAATGTTCAATTAGATGCTAATACACTGAATCATCAGCAAAATGTGAGAGCAGGCTGTTAAGTTTTTTACAGGTGCAAATTTTCTGTCACAGTCGATTTTGTTCACAAATTAAATAATAAAACAGGCGCATAGTGAGAGATTCTGCACACCATTAAAATGTAAATTTTTATGGGATGAGTAAGGGGGGATGATAGGGGATGAGAATGTCTCAGCCCCAAAACCGTGATTAAGTTCTATAAAAATGAGGGCTATATTTTTCTTTTAAAAATAAGTTGCAGTGATGTTGAATAAAATACCGCCATTAAGTCTTCGCAAGCTTCAGATTTTCGCTAAGTGGTCGTTATATAATGAAGGTAGTCGGCGTTACGTCGGCGCGTAATCATAAGATTTCCCTGAAAGGGAGTTGAATTGGGCCCTGAAACCAAAAGAGGCTATTTATGAGTAGTATGGGCATTGCCATTGCGGCAACTGGCCTTTCACTCGTCCTGATATTTGTGTGGATGATCTCGTTGTCGATGCGGAAACAGAGACTCGAGGCAGAGAGGAAAGCTCGCGAAGCCGCTTATCGAAAGGCGATGCATAAAGCGCGAGAGCAAGAGCGTAAAGAGCGAGAGTTCAAAGCAGAAACCGGGCATATCCCCACCATTTTATTTCTAGCGAAAGAAGCCGAAAAGGACAACATTCGTCAAGCGCTGTATTGGTATGATAAAGCCGCTAAACTGGACAATGTGACGGGGATGTACGGCATTGTTCGCTTAAGTGAACGCATGCGCGAAGATGTGATTTTAAAAGAGCAGGCAAACTTCTGGCGTACCGCAATTGCGGGAATGGAAGGGGATACCGAAGCGAAATTTTCGACGGGCAAGGCCTTGGTCTTTGGTCGAGGAACTGAAAAAAATATCCCAAAAGGTAACCAACTGATTGAAACTGCCGCCGAAGAAGGCTGCATTGATGCCATGATTTATATGGGGGAATGGCAGCTTTCACCAGACAATAGTGCAGGACGCAGTGCAGATGCGCTTTACTGGTTTATGAAAGCGGCGGAAAAAGACAGTGCAGATGGCAAGATCCAAGTCGGCTTATGTTACCTAAATGGCATTGGTACAGAAAAAAGCATGGTTAAAGGTTGCTACTGGCTGGAACGGGCCGCGGAAGGTGGCAGTGCTAAAGCGATGTATCATGCTGGCGAAGCGTGGAAGGATAAAGGTAAAACGGGTAATGCAATTGCTTACGTTTGGCTGTTTCTTGCTGCCAATATGGGCTACCAACCTGCGCGTACGTTACGTGATGAAGTGGCAACCAATATTGGTGTTGATGTTGTCGTTGGATTGCAGTCCATAGCGAAGCCGTTGCAAAGAAAGCTGGCCTCAGGAATGGTGAGAAAGCACTCTATTATTCGAGCCCTTAACAAAGTGTACAAACGCGAAGCGTATTTTCCTGCGGAAGAGGAGCTCAATGCGGTGTTGAATGATGAGAATAAAGACGCCTCCGAAGCTTGGGAGGAGGCATCAACACTAGATTTTCAGCCTAACATGACAACGGTAACAGCAGAAGGTCAGGCAAGCACATCGCCCAACGAAAAAAAACTCTCTAAAGATGCGCTCGATTTCACTCAAAACTTCCTTCAGCCATAACCTATCTTATCCAGAAGCCTCAAGATTGAGGCTTTTCTTTTGTCTTTAAAATGTTACGCCAATCCAAGTCAGCTCAATGCATTTGAGGCTAGACATCCAATGACGTGAAAACTCATTTTCGACATTTGGAGGACGAAAGATGATAAGTCAACCTGTTAAAATCGGTGGCGATACCGCCGTAGTCATTCCAAGCGCAATCCTGGCTCAGCTCGGGATAAGGGAAGGAGATACCCTAGAAATCGCACTGAATAAAGACAAAATGGAAATTAAGAAGATGGTGTTGAAAACCAGCGCGCCAACTTACTCTGAAGATATTGAGGAGAATTGAGTTAGAGAATCTTGGTTTGTCGGATACACTACTGGTTTCGCAAAACTGGCGCTTGCCGCTGTCTTTGAACTATCGATAACTACAATAAGAGGTAAGGTACTATGCAAGGTATCCTCTCTATACAATCTCATGTTTCTTTTGGTCATGCTGGTAACAGCAGTGCCGTTTTCCCAATGCAACGCATGGGTTTCGAAGTATGGCCGATTCATACCGTTCAATTTTCTAACCACACGCAGTATCAAGAAGGCTGGACTGGGCGAGCGTTTGCGGCTGAAGACATCAGCGAGTTAGTTCGTGGACTTGGTAACATCGGCGTGCTGGAAAAGTGCCAAGCGGTATTGACGGGCTACCAAGGTAGCGCAGAGCAGTGCCTTGCTGTTGAAGATACCGTGACGAAAGTGAAGCAAGCGAACCCGAACGCACTTTACGTTTGCGACCCTGTGATGGGCGCGCCAGACAAAGGCTGCATTGTGGCTCCGGGCATTGCTGAAAATCTTCTAACGCGTTTGATGCCAATGGCGGACGTGATCGTTCCGAACCAATTCGAGCTAAGTCAATTTGCTGAGATGGAAATCCACTCACTAGACGATGCGATCACCGCATGCCAACGTGCGCTAGAGAAAGGTCCAAAAGTTGTGCTAGTTAAGCACCTTTACTGCCTAGAAAATGGCAGCTTTAACATGCTACTGGCTACGCAAGAAGGCATTTACCTTGCGAAGCGTCCTCAATTTGAGTTTGCTAAACAACCTGTTGGCGTGGGCGACCTTATCTCGGCGATCTTCACTTCAGGATTGCTGAAAGGTTGGTCTCCTAAACAAGCTTTCCAACATTGTCACGACGCGTGTTACGGGGTGTTAAGCGCCACTTACCATGCAGGCGAATGGGAACTGCAAACCATCGCAGCGCAGCAAGAGTTTGTTGAGCCAAGTAAGCATTTCTCAATTGAAGAGGTGGCTTTGGTCACCGCGTAATTGAGCGCAATTAAACAAAAAAGGGGAGCCATCATCGGCTCCCCTTTCTCTTTGTTCTGTCAGTCTTACTGAGCTTTTTGCTGCTCTGATTTACAAACTGCTGCCGTAAAGACAACGTCTGTTGAGCTGTTTAGCGCAGTTTCTGCAGAGTCTTGAATCACACCGATAATGAAGCCAACCGCTACAACCTGCATTGCTACGTCGTTTGAGATACCAAACAGGCCACACGCAAGTGGGATAAGTAGTAGAGAGCCACCTGCAACACCTGATGCGCCGCATGCAGAAACCGCAGCTACAATACTTAGAAGTAGCGCAGTCAGTAGATCAACTTCGATACCCATAGTGTGCACAGCTGCAAGCGTTAGCGTTGTGATAGTGATTGCAGCACCAGCCATGTTGATGGTCGCACCTAGAGGGATAGATACTGAGTATGTATCCTCGTCCAGTTTTAGTTTCTCACATAGTGCCATATTTACTGGAATATTCGCCGCACTTGAACGAGTGAAGAACGCAGTTACACCACTTTCACGTAGACAACGGAATACAAGTGGGTAAGGGTTTTGTTTGGTTTTAACGAACACGATCGCTGGGTTTACAACGAGTGCGATGATCATCATTGCGCCAAGAAGAACCGCCAGAAGGTGTGCGTAGCTTGCTAGTGCGCTAAAGCCCGTTGTCGCAAACGTTGAAGCAACCAAGCCAAAAATACCAAATGGTGCAAGACGAATGATAAAGCGCACAATGTGAGACACGCTGTGGCTTAGATCTTCAAATACGGCCTTCGTTGTCGCCGATGCGTGGTGTAGTGCAAGACCCAGACCCACACCCCAAGCAAGAATGCCGATGTAGTTTGCTTCTACTAGTGCATTTACTGGGTTGTCGACCAGTTTAAACAACAATGTGCGTAGAATTTCAGCAATACCTTGAGGAGGCGTTGCACCTTCAGCGCCGGTGACAAGCGTTAAATTGGTCGGGAAAAGGAAGCTTAGAACCACTGCTGATAGCGCCGCGAAGAATGTACCCATCAGGTACAGTACAACGATTGGGCGCATGTAAGTGTGTTGGTTTTTCTTTTGGTTTGCAATTGAAGCGGCAACCAAAATAAACACAAGAATTGGCGCGATCGCTTTAAGCGCACCGACAAAAAGGCTACCAATTAATCCCGCGCTTTCGGCATGGCTTGGAGAAATTGTCGCGAGCAAAATACCAAAGACGATACCGACAAGGATCTGGACGACGAGGTTACCACGAGCATATCGGGCAACGAGGCTGTTGTGTTGCATACATCATTCCTGCAATTTTATGCCAGAGTGGCAGGGCAATAGTCCATCATTACACGGCGATAATGCCCTTATATTGCAAGGGGTGAGCATTGCTTCTGGTCACTAAGACACATGATTATCAATTATCCTGTTTTTATAAATTCAGCCATTTTCTTGCTGAATATCACATATCTTAGCTTGGTAATATTTTGTGTCTAGTTTTAGTTTGTTTTTGGATTAAATGTTTGCTCAATGTTATTTAAATAAGATTTTTATGTTGAAAATTATCATTAGTTATGAGTAATGGTTTTTAATAAAGTTGTTAAAAAGGAGACTTTCGTCTCCTTTGATTTTATTGACAACTCAAACGCAACAAATTAATAACTTTGTTGGCGCCTGCGCTTATCACTCATGGCATTTCGAGTGAGTTTCCCGAACTGTCGACTTTGAGCTCGTTGCTCTGCCAAAGTCGCACCGTTAAAGGCTTGTTCTCGCAATAGTTTTTGATAGTTATTGAAACGACGAACTTCCAGTTTGCCATTTTCAATCGCAGTTTGAACTGCGCAACCCGGCTCAGTTTGATGCTGGCAATCACCAAAGCGACAACGCTGAGCGAGAGCCTCAATGTCAGAAAATGCCTCACTGACCCCCGATTCACAATCTGCTAGTTGAAGCTCGCGCATTCCCGGAGTATCAATCAAGATGCCGCCATCAGGTAATAGATGGATAGAGCGCGATGTAGTTGTATGTCGCCCTTTGCTATCGTCTTCACGAATATGCCCAGTTGCCTGTTCTTGTTGCCCGAGTAATGCATTAACAAGAGTTGATTTGCCAACGCCTGAAGAACCGATAAAAGCGAGGGTTTGTCCTTCTTTGCACCAGGTCATGAGTTTAGAAGCACTCTCTATTTCTAAGCCGTTGACTGTCTCTATAGCTAATAGAGGGTCGAGCTTCTGTACTTGGCTTTTTAGTTCATCAGTATTGTCACACAAATCGGCTTTGGAAAGCACGATGACGGGTTCGACTTCGGCTTCATGAGCCAAGGCAAGATAACGTTCAATACGACTTAAATTGAAGTCGTCGTTAAGGGAACAGACGATAAACACTGTATCCACATTGGCTGCGATGAGTTGCTCTGCCACTTTGCTGCCAGCGGCTTTGCGGCTAAAGAGGCTCAAGCGATCCAGTAAGCGAACAAATTGCTGATCTTCATTTAAGATTACCCAGTCTCCGACGGTCATATTGGGTAAAGAATGGTGGGCATTAAGATGAACTTGCCCAGTTTCTGTTGCCAATAAATAACCACTTCGGTGATGCGCAATTACACGAGCAAAAATAGTGTTGTCGTAATCGTCTAATGTCAGTTGTTGCTGAAAAAATGGTTTCCAACCCAATTGTTTTAGAGGGTTTGAAGTTGAAACTAATGTGTCACAAAAAGTATGTGTTTGATTCATTATTGAATTATCCCTGACGCAACAAAGCGCCTTAATACAAATCGCATTAGGGTCTAATTCGGATAGAGTTGACCCCGGTGAAGACCGGGCAGAGAAGGGGAGTTGTGGTTATGCCACAGAGTTGGTGCTGTTAGGGTTACCCTTGCGATGCCCAGTTAGTGTTATTCAATACAATCATCTTGTGTCCTCTTCGTTGGTTAATAAATAAGTGAGTTAATTAAGCCAAAAGAGTATAGCTGCCCTTTTTTAAAGAGGGTAGCTATACTGCAAAAATATTAACTTTGTTTTGTGATGCGCTCTTCCATAATCTGCGAATACGTGTTGGCTTTTAAGCCGTATATGATTTGGATATGACGATCATCCAATATCACGACGCCATGCGCGCCATGATTTTTGAGTGCGTTCTTATCGATGACGGACGTCGCTCTGAGGGTAAGACGCAGCCGAGTCGCACATGCACCAGTTTCTAGCAGGTTTTCTATGCCCCCAATGGCGTCAATGATCGTATCGACGTCTTGTTCGACATTGGGGTTGGTATGAGTTAGGAAATTGAAAAATTGCTTCAGCACTGACTTAACCGTCATTTGAAGAGCCTTCGGTCGTTAGTTTTGAAATGGCTTCAACAATCGGTGCCGGCGAGAGCGTATGCGGTACTTTAGTGATTAACGTGCCATCCGGCTTCAAGAAGTAAAAGTAAGAGCTATGATCCAGCGTGTACTTTAGTTCCGAGCCTTCCAATTCTGTCTTGCGGAAAATGACACCATAGTTGTGTGCCAAAGGTGTCGTTACATCAAGTGGTGCCGATAGGCCTTCAATCATTGGATGGAAGTAATGGGCATATTTTGCTGATGCATCGGCCTCATCACGCTCTGGGTCTAAAGAAATGAACATCGGGCGTAGTTGTGCTTTTTGCGCGTCGTCAATTTGATTCAGTGCTCCTGCCAGCATTGCAAGAGAAGTTGGGCAAACGTCTGGGCAGCGAGTAAAGCCAAAATAGACGACTCGGATGCGAGGGTCATTCACATCGAAGATATTGACGGCTTGGTTATTTTCCCCAAACAATACCGTTTGTTGAGAGGTAGAACTGTCCACTTGCTCTGGCTTCGTTTTCTGATTATCTAAATAGCTCTTTACGCCAAATCCGAGTGCGAAAGCAGCTACGAGAAATAGGGACCAATTGCGGCTCATAACGATTCCTTATCTTTGCATTTTTATAGCAGGGTAAACGGTATTCTCTCCATCACTGAGTTCACCAACCCAAGTCATTGCATCCTCCGTGCAAACCGGGAGAATGATGTCACCTTGATATTGGCCAGGAGCGATTTGCTTCAGTAAAAACTTAGGCTCACCCATCTCCATTTCTCTTCCTGAAAGACTTAGGATGAGTTGCTTAGCATCGCTTGTATGCCACTCAACATTTAGAGTGGTAGGAACCAAGGGTTGAGCAGTTTCTGAGTTTAGCGTCATCGTAACATTTTCTTGGACGCAAGAGGTTGTAGAGAGAAAGCAGTATTCATCTATTGACTTGCTTTGAGTGGAAGAAGAAAAGCTTTTTATTAGAGTCGGGGCATAAAATCCCGCAACTAATGCGGCTGAAACAGCGGCGATTTGTAACAGTTTCATTAAGGTTCAGCATTTATCACTTAACATTACGAGCATCGTAGCACAGATGCGCCGCTCGCCAACTCGTGACCTCGGTAAATTGTGCGTTATACCTCGGTGACCAGCTTCTTAGTAACGCGACGGACGTTATTGCATCAAATACAGCAGAGTTTTCAATTGAGATGTTTTTGCCCTTAGCCAATAGATAAAAACGGAGCCAATTGGCTCCGTTTTTATTTGGTTCAGTATGTGTTTGATACCAAAGTTATTTATCTGAATCTGCGAATTTCTCTAGACCCAAAACCAGAGCAATGGCTGCAAGCATCATTACGACAGCAAGTACTAACTGAGAAGGTTGTGATGTCACGTGTTCAAATTCAAATGGTGATAGGTTGTGCTGTAGCAATGGCACTTGTTCGCCCTTCGAATTGGTGCGCCAAGTGATGGTTTCTTTCCATGGCCAAATCTTTGGCAACGTACCAATCATTAATCCAGTCAAAAACATCAGGGTGAAATCACGGAACTTGCGTAGTAACCACGACAATAAGTGAGAGAAGGACAGTAAACCGATCACGCAGCCAGACAAAAATAGCGCTAATGTATCGACTTGAAAACCTTTCACTGCGGCTAATACAGGAGCATACATGCCAATCAGCAGCAAAATAAAACTGCCAGAGATACCCGGCAAGATCATCGCACAAATCGCGATAGCTCCAGCGAATAAGGTGTTAATGGCCGTTGGTTCCATGTGTAAAGGTTTGAGCACAGTAATACTATAAGCAAACCCGACACCAACGAGCAGAATGACAAAGCGGACAAGATCGCGTTGCTCAACCTGACGAATAATGTGATACACAGAGACCAAAATCAGACCAAAGAAAAATGACCAAAGTGGGATCGGGTGTGTGTCAAGAAGCCAAGTAATCAACTTTGCTAGCGTTGCAATACTGGTGAAAATGCCGGCAAACAGAGCGATAAGGAAGAATCCGTTGATGTGATTAAACGCGGCTTTAACCCCTTCTTTTCGCCAGATAGAGAAAAGTGAGGGGTTAATGCGTCGAATGCTTTCAAGCAGCGTATCGTAAATACCAGTGATAAACGCGATGGTGCCGCCAGATACACCAGGTACAACATCTGCTGCACCCATGGCGATTCCCTTGAAGAAAGTAATTAAGTAGTTCATTGCTCTAATGCTAAGTCGTTTCGATGGCAGAGAGTATACAAACATTGCGATGAAAAAAGTATGAAATAGTGCTGTAACTACTTGGTTTTATATCCAATCTATTGCCTATCTTTATTACCCGCCAAGAGACAATGCCGCCGTAACGAGCTTTTAATGCTTGGTTTACATTTTTGAGATGATTAACTCTACTATCAATTATCAATCTTGGTTGCATTGTGCAATTGCAATTTGCATTATCAAATTGCATTTTGATAATTTGCGCGTGAATAAATCCAGCTTATATGAGATCTTGTGCCCAAAAATAAGTCTTTGCATTTTGGCATGATTAATGCATAATACTACTCGACCCTTCTTAAGCCGAGGGTCACCTAGCCAACTGACGTTGTTAGTGAATACAATTTGTTCACACTAAATATAAGCCAATCGCGATTATTGCGGTTGGCTATTTTTTTATATGAACAACGTTACTTACGTGCTTTGCAAATTGCACTTCTCTTACTGTCAGTCATAAAAAAGGGCTGACGTGTTACGCCAACCCTTGTGTTTTACTTTACGTTTTAACCCGTTTATCGAGCAGTTCAGTATCCCATCAACTGCAGCAAATTTTCAGCTGTCACAATGGCTTCTTTACGATTAGCAATATTAAGCTTTTGGTACAGGTTGCGAATGTGGGTTTTAATTGTCGTACCTGCCACATCCAGCTCTTGTGCGATTTGCTCGTTACTAAAGCCTGAATAAATCAGCCCCAGAACCTGCCATTCGCGTTGTGTTAATGGGCTGGTACGTACTAGCTCTGGCACATTAGGGTGATTCACCAACTTTTCAATAAAGTCTTCATCAAAGTGAATCGACCGGCTACGTTGATTCGATGAAATGTCCTTCATTAACTGTTGAGCACGGTGACGCTCAAGATCGCCCAGTTCATGGCGGAGGCTCAACTTCTCCAGCAGACCGCCAATGGTTGCACCATCAATCAGGAAGTTTCCGACCATGCCAGTTTGGTTCGTCATTACTAATGCTTCTTTTAACAGAGCCTTGGCTTGCTCCTCATCTTTTTGGCGAGCAGAAAGGACCGCTTCAACCACTAAGTTGCGATTAGTATCTGTGATTAGGTTAGTGCGACGAGCTTCACCTTGGAGGAAATCTAACGCAGCACGAGCGTCGGTATATTGGCCTAAGTTAATGTGGGCGCGGGCAATGTTACGCCATTGCAATTGAGAAAAGTGGTTGCATGCCGATTCAGGACGAACCGCAGTGTTGAGCCATTCTTGCATTGCATCGGTATTCCCGCGCGCTTGCCAAAATAGAATCAACGATAGTGAAGCGTTTGCAGTCCAATCTACGTGGTAAGTCGACTGTTTCATCAAGTGTTGGATGTGCTCAATGAATTTACCGGCTTTGTCTAATTCACCGCGTCCAATCGCAATACGCGCCAACATCGAATAGCTATGTAAGTGCTTGCTTGGTGAATGGTTTTCGAGAATTTGCAGACCTTTGTACGCGCATTCTTCCGCTTCATCAAGTCGGTTCCAGCACCAAAGTACTTGCGCGCGAATACGCAGCAAAAATTCATGAAGAGGAACATGCTGAAGCTGCTGATCTTCAATCAGACGGAATGCGGAATCTTGTAGTTCAAAGGCCGCTTGCACGTAACCTTGTGCAATTAAAATCTCGCTTTGCTGCAATATTGCCCATAACGCTTGGTGATATACCTGATACTGACGAGCTAGCTTTTCAGTTTGTTGCATCATCGGCAAAGCACGGTCTAGTTTACCTAGCACGTGGTTAACTTCACCAACAACCGAAGTCGCCACAATTCGGCTACGGTAAATAGTGTTATCAAGTTGGCTAAGCGCTAGCTCCGCTAATTCGAGAGCTTTTTCTGGTTGGTTACTGTTGATAGCCACTTGAGCAAGCAACGCGTTTGCTTGACCTTGATAATGAATATCTAACGCAATGTTACGCTTTTTGTGTTCCTCTTCCGCTTCTTCAAGCAGGTGGCCCACTTGGTTATAACGATGCTGACTTTGAGCCAACCATGCTCGGAGCATCGTAAGTTTTGGGTGGCTGAACAACAGATCATCGTCCAACTTGTTAATTGAGCTTTCCAGTGTGCTGAGTTCGCCTTGGTTAAACATCTTCCAGCCGAATTCGTTTAGGATCTCTACCACTAAGTCCTTATCATTCGATTTTTGTGCATGATGAATCGCTTGGTGTGGTGCTTTTTGTTGTAACCAAGCGATAGCAGCATTGCGGTGGAGATCTTTTTCTTGCTGAGGAATACGAGCTTGGCGCTCATGAGACAAAAACTCGCCAAATAAGTTATGGAACCGGAACCAGTTCTGTTCCCCTTCGAGCGGATAAATGAATAAGCCGTAACGGTTAAGCGATTCAATCATTCCCAGTGCATCTTCGCGTTGGGTAAGGGCAAACACTAGCTCATCATTGAAGTGGTCAAGCACGGATACTTGCATTAAAAAGTGACGAGTTTCGTGATCGAGTAAGTCAAACACTTCTTCGACCAAGTAATCCCACAAGTGCGCGTGATTGAACTGCGATACCGACTCTACAGTTTGTGCCAATGTGCGGTTTTGATGTTGGGCTTGTAATGCGATCAACTGCATCGCCGATGGCCAACCTTCAACATAGGTTCTGAGGCTGTTTGCCATGTCTTCGTCGATGCCATCGGCAATACGCTGATTAAAGAAGCGAGTCGTTTCTTCGGTATCGAACGCCAACATCTCGTTGCCGATTTCGATCATTAAATCACGAACACGTAAGTTTGCAGTGCCCAGAGGCGGCGCTGCACGACTGGTTACCACAACGGTGAGGTTGTCTGGCATGTGCTTTAAGAAGAAACGCATGGATTCATGGATTTCATCATTCGTGATTAAATGGTAGTCATCAAGTACCACGTAGCACTCTTGATGAAAGTCAGCCATTTCAGCGAATACTTCGCTAAATAGGGAGCGTAAAGACGAGATCTGACGTTTTTCCGCCAGTTTTTGTGCGTTAGCGCAACTGAAGTTGGTGGCTTTGTTTAATGCTTGAAGCAGATAGTTTACAAAGCGAAAGCCGTCGTTATCGCTGTCATCAATGCTGTACCAACCGACGTTTGGCTTATCGGATAGCCACTGCGCTGCCATTGTTGTTTTTCCGTAACCTGCTGGGGAGCGGAATAAAACCAATTTGTAGTAAGGCGCTTGCTGTAGTAAGTCCAACACTCGTGGGCGCACGATGGCATTGTGCAGGCGTCCTGGTCGAGTAAGCTTAGATGGAATCCACATTAGTAGTTATGTCCTTATTTATGTATACCCAAATGACAGCAACGTGATCATTCTAGTAAAGCCCCCTTGAAAGCCGTCTTACTGAATGATGTCATCAGCATCAAAAACACTGTTTGAATGCCGGATAATGTCGCTACTGTTGGGGCTTGCGTCCGTCTGAAAAACCATTCCATACGGTCACTTAGATATAAAAGCTAGCGAAAACTAGAAATAACTCACATCGCCTAATTCTAGTTTGTATAAAAAGCGTACAATCCTGTGAGCTGAGTGGGATGTTACGACATCAGAAATGTTCGTTACTTTGATCCACTTCCTAATTCTCAAGGGTTGATGGATTTACCATCAACTACGCCCTTTATTTGTGATTGTCGTCACTTAAATATCGTTTGTTTCGTTAGCGTTAAGATCGCGTTGCACATAGATTACGAAAAGTTCTTCTACGCTGACCGAGTTAATGTGACCGATATTACAATTTTCACATCATCAGATGAGTGGACTATAAAAAGCGTCATGAACGGGTTTTAACCTTTCTCACATTCCATTGTGATCAAAATCACTAAGAACTGGTGCAAAGTTCACTTTGTTGAGATTTGGATCACTAACCTAGCAATGGTACCCCCTCTACGCCCTCAGCCCTCCTCCTTCAAAGGATGAGAATTAGGAGGATGTTTATTCACAGAGGTAAATGCACGATGTATGGCAGATGAATTACCAAAAGACGTGAGAATTTCGTAATGAAACCTACTCAACAAAAACAATTTGACAAGAAGTCGTTCCAAGAAAGCGTAAAGAAACACCTATCTGTAACTTACGCTCATACGATTGAAAACGCAGACAGCCGCGCATGGTACCTAGCAATGGGGCATGCTCTGGCTGAATTTACTACTCTAGATTTGCTTGCGACAGAAGAAGATCCACGCATTAAAAGTGCGAAGAGCGTTAACTACCTTTCGCTAGAATTCCTTATCGGTCGTTTGACTGGTAACAACCTAATCAGCATGGGTCTGTACGAACAAGTAACAGAAGCAATGGCTGAACTAGGTTACAACCTAACTGATCTGCTAGAAGAAGAGCGCGACCCATCATTGGGTAACGGTGGCCTTGGTCGTCTGGCTGCGTGTTTCATGGATTCATGTGCGGCACAAGAATTCCCAACTGTCGGCTATGGTTTACATTACGAATACGGTCTATTTAAACAGTCATTCAAAGATGGTCGCCAGCAAGAAGCACCTGACGCATGGCGCGGTGTAGAAGGCTACCCTTGGGAAATTGCGCGTCCAGAACTTGCGCAAGAGATCGGCTTCTACGGTCACGTTGAAGTGATTAACGAGAACGGTAAAGAAGTTCGCAAATGGGTACCAGGCATGACAGTAAGAGCAATGCCTTGGGATCTTCCAATTGTGGGTTACGAATCAGACACGGTTTACCCGCTACGTCTTTGGGAATGTCAGGCGATTGCACCATTCTCACTAGCAAGCTTTAACAATGGTGATTACTTCGAAGCTCAGCACGCACTGATCGACGCAGGTAACATCACTAAAGTGCTTTACCCGAACGACAACCACGAGAAAGGTAAAACACTGCGTCTAATGCAGCAGTACTTCCACTCAGCAGCGTCTGTACGTGACATCCTACGTCGCCACGAAGCTGCGGGCTACTCGCTAGCGGATCTACCTAAGCAAGAGACTATCCAGCTTAACGATACACACCCAACGATTGCGATTCCTGAACTAATGCGCATCCTGATGGATGAAAAAGGTTTAACTTGGGAAGCGGCTTGGGAAATCAGCTCTAAGACATTTGCGTACACCAACCACACGCTACTTCCAGAAGCACTAGAGACATGGCCAGAGTCGCTAATCCAGCACCTGCTACCACGTCACATGGAGATCATTTACGAGATCAACCACCGCTTCCTACAAGACGTACGTGCAATGTGGCCGGGTGATGTCGCGAAGCAACAGAAGCTTTCTATCATCGAAGAAGGTTTCCACCGCATGGTTCGCATGGCAAACCTATGTGTAATCGGCTCTTACGCAGTAAACGGTGTAGCAGCACTTCACTCTGAATTGGTTAAGAAAGACCTATTCCCAGAGTTCCACGAAATGTACCCGACACGTCTACACAACGTAACGAACGGTATTACGCCACGTCGCTGGTTGAAGTTCTGTAACCCAGGTCTGTCTCAGCTTATCACTGAGAAAGTCGGCCCAGAATGGCCAGCGAAACTAGAGCAACTTGAAGGTATTGCGAAGTACGCTACTGACGCGACATTCCAAAAAGAATTCATGGCAGTGAAGAAAGAGAACAAAGAACGCCTAGCAACTTGGGTGAAAGAGAACATGGGTATCGAGCTCGATACTAATGCAATCTTCGATGTTCAAATCAAGCGTCTGCACGAGTACAAACGTCAGCATCTAGACTTGCTACACGTACTGTCTCTGTACCACCGTATTCTTAATGAACCAGGTTTTGAGTGTACGCCACGCGTTGTGTTCTTCGCAGCAAAAGCAGCACCGGGTTACCACCTAGCGAAAGAAATCATCTTCGCAATCAACAAGATTGCAGACAAGGTGAACAACGATCCTCGCATCGGTAACAAGCTGAAAGTGGTATTCATCCCTGACTACCGCGTGAGCATGGCTGAAATCATTATCCCTGCGGCTGACGTTTCTCAACAAATCTCGCTAGCGGGTAAAGAAGCATCAGGTACAGGTAACATGAAGATGGCGCTAAACGGTGCCCTAACTATCGGTACGATGGATGGTGCGAACGTTGAAATTCGTGAAGAAGTGGGCGATGAGAACATCTACATCTTCGGTCTAGACGTTGAAGGTGTGAAAGCGCTAAAAGCTCAAGGTTATAACCCATTTGACTACTACAACGCGGATCACCTACTCAAAGCGTCCATGGACCTACTACTGGGTGAAGAATTCACTCCAGGTCAACCGGGCCTACTACGTGCAACGTACGATAGCCTGCTGGATGGCGGTGACCCATACCTATGTCTTGCGGACTTCGCATCGTATGTGAAAGCGCACGAAGACATGAGCGAACAATATAAAGATCAAGCTGGCTGGGCGAAGAAGGCCATTCTTAATACCGCCCTTGTTGGCAAGTTCACGTCAGACCGCTCAATCCGAGACTACGTGAACAATATCTGGAAACTTGAAGCGGTGAAACGCTAATAGAACCTAGTTAAGACCAAGGTAGCCAAGCGCTACCTTTGGTCATTTTCCAAAAGAAGTTATTGATAACAATAAAACCCTACATGGAAGGTGTTGGTATTACCTTCGGAGAAAGCGATGAAAGAACAAACAGCATTAAAGAAAGTCGCGGAAATGGCGAGATTGGCTGATAGCTATGTCAGTGCTTGGGGAGATGAGGCTAAAGTGTCTGAGGAGACGCTACGCCGCTTGCTCGCTTCGCTTGGCTACGATACTAGCAGTGATGAAAAACTACTGGCTTCTGCTGAAAAGAAACATAAAAAAGACGTACTAGCCCCTGTTCTTGTTTTACGCGACGGCGAACCAGTCGAAGTGGAACTAAACCTAGGTACGAGTGCTCGTGAGAGTGAATTCAGCTGGCGTTTAGAAACAGAACAAGGAGAGGTACTTGAAGGCTATCTTCAGTCCCAAATTGTTCGTGATGAGCGTGCTGAGGGTGGCCCTCTAGTGTTTGCATTGCCAAAGAACTTGGCTTGGGGTTATCACAAACTGATCATCAGTCGTAAGCGTCGTAAAACACCTTACGAGATGTCATTGATCATTACGCCGAAAGCGTGTTTCAAACAAGACGATCTAAACCAACACAAAAAGCTATGGGGTCCTAGTATCCAGCTTTACACACTGCGTACTCAGCATAACTGGGGCATCGGTGATTTTGGTGACCTAAAACAACTGGTGAGTGATATTGCCTCTCGTGGCGGTGACTTCATTGGCTTGAACCCTATTCACTCGCTGTTCCCTGCGAATCCAGAAGGGGCAAGCCCATACAGCCCGTCTTCTCGTCGTTGGTTGAACATCATGTACATCGACGTAAGCTCTGTACCTGAATTCGCGCTAAGTGCAGAAGCACAACAGCGAGTGGGTAGCGCAGAGTTCCAACAACGTCTACAAAAAGCGCGAGACTCTCATTGGGTGAATTACACCGAAGTTTCACAACTAAAAATGAGCGTTCTTCCGCTGCTATTCAGTGAGTTTAAAGCTCGCCATTTAGACAAGAACACCGATCGCGCTCGTGCCTTCTTGGACTTTGTTGAAAAAGGCGGCGACAGCTTGCTACACCAAGCTGCATTCGATGCACTTCATGCTGATTTACATGCAGAAGATGCAAACATGTGGGGTTGGCCTGTGTTCCCTGAGAAGTACCGCACATTCGACGCAGCTGGTACTCAGAAGTACATTAAGGACAACCAAGATCGTGTTCACTTGTACATATACCTGCAATGGATCGCAGACGATCAAATCAAAGAAGCGCAAGCGCTAGCCGAAGAAAAAGGCATGGCTGTGGGTTTGTACCGCGACCTTGCGGTTGGTGTTGCAGATTCAGGCAGCGAAACATGGGCTGACGAAGGCGCGCTAGTATTGGATGCAAGCATCGGTGCGCCACCAGATGTACTTGGTCCACTAGGCCAAAACTGGGGTCTGCCTCCGCTTAACCCTCAGGTTTTAGAAGCGACTGGCTACGACGCTTACATCAAATTGCTACGTGCTAACATGAAGCATTGTGGTGCATTGCGTATCGACCACGTACTTGGCCTGCTTCGCCTTTGGTGGATTCCAAAAGGCGAGAAAGCGACAGAAGGCGCATACTTGTACTACCCAGTGGAAGACATGCTAGCAATCCTAGCGTTGGAATCTCACCGTCATCAGTGTTCTGTAATCGGTGAAGACTTGGGTACTGTACCTGATGAAATCGTTGATATCCTTCGTGATGCGGGTGTGCATTCGTACAAAGTCTTCTTCTTCGAAACATCAAAAGACGACGGTGGCTTTATTTCTCCGAAGCACTACGCTGAGCAGTCTATGGCTGCGCTGTGTACGCACGATATGCCAACACTACGCGGTTTCTGGCACTGTGATGACTTGAAGATGGGGCGTGAGATTGGTCTGTACCCTGATGAGCAGCAGTTGGAAGGCCTATTCGCTGACCGCTTGAAGTGCAAACAAGGCATTCTAGACAGTGTTCGCTGGCATGGCTATCTGCCAGAAGGCATTGGTCATGATGCTCAGTACGTGCCAATGGATTCATACCTAAGCGAAGCGCTGCAACTGCACGTAGCCGCGGGTGACTCTGCACTGCTTAGCGTTCAGCTTGAAGACTGGCTAGAAATGGATCAACCTGTCAATATTCCTGGTACGGTGGATGAGTATCCAAACTGGCGTCGTAAATTGTCGATGAACCTAGATGAAATCTTCAGCCGTGAAGATGTGAATCGTATTTCTAAACGCCTTACTGAAGTTCGCGCACAGGCGAGTAAGTAAGATGCCTAGAGTGGCGTAGATGGACGAGCTGATTACCAATTTTGTTAGCTCAGAGGTACGAAAGTTCCGTCTAGGTCACTCATTCCTAAAACACAATCCGTTAGGATGAAGTACCGTTATTATGCCCGCGACAATAGCGGGCATTTTTGTATTTTGACGCCGTTTACGCAACGAACGTGAGAAGCGGAGTCTTTTTGTGAGTTCACAACGTTGGCTGTGGAGAAACCGATGTTTGATTCAGATCTCTGGTCTTGAAAAGGATGTTGGCTCTAGGGAGAAAGATTTGAAAACCACCAAAACCAAGAAAATAAAGAAACAACACGAACGCGCATACGAACTGCTTGCTGAGGCGGCTTACTCAGATCCATTTGCGGCGCTGGGTCCATTCATTGACGACGAAGCTTCGCTGAGAGTTTGGATGCCGGGCGCAAACAAGGTTGAACTGCTTGTTAATGGTGAACCTCGCGTGGCGCTTGAGCGTGATGGCGACAGCGGTTTCATCTTAAAAGAGCAACGCGATTTACATCTGACCCACTACCGTTTAGCGGTCGATTGGAATGGTGTTGAACAAATTATTGATGACCCGTACCAGTACCACAATATCTACCAAGAGTACGAGCATCTGCATACGCCAAAAGACATGTATCACTACATGGGCGCGCACTTTGTCACGCTAGAGCGTGGCGGTGAAAACATCTCTGGTGTGCGTTTCCTTGTTTATGCACCACATGCATCTGCTGTTAGCCTTGTGGGTTGCTTCAACCAATGGGATGGCCGTCGTCATCCAATGCAACGCTTAGACTACGGTATCTGGGGCCTATTCATTCCTGGTTTGGAAGAGGGGGTACAATACAAATTTGAGCTCAAAGGGCCAAATGGGGAAGGGTTGCCACACAAACAAGACCCTTGGGGTTTCTACTCTGAGCAATACCCATCGTTCGCATCCATTACCTACGATCACAAGCGTTACCAATGGCAAGATGCGAAATGGCAAAACCGTGCAGTGACACAAAAGCGTGATGAAGCGTTATCGTTTTACGAGCTACATGCTGGATCATGGAAGCGCGACGAGAACGGTGATTTCTTGAACTACCGCGAACTCGCGGAGCAGTTGGTGCCATACCTTGTGGATATGGGCTACACCCACGTTGAGCTGATGCCTGTGTCTGAGCATCCATTCTATGGTTCATGGGGCTATCAACCTGTTGGCTTGTTTGCACCAACTAGCCGTTTTGGCTCACCTGATGATTTCAAATTCTTCGTGGATGCGTGTCACCAAGCTGGTATCGGTGTAGTGCTGGATTGGGTTCCTGCGCATTTCCCATCGGATGATCATGGTTTAGCGAACTTTGATGGTACGCCTCTGTTCCATGATCCAGATCCGCGTCGCGGTTGGCACCAAGACTGGAACTCCTACATTTACGATTTAGGCCGTGAACATGTGCGCCGCTTCCTTGTCTCGAATGCGCTGTACTGGTTTGAACAATTCCATATTGATGGTATTCGCGTGGACGCAGTCGCATCGATGCTTTACCTCGACTACTCACGTAGCCACGACCAGTGGGTTCCAAACGTCGATGGTGGCAACGAAAACTACGACGCAATCGCAACCTTAAAATGGATGAACGAAGAAGTGTACAAGCACTTCCCGAATGCGATGACGATTGCGGAAGAGTCAACGGCGTTTCCGGGGGTGTCTGCGCCAACCTTTATGGGTGGTTTAGGTTTTGGCTTCAAGTGGAATATGGGGTGGATGCACGACAGTCTTTCATACATCAAAGAAGATCCTGTTCACCGCAAATACCACCACAATACCATCACCTTCCCGCTGGTTTATGCGCACAGCGAAAACTACGTCTTGTCTCTCTCTCACGACGAGGTGGTGTACGGAAAAGGCTCTATCCATAACAAGATGCCGGGCGATGAATGGCAGCAAACCGCAAACCTACGTGCATACTACGGTTATATGTATGGTCAACCGGGCAAAAAGCTGAACTTCATGGGCGCGGAAATCGGTCAAACGGCGGAGTGGAACCACGATGATCAGTTGCAATGGTTCTTGCTAGAATACGAGCGTCATCAAGGCGTTCAAAAGCTGATGCGAGATTTGAACCACTTGTACCGAAATGAAGCTGCGATGCACGATCAAGATTGTGTTCCTGCTGGTTTTGAGTGGCGTCTACAAGACGAAGCGGATGCGAGCATCCTAGCGCACGAGCGTATTAGTAAAGAAGGTGAGCGTATTCTGATCATCACCAACTTTACGCCCGTACCACACGAGCGCTTTCGTTTAGGCGTTCCAAATGCAGGTCAATACGAACTGCTACTGAATACAGACGACAGCAAATACGGCGGCAGCGATTTTAAAGTGCTGACCAGTGTGAAAACGGAAAAAGTTGAAAGTGAATCACTGCCTCAATCACTTGAGCTTCGTTTGCCTCCACTTTCAACCGTGTTCTACAAGCTGCACAAATAATTTAGTCTAATCAAATTCTAAGCCCGTTTTACATTGTAAATCGGGCTTTTTTTGACCAAGTTTTCACTAACGATAAACAGACTGCATACTCTATACTTGCATCATATTGTTTTATTAAATCAGGCTAGGTCGGACTTTGAGAAAGATTAAATCCCTTCTGTTCAATATCTTATTGGTGCTTTTGCTTTTACCAGTGATGCTCGTTGGCATAGTGAAATACATCGATCCACCAATTTGGGGATGGAAGATCAGCCGCATGATTTCTCCTCCTGAAGGATTTCCTGAAGAGAGTCAAAATGAATGGGTGCCTTTGAGTGATATTTCTAAACACATTCAATTGGCTGTGATTGCGACAGAAGATCAAAAGTTCCCGACCCATTACGGAGTGGATTTTGATTCCTTGTTTAAAGTGATCTCAGAGTCTGGCGAGAACGGTCCCTCTCGCGGTGCGAGCACGATTACTCAGCAAACTGCAAAGAACGTGTTTCTGTTTCCTTCACACTCTTATGTGCGCAAAGCGTATGAACTTTATTTTGCTCTGCTGATGGAAGCAATGTGGAGTAAAGAACGCATTCTCGAAGTGTATTTGAATGTGGTGGAGTTTGGGCCGGGTATTTATGGGGCGGAAGCCGCTGCACAAAACTACTTTGGTATTCCAGCTAAACAACTTTCAACACGCCAAGCAGCAAGGCTTGCGGTGGTGCTGCCAAATCCGTATCGCATCAAAGTCTACCCTCAGACTTCTTACACCATCAGCCGCGTCAATTGGGCGATGAGACAAATGCGCAACCTAGGCAGCGTGCAGCTTTAAACTCCCTTTTATCCTGCTCGTAAATAGAACTACGCCCCAATAAAAGCAAAATGTGAAGCGTCACAAGCTTTAGGGCGTAGCCTTTCAGAATGATGTGCTCAGTTTTTCATCCATTTACTATTAGTGTGAATAAAACTACAACACGAATACTGCGCCTATGCGCAACCAATGGACTGAACGATGAAACTGAATCTGATTACGACGACCTTATTGCTTGCATCGGCAAGTGCCATCGCCGAGCCAAACATCACCATTTCTACCACGACCAACAGCCGTGACTTTCCTTTAAGTGCAGAGCAACCTTTGGTTGTGCCCTTAACCAAAGACGGATACACGCTCAAAATCACGGGTGTTGAAGGCGACTGTGTCGCGCCTGATGGTCAGAAGGTCAAATTCAACAAACCTATCGCGCTGAACTGCGGAAAACCAACAGAACTGCCGTTAAAAATCCGTTTTACTGGCGATTACTCTTTTGCTTTTGATGCGGAAGCCAAAACTCTACGCTTCAAGCGTGAACCTAAGAAAGCTGCCAAGACAGAATTCAAACGCCCAATCCCACAAGTGCAATGTGAGGTTTACCAAGGCGGCGAAGTCACCATCGCGCTGGGTGACAGTTTCCCCGATGGCACCAAGTTGCGTGATGCCTATTCTGGTCAAATGGTCGAAGTAAAAGATCAGCAAGTATCGCTGACACCAAGCAAAGATTCCGGCGGTTTGGTGCTACTAGAGCCAGTGAAGAAAACCAAAGAAGCAGTACCGTTTGATTACCGTAATGCCAACATTTACTTCGTGATGGTCGACCGTTTTAACAATGCCGATACCAGCAATGATAACAGCTATGGGCGCAAGAAAGACGGCAAAGAAGAGATTGGTACCTTCCACGGTGGTGACCTAAAAGGCGTGATCGAAAAGCTAGATTACATCAAGAGCCTAGGTACAGATGCAATTTGGCTGTCGCCAATCGTTGAGCAAGTGCATGGTTTTGTGGGCGGCGGCGATAGCGGCTCATTCCCATTTTACGCTTACCACGGTTACTGGACGCGTGATTTCACCAAGATTGATGAGAACTTCGGTAACGAAGATGACCTGAAAAAGCTGGTGGAAGAGGCACACAAACGTGGCCTTAAAGTATTGATGGACGCAGTAATCAACCACACCGGTTACTCAACGTTAGCCGATTTGCAATTTGATGGTATTGAGGTGTTAAAACCAAACGCTGAACTACCTAAGAAGTGGGGGGATTGGCAACCAAAAGCGGGTGAAAATTGGCATAGCTACCACCAGAATATTGATTACCAGAGTCCAAACTGGGCGAAATGGTGGGGCGGTGACTGGATAAGAACAGGTCTACCGGGATACCCAGTTCCGGGCAGCAGTGATATCACCATGTCATTGGCGGGTTTGCCTGACTTTATCACTGAATCAGACAAAGCCGTGAAGCCAGCTCAATGGCTATTGGATAACCCTGGCACTCGCGTTGAGGCGCGTGATAATTACACCGTCTCGGACTACCTAATTGAGTGGCAAACTGATTGGGTGAAACGCTTTGGTATTGATGGTTACCGTGTCGACACGGTGAAGCACGTTGAAGGCGATGTGTGGAAACGCTTGAAAGAAGAGGCATCAAGCAGCCTTGAGCAATGGCGTAAAGAGAACGGTAAGTCAGGTCAGCCATTCTGGATGATGGGTGAAGTATGGGGACATAGCGCTTATCGCAGCCCTTACTTTGACGATGGCTTTGACGCGTTGATTAACTTCGACATGCAGAAGAAGTTAGACAAAGGCGCGGCGTGTTTCAGCCAAATGGCAGACACTTACCAAAGTTACGCAGATACTATCGCCAATGAGAAAGACTTTAACCCTGTGAGCTACATGTCTTCTCACGATACCGAGCTGTTCTTCTCTCGCTTCAAAGATTACGGTATGCAGCGTAACGCCGCGAATGCACTGCTTCTGAGTCCTGGTGCTGTTCAGGTTTATTATGGTGATGAAGTTGGTCGTAACATTGGTCCTTACGCGGATGATTTCCACCAAGGCACACGTTCTGACATGGTGTGGAAGCTATCGGATGAGAAGCAAGCGCTACTCAAACACTGGCAAACCCTTGGTCAGTTCCGTAAAGCGCACCCAGCGATTGGTGCAGGTCAACATCAAGTGATTGAACAAGAAGGTGCGTATGTGTTCTCTCGCTCGCTTGGCAATGACAAAGTCGTTGTGGCGTTTGTGGGTCGCGAAAAGTAGTTAGAACTTCGTTTTAAGCCTAGATAGAAAAAGCCCTTCCTTGAGTTATCAGGGAAGGGCTTTGTTGTTTTAGTTCGCCAGTTCTTGGTCGATGACTTGTTCTAGCTCGTCAAACGGCACATAGCCAGGAATGACTTGATCATTAATGATCAACGCAGGCGTGCCGCGTAAACCAAGTTGCGTGAAATACTGATAGTTTTTATCAAGCAACGCCTTGGTCTCTTTGTCGTCGACAAGCTGCGCTTCTGTCCCCGTTTTTTTCGCGATTTGATTTAAGGAACGTGCGTCATGTGCGCCCGGTTTTTTCACCAATAACTCATGCACTTGTTCGTACTTATCTCGCTGGTTTTGCCAAACATTTAATGCGTAACTTGCCGAGTTGTAGCCGTTTTTCTCGTATTGTTCTTTAAAAGAGACATTGAGGTTAAGCACTTTTACCTGCGGATATTCCTTACCAACTTTGACCAGCTCTCCTTCTAAACGTTTACAAAAAGGGCAGCTGTAGTCTGTTACGTTAATAATGGTTAACTCAGGGTTTTCAGCACCAAAAGAGGAATGTTTGCCATCACTTAGATATTGACGAACCTCCTTCAAGGTGTCGCCAAATGACTGTTGATACGCAATGTACTCTTGAAGGTTTTGGTGCAATGAATCAAGAATTTGAGGGTTATCTTTTAGTATCTGATTAACTTCCTCTAGCTTTTGTTCTGCGGTCTTTTCTGATGCGAAAGATACGGCAGATACGATAGCCATCGTTAACGCCAAAAGTGTACGAGTGAATGTCATAATATTTCCTAAAACTTTTAAATTTCGTTGTTTGTTATGTGAAGTGAATAAAATATGCACAAAAGTCAGGCAGAAAGGTCTCTCGCCTTGCTGGCTTTATTCTCTAAACACGCAAAGTTTTAGGTGAACCCGATACTTTTCCGGTATCGGTTCTGTGTATTCCAGATAACGAATTGCTGTGGTTGTCATCGGCAGCGCCACAATCAAAGCAAACAGAAAAAATGGAATAAGAATATGATCAAACTGATGTTGGTAAGCTTGAACCAGCTTTTCTGAAAGGTCGCAAGATGGTGATAAATTCACACTCTCATCTTGCTGACTCTGTATTTGGTGAGCCTTCGGGCAGCTTTTCGAGAAACCAGAATTTTGGCTTAAGCATATCATCACCACCCAAAGCACGAGGGCGAGTGTCCATTTGGCTATTTTATATTGTGAGCGTAACAATGGGTCGTATAGTCCTGTTAATTCTGGTTTATGCCGTTTACATATGACCGGACCATCCTAACCTAAATTTCGTGGCTGAATGTTACTTTCGAGTTAATCGATATTGCCTCAATGCCAAAGTATGAAGTTCGTCATGAATGTTGTAGAAAGTAATATTCGTCAGAATCATTTGTTGGGTTGATAAAGAAGTCCCGAGGTATCGATATAGATTAAAATACCTAATTGTTAGAACAAACTTTCATTATCTTTCAATTGTGATTGAAATCATAAAACAAAACTTCATAACTGAGTCGCGATAATGTTCGGCAGGCGGATTGATTTTGATCATCTCTCTAGCACATTATTCAGGTGAACATATGTGTTAAGTTCCACATGTGTAGGTAATGTTATGAAAATTCCTGTTCAAACTGAGCGTAAAGTTACACTGGGGTGCTACGTTGCTCTGGCGTTTGCGGTTGTGTTCTTTTCTGGCCTGATGCAATCTAGCGAATGGTACGGTGTATTCGATTTTACAACGCTCAATGGCTCTTTCGGCAAGGTGGCGTATGGTGTCACCGAAACGGCTGACGGTGTGCAAGTTGCAACAACGTCGCTTCGCGGTACTGGTGGTAGCGGTGCTCGCGACGGTTTCATTTTCGCACTTACTTTGATTCCAACTGTTATGTTCGCCTTAGGTATGATCAACGTACTTGAGCACTACGGTGCACTTGAAGCAGCTCGTAAGCTTCTTACTCCTCTTCTACGTCCTCTAATGGGCATCCCTGGTAACTCTGGTCTGGCTTTAATTGCTTCTCTACAAAGTACCGATGCAGGTGCGGCAATGACGCGTCAGCTAAAAGATGAAGGTCACCTAACTAAGCGTGAAACGGACGTATTTACCATGTTCCAGTTCACAGCAGGTGCAACCATCGTGAACTTCTTCTCATCGGGTGCTGTGCTGTTCACACTGACGATGGCTGACGGCTCTCTAGCAGTAACGTCTTCTATTGGTTTAGCAGTTGTGGTGATGTTCGCATTTAAGATCATCGGCGCGAACCTGTTCCGTATCTACCTGAACATGACGGAAGGTAAAGAAGACAAGCAAGACCAAAACAAATCAGAGAACTTAAAAGAGGAGACGGCATAATGGGTGACGTTAAAGCGAAAAAACCAATGGTGACGGATATCTTCGTCGAAGGTGCTAAGAAAGGTTGGGTGATTGCGACTACCTCTACGGTGCCTAACGTATTGATGGCGTTCGTAATCATCAAAGCGCTGCAAATCACTGGCGCGTTGGATCTGATGGGCACTGTGTTTTCTCCAATCATGGCGGTGTTTGGTCTTCCGGGTGAAGCTGCAGCGGTATTGATCGGTGCTTGGATGTCGATGGGTGGCGCAGTGGGTGTGGTTATCACGCTGTTTGACCAAGGTATCCTTAACGGCACGCACATTGCGATTCTAGCGCCTGCCATCTACCTTATGGGCTCTCAAGTTCAGTACATGGGTCGTATCATGGGCCCAATCGGTACTGAAGGTCGTTACATCCCAGTTATGATTGCAATCTCAGTATTGAACGCGTTTGGCGCAATGCTGGTGATGAATCTGTTTGTCTAGGAGTGAGTCATGCAATTCTCTCTAAATGAATATCTAGAAGAGCTACGTCCGCTGATTAATGTGGATTGTGGCACTTACACGACTGATGGTATCGAGTTTATCGCTTCTCAATTTGAAGAGAAGTACCAAGCGATGTCAGGTTGGAGCGTAAAACGCATCGACTGTGGCAGAGCGGGCATCGGTCTTGAAGTTCGAAACAAGCCGGAAGCTGAGCAAATCGACGTAATGCTGATTGGTCACATGGATACCGTGTTCCCTGTGGGTACTGCTGAGCTTCGTCCAATGTCTCAAGATGCAGAGAAAGCCTACGGTCCGGGCGTCTCGGACATGAAATCTGGCTTGCTGAACATCGTATACGCGATGCGCAATCTAGACCAAGCGGTGTTGGATAAGTTGTCTATCGCTATCTGCATGAACCCAGATGAAGAGACGGGCTCTCTGGACTCTGTGGATTGGATTCAATCAGTTGCGAAAAACGCTAAGAATGTGCTGGTTGCAGAAGCAGCACGTGCAGACGGTGGTTTAGTGAAAGCGCGCAAAGGCATGGCTCGCTACAAAATGACCTTTAATGGCGTTGCTGCTCACGCAGGTAACGAGCCAGAAAACGGCCGCAGCGCAATCACTGAGATGGCGAATTGGATTCTGGCTGTCAATGCAATGACCAACTTTGAATCTGGTACTACGCTGAACGTCGGCATTGTTTCTGGCGGCAACGGTGCGAACATCGTCCCTGAGCACGCGGAAGCGATCGTGGATGTGCGTTTCTGGAGCAACGAAGAATACGATGATGTCGATAGCAAGCTAAATGGCATGCTGGAAACACCATTCGTTGATGGCGTGAGAATTGAGTTGGTTCGTGAAGCTTATAAGCCTTCTATGGTGCCAAGCCCACAAACAGAAAGCCTGATGATGCTAGTTGAAGAAGCCGCAAGTGAACTGGCGATCGACATCAACTGGAAAGAAGTAGGTGGTGGCTCTGATGCAAACAACACGGCGATTCTTGGTGTTCCAACTTTGGATGGTCTAGGACCTATCGGTGCGGGCTTCCACAGCGATCAAGAGTACTTGTTGCTTGAGTCTATTGAACCAAGTATCAAAATGTTGATACGTGTACTGGAGAAGATTGTTCAATAAGGCATTCTGCTTCTAAAGCTTGGCTCCCAAAGCTTTTGGTTTCAAAACTTTTGGTTTCAAAACTTTTGTTTTCCAAGACTTTTTGTTTCCAAGGCAATAATCCCCGGACTTCGGTTTGGGGATTTTTCTATCTGTGTTTCACTTTA
Source organism: Vibrio sp. 1874 (assembly GCF_033344395.1). Classification (NCBI taxonomy): domain Bacteria; kingdom Pseudomonadati; phylum Pseudomonadota; class Gammaproteobacteria; order Vibrionales; family Vibrionaceae; genus Vibrio; species Vibrio sp. 1874. The sequence continues at coordinate 272,638 of NZ_JAWPOR010000001.1, forward strand.
CTATCATTTCTTGTTATTAATCTTGCGTTCAGGTTCGATTTATTAATATGTTGGACATAGTCATAAATTTCGGAGGCAACGATGACCACAACAATGTCTGTAAAATCGGCGCCGAAAGACGCCAAAGATCAAACGATGCAAGCGCCAGATGAGAAAACATTCTGGCGAAAAATGAAAGGGTCGGTTAAGAAAGCGGGTGAAGAAATTGCCGTAATGGGCATAAAATCATGGCTCGCGATGGCAGATTCCAACACCTCTGTTCGCCACAAGGCTATTTTAGGTGGCGGACTGGCTTACTTCGTCCTACCAACAGATATGGTGCCAGACGTACTAGCTGGCGTCGGTTTTACCGATGATATGGCGGCACTTACCTTAGCCGCGAACTCAGTCGGTAATGCCATCACTAAAGAACACGAAGCACAAGCTAGAGAAAAACTGAATTCGATGGTGGAGTAGGTATGGCCCATCAAACATGTTCTATGTTTGGTTTAGCGCAAACAAGAAATTGTTATTTTTAACATTTACTCAAAGCACACGAGCTCGTCACAATACGTTTTTCCGTAGTAGATTTGCTCGATTTGAAAGGGTACTTTCAGATTCAAGTTTTTATCTAAGAGAAACCTTTCATGTACAGGTATACGCCAGATATTATTGGTATGCTAACTTTGAACGGAAAACCGTTGTCATCTCAATTAGTGGTCCTCCGAGTCGGTGTGCGTGGAACCATTCATGAGTTTCAAACTATTACTGATGCTAACGGATCGTTTGCCTTCCCTGTATTTGAAGAGCATGAGTCTCAAGACTTATTGAACTTAGATCAGAAATACGTGCTCGTTTTCCTGAAGACTCATCTAGCAAATGGAGAAGAGGTGACGATATGGGAGTCTTCAATTGATGGTTATGAGACTTATGAGTTTGCTAGAGAAAATATGGGAAATTTGAATTGTGAAGTAACCAATGAAGTTTACTACTTCGCTTTTTCTTATTTTGGAAATGGTGAAGATGATACTTATGTGTACAGTCAGTGCAAACTAACTGGTTATGTAGAATCAGGAGTATACGAAAGTTAAGTAGTGAATTACTTTAGAGAAATATTCTGCGAATTAGCACTTTGATTGATATGTTTAAACTTGATTGAGGCGTGCAGGTATAGCTTTTTCTTTTAAAGAACTTTGAGTTTAATAATCATCACAATCATAAACTCTATGAAAAATGTCTTTTATATAAAAATCCATTTAAATTGCAGTTGCTAATAACCATTAGATCTCCAGCATTTTCTAGATTGATATTCTTGAAAAAGTATCGAAACTCGGTATCTTCAAGCTCACAGTAAAGATTACTTAAGTTGTCCTCTATAAATATAGGTGGTGAAACGTAGTTTAACTGAGACTCCCAAATATATTTCTTTTCTTCATTTATATAGGTATATATTCCGATATATGAATATGTTTGATTCAAAGCTGATTCTTTGAACCTTTGAGCATGTATGACTGGTTTAAAGTGAAATTCACCTAACTCATTAGTACTTGAACTCCTTTTGTAATTATTTTTTAAAAAATTAGCTTCTAAGTAAACCGTTACATTTTCTAGAGGTCTTTGATCAAGAACTAAAGTACCTTTTACCTCTGGGCTTAATGTATATTTAAATTTCTTAAAAAAATCGAACATACTTTCGTTGAAACCTAATGCAAGTATTGGAAGTGAGAATATGAATAAAAAAGACTATTTTTAAACATGAAATTATGATGTATGTATCTTAGTACCAACTTAATTATCAGACTACTATCTATCGCGATTTGGTTTTGAACTTTAATTTGATAATGGAATTTGTATCTCTATATGATGAAAATGTCCCTTATATCATTTTCAAAGTGATAAACATAGGCGAGTTATCTTAACCCTCTAGATGAACTAATATAGAATCTAACTACTGACCTATTAGTAATTGAAACAACCTCGGGGGACGAGAATTTTATCTAAACCTTTTTGATTTCGGGTTAATTGGAAATAAAAAACCACCTTAGAGTAAGGTGGTTTTTGCTTAGACAGGATAATTTAACTTGGAAGTATTTAAGCTTCCGCGCGCTTCAGATGCACTTCTTCTTCGGCTACGCCTGCCATTGGGTCGTTGAAGCGAGCTTCATCCAATGCACCTTCTGATTTCGCAACGATGACGGTTACAGCACTGTCACCAGTGATATTTACCGCGGTACGAATCATATCAAGAAGACGGTCAACACCCATGATGAGCGCGATACCTTCAAGCGGCAGACCAACTTGGTTCAATACCATAGCAAGCATGACAAGACCCACACCAGGAACACCTGCGGTACCGATAGACGCCAGAGTTGCCGTCATGATAACCATTAGGTAATCGCCCATAGTTAAATCAATATTGAAAGCTTGAGCAATAAACGCAGTTGCTACGCCCTGCATGATCGCCGTACCGTCCATGTTCACGGTTGCACCAAGTGGTACTGTGAACGATGATACACGGTTCTCAACACCCATGCGGTGCTTTGCTGTTTCCATTGTCACTGGAATCGTCGCGTTCGATGATGCTGTAGAAAAAGCAAACATGATCGCGTCTTCCATCTTACGTAGGAACGTAATTGGGTTTAGACCTGTGAAACCTTTTAACATTAAGCTGTAAGTAACTAGACCGTGTAGGACAAGCGTACCAGCCAGTACTAAGAAGTACTCTGCCAGATTGACGATCGCGCCCAGACCAAGACCAGTAAATAGCTTCGCCATTAAGAAGAACACCCCATAAGGCGCCAAGTTCATCAAAATCGCGACCAGTTTCATGATCACTTCATTCAGATCAGAGAAGAATGCTGCGATGCGTTCGCCTGGTTTACCCGCTGCACTGATCGCGATACCGAATAGCACGGCGAACACGATAACTTGCAGAGTTTTACCTTCTGCCATTGCGCTGATTGGGTTGGTCGGGAACATATCGATGATCACCTGACCTAAAGATGGCGCTTCGGCTGATTTGAATGAACTTGCTGCCGTTAGATCTGCCCCTGCCCCTGGCTGGAATAGAGTACCCATAGTTAGAGCAAGCGTAATCGCGATAGCCGTTGTCGTAACGTAGAAAGCGAGGGTTTTACCGCCCATGCGACCCAGTGTAGAGAGGTCTTTGAGAGAGCTAGTACCACAAACTAACGAAACAAATACTAGCGGTACAACAAGCATTTTTAAGCTGGCAACGAAGATCTGTCCACCAACTTCGAATAATCCATTAACAATGTATGCGTCGACAAATCCGTTGTCGGCAAAAAGTGTGCGAATTGCAAATCCTGTCAAGATACCCGCAACCATACCTAAAATTACGCGGCTGGTAAGCGACATCGGTTTCTTGGTATTCATGAGAACACTCCTTATAGTTATGCACCTTGAGTTCACTTCAAAGCGGCGAGCAGATTAGCAGCGGAGTGAGAAAATACGAAAGAATAATCCTCTAAATGGTTAATAGATGTGAACTTTATCACTAATAAAAATGGGATTTTAACCAAATATTAACGAATTGGCCGGATGAAAAGTTTGTATTTTAACACTTTTATCGAATATACAACCGATAACAAAGAGGATTTACAATAAATTTTAATAAGAGATAGAGTGCATACTCTCTTTGAGTGGATGCATTTCTGCATAACTATTTAAGTTATATTCAGGCTAGCGGTCGCTTCTTTAGGGATAATTTAGTATTGAGTGTTCATCAGAGCCAACGAACCCGTTATGCTTTCATATTTGTCAACTCAATGATGGTTGGCAAGTGTAGTTAGTTGGAGGTGATCCCAGCTCCAATAACTTTGACTGGTATTTTTAATCCCTCCAACCCAATAGCATTGTTTCGCTCGTATTAAGCCTTCCAAACACTGCTTGCCAGCCTCAGTGATACGGACGCTTTGTTCCCACCAGTGCCTTTCACGTGACTCAATCGTGATCAAAGGTGTTTGACACTGTGCTAGAGGGAGGAGTAACGCGTAAAACATCACGTCTCCTAGGTAAGGAAGAGGTTCTAGTTGTTGATATTGCTCAAACCAATCTTTGATGGGAATTGAACGATTTTGCGAGTTCAAAACCTTTAGTGCGAGGTGTTGTGTCAAGCTCAATCCAGTTTGTGAATTAGGTAACTCTTGCAAATGGCGTTTAAGCACGTTGAATATATTGGGCAAGCAATCCAGGTTATGCTGCTGAATCAAATTAATTATGGAAATAGGTGTCGGTGATGTAATAGCGTGCCAACACCGTTTAGCCTGACTGAATAATTTTGCTGTCACAGGTTTACGGTATCGCCAACAAGAACGAATAGCTTCTTCAGGCAACTGCCCAAAGCCGATGAATCGTTCAGTGCCCGGGAACTGGTTCAACTCAATGACCTCTATCACTTTATTCTCTACATTCTCTAACTGTGTTAGAGCACGAATTAGCATCAATTGATCATAACTGTCATGTTCGACCCAAAAGACGATTCGTTCAAATACATCACTTTGCAACAGATCGAGGTTTGATTGTTCCAATGTGACTATATCTTGAACCGAGTCTTCACGCTTCATCACAGGCAGCAGAGTCTCTACGACATATTGGGCACGAATGGCAAGGAAGTTCTGTGGTGTTGCTGGTATGGGGCCAATACAAAGCGGATCGATCAGGGCTAAAAATGCCCCTTCAAATCCGCTGGCTTTAAGTTGTTGTTGAATGTCGTGGCCACAACGAACGTGTAGCGTTTTTACTTTTGCATCTAGGGGCGGTTTTTGTTCTTTGATGGCTAGTTTGTGCGCTTCTAGCTCTTCGACATGAACTTTTAGTTTACTCCAACTGGATAAGCCCAGTTCTCTTGCGAGTGCATGTTGAACGTCAGCCAATTGAATTGTATTGGGAGCCAAAGATTCTGGTTTGGAGTGAAATCGCTTAACTAACTCCAACGTGGCGTCATCGTATAGGCGGATAGCTTTGAGCCTTTTTTTAGCAATGGATTTTTGCTGATTGATATTGATCGAGAAGCTATTTGTAGAGTTCATATTTCACCTTTCTTATTTCTTCCACACTCGCCTATATAGAAGCTAAAAAGAAGGTAAAAACAGATTGTGCCTGCTAAACCAAGCAGGTGAGGATATTGCCGTGAACCGAGTTCTTTCCGCGAGTGTTGGGTGCTTTAGGCATGAGCAGAGTGATAGTAGGTGGTCGCTATCCTTCGTGCAACCTTTTGTGAGAGTGTAGCGTCACAAAATGGCCGTTTCTCTATATTTAGGGAGAATCAATAGCCGATAACACTAGCGATTCAACTCAATACCACTGTTGCTAGACTCGAGTTTCTACACTTTTGAGTAAAGTACGATAAAGCGCTTGAGTCGCAGGACCACTTTTGGCTCCTTTGGGCAAAGTGAGGTGTAGCGCAACTTGATATTGATGGGAGTGTTCGAGCTCCAATACTTTAATTTTATCGCTCTTTCGGGCTGAGACTAAGTGCGCTGGTAGCCGACAAAACCCAACGCCTTGCTCTACGGCGTGAAAAGCGTGGTCGAAGTTATCGACGGTAATACGCTGACGTGCGCGTAACCAACCCACATCTCTTTTCGTTTTGTCTGAATCACCTAAGTCACGGATGACAATTTGGCTGGTGGTTGCAAAATCGTCGATGGAAACATGCGGCTTTTTAGCGAGTGGATGGTGTGCTGCGATTACAGGCAGCATGGTTGTTACGCCAAATGCTTCGGCAGGGTAGTTGGTTATCGGTAAGTTGATGATTGCGATGTCAGCGAGCTCATTTACGACCATTTCGGTTGTTTTGCTCAGTGACGTTTCAACCACTTGAACGGAGGTTGTGTTGTTGTCCTCCAAAAATTGACTGAGTGGTGCATAAAGCCAACAAGGGTCACAAAGATGATCTACTGCGACCGTGATTTGAGATTCCACCCCACTTTTTAACTGCTCGCTGATGACTTCTAGTTCCCGCGCTTGTTCAAGCATGGATTGTGCACGACGCAGTATGGTTTTGCCGTGCTCTGTCAAACCCGCTTTGCGCCCTCGTACTTCGATAAGTTGAATACCAAGTTGGTCTTCTAACTTCCTCACCGAGTAGATCAATGTGGTATGGCTCTTGTTGAGCAGTAAAGCTGCGGATTGAATGCTGCCTTCTTGATTAATCGCTTGTAGCGTTTGCCATTGTTCTAAGGTCGTTTTTAGTCTCATGAGTCAATTTTTTAGACAGTTAATGGCGAAATTATGAACTTTTCTGTCAGTTTTATAAAGGTAATAATCTTGTCATCGAAAACGAGTCAATAAGAAGAGGAGACTCAAGATGGCGAAATTATTGCAAGTTGATTTTGAATTTTATGGTCCGTTTGGTGACGAGATGTCGAATGCTCTGGTCGACTTAGCTAAGTCGATTAACCAAGAGCCGGGCATGATTTGGAAAATCTGGACGGAAAGCGAAAAAGACAAACTCGGTGGTGGTATCTATCTTTTTGAAGATGAAGCCACGGCGCAAGCTTATCTCGAAATGCATGCCGCACGCTTACGAAAAATGGGCGTAGTCGAAGTACGAGGTCAAATTTTCGATATCAATGTGCCGTTAACGACGCTCAATCAAGGGCCTATTAGAGGATAAGGAGATGATGACCAACCGCACTTTTCTAACCGTTCATGGTGTCGTATATACGGTATTCGCTTTTGCGTTGTTTTTTGTACCAACCATAATGTGGCCGATGTATGGAGTACAAATTAACGACCAGTACGCGCTGTTTTTATCGCAGCATACTTCGATCTTTTTAGGTGGAATCGCAGCGGTGAGTTTGATGTTACGTAATGTGGAATCAGGGCATACTGCGAAACAGCTGTTTAAAGCATTATTGATTACTAATGGCTTAGGGGCAGTGATTACTACCTATGCCGGCATTATCGGAGTATTTGTCGGTTTTGGTTGGAGTGACCCAATATTCTTTGTCTTGCTTAGTTTGATTACGTACAAGCAATTAAGAGTGCAATAGAAAAAGCCCTGCTGTTTCTAGCAGGGCTTTGTCATATTTGGTTTAATTAGCGATCTAAATTCAAGTTATGATTCGCTTTTGTACGCGTAGTTATAGTAGCCGTATCCATAGCCGTATGAGTTAGATGCTTTTTTCTCAACTGCATTGAGAATCACACCTTTAACTTCAACGCCTGATTGCTCGAAGCGACCTTGCGCGACTTCAATCTCCTTCAAAGTCGTTTGATCAAAACGAGCGACCATCAGAGTTGTTCCTGCAAGCGCGCCAACAATGCTTGGGTCGGTAACTGCGAGTACAGGCGGCGTATCGATGATGACTAGATCGTATTGTGCAGACATCTCGTCAACAAAGCTCTTGAAGCGAGGGTGCATAAGAAGTTCTGACGGATTTGGTGGTACTTGGCCGCGAGTAACCACATCCAAGTTTTCAACTTGACTTGGCTTGATTGCGGTTGCTCGATCAATTTTTCCACTTAGTAAGTCAGATAACCCTTGCTCTGCTGTGAGGCCAAAACATTGCTGTAAATAACCTTTTCGCATGTCAGCATCCACCAAAAGGACTTTTTGACCCGTTTTAGCCGCAACTGCAGCAAAGTTAGTTGATACGAACGTCTTACCTATGGAAGGCGCTGGGCCTGAAATCATTAAGACATTGTTTTTGGCTTCCAACATTGCGAAGTGTAAGCTGGTTCGAAGTCCACGTAGTGCTTCAATTGATAGATCTGCTGGATTGGCATTTGCTAAAAGAAGTAAGTCTTTGTTGTTTTTACGTTTTAGCTTGTTCGCAACTTCCAATTGTTGTGCTGATTTTGGAACACTTGCATATACAGATATTCCAGTTTGCTCAATTTCATCAGGAGAAGTCACTCCACGATGAAACGCGGTTTTTACCAGAACAAATGCGACAGCTACCATGCCTCCTAGAAGAGTAGCCAAAACTACAATCAAAGGTTTTTTCGGTTTAATAGGAATTGCGTAAGATTGTGCGTTGTCAATAATACGCACATTACCTACGGTGCCAGCTTTTATGATATTTAGCTCTTGAACTTTATTCAAAAGTTGGATGTAGATTTGCTGGTTTACTTCGACATCACGAGTCATACGCAAGACTTCGCGCTGTGTTTTTGGCAGTTTTTGAACTTGTTTGTTAAGACGCTCTTTCTCTTGTAGTAATGTCTGACGTTTGTCTAACAGCGATTTATAAGCTGGGTGGTCTTGGGTGAATTTTTGACTGATTTCACTTTCTTTAAATGTTAGCTCATTAAGTTGGGCTTCAAGTGCCACCATCACTTTTAGAGTAGATTGTGCTTCGAGATTTAAATCGATAGATTCGTTTTCTTGTCTAAAACTGTTCAATGTATCTTCTGAAATAGTTAGCTTGTCCTTAATCTCGGGTAAATGACCTTTAAGGAAGTTGAGGCTCTGCTCAGCTTCAGCTGAGTTTCTTCTAACATTCTGCAAAAAATAGTTTTGAACAACATCATTTAAAACAAGCTGACTGTGGTCTGGGTATTCACCTTCAATACTTAGAGATACAATACCTGTTTGGCTACCTCTCTCTGAAATAGAAAGTTGTGAGGCTAACTTGTTGATAGCATCTAACTTGCTTATTTTACTTATTGTAAAAGTATCTTCATTTTGAGCATTGAGCTGGTTCACTTTTACACGATAGCCATTCATCTCAATTAGTTGACCAACTGAACCAGAAAGTACCATTTGGTCTTCAAGCATCAAGCTGAATTGACCTTTCTCGATGTCTGTAGCAATCAGTTGATGAGATAATCCTTTAGCCGTTCGAGGTACTTCAAACGTGGTCAAAGAAATGTAGTTTTGAGTACCGTTGATTCGTGCTAGACCTTTACCAACAAAAGGTAAGTAATCAGGAGTGGCAATGGTTGTTAAGTTAAACTTATCAACGGTATCGCCAAGAATCATTCTCGATTTAATTATTTCAATCTCTGTAGTTGCAGATGATTCGGCAGAAAAGAGTTCTCCCATGTCACCGACCATCGCCGAAATACCACCTGAACTTTTCTTTTCGATTTGTATTAACGCGTCGGCTTTGTAAATCGGAGTTGATAGCAACGCGACCGCGATACCTAATGTTGCAAAAAAGAGTGTAATACTGATGATAAACCATTTCGCGTCTATCAATATGCCGAAGAGCTTGCCTAGGTCGATCTCATCATCAGCAAGAGCAGATGGTTGTATTGTTTGGTTAGCCATTATTTTTTATTTCGCCAAGTGATCTGAATTTATATTTTTTTTGCCCATGCATGAGCAGCATTTTCAATCAGAGATAATGCATGCTCAAAGGCTTCTCTACTCTGTCTGTATGGATCTGGAATATCCACGGAACCTATCCAGTGACCAAATAACATTGTTTTACCTCTAGCCTCTGGTACCAGCTCCGTCAAAGCATCGATATGACCTTGTTCCATCACCAATATTAGGTCTTGTTTTGCGCACAACTTAGCGGTTAGCTGCTGCGCTTTGTGGTCTAGCAGGTAGATACCACGTTCTGACGCGACAAGTCTGGCGGTTTCATCTGCTGGCTTTCCGGTTAGGCGACTTTTTTCTACGGCAATACCCGCCGAAGAAATCTGTTTATCTGGGAGTAGTTGCTGTAGTAACCGCTCTCCTGTGGGAGAGCGACAAATATTACCTACACACACGACAAGAATGTTCGAAAACATGTTTTGCTCCTTATAGACAACGTTTGAATGACTTGTTTATGTTCAAACAAGCCCTTCAGAATGCTTTTTCTATGGCCAAGTCCTGACTCGAAGGACGCCTTCTGTAAGTTCATTGAAGCCTGAGATGGTAGGTACTAGTTGTGCAATAACGCGATTCCAACGACTGATAGGCGCCGCAGTGACATAAACGATGTCATACGGTTTCAGAGCAAATTCAGTACCAATAACGAGCGCTGCCGCATCGGAGACATCAAGTTGATATATGTCGCCCAGTGAACCTGCGTCTTGTGACCTCCTAATTACGAATACACCTGTCGCATCCGCTGATATCTGATTAATACCGCCAACGTTGCTCAGAGCTTCCGTAAGGCTCATGCCAGCGCGATCTATTTTCAGTAGTTTAGGATCGTTAACTTCACCCATAACGAAAACCTTTTGTGAATCATTTCTTGGCACATGGATGATATCACCTGGTTGAAGTAGCCTATTTTCAGTGAGGTCGCCTTCTTGCATCAGCGCATAAAGAGATATGTTTTCAACTATGCCGTTTCTTGTCAGTGTTACATTTTTCCAGTCGGCGTTTTCGGCTAATCCACCTGCACGGTTAATTGCATCTAACAAGGTGAGTGGGATGTTGGTGATTGGTTGTTGTCCAGGATTACTTACTTCACCAGTAATGTAGGATTTTTTCGAACGAAAAGCTGCTACGCTGACATCCACTTGAGGACTTTCTATGTACTTTGCTAATCGGCGAGAAATATCAGCACGAATTTGACGAACGTTTTTACCCGCAACTTCAACAATACCTATATATGGATAGAAGATAGTGCCATCAGCATGTACCCAGTTCCCCGCTTCAGCAGAGCTGCGATAAGAACCAGCAGGAATAGTTAGTTCTGGGTGATCCCAAATAGTAATGTTTAGTATATCTCCAGGGCCAACCTCATACTCATAAGAGCTAAGTTGGCGATCTAGTTCAGGGTTGGATTTGGCTTCTATCCCCAAAATTTTAAGTTGAGATACTTTATCAAGTGTAAGTGGAAAAACATTGAAATCAGAAGTGCGACTAACATTGCTGTCTTCGACGAAGTTTTTTCCATCTGTGGAAAGGTGACTACCGGGTACAGTACATCCAGAAAGAAGTACTGAGGAAAGCACTAAACTAGCTAGCTTTTTATGTTTGAAATTCATGTTTTTTCATTCATCTGACGTAAAGAGCGAGTTGCTGGTAGCAACATTCTTTTCCAGAAAAGACTTCACAACATAACCTTATAAGCACCACCTTCTTCTATTTATAAAGTGCTCAATAAGGGATTGATTGCATCTGGAGGCATGAACTCTAATGAATTTCAATGGTTAGAGCAATAGACAGTAATGCAGCAAGTGTCCAAATAAATATCGTATTTTTATGTTTTCACTTACAAGATTTCATATTGCGGATAAAAAACTTGTTCAATTAGCTCAAATTTTGTTTATTAGCTCTATATGTAGTGTTTTCTTTCTAAAATACAACCAAGAAAGTCTACCGACTAATTATCTCGTTGTATTAAATAGGATTATTAAAAATGTGACTCATGTCTCTTTTTTGTTTTGTTGTCTTTCGACATGGTCACTTCTTCGCTAACCCCTTCCCATTCAAATACGGAAGGATGTGCGGACGTGATTCGCCAGCCAGTTTACTGGTGACTTCTTGTGACCAAGTACTCTGTTTTTGATTGCTCGAACGGTTTGCATAGTAGTTTTGCATAGTTTGGTCATACGTCTGAATATCATCCAAGCTTAGGTCTTGATACTGATTTTCATGCACCACGACATGCTTAGGTAGGCGAGGTTTTACTTCAGGGGCTTGATCTGGATGACCAAGACACATACCAAATAAAATGGCGGTATTTTTAGGTAAACCTAATAATTCGTCTACTTTTTGGGCATTGTTTCGTAAACCACCAATATACACACCTCCTAGTCCCATCGACTCCGCCGCAAGCAAGCAATTTTGTGCCATGATGCCCGAGTCTACAGCGCCTATTAGCGTTAACTCGGTAAAGTCAGCTTGAACATCTGGGTTGATACTGGCATGGCGCTGGTAATCAATACAAAACACCAAAAACTCAGCCGCGCTTTCAACGTACCCTTGATTTCCGGCATATTGAGCTAATAGCGTGCGTTTTTCTTTGTCGGTCACGCGGATAATTGAAACGACTTGCAACATGCTTGATGAGGATGCCGCAAGGCCGGCTTGAAGAATGGCATCTAATTGTTCACTCTCAATCGGTTGTGAGGTGAATTTTCGAATTGAGCGGTGATTGAGAATTGTTTGAATCGTGCTGTTCATGGTGACTTAACATCCCCTGTTACGTTAAAGGCTGAAGACTCACCTTAGCGACATTTGATGAGTCGGTAAACTATCTCAAAAGAAAAACAATGCTTGGTGCATAAGTGTGAAGACGAATCGAGAATACACCACTCGTTCTGTTTGAGAGCGTATATACTGTTTTTAGAATCAATAATTTAAATGCAGTGGAAAATATGAAAGAACTCATTGTTCATACAGTTACGGTGTTTATGGGCTTCTTTGCCATCATGAACCCTATCGCCAATATTCCCATCTTTTTGAGTTTAACTGCTGATGAAGATAAAGAAACCATCCGTTCCATTGCGCTCCGCTCGGTTTTTATTGCATTTATTATCATCGCGATATTTTCTATTGCCGGTAAGTTAATTTTTGATTTGTTTGGTATCACGCTTTATGCATTGCGAATAACAGGCGGTATTTTGGTGTTTTTGATAGGTTTTAACATGCTTCAAGGTGATTCGACGCATCAAAAAACCAAAGAGAAGGCGTATTCACCAGCTCAGCAACGGGCGGCATTGAGTATTGCAGTGTCTCCACTGGCGATGCCAATATTAGCTGGGCCTGGAACGATTGCTACCGCGATGAACTTTGCGACAGCGGGTGGTTTCGATCAAACCATTATTACTATCGTTTCTTTCGCTGTCCTTTGTGTGATCACCTATGTACTGTTTTTGTTTGGAGACAAATTGGTCAAAGCGGTTGGACCAAGTGCTCTAAATGTTGTGACTAAAATGATGGGCTTAATTCTAGCGGTTATTGGTACTCAAATGTTCATTGATGGCGCGGGCGAAGCCTATAAAACGGTTTTCTCCTAGATTTCTCTTAGACCTTGCCACCTTGGTTAAGCCCGCAATTACATTTCTAACGGGTACGGATTTTTTGAACTTTAGTTTTCATTTTCTAAGAGAGAAATAAATAGACTTCACCTATTTCAATAATAAGAATATTCAATTGTTGTGATTGCACGAATTTCATTACTCTTTTGGCAAGGAGAATGGGGGAAATATGGCAACAAAAGCAATTGTAGTAGAAGGTGGCGCGATGCGAGGCGTCTTCGCAAGCGGAGTGTTAGATGCGTTTTTAGAGCAGAGTTATAAACCGTTTGATTTTGCAATCGGTGTATCTGCTGGTGCATCAAATTTGATTGGGTATTTGACCGACTACCCGCATCGCAGTATTAACGTCATTACTAAGCTGGCCACAAGTAAACGCTTTTTTGACCCGACTCGCTTCGTTAAAGGTGGGGATCTCATCGATGTGAAGTGGTTGTTTGAAGAATCTAATCGCTTGTATCCCGTCGATGAAAATAAACTGTTTAATGGCGTTCCTTTTCTCGCAGCGACAACAAATGTAGATACAGGGCAGGCAGATTACTATCGCGTGACACGTGATAATTTTCACCATGCGATTGAAGCGACAACAGCATTACCGATTGCCTACAAGCATACCCCTTGTTTTTCTGGTGGTTGTTATACCGATGGTGGGGTCGCTGATTCTATCCCAGTGCGTGAGGCTTATCGTCGAGGGGCTCGCGACATAACCGTAGTACTCTCTCACCCACTGAATTATGCCAAAAAGCCAGTTAAGACCACATGGCTGATGAAGAAACTGTTTGCGGAGCACCCCAAAATGGCGGATGCGATGTTAAGACGTGCAGATAACTATAATCAATCATTAGAGTTTATTCGTAACCCTCCACCAGGAACACATGTTAGGGTGATTGCCCCACCAGATAATTTTCATGTTCAGCGCTTATCAATGCGACAATCCGTTTTACTAGAAGGGTATGAAATGGGGCTGATTGAGGGGCGAGCGCATCTCACTAGTTTATCTGGTGTTCATGGTTTAGACCGGGAAAATTGTCATTTTTGCGTTTGATTATAAAAGAGCCTCATAGTGAGGCTCTTTTTACTTAACGTTCGAAGGGTGATTTAGTTGACTTTATCCCAAGCCATCTCCCAGTGTGAACCTATTCCAGGCTCGTAATGGTTTGCGCTTTCTTTCCACTGCATACAGTAACCAGAGTATGGGAAAGGTTTACATTGATAAATGCCCCCGTCGCTGGCAAGCACTTTTGTGCCCGCAGTGTAGCTAGATAGTCCTTCAGGGAAGACAAAATCGTACTCACCAGATGGTGGTGGAGTAACTGACTCTTCTTTTAAGTGAAAGTCGAGTGTTTGCTGATCCACCAAGTTGCCATCTTTGTCCTTAATACGTGTCACGAGCATATGGTGACCCGGCTCTGATTTACTTAAAGCGAGCGATATCGCCTCTACCGAGCCGTCTTTCATTTCGTTTGCCCAACTTGCAAGTGGTTCGCGATGGTGATTGTAAACGGTGAGTTCTGCATTTAAATCGCCTTCAGCAGTTAGTGTCAGATCCAACGTTGTCGGTGTTGACTCAATGATATATTCGTCTGCTAAGCCATCTACTGTGAGTGAGTATTCTGGAACAGGAGTTTCAATATTATAGCCGATCTCTACTCGCTTAAGGCCGCTATTTGCTTGCAGATACACCGGATTAGTACCATAAACAGGAGTGAATTTATCCTCTGCATACTGCCCAGCTTGCAGTTTTGCTTGTTCTTGGTTTAGCTTAGTCGCGAGTGCGTAAGACCAGCTTTTCGCTTGGCCCATTGCTGCATCGGTAATTTCTAGTTCAGTTCTATACGCCACGTTTTCACCTGCTTGATCAAATACGCGCGTATAAACCGAATCCCCAATATTTAAATCCATTGTAGGAATAATTTGACCGCCTTGCTTCCAATCTGGAATTACGGGACTGTCACCATCAAATTTCACATCGATCACGTTATAAAATGAGGCTGCAGTGTCGCCAACATCCCATACTGCCAGGATGACATGGTATCCCTCGCGAGTAGGCACATTACATTGATGGCTTACCTGTTTCGGGGGTTGAACCATATTGCCGTCGACGACACAGAAAGGAGTTAAATCAAAAGAGTCTCGTGATAGTGAAGCGTTTGGGTTCCAATCAGGCTTGGTGATGTAATATTTCCAGTCGCGCGTCACGTGGTTAGCGGTAAATGTCCATTCAAAAGTTTGTGTACCTGCTTGAATAGGGCGTTTTACCCAACGGTCGGCAGTTTGCTCATCAAGGGCAGCTGCTAAAGCGGTTTCGGCACTCGCTATTTTACCATCGCGAGGCCCTGTTTCGGGAAAGCCATCAGGGCCTTCAACGCTTTGCGGTTCATATTGAATCGCACCGCAGTTATTATTTTTTTCGTTAGTATCTGGCGTTGGATACTTACATAGTGCCGAGCGACTTGCAGCGACACCACCATTGGTTTCTGATACATAACCGTGAGCCGCAGTACCTGAGCTAATGCTTGCAAGTGCTAACGCGAGTACGGATTTGGTTGGAAATGATTTCATCACATGTCCTCTGTTATGGCTGACAAACTAGTGTCACACCCCGGCGCATGCTGAGCATAAAGCAACGCTACAGAAATTGGACTTCTGTAACACTGCGTCATGGTAACCCCGCTATCATGAGCATTCTTTTAGATTTTTAAATGCTGACAGACCGGAAGCTTTGCGTCCCACCCTTTCGAATGGTTTGCCGAAATGTGATTGAGCAGCCAAAATTTAGCTTAAGAATTTACATGTGGAAAAGTAAACGTCACTGACATGGAATCCTGTTCTCAAATTGAAAGATAACGATATCTTAACCTCGTCAATATTGTGCAGTGTCGTATTGCAAGGTATTGATTTTAATTTTGTTTTTATCCTTTTTATAGTCATGGTGAATGAGTGGGGGTTGGGGATAAGTGGAGAGGAATCGTGCTAAGGGTGGAAGAAGTTCTGTCTAAAGGGCGGAGTGTACCGCCCTTTGAATGGTGTTATTTCGGCATGATGACAGTATCAATCACGTGAATGACACCGTTTTTAGCTTTCACATCGGTTGCAATGACATTTGCATCGTTAACCATGACTTTATCGCCCATGGTTTTAATCATCACATCTTGCCCCTGAACCGTAGTCGCTTTGTCTAGCTTAACAACATCGGCAGCCATCACTTTCCCTGGGACGACGTGATAAGTCAAAACAGATACTAACTTGTCTTTGTTTTCCGGCATTAAGAGCATGTCGACTGTGCCGTCTGGCAGTTTTGCAAAAGCGTCATCCGTTGGTGCAAAAACAGTAAATGGGCCTTCCCCTTTGAGAGTGTCAACCAAGCCCGCTGCTTTTACCGCAGCAACAAGCGTATTGAAAGAGCCGTTTTCAGCGGCAACGTCGACAATATCGGCTTTCATCATGCCATGCTCATGAGCCTTGACGGGAAGCATAAAAAATAATGTCGCCATCAGTGTCGCCGCGATAACTAAGATACGTTTGAACATAGTGTGTTCCTTACTAGTTGAGGGTACAACGGGTTCCCTGGAGTGTGTTTGCATTTGTACGCATCGTGATTGAAAGATGATCATCGCGTCCTACTTTCTTTTGAGGGCCTAACATGTCGCGCAAGAATTCGTCTGCCTTCTTGTTTCACATCGGCTCGTTTCCGCCACGCCCATAAGCGCTCTCTTGCTGCCTTAGCTGTGTTGTCTGGTGCGATAATAGGTGCAAGGTAACGGCTATCTGGCTGCAACTGATACATGACAGCTTCCATCTGTGTCACTGTCCAGGGCTCGAATAAAAGAGGGGGAGGAACCATTTGTAACTCAGGCACCCACTTGTAGATGAACGTACCGTTAGGATCATGTTCTTGGGCTTGCTTGATCGGATTATAAATACGGATTGTGTTAGTCCCGGTTACTCCTGCTTGCATTTGGAATTGTGGGTAATGAATTCCAGGCTCAAAGTCGAGAAATAGTTGCGCTAAATGCGTTACACCTACTCGCCAATCCATGTTCATGTGGTGAGTAAGAAAGCTAACCAGCATGGCACGCATGCGAAAGTTAATGTAACCAGTGTGGTGCAAACAGCGCATGCAGGCATCAATCAAAGGTACGCCAGTATGCCCGGATTTCCATGCTGCTAACTTTTCTTCATCGAAAGTACTACTTTGTTTAATCAATGGTTCGTAAGCCCGATTAACGCAGTAAAACTCCATGTCGTATTCCGATTCGAATTTTTGGATGAAGTGACAGTGCCAATGAAGCCGTGAAGACAATGCAATTAAGCTGCGACGAAATCCAGCGACTTGCCAGTGTTTCAAAAGGTATTGATAAACTTCACGCAAGGATATGTTACCCCAAGCGAGATATGGAGAAAGTCGAGTACAGGCTGTGCGTGAGGCTGTGGGACTAGAAATGCTTCGATAGTAATCACGACCTCGACGATGGAAAAAGTCCTCTAGTGTTTTCCAAGCGAGCCGGCTTCCTCCCGTTTGCATTCCTTTGCATTTTGATAGCCAGGATGATGGTGGCGAAAACGAACAGCCGAGAGCTTCTGCATCCAATGAATGCAATAAGTCGGTTTGGAGCTCAATAGGGCTTATTGAGGCTCTCATGACAGAGTCCCAATGTTTGTCCCAACCTTGCCGGTTTATTGCACCTCTGATTACAGCACCGTGTTCGAATTCAAACCAGTCGATGTTCTGCTCATACAGCCAAGCGGCAACTTGTCGGTCTCGTTCAAAGGTGCAGTTGAGTCCTATTTCTTGGTGAGAAAAAACAGCGTTGATTTGATATTGCGCTTGAATTGATTGGAAACATGCTAAGGCATCGTCAAACAGCACCGTGATTCGATGCCCATACGCTTTGAGCGTTTCATCCATGTCTTGCAGTGATTGCCAAACAAATCGCCAGTGGCGCTCAGAATAGTGTGGGTTGTTCAATAGCAATGGTTCAACAATATACAAAAGCACAGTTGGGTGCTTTGTTGATAATGCTTGAGTTAGTGGTTGATGGTCAGTCAGCCTTAAATCTCGCTTTAACCACACGACATTGATTGTTTGCATCGGAATCCTCTTTGTTTCCGATGTTGTACGCAAGTAAACCGAAGAAATCTCATCCAATGATCGGTTTTATTCTACAAAACGTAGAGGTAACTTTCAGGGAGGTGATACATGGCAATACCATTGAGTAAGTTACAAAAATACTTCTATGTAGACAAATTGGTCATTCATTCGCTTGATCTCGCATTGTACCAGGCATCTGTCGTGATTGATGGAGAAGCGCAATTTATCACTGATGACAACGGTATCTTTTTGAGGGCTCATTCCCTGATCGAGATGCAAAAGAAGTGCAGGAATATCAAGGCAAATAAGCAGGTTTTAGTGCATCAAAGTGCTTATGATGAAATGGTGGGGCTACCCGAAGGCAAAAGAGACAATAAACTAGAGGTATTGGTGAGGGATACAAAATTGTATTGAAAGAGTATTGGTGCGTAGTAAAAGCGAGCCACCTTACGGCAGCTCGCTAAATATAAGGAGAGTTGGGCTTAGTCTTGTTTACGCTGCGCTTCTTTTTGCGCGTACTTAGCGGCACGTCGGGCTTCTCTTTGCTTGGCACTTTCACCACCAACATGCTGCTCGCCTCGCTGCTCTGCAAGAACAATTTGTTTTTCACGCTCGCGGAATCGAGCAATTTGTTCTTCTGAGTGTGTGCCGTGACATTTTGGACAGCTCACGCCTTGCTCGAACAATTCTGACTGTTTGTCTTCTTCAGTGATCGGTAGACGACAAGCGTTACATAAATCGTAATCTGCTTTTTCTAGCTGGTGGTTCACTGCAACACGCCCGTCAAATACGTAACAATCGCCTTCCCACATGCTCTCTTCTTGAGGAACTTCTTCAAGATATTTAAGAATGCCGCCTTCTAAGTGGTAGACCTCATCAAAGCCCTGTTCTTTCATGTAAGCCGTTGATTTTTCGCAGCGGATACCACCGGTACAGAACATCGCAACTTTCTTGTGTTTTGCCGGGTCCATGTTTTCTTTTACATAGTCTGGGAATTCACGAAAGGTTTCAGTATTTGGGTTTACAGCGCCTTTGAATGTCCCGATCTCGATTTCGTAATCATTACGTGTATCGACAACAAACACTTCAGGATCAGCAATAAGATCGTTCCACTCTTGAGGTTTCACGTAAGTACCCACTACGTGGCGAGGGTCTATACCTTCAACACCTAATGTTACGATCTCTTTTTTCAATTTCACTTTGGTGCGATTGAATGGCTGGGTCTCAGAATACGACTCTTTGTATACGGTGCCAGTCAAACGAGGTTCGTTGTTTAGCCACTCCAGTAGCGTATCAATACCTGCACGATCAGATGCAACTGTGCCGTTGATACCTTCACTTGCCAGTAGTAATGTTCCGCGAATATGGTGTTTTTCCATCAACGCAAGTAATGGCTCGCGTAGCTCTTGATAGTTATTCAGCTCAACAAACTTGTACAGCGCACAAACTACATACTGACTCATGAGGTTTCCTTTAAAAATACAGGTGGTCAACGACCTTAAAATTTTAGCGGCACGAAGTATACCTGACTAAACTAGTCGGAAATACGGACAAATTATACGGATATTATGAGTAGGCGGGGCCTGGCGGTCTTTGATAGGGGGAGCATGTCCGCAGGTGAAGCCGCTATGTGTTCAAATTACAAGCATTAATTATAGTGAGTTAGGTAGGTTGGGGCCGATACTTTTGGTTTAAATTTATGCTGTTATTCTGTTTTAGGCCCTTCAAAAAAGTTAGGCGCAAGAAGCACCAAATAATCACCGGAGTCATTGACAAGGAAAGGACATGTCGCAGTTTTATACATGAGGTGGTGAGGGATAAAGGTTTAGGGACAAAGAGTGAATGACTGATCGCCATAGTTCATAAACCGCTATAAACGCCTTTTCATCAAATACTAAAAAGGCGTTTTTCTAACGTCTGCCGTGCTTATTTCAACGTAGCTGCGGTCTGTTTGCCCATGGCAATGAGCCTGTCGAGAATACGTTCACCGTCGGCACGTAAACCGTTGTGCTCGTACTCATTGGTGATCCACGCTTTTGAGTTTGGTATTAACGCGAGCGTCTCTCGGCTGATATCCATTTCAACAAACATATCATCGGCGTAAACGGCGCAACTGACAGGCACTTTGTTTTGAGCCAATTGTGTTTGATCGTACAGCGCAGTCCAATCTTCTTTCGCTGCCAATATTTCTGCGGCGTCTTTTAGTGGCTTGAGGTTAACGTATTGGTCGAACATCCATGGGAAGACCATTTCCCCCGTAAAGTAAAATGGCTTACCAGATTCATAATTAAACTCTGGTCGGGTTTGGCGAACGCGGTGCGCACTCCAATTCGACGCGAAGCTTTGGCAGTAAATCGATTCATGCAAAATGGCGTAGATCGGGTTGGTTTGGAAGTTTTGCTGCGCCAACATATCGTTCAAGAACTCATAACGAAGTTGTGGTTTGCCGTTCACTTCAATCAACGCGCTTTCTAGCCAATAGTAAGTTGGCAAGAAAGTATCACTCACACCAAAGTTGATGCCGATTTGTTGAAATTGCTCCACCGTGAAGCGTTGACCATTTGGTAGGTACTCTTCGTTTTCCAGCAAGTGATTCGCAATGTTTTGGCAAAGTTGTTGCGCACTTGGAAATTGTTGGAAGAACGCTTGGTTTTTCTCCATGGTGCGTTTGAAGGTAGCTTCATACACATCGTCGGCATGACGCGAGACTGATGGCACGCCACCTGTAATGTAGCTTTGTAGCAAGCTGTCTGGGAACAAAGACAAATAGGTGAGGGAGCAAAAACCACCAAAGCTTTGACCTAAGATCGCCCATTTTTCGACGCCAAATTGCTCACGAATGTATTCCGCGTCGCGCACGATGTTATC
Organism: Vibrio sp. 1874; assembly: GCF_033344395.1. Lineage (NCBI taxonomy): Bacteria > Pseudomonadati > Pseudomonadota > Gammaproteobacteria > Vibrionales > Vibrionaceae > Vibrio > Vibrio sp. 1874. The sequence goes on from NZ_JAWPOR010000001.1 coordinate 293,477, forward strand.
CGCTCGAAAGTGGCTTAAGTACTCGGCCTGCTGCTGTGGTGTGAAATGAGCCAGAGTCTGATGATTAATCACCGAACTATTGCCCGTACCGCGCTGGTCGAGAAGCAAAACTCGGTACTCTTGCAGCGCGCGTTTTACCCAGCCGTTATTGCCGTTTTGACGTGGAGAGGGAAAGCCAGGCCCGCCCTGAAAGTAAACCAACCAAGGTTTGGTCGATTCTTCATCGCCAACTAGGCAAACCGAACGGGCGAAGACTCCAATGGTGCCTTTGCTTGCGTCTTGGTAATCCAGAGGAACGGTAAAACTGTGGGGAGTGTAATGCAATCCTGCGTCGATAAATGATTGAGCGTTCATTGTTATCTTTATTTCCTTATTGAGGGGTAGCGCTACTTTACTGCGAATGGCATGAAGAACCAATGCTATTTCCCAATTGCCTCTTCAGTTCTATACCTTGATCAAATCAATGTAAGTTCAAGAAAATGAAACGATTAGCGACTGGTGCAACTGGTTGAGTGAGCTATGCTCAATAGAGTTGCGACAAAGTAAGAGCATGGAGGAAGTCGGATGAAAGTGTCACTGGCTCGATGGACAATTGTGACTTGTTTAATAAGCGTACCTACTTTTGCCGTTGTTACGCCCAACCCACCTCAGTTACAGGCAAAAGGCTACGTATTAATGGACTTTCAATCCGGTGCCATTATTGCCGAGCATAACGGGCGAGCAGGCCTTGCTCCGGCGAGTTTAACCAAGTTGATGACCGCTTATGTAGTTGGACAAGAAATCAAAGCGGGGCGTTTGAAATGGGATGATGTTGTCACCGTGAGTGAAAACGCGTGGTCGGCCAAGTTTCCCGGTTCTTCTAAAATGTTCATCAAACCGAAAGATGAAATTAGTGTTGCGAACTTAATGCGCGGCGTGATCATCCAATCAGGAAATGACGCGTGCGTTGCACTGGCTGAGCATGTTGCAGGCAGTGAACGCGGCTTTGTCGCCTTGATGAATGGTTGGGCGGAGAAATTAGGACTGCAAGACACCTATTTTGTGAACTCCCATGGTCTTGATAGTGATGGCATCCAAACCTCACCAACCGATATGGCAAGACTCATGCAGTCGATCATCAGCGATGTTCCTGATGTGTACGCGCTATACAGTGAGAAAGTCTTCAAGTGGAACGACATTACGCAGTACAACCGCAATAAGTTGTTGTGGGACAATTCCATTGATGTCGACGGGGGAAAAACCGGCTACACCAGCAATGCCGGATACAGCTTGGTGAGCTCGGCCAAAGAAGGAAGAATGCGCCTTATCTCGGTGGTGATGGGTACGCCAAGTAAACAGGCTCGGATCAGCCAATCGAAGAATCTACTCAGCTATGGTTTTCGCTTTTATGACACCAAGCAAGTTGCTAAACAGGGGGAAGTTGAGTCTAAAGTTCGCGTTTGGAAGGGAAATGCTAATCAAGTTGAGGCGATCTTTGCTAAAGATGCCTATCTCACTCTGCCTCGTTCAATGACGGCTGGGCTTGATAAGAGTGTGGTGTTAAATGAACCGTTGATTGCGCCGATCGCGCAAGGAGATGAGATTGGTAAGGTCGTTTGGAAAAGCGATGACAGTACCGTGGCGAGTTATCCCTTGGTCAGCAGCCAAGCGGTAGAAGAGGGCTCGTGGTTTGGTCAGCTTTGGGACAGTTTGGTGCTGTGGGTGAAATCATTCTTTAGCTAGAATAAAAACGAGCAGAAGTTTCTTTCTGCATTCTTTTGTTGATGACCGCCCAGTCATAACGCTGGGCGGTGTCTTTTTTAACGGTTTATTCCGACAAGGTGATGATTGGTAAATCGTCCCAAATCTTACTTTCATCCGATGCGCCACCGGAGAAGTTCCAAGGGCCTTTGTTTTGTTCTAGCGGACGGTAAGTTGCTGAAAGACCGTCTAAGTCCCAAGTCGTGACATAGAAACGGATACCATCGAGCGAATCTGGGCGGCCTAGTGCATCGCTAGCAAAGTCCATTGAAATGGTGTTGTTGGCTTTGTCTACTGTCACTGTTGGTGCTGGCGTTACGGCTTCTCCCCATGTCGTCGCATTTGCTCCTTTGGTGTTGTAAATAGAGCTTTGCCAGCCAAAAACAACCGCATTGCGACTCCAGGTTCCGCTTGGCATAGAAGCGTTGATCTTCGGTAGCTCAGACAAGTTGGTTGCGGCTTCTTCAGGTAAATCAATGAAGATGGTGAAACCTACGTGGTCGAAGCCGTTTGGTGGTAACCAAGTGTCGGTGATTTTGTCCATAGTGAAGGTCAAACGTACGTTACTGCCAACGGTAAACACTTCTGCTTTATTGATTTCGAGTTGGCTGTTGTCTTTGTCGAACGTTGGATCAGTTGGTAGCGAGTAGTTACCATTAGGGCCGCCCATGCCGTCTTGTGCATCGCCTGCATCATCAATGGTGTCATCCGGTGTGTTTGACCAGCTTAGGTTGGAGACAAAATTCACGTCCTCGATGCCTGCTTTTTTCTCGGTGGAGTAAATCGCGAAGCGGTGTTGCTGTTCGCCAATTGCAAAGTGACGAGTCGACAGCGTGACGCTAAACTGACCATCAGCGCCTACAGTAATGGTTTGTGCTGTTTCCAAGTTACCATCGACGACAAGGTTCAACTTCTCGTTGGCGTTCGCACTACCCGCGATAACAATATCACCAGTGATGGTTTTTCCTTCCCAATCTTGCGCTAGTTGGATGTTGAGGTCTGGCGTATCTACAGATTGATTGCTGCTTGTTTTTGAGTAAATCACTGCAGACTTGGCTGGTAGCTCTAGGGTTACATGACCGTTTTCATCGGCGACTAACTGCTCTGGAGCGTCTGCCCAGTTCGACATGATTTGCTGTTTGAAGACGGTACCGCCCGCTTGCTCTACATCGAGTTGGTTCATCAACATCGGCGAGTTGGATGTGTTCATGACCACCAAGACTTCGTCGGTATCCAACGTTCGGGTAAAGGCGAACACGCCCGCGCCCGCTTTGTCGCTGCCAATCACCTTCATTTCGCCACGTGTCATGACTTTGTTTTCAGTGCGTAGCTTGGCAAGTTCTTGAATAAACAAGTACATCTCACTGTTTTGGTCGAACGAGTCTACGTAGTTGCCATCTTCACGGTACCCTCCGGCGAACATAGCATCGCGCGCCGCTGACATCGCCTGTTCTGTACCTTGGTAAATCACAGGAATACCCGGTACGCTCATCATGGTGATCAATGCTTGTTTCATGTCATTCACGCTACCTTGCGACAGAAAGCGCGGCATGTCGTGGTTATCAATGAAGTTCGGCATGATGTATGGATTCGGGAACATCTCCATCATTTTCTCAAGACGGAAACGTAAATAGTCGGTCGGTTGCCCTGCTGCAAATACGCGCGTCATGGTCGCTTGCAATGGGAAGTTCAGTACCGAGGTTAGCTGTTTCGGTGAGCCATTTTCACCGATGTAAGTCAGCATCTTCTCTTCGCCTTCGGTGTGGTATGGCGTCGATGTTTCGAATACTTCACCAAAAGTGAGGAAGTTGTCACGACCGGTATCAACCGCTTGCGTCATCACACCATCGTCGGCGTGTAGGAAGTCATTCCAGAAATCATGTTCAACAAACTTCACCGTATCGATACGGAATCCGTCGACGCCGACTTCGCGAATCCATTTTCGGTAGCTCTCTTTTAGATAAGCGCGTACTTCAGGATCGGACGTATTAAGGTCATCCAAATCAGAGAGCTGCCAGGTTTTTTCTTGTACTGGATCGTTGTGGTCGGTGATGGTCGGCGTCCAGTGGTAGCTGCCTGTGCCGTCTGTTTTACACTCGTTCATGTTGAGTGGGTACGGCAGTTCTTGCCCGGCGGGTAGTGCATTTTTAATCAAACGGAAGCCTTGGCAAGGTAGGCTTGGATCATAACTGTAAGGATCATCGTAGGTGAAGAAGTTGCCTACATGGTTGGTCACGATGTCCTGAATTAAGAACATGTTACGCGCATGCACTTCGCGTGCTAACGCTTGGTAGCTTTCCATGTCACCAAAGTGCTCATCCACTTTTTGGAAATCGCGCGCCCAGTACCCGTGGTATCCGCCGTAGTTTTGCTCTGCATCCCACCATTGGTTAGCAACTGGCGGAGTAATCCAGATCGATGTGGCACCGAGATCTTCGATGTAGCTTAACTTATCACTCACACCAACGAGGTCGCCGCCGCTAAATTTTTTATCCGAAGTCGGATCGAATTCGTTTTGCCCTTGATCATTAAGAGCGCTGTCGCCGTCGTTAAAACGGTCGATCATCAGGAAGTAAATGATTTGATCTTGCCAATCAGGAGATGCCACGTGGCTGCCTGTATCGACTGGTGTGGTTTCGTCGCTTCCACAGCCAGAAAGAGCAAGAGCGATCGCTAAAGGAAGTATTTTTATTTTATTCATTGGGTTAGGTAGAGTTTCAAACACAGTTTTTGCCTCCGTTATGCAGCAATGCAGAAACGATAAAGCAAAGGTTTGAAATTGAGAGTGTCATCTCACGCCAAAAAAGACGTGAAATGATGTCACGAAGTGATGGTTTTGATCTGACCGACAGTTTTAATTGAGCGGTTGCACAATAGGATATTGTATCGGGTAATGCTCTTTCGCGAGCTCGTTGTCGGATTCATCATAAAGGCGGAAACGGCACTGCTTTGCAGTTTGAGTGAGCGATAATTGCAGCACCCAACAAGCATAATGTTGCGAGTGTTGGGTCAAGCGCATTGCGTGAGGTGTGGGGTCATCATCGGCGTAACAGTCAATCCTCACAACGTTTTCAAGTCGGCATGCCAGTTCAATAAAGAGCGTGTATTGCGCCCCAATATTAATAAGCTGCCGAGTCGGGACAATATATTCCGTTGCGCCAATTAAAAGCCCCTTAGAAACCACATAATCACGCTGGTGGTTATTCTCAATGTAACGTTCCCCATCGACTTCATAACACAGGCGAAAGGTAAGGGGATGCGCCACCGGAAGTTCGGTCGTCGCCCAGAGTTCGGTGCCATGACTTAAAAAACGCTCGAAGAAGGCGGGATAGCGCCGCCATGCGCCATCACGGTCACGGCATTCTACCGAGACCACTTTTTCAAACGCAATATTGTCCACTTCCATCCATATTTTGCCGACAGGTTGGTCGATGTGGTTATCGTCGAAGGTATTGGCTTTGGCGTAGTACAAGCGGATCGGTTGTTGATTTAGTTGAGTTCGGTTATCCAAACATTGTTGGCGATACTGCATGGGGGAAAACGGATACCAACGACGAAAAGTGCGGTGAAAGTTCGATGGTTCTTCGTAACCAAGTTGATAGGCGATTTGCTGCGTTGTGAGTTGGGTGTCGGCAAGCAAAGTGAGTGCTTGCTTTCTTTTAGCGAAATCAACGCATTGAGAGTAGCTCATTTGCTTCTCTTGCAGTCGACGTTGCAAGGTGCGTTTGGAGACGCCCAGTTGCCTTGCCGCTTGCTCTAACTTGAGCGCGTAATTGCTGTTTTTGATGAACAAGGCGTTCAAAACACTCAGTAATTCTGGTTGTTCAATTGGCTGGTGAGAAAGCAGCAAATAAACATGTTTCACCAAGTCAAACACGTTTGAACTCGTTTTAGAATCTTGCGTTTCCTCTAGAAAAATATCGGCCGCGAGTGGATTGTTGGCGTGAACTTGTACCTGTATTGATTCGCTTAGCTCAAGCATTTCCAACTGCATTTTGAGCAAGCCAAACACCGACTCCGCCCAATTTGGCATATCGGCCGTTCTACATTCGACTTGCAGATGGATTTGGGCATCACCATGTTGCAATGTGACGTACAAACGGCGGTCGAATAATGAGACACTTTTACTCCACCAAAGCAGCCCTTCTTGGAGGTTAGGCGCTTCTTTCAACATCATGCATTGCAAGGCCACCAACTTCTCAATGTGCCAATATTCGCCGGCAATTCGAAGGTGATTGTGACCGAGCTTTTTGCACAGAAAGGATGTAATAACGTTATCTTGAGGCAGCATGAGTTGAGTTTGGTTGCGAGCAAACATGCATTATTGCCGAAAAGATGAAGAAGTTCAGTGAGAACGCTCAAAGCCTTTCTTATCGTTTTATTTTCAAATTTATTTTGAAAATGTTTTTAATCGAAATCGGTTTTTCCCTTTATCTCATGAGGTTATGCTGTTACTCAGCTTAAACTCATTAATTGGAGAGCCTCATGGATATCGTACAAGCTGCAAAATCTCGTTACTCAACGAAAGTGTTTGACCCAACGCGCAAGCTATCTCAAGAAAAAATCGATGCAGTTAAAGAGCTGATTCGTTTTAGTCCATCGAGTGTGAACTCTCAACCTTGGCATTTCATTCTGGCAAGCACAGAAGAAGGCAAACAGCGCATCGCTAAAGCGGCGCAAGAGAACTACGCATTTAACGCGGCGAAGATTCTCAACGCTTCTCACGTATTGGTGTTTTGTGCGAAAACAGGCATTGATAACGACTACATTGAAGCGCTAATGGTGCAAGAAGAAAAAGATGGTCGATTCCCAACTGAAGAAGCGAAAGCGGCTGTACGCGGTGGTCGTAGCTACTTTGTGAACATGCACCGTTTTGATCTGAAAGATGCAAACCATTGGATGGAGAAACAAGTTTACCTCAACGTGGGTACGTTGCTGTTGGGTGCTTCGACGTTAGAAATCGATGCAGTACCAATTGAAGGGTTTGATCCAAAAGTGCTGGATGAAGAATTTGGCTTGCGTGAAAAAGGTTATACCAGTGTTGTGATCGTGCCGCTTGGCTACCACGCGGAAGATGACTTCAACGCGAAAACGCCAAAGTCTCGCTGGGACGCAGAAACCGTATTCACCGAGATCTAATTCGAGCTTACTTGCAGGTGACGTAGAACCCCGTAATCAATATATAAATCGCAAAAGAGTGATAAAACGATGATCCACTTAGTCGCAGAAGTGAAAGCCTATCCAGATAGTAAGGATCAGGTGGTGAATTTGCTTGCTGGTTTACTAGAGCCAACTCGTAAAGAAGAAGGCTGTTGCCAATACGAGTTGTATCTCGACGAAAAAGTTGATGGCCTATTTATGTTCCAAGAAATCTGGGCATCGCAAGAGGCCTTGGATAAGCATTTGCAAAGCCCGCATATGGCGACGTTTCTTGAAACATTGGAAGAGAATGATTGGGTTGAATATACCCAGATTCGTCCTCTTCGATTTATCGCCTAATGACAGAAGGTTGCCAGCACGTTGGCGCGTTGCTGGCAGCATTTTTGTTGGATAAAGTCGCGGAAAGTCCGAATCGTTGGCGTCAATAATCGACGATCGGCACATACCATGTAGAGCGGCACTGGGCCGCAATCCCACTCTGGTAACACTCGTACCAATCTTCCCTCGATTAAGTCTCGGCTAATGTCCATCAATGATTTATTCGCAATGCCTTTGCCTTTGATCGCTAATCGATGTGGCAAGTCACTATCGTTGCTCATCAAGTTACCGCTGACCACGACTTGTTCTTTCTCGCCGTCACGCGTGAGCGTCCATTTGTTGTAGACCGAATCCGCGACCATATAGCACAAACAATTGTGTTGCGTTAAATCGGCAGGAGAGGTGAGTTCTGGATGTGTAGCTACGTACTCTGGCGATGCACATAATATCCGTTCGTTTGACCCACACAATGCCAATACGACCAGATTGGAGTCGGCCGGTTCGCCGTAGCGAATCGCAATATCGACAGGCTTGGTATACATATCCGTCAAGCTATCGGACAGCTCTAGTTTAATGGAAACATTTGGGTAGAGATCGATGAACTCATCCACCCAATCGAGCAACATATTGCGACCAAAATCGGAGGGTGCAGTAATGTGCAGCTGACCAGACAACTCCCCGCGCGCACTTGAGATCTGATCCAACCCCTCTTGCAATGTTGCCAACGCTTGCGTGGTTTTGTCTAAAAACAGTTCGCCCTCTGAGGTTAAACGCAGGCTTCGGGTGGAACGCACAAACAACGGGAAACCGATTTGCCCTTCAAGACGCTTAATCGATGCGCTAATGGCGGCAGGTGTCATGTCCATGCTGTTAGCGGCTTTTGAAAAGCTGCCTTGGCGCGCGGTTTCGACAAAAATATTGAGGTCGTTGAGGGCTTTCATTGTGAAAAGGGCTTTTAAGAAGTTTGGGCTACTATAGGGGAGAGTCGTAGGCCAATTCAAGGTTAAAACATTAGGTTGCACGGCGAGTTTGAGTTAGATTAGCGCGCAACTTCACTTTACCGGATCAATAGCATGAGCCAACAGCAGCCGAATAACCCACTTCACGGGTTGAGTTTAGAGAAAATCGTCACCCGACTAGTTGAACACTTTGGTTGGAATGGCATGTATGAGCGCGTTCGTGTGAACTGTTTTAAGAAAGATCCGTCGATCAAATCTTCTCTGAAGTTTTTGCGTAAAACGCAATGGGCAAGAGACAAAGTCGAAGCGCTGTATATTGAGACATTCTGCTAACCGCTCTATGGTCTGCAGCAAGCGGCAAGTAGATTCTTAGTCTCGCTTTGGCTCGCTAGAATGACGCCACTTTTCTTATCGCGTAGGCTAGAAGAGTCGCTCTGCTGATACGTTTAAAGCGAGATTCCGAGTGACTCACTTAGGTTCTTCTGGAATCGCTTTTTTAGATGGTTTTGTAGAGGTCAGAGCCAAACTCGAACCGTCATTCTGAACCGCGAGGAACGAGCGTGATTCAGAATCTACCCTCAGATTGTATTGAGTTTATTCATGGCTTTATGGTCTGCTGCAAGCGGTAAGTAGATTCTTAGTCTCGCTATGGCTCGCTAGAATGACGAAGTTTTTCTTATCGCGTAGGCTGGAAGAGTCGCTCTGCTGATGCGTCTAAAGCGAGATTCCGGATGGTCACATAGGTTTATCTGGAATCGCTTTTTTAGATGGTTTTGTAGAGGTCAGAGCCAAACTCGAACCGTCATTCTGAACCGCGAGGAACGAGCGTGATTCAGAATTTACCCTCAGATTGTATTGAGTTTATTCATGGCTCTATGGTCTGTAGCAAGCGGCAAGTAGATTCTTAGTCTCACTTTGGCTCGCTAGAATGACGCAGCTTTTCTTATCGCGTAGGCTAGAAGAGTCGCTCTACTGATGCGTCTAAAGCGAGATTCCGGATGGTCACATAGGTTTATCTGGAATCGCTTTTTTAGATGGTTTTGTAGAGCTCAGAGCCAAACTCGAACTGTTATTCTGAACCGAGAGGAACGAGCGTGATTCAGAATCTACTCTCAGATTGTATTGAGTTTATTCATGGCTTTATGGTCTGCAGCAAGCGGTAAGTAGATTCTTAGTCTTGCTTTGGCTCGCTAGAATGACGCAGCTTTTCTTATCGCGTAGGCTGGAAGAGTCGCTCTGCTGATACGCCTAAAGCGATTTTCCGGATGGTCACTTAGGCTTATCTGGAAAATCGCTTTTTTAGATGGTTTTGTAGAGGTCAGAGCCAAACTCGAACCGTCATTCTGAACCGCGAGGAACGAGCGTGATTCAGAATCTACTCTCAGATTGTATTGAGTTTATTCATGGCTTTATGGTCTGCAGCAAGCGGTAAGTAGATTCTTAGTCTCGCTATGGCTCGCTAGAATGACGCTAGTTTTCTTATTGCGTAAGTTGGAATGGTACCTCAGCATCATTCCCGACAGCGATGAAGAATCGCTGTCGGGAACCTCGCCTTTAATCTCTCATTTCTTGCTACTCTAAATGATGCGTGCTACCCACAGTTCCTTCCAAATCTAAAATCGACTGGCGAACGTAGTCTGGAATCGCAGCTTTAACGTTGTTCTTAAAATCAAACATCACACCAGTGGCGGTCGCGATGGTCGCAATTTTACCCCACTTCTTACTCAGCACTTGGTACTCCATCGTGATGCGATCTTCTTGCATGTCGATTACGCGAGAACCGACTAATAGCGTGTCTGGGTAAGTAACAGGCAATTTGTAGCGGCATTGAGTCTCGCTCAGTACTGGCCCAATTTGCGAGGTCTGCAGGTCGACCAGCAGGTTAATTTTGTTGAAGTAATCTAAACGTGCGGTCTCGAAGTAGCGAAAATAGACCACGTTATTAACGTGTTGCAGAGCATCCATTTCACCCCATGCGACTTTTATCTCTGTGATAACGGGAAAGTCCTTTAACAGTGTGTCCATTTCTATTGCTCCTTTTTCATCTGCTTTGCCACAAATTGCGACGCGACTTATCACTTTGAGCATTTATTCTAGATGTAATCATTTAATATGTAATAAAATTGTTTTTAAAATGTGAAATGAAATAGTGGTTTGATTATGTAAACCAGAAACTTTACATAATCGAGTTGAAGGCGTAAGTTTAACTAAGAGTAACCAGATAGGAGGTGTCTCATGATTGAACTCAAAGGTTTCAACCTCGCAAGAGTTGAGAAACGCATCGATTGGACAGGTGAGCTGTTCAGTTTGAGAATATCTGGCGCGCCTCTTTCCTTTAAAGCTGGCCAATTCACCAAGCTTGCTTTGCTTGATGATGAAGGTAAGCCGATCAGCCGCGCTTACTCTGTGGTTAATGCGCCAAGCGAGCAATTCGATTGGTTGGAGTTTCTAATAGTAGCCGACCCTCAAGGACAACTTTCTCCACGGCTCCAAAAGCTTAAATCTGGTGATAGCATTTATGTCGGTACCACCGCACATGGCGATTTAATCCATGATTCTATTCCTAAACAGGCTCATGACCTGTGGCTGCTATCTACAGGTACGGGGATTGGACCGTTTTTGTCGCTGCTGGATGATATAAACTTACCGCCTCACAATGAGCGCATTGTGCTGGTTCATGCCGTTCGTTTCGAAAAAGATCTGGTTTATAAATACCTAATTGAACAGCTTCAGCAACGATATGAAGGCAGATTAAAGTATATACCGATAGTCAGCAGGGAAGTGGTTGACGGTAAATTACAAGGCCGAATTCCTGAACTCATCGAATCGGGTTTACTGTCCAACGCCGCTGATGCGCCATTCTCAGCTCAGCGTAGCTTTGTCATGATGTGTGGGAATCCACAAATGATCAAAGATACCGTGCCCGTTTTACAAGAGCTAGGCTTGGAAAAGTATCGCCATCAAACTGGGGGAAATATCATTTACGAACGTTACTGGTAGCGTTTTGTTAAATTGATACGGTTATGCTCAAGATGTAATGATTACTTTTGAGATACGATCGCGATTTAGTATGTTCTTAGTTGAATATTATGTTGGCAATACCTAAACTGCGCTCACAATTGCGCGTCTGTACACTCAGTCATTCTCGCTTAACCAATTACATTGAGGTGACTGAAGTCCATGTATGCTTTTATCGCGAGCAAGCAACAGAGAATCATTGCTGGTTTTATCGACCTGCTCTTTGCGATGGTGGTCGTGTTAATCATCGCATTGAGTATTAACTCTTTTCTTAACGACTTTCAGCTCTCTTTAGCAGATAACCTCACGCTTGTTCGTGAAACTCAGGCGTTTTACTTGCTTTCTTTACCAACGGTTTTAATGATCAACTGGAATGCATTGAGTCATGGGCAAACCATTGGTATGCGCATGATTGGTATTAAAGTTGTAATGAAAAATGATAGTAAGGCAACGAAAGTTACAGCAGGGTTAAGGCTTGTTATTAGCTACTTGCTGGAGATGCTCATTCCGGGGATCCCGTTGGTAAATTTGGCATTGTTGTTCTTTCATCCGGAGCGACGATTGTTGCATGACTTGATCGCCAATACTAAAGTTGTCCAAGCTTCCTAATTTTTGATCAAAAAAGCCACGTGAAGTGGCTTTTTTAATATCGATAAAGTTAACCAGATTTACTGTTGATTAACATATTTCTTAAAGCGAGCTTTGGTTTCTGCGTCTGCTTTTTGGTACCAGAAGTGCAGCATCTCTTCAGCTGTCGAATCCGCTTTAACCGCAGTTGCTCTCACTTGCTTCATATCCGCAGGAACCTTTGCAGGAAGCGTGACTGGCTGCATGGTCGCTGCGCCAGCAAAAGCCACGGCTGCTGCACCGCCAGCCTGGTTGTAATCTGCGATTTCACGTACGTAATCACGACCGATTTGCATACCCGGTTTGAGCAGCTTGTCCTGGTCAACCGCGATTGCGTTGCCAGAATCATCAACCAGTTTCCAATCTAAGTCTTTGATCTTCTCTTCCGCATCACGTAGGTTGCGGTATTCTGGCATTTGTAGAGTGAGTTCGGCATTGGTCGCGTCAAATCGTGTAACGATAACATCGCTTTCAACACTTAAACGGTCATTACCTTGGTTGAAGTAAGGGGCGAAACGAAATACGACTTGGTTAAGGCCATCAGGTAACGTCAGTGTTCTCTCAGAGGCGAAAAAACCACCCGAAAGATCTGCTTTTTCACCGTTAGCCGCTAATACTGAAACGTTGTCAGGAACACTCACGGTTACATCTGCGAATGCCATGCCACTCATTGCGAGAGCAAGCGCACAAGTTAAAGGCTTGATCAATTTCATTGTTTTTATCCTAAGCAAATTAGTGGTCATCGAGAGTGCATCGTTCATTGCCCGATTGCAACTCCCAAGTGTAATAAGTATGAAAATTTAACAAGAACGTCATTTTTATCGCATTTATTACGACGAAACTGTGATCCAAATAGAATCAAACCGCTGAAATGCAGCGGTTTGATATCATAAGTTATAGATTAAATTTCTTTCTAACTTATTGATTTATTAAATGCCAGCACCGTGTCCAGGTTCTGATTGGTCATCAGAAGCGTCTTGTTGTTCTGCCATTTCTTCTTGCTGTTGTGCTTTCTCAATGCTCAACCACCAAACAAATAACTCATACCAAATTGCTAGGATAACGGCACCTAAGAACAGACCAACGATGCCGTAGAAAAGCATACCACCGATGGCACCGAGCAGAATCACAGGCATTGGCACGTCGACGCCACGTCCCATTAACATTGGTTTGAACAGGTTTTCAGAAAGAGCCGCAACTACGACCCAAACAGTAAACATGGTTGCTGTTGAGGTGTCTTGGGTCATGTACATGAAGCCAATCACAGGTAGCACTGCGAGCAACGCCGGGAGCTGAGCGATACATAAGATCATTAGAAGCAGTGTGAGTAAACCTGCTGCCGGAACGCCAAATACGAAGAAACCAGCACCGATCAACAGTGCTTGAATCGCCGCTACACCGACTACGCCAAGCAGTACGCTTTTAATTGTCGCTGCGATAAGCGTGGTCCAGCTTTTTGCGTTTTCACCAGCGGTACGAATCGCGATGGTTCTTAGGCCTGATGCCGCAGATTCAGAGTACGTCATGAAACCTGCTGCAATCGCAAGTGACAAGATTGAAAGCAGTAAACTTCCCAATACGCCCCCCAGTGTACCCAGTAAAGATGTGAGTCCTGCCTTTATTTGTGGCATAAAGGTTTGAATCGCTTGCTCAAGATTAGTAGCGAATAGGGTCCACACTTCGTAGAGCTTATCACCCACGATAGGCCAATCCGCTACGGAAGGTTTTGGCCCTGGTATTTTCACTTGACCATTTTGTAGTACTTCAAGCGCGTGCGTTGCACCATCCACAATGGAGCCTGATACCATAACAAGTGGCGTGACAAGGAGGGCAATACCAAGTAAAGCAATGGTTGTGGCTGCCAGACCTCTGCGACCACCATATACACGCTGCAATTTTTGGGTAAGCGGCATTAAAGCGACGGCTATAATAGCGCCCCAAATAACCGGAAGTATGAAGGGTTTGATGATGTCGTACGTAAACATCAGCAAGACAAAGATCAAGCCAATGCGTATTGCTGATTCCACCATATTACTGATGAAAAGCTTACTGTCGATTTTTACCGATTGTTTATCCATTTTTGTTTACCTGATGATCAATGTTAGAACTGACGAGACTTGAAACAACAATCGCCATATAAAAAACACCTGTGATGGCCTCTAAATACACCACGACTTGAGCCAGTGGTGTTAGAGGACTAATGTCGCCATAACCGAGCGTGGTTAAGGTAACGAAACTGAAATACGCTGCATTGGAGAAGTTCTGCCCCCAAGAAATCGCTTCCATACCGGTAAAGGCTTCAGGCGAAAACTCAAGCAGAATGAGGTAGGCAATCGCCCACATCAGACCAAGTAGCAAGAAAAGCGCTACCGAGCCAATGACTTTGTTGCTGTTGACATGGCCGGTGAAAAGAATCTGTCTTGCGATGGATTTAAAAGTGCCGAAAAAGAACGCAAAGGTGAGGGCAAGCATCACCACATTCATCTCTCTGATGTTGAAAACGGTCTTGATCACAATCACAAGAACCCAAACACCAAACAGGCTATAGAGGAAACGAGACCAGGTTTTGTCAAAGCGAAGGCTCGCAAAACAGACGATAAACGTCAGAACCGTGAAAGCCTGAAGTATGTGTTCAATCGTCCCTTCACCTACGACTTGTGCCATCGCACTCCCTAGCAACAAAATCACTAGCGCTAAGGTTAGATAGAAGAAGTTGTTTTCTTCATTAATGTTTTTGAGGTTTTTACCAATGACCATGGCTCTTCTCACTTAGTTATTGTTCACTTTCTGCGGATGACTCTTTCATCACCATGATGGACGCAGAAAGCCCGAATCGAAGATCAACATCTTCAGGAAGTTCTTGTAGGGAGATTCGCACCGGAATACGTTGTGCTAAGCGAATCCACTGAAAAACAGGGTTTACGTTTGGAAGAAGGTTGTAGCCGACCGTGCCGTCTTTGGGCGCAATACCCCAACCAATCGAGTCAACCGTCGCGTCAATTGGCGTGTCTGGGTGTGACATCAAAGTGACACGCGCTTGGCTGCCAGGTTCGATTTGCGCAAGTTGATTTTCACGGAAGAAACCAAATACCCAAAAGCTGTTTTTGTCGATCAGTGCGAGCAGTGGTTGGTTTGCGACCGCTTGCGTACCGTTTCTAATATCGAGGTTAGATACAAAACCATCGACGGTCGCATAAACTTTGGTAAAGCTGAGATTAAGGCGTGCTGATCTTAGTTGCTCTTCTGCAGATTTGATTTGCAGTAGCGATTCTTCGTAAGCGATTTCACGACGAATCAGATCCTTGTGCGAAACTGCGCCACGGTCTTTGGCACGAATGTCTTTTAAGCGGTCATATTCGATTTTTTTACCGCGAGAGCTAACAATGGAGCGCTCCAGTGCTACTTCGGCTTGAGATAACGCAACCTGGTAAGTCGCAGGGTCGATTTCAAACAGTAAATCCCCCGTTTTTACTTCTTGGTTGTCTTGCACCGCGACATTTACAATTGGGCCTGATACGCGAGGAGCCACTTTGATGACGTTAGCACGCACTTGCCCATCTCGTGTCCATGGGTTATTAAAGTATTCCTCAAACTTTTGATAGCCGAGCCAAGCTGCGCCACCAAGAATGACAAGATTGAGTGCGATTACGAATAGTTTTTTCATCTTGTTTGGCACCTAAAATTGAATATAAAAGCTGTCGATGGCCACCACATAACCGACCATGATGGCAATAAACGTCAGAGACGGAAAAGCGATGAAGCGAGACAAACGTGTCTTGTTCAATATCATCACCGTTATCCACGTGGCCGTGACGGCGAGAAAGAGCACGAGTAGCGTAGGAGAAAAGTAAACGTCTCCCCAAGAGAGTTCATGAGGCATTACCGATCCTCCGTTTTGTTTTCATCACTGGTCTCAGCCGGAGTTTCGAGTCGCAAAGGCGGCAATACGCGGTTTTCTTCATTTAAATAACTTCCCCAGTCAGTGCGCTCTGTCATCTGCGTGGCAATCGATTCACTGATGAAAGGTTTGCCTGTTTGGGTTTGCCAGCCTCCACCGAGGGCTTTATAGAGTGCCACAACTTGGTTCGCCACGTTCCCTTTGATCGTTGCGTAGCTGTCTTCTGCGCGGGTCATTTTTTCTACCGAGTTAAGCAGACGTTCGAATGAAATTTGTCCGTTTTCGTACTGTGTCATGGATATGTTGAACGCACGAATGGAAGAGTTGACCGATTGCAAGCGTAAATCTTTTTGCTGCAAATACAGGTCATACGCTTCGATTGCATTGGTGACTTCATTAACGGCTTGCAGTACCTTTTTGTTGTAGTTCGTCAGCGTTTCTTGGAAGCGAGCATCTTCGAAACGAATGTTATTTTTCACGCGTCCGTATTGGAAAATGTTCCAACTGAACGTTGGGCCAACCACCATGGTGAGCGAATCGCTAAAACTGAAACTGCTGCCATCGGGAACCGTACTGTCGATACCGATGGAACCGAACAACGAAAAGCTTGGGTACAGAGCGGTTTCTGCCACGCCAATCTGCGCACTTTGCGCGCGAGCTTGCATCTCAGAGACTTGCAAATCCGGACGTCGCATCACTAAGTTAGCATCCACTTGCGTATCCAAAAGCGGTGGACGTGGCACAATGGAACGCTCGTCGGTGCCCGATAGCGCCGATTTTCTGCCCGTCGATTTGAACTGGGCTTCGTACTCAGCGATTTGCTTGTGCATCCCATCCGACTGTAGCAGTCGATCTACTTCTTCTGGTAACAGACCCAGTAGCAAAGCCAACACAGTACGTGATTGCTTCATTGCCACTTCGAGGCTCGGTAACGCTGCTTTGGTGGTGTAGAGTTGGTTTTTAGCTTGTTGAACGTCCAATTCTGTAACGTTGCCAGAGTCGAACTGCACCTGAGTAATACGTACGACACGCTCTTGAATCTCGATATTGCGGCGAGACAGCAAAATACGTTCTTGGAATGTGCGATAGTTGATGTAATTGCGCGCCACTTCGGCGGTTATGGTGACCATGATGTCGTGATACGATGCGATGGATGCGTAGTAACCCGCTTCTGCCGACTCAATACCGCGAGCATACTTGCCCCAAACATCCATTTCCCAAGCAGCATCAAACGACAAAGTGGCGTTATTCACGCCCTGATCATTTACGTAGGCACGCGCTAGGTTTCCTGACACGGTTTGAACTTGTGGGTATTGCAAGCCAGTCGAAATACCAAGCAATGAACGTGCTTGGACAATTCGTAGCCCTGCGGCTTCTAAATCGAGGTTTTGTTTGCTCGCCAACTCAACCAGCTGATTAAGAGTTGAGTCATTAAATTGCTGCCACCATTGTTGTAGCTGTTGCTCTGATTGCTGCGTATCTTTGGCTGCTTTTTGCACCGACCAGTCACTTGGCAGTGGCGCCTGCTTTGGATGAACATAATCTGGTCCTACCGTGGTACACGCACTGAGTCCGAGCAAAGAAAGTATGGCGAGGCTTGGTTTGGTTAGTTTTGGAAGCATCATATCCCCACCTTTAAAAACGCTTCTGTTGTAAGTTCACCCAATCGATATCCTCGTAGGTTTGCTTGCAATGCTTGATTGCTTCGAACACGTTCCGTTTTAAATTCAGCAAGATATAAAAACCGGCTATCTCTGAATAAGCGTAGTCAGATAAATCCAACTCACTAAAAAAATCTTCCAGTTTATCTTCGAATGTTTGGTAATCCTGACTGTATTGGTCGAATACGGAGTCGAGTTCTTGTGTTGCTTGATGGCTGGCTAAAGCGCCTGCCATCAAAGGAATGATGGAATCGCGGTGTTGTTGACGAAGCTGAGTAATCAGCGGATTGGCCATCAACTTTTTCTCGGCGGCCATTAAGATGTTGATGTGATTACTGAGTACATCACACGCTTTGCTAAACGCGCCAATCGCTTCTGGCGTGGTTTTATCAAAGTGTTTGTGGTTGATTTTCGAACCCCAGACTTTGAGCTTTTTCGATGAGACATTGAGCGTCACCAAGTGCAAGGCCCGTTTGAGCGGCGTAATAACCGAGCTGGACTGCTGTTGATAGGTAGTGAACAGCTCTCGGGTATGTCGGAAGTAGCGTTCTTTTATGGTCAAAAAGAGGTGTTCTGGTCGTGAGCTAAACGGGAAGTAGTGCGCGAAAATAATCATGAACACCACCATGTAGAACAACAGCATGATCGTCATGAGGATCCCGAAGTGATAAAACATGTTGTTGTCTAAACCAAGAACAAACAAGCCAATCATATAGAAAATCGTCACTGGCCCGTTAAACAGATAAAAGCCGATAAAGGTGTAGATAAAGATGAACAGGCCAAGTTCTAACCCGAGATCCAATTGCGGAAGAATGAAGACGTAAGAAGGCACCGCGAACAAGAAGCCGAAAGTGAACAGCACAAGCAACAAAATTGGGTGCACAGGCACGAACGACAGCAAAGACATAAACATGGTCGAGAAGACCACGAATGAATAGCCGCCTGGTGGATTGAAATAAATCCAAATCAGTCCAGCAACCCAATAAGTGACAAAGGTTTTGACCGCGGTTTTAAAGTTTTCTGCGTCCCACCATAGAAACTTGCCTTTCGGTTTCGGCAGTGGCACGTCAAAGGAGACATTGTTCGTCACAGAGTCAATACAGCTAATGCTCTCCGCTAAACGCGACAAGTTTTGATGCATCAGTTCCAATAGGTGACCAAGCGTAAGCGCAGAGCCTTTCTCTAGGTGAGCTGCGTCTTCAAGCAACGCTTGGTTGTATTTGACTTTGAATTCCTGAGCACGATAAGCGGGTTCTTTTTTTTCCCAGACTTGTTGGCAGGTATCAAATAGCGCGTCAATTTCCGCCACGGCTTGATCAAAGTTGCTGATGCTTTCACGGTCTTGCTGGTGGCTAAAGTGGCTGTGCGCCGCGACGGTCAATTGTTGCGTTACCTGCTTGTTCAAATGAACTGCCAAGCGCCACTCTTTCATGTAGGCCGACACGTCGCTGCATTCCACACTGACCGTGGCAAAGCGCTGTTCGAGTGCATTTTGAGCGGCAAACATCTGTTCGATGAGAGTGTCCACGCTAGGTTGTGGCTCTTCCGCTTCTGGATTTTCTTCTCCGTCTTCTTGAGGAGAGATTTGCCCTGCCGATTTTTGCTCGAAATTTTGCAAGATAGCGGAGAACAACGCGCGTTGTGCTTGGTTGAGTTGTTCGATGAGCTGCCTTAGGTTTTGTTCTGTTTTGGTCGGGAATAAGAAAGTCCCCACGAGTGTGTAAACCACCACCCCAAACACCGTCATATAGGCGCGGTCAACGCCATAAAGGAACGCACCTTCTGCGTCACCGCCATTGGACATCATCAACGTCATCACACCGGTCAGCATGAGTAGCGTAGGATCTTTTTGATAGGCATTACGGAAGTAAAAAATGAATGAGACCACAACCGACACGCTCAGCATGTACAACAAGCGGTCTTGAGCAAACAATCCCACCAGTAACAAGCCAACGACGGCGCCAACCAACGTACCAAACACGCGTAAGGTACCTTTGGCGAGTGATTCACGACGACTGCCTGTGGATGCAATCAGCATCACTGTGGTTGCGGCCGTCGATGCTTGCGGCCAACCCATGGCAAACGGGATCAGATAAGCCAGAGTCAGGCTAAGCGATACTTTAATAGCGAATTTTATTTTGTCGTTCATAGTGTCAAAGTTTGCTCAGGCTTATCGTTATAAATTGATGAATTTCTTATATGAATAATCAGAATCTTGTTCTGAATAAATTCGGGGGGCGGAATATAGCGGGTGAAAAAGTGTGCTTTGTAAACCCTTTGTCAAAACAAAAAGTGCGTATTTGGCTTGATCTCGTGCTAGCCCTTGGCGTTATTGGCGAAACGCCTAAAACGAGCAAATTCGCGATCTGTGACGATTCTCATTTTTGAAACAAAATCGTTGTATTGTGTGAGCCAATTCTCACCTTATATTCTTCGCCTGGTACCAAAGCAGACCACTTGTACCATCTGCAATGAGCTTTACTGCTTTAAAAAGCATAGATGATGAATGGGTACTTGAGAGGGAAAGTTATTACTTTTTATCGGCTTGCCGATTGTTCGTTTGTTTTTTTGGATCGAGATAAAAAAACCAAAGCGATCCCACCAAGAATGATGCCGCTGGTTAAAAGAATATGCAGTGAAAGAGGCTCGTGGAGTACGATGCTGCCGAGTAGCAAAGCAATGGCTGGCACGGAAAGTTGGCTGACGGCGGCTTGAAGCAAAGAGAGCTTACGTACGACTTGGTACCAAAGCGTATAACCAAGGCCAGAGGCAATGGCACCAGATGCGATAGCGAGCAACACTCCGCTCAAAGAAAGGTGGATTGAGGACAGCATCAATGGTGATAGGAGTATGCCAATTATAGATGCAGCGATGAATCCCCACGTGATGCCACTACTTGGAGAAGGCGCTTGTTTGCCGAGCGCAGTAAACGCAGCCCAGCAAACGCCAGAAATCAACATGAGAAGTGCAGAACTGATATCGGGGCGAGTGGCAGATGGCAACATTAACCAAACAAAGCCAACAATCGAAAGGCCGATACCGATGATTTCGAGAAACTGAAAGCGCTCACCTTGCCACCAATAGATTGCCAGTAACGTCAGTTGCACGGCACCAAACAAAAGCAAAGCACCGGTTCCTGTCGCCAGTTGTAAGTACGCGAAAGAGAAAAGGGCAGCGTAACCAAATAACGCCACGCCAGCAAAAAAGCGAAAGCGAGAAGTTGGCCGATCGGTTTTCCACTGGCCTCTCACGACAAGCATTGCGATTAAGGTAATCGCGCCAGATATCAATCGAACGAGCGTGAAGCTTCCTGCATCAATTAACCCTTCTGCCAAGGCAATTCGACACAATAATGAATTGGCAGCGAACGCCAGCATTGCAATGGCAGTGAGTAAAAAGGTCGACATCCTTGATCCTTAGCGTGTAAATGAACAGCTAGTGTAGATCCAAAAGAACATTTTTATTAGTTGATAAAGTGATTAGTTATAGCTATCAGAGCAAGAAAGTCATTAAAAATAACCAGAGAAAACCTGACCTTAGCCTGAGTCTTACTGTGGTTGGGAAGGTTGTTTGTACAATGACTTCAATTTGGGATTGTACGCATTGCGTTTATGCCAAATCATGGTAAATGGAATCAGTAACTTGTCTTGTTGAGCTTGGTCTAATGGAATTGGCAAGCACACCAAATCGAGATGCAGCTTTTCTGTGTAACTTTTGCAATAGTGCGGCGCGGTGGTGATCATGTCATGCGTCGGCTGCGCTGCCATAAAAAGAGATTGCTCAAAGTTGGACATCGTCAGCCCGATAGAGCGCTGTAGCCCTAGTTCCGTTAATACTTCATCCAACGCCCAAGTTTCACTTTTTTCCCAAACAATATTGATGTGTTGGTAGCTCAGAAAGGTCTCGAGATTCCACTCTTGCTGTAATGCCGGATGATCTTTATGTAAATACACCATCGGCAGGTCATAAAATAGAATCTCAAAATCCAAGAAATAAGGCAGAAGATCCAACGACTCTTTCGATCTAGGGTGGCTTTCTCGGCCGGTAAAACCGATATCCGCCTCGCCTCGAATGATGGCGTCGAGTGAGTCGTAATCCCAGTTACTGGTTTTTACTTTCGCTTCAGGGTATCGCTGGTGGATAGCGACGATGAGTCTGTCCAGCATTGTGAGCACTAATGGCGACTCAATCGTGATATCAAAACGCACTCCTTTAGGCGTAATATCGCTGCGTTTTTCTGCAATCTGGCAGCCAATTTGCAGCCATTCTTCAAGATCTTGCTCCATGCTTTGCGCCAAGGGCGTTGGCGCAAGACCTTTAGGTGTTTTGACAAACAAAGGATCATCGAACCAATGACGAAGTTTGTTGAGCGACTTACTTACGGTAGAGGGCGTAACGTTCAGCTTTTTCGAGGCTTTCGAGACGCTTTGCTCTTGCAACAATAATTGCAGAGTGAACAGTAAGTTTAAATCAAGTCGCGCTAGGGATTTCTTCATAATGGGTATCGTGAACAGGCTTTGGAATCAATAGTATTAGAGCAAGGCTGATTACGCTACCTAGCACTAAGATAAACACCAACATATTCAGTGCAGTAACGCCGATGAAACCCATAAACCAAATATAGAACGCGGAACTACAAACTTGAGCAATGCCCAGTAACGAGCTTGCCACGCCAGCTTGTTGAGAGAATGGGCTGAGCGCTTGGCTCATGGCCACGCCAAAGCCACAAGCGAAGCCTGCGCAAATCAGCCCAAGTCCGAAAACATAGTAAAAAGGTTGTCCATCATGGAAATGGGCTGCACTGAGCACGATGGCTGAACAAACGAGCAATCCTTGAGAGCTCATCATTAAGGTTCGCTGCTTGAAAATCCCCAATGCCAATGGCGCCGAGAACGAAATCAACATACTGATCGTCGCAGTCCCCGCCATGATGGAAGAATAGCCACCGCGATCAAAACCAAGCATACTCATCACAACAATTGGTGAAGCGTTAACAAAGGTCAGGATGGTGGTCACTCCAAGTGCAGTAATGATCAGCCTACTGATAAAAAATCGCTCGAAGAAAGTCTCTTGATGGCTCTCTGGCGTTGTCTGTTCTTCACATTGTTGGCTGGGTAGTGATTCCTTGAGAACAAAAATGGCCAATACACTGACGAGAATGCCCATTCCTGCCATCGTGGTAAACAAACTCGGCCAAGGAAATTTCAGCATAATCAAGTGACCAATCACGGGTGCGATCACTGGAATGATACAGGTGATGCCATTGAGCATCGACAATACTTTCGCACAGCGTTCATCGTCTAACGTGTCGCGTAAAATCGCGAACGCGACGACATAGCAAGATCCAGCACCGATGCCTTGGCAAAAGCGAGCAATCAAGAAAGCGTTTGGTTGTTCAGCCATTCCGCCGAGAAAAGACGCGAGCACGAAGATCATCGCGCCGACGACGGCAACAGGCTTTCGTCCCACAGAGTCTGCAATTTTCCCCGCGAATAACATGGTGGTAGCCATGCCAGCTAAATAGATCGAAAACGCAATATGCAACTGAGATTCACTGGCATTGAGATCTGACGCAATTTGAGGCAAACCAACAAGATACAAATCAATGGCAGTAGGGTAGAGTAAAACGAGTGCAAAACTACAAAGTAAAAAACGGGACATGGAAACCTCTCTATCGAATGGCGAGGATAATAGAGTGCTAAACGTTTGCCTGCGAGTGGGAAATACGACACTAGGTATTTCTATTTACGACATACCCTGTATGAATTGAGCATAAAAACAACAAGGAAGATTATGATTACTATTGAAAAGTATTCGCCTGAGCGACATGAACAAACTTGCGAACTTAGCGTGCTAGAAGAGCAATCGCAGTTTACGGTCGCGGATGTGGGTGAAATGCTTACGCGTCTTGAACCTACAGAACTTCCGCATCTGATTTTGACAGACGATGATGTGGTTGGCTTTTTTCTATTTGATGCAGCTTACAGTGAGAAATACGATTTTTGCCCGAAAAACAGCTTAGGCGTACGTGCTTTGCTGGTGGATCACCGTCATCAAGGCAAAGGCATCGCCAAGCAAGCCATTCAACAGTTTGCCGATTTCGCCAAACGCCATTATCCCGAGTTTGATGCGCTTTATCTCACCGTGAATTGCCGCAACATACCTGCTTATCAGTGCTATTTAAAATCAGGGTTTGAAGATACCAATGAGCTTTACCACGGCGGCCCCGTTGGACCGCAGCACATTATGAGACAACCGCTTTAAGTTCGCTGTTGGGTGAGTGTTTGCATATGGCATTCAAACTTTTAACTACACAACATTTTAAGATACCAGTGTCATATATACTTTAAGTGTTTAAATGAACAATATGATGGAGTGTATTATGGATTTTATAGAACGAGTTCAAGCTCTTTCCAAAAAAATTCCCCAAGTATCAGCGAGTTTAGCTACAGAAGAAGCAACAAAAAACGCATTAGTAATGCCATTTTTGCACTCTGTATTAGGTTATGATGTCTTTAATCCAAATGAGGTTATCCCTGAGTTTACTGCTGACATTGCTACTAAGAAGGGAGAAAAAGTAGATTACGCGCTCATTAAAGATGGGGTTGTACAAATTCTTATCGAGTGTAAAAAATTTGGTGAGCCATTGGCCACTAAACATGCTAATCAATTGTTTCGGTATTTTTCAGTAACCAATGCACGTATTGCGATTTTAACTAATGGATCTGAATATCAGTTTTTTACGGACTTAGACGCTCCAAATAAAATGGATGAAAAGCCGTTTTTGACTTTGGATCTTGCCAATCTTGATGAGCACGTAATTCCCGAAGTGAAAAAGCTTACAAAGTCTTCTTTTGATGTTGAGTCTGTAGTTGATGCTGCCGGTGAACTCAAGTACCTCAATCAAATTAAAAAAGCACTTCATGAACAGTTTCAGAACCCTGAAGAGGAGTTTGTAAAATTCTTTACTTCAAAAGTGTACGATGGCGTCCAAACCGCAAAAGTCAAAGCACAGTTCATGGATATTACAACGAAGGCCCTAAAACAATTCTTGAACGACAGCATTAATGCTCGATTGAAATCTGCAATTGGTGGAGATGATAAAGCACCGATCAAGGTAGACGATAGCGTTAACACCTTTGAAGAATCCGTCGAACCTGCTCAAGATAAACCCAAAGTTCAAACGACAGATGAAGAGATCGAGGGTTTTAATGTAGTTAAGGCGATATTGCGACAACAAGTTGATGTACAGCGAGTGTGCGCCCGTGATACGCAAAGTTATTTTGGTATCCTGCTTGATGACAACAATCGGAAGCCATTATGTCGCCTTTGGTTCAATACCAAACAAAAGTACATTGGCCTCTTTGATGAAGCTAAAACAGAAACCCGCCATCCAATCGACTCAATTGACGATATTTTCAAATTTAGTGAGCAGTTACAAAGTACGCCAGAACTTTACGAATAGGCTTACATAGAAATGCAAATGAAGCTCCAACACATGATGTTTTGATATCTGTGCTGGGGCTTTTCTATTATTCAATCGCCTTAGTTTTGTACAAACCTAGGTATCTTTGAGTTTTGGGATGGACATTTAATTTTAAAACATATACTTAAGGTGACTTAGATAGTTAAAAGCCAAGGATGGAAAGATGAGAATTGAAATCGACAATTTAGAACGGCCGCAAGTGATTGCGCTGTTGGAAGGACATTTACAGGACATGTACGCCACGTCACCACCAGAAAGCGTGCATGCGTTAGATTTAGATAAGCTCAAAGCGCCAGAAGTGACATTTTGGACCGGATGGAAAGGTGAGCAACTGCTTGGGTGTGCGGCGATTAAAGAGTTGGATGACCAACACGCGGAGCTGAAATCCATGCGCACCACGCCTACGGCAAGAAACCAAGGTGTGGCATCTCAATTATTGATTCATGTGATTGAGCAAGCGAAGCAAAAAGGTTTGCAGCGCTTGAGTTTAGAAACGGGCTCGATGGAGTTTTTTAAACCAGCGCGCCTGTTGTATGAAAAGCATGGCTTTGTGTACTGCGAGCCGTTCGGGGATTACGAACTCGATCCGAACAGTCAATTCATGACCCTAGAACTGAGCTAGGGCCATGAATTTTTAGAAGCTAAATCCAATCGATTTAGAAATTCAGATTCAAGTTGATGGTTGGCGACAAGAGGCTTGAACGCTCGTCAGCCAATCGCTTTCTCTTCTCTTTCAGTCTCTTGGCATTATCTTTGTCTGGATTGCCATCAAGCTGATTATCGATGACCGAGATTTCAGTATCGATTTGTTGGATGCGTTGCTGGCGTTGATATTCTTGATGACCTAACTGGTAGTTCTCAATAAACTCTTTGCTGCTGCATACACCGTAATATTCTTTGCCTTCGATACCGACAGTGTACCCATTGTCTGGTGAGCAATATTGGATAGTGCCTTTATCAAAGCCTTCTTTCCATTTCGCTCGGTCGGGTATCACACCCGCTTCACCACAGTCTTCGGTATAGCTATTGATAATGCTTGGATCGTTGCCGTCTCGGCCATCTTGATAACCTACGTTGTACCAGTTTGCCGTTTTGCACTCATCCGGAGACATGCTAGCGCAACCTGAGAGCAAAGTCAGTAAAGCCAGGGGGATTAGCGCTCTTTTCATCAGTGACTGTCCTTTAAATAAAATCGAATTGATAACTTGAGTTTAAAATGAACACTGTTCATATCAATGGTTGAAATCATTGTATCCACAATTGTGGTGACTCATTAATCTAAGTGATAAATTTATTATGCTGAATAGAAGTGTGTTTGATTAGTATTATCCACGAACTGCGCCTTTGCTGCATCAATCCACTAGCCTTGGCCCCAAATTAAGTGATAATACCAACATAAAGATAAACACCGTCAATGAGGCTAAGACATTGAGCGAACAACCCACCGTCCTTATTATCGAGGATGAATCTGCTATCGCAGAGAACCTGATTCATGTATTAGAGATGGATGGCTACCACGCAGAGTGGTTTGCAACGGCAGGAGAGGGCTTGGCCTTTTTGCAGCATAACTCTGCAGCGTTACTTGTCTTAGACGTAGGCTTACCGGATGGCAATGGTTTTGAATTATGCAAAACCATCCGTGAGTTTTCTGATATTCCCATTATCTTTCTCACTGCAAGAAGCGATGAAATTGACCGCGTAGTGGGCTTGGAGATTGGCGCAGATGATTACGTGACTAAGCCATTTAGCCCGCGTGAAATGTTGGCTCGTATTAAACTTCGAATCAAAGCCAAAATGCCGATGATGGAGCACAAACCAGAGCCTGTGGCTGTTCCAGAACAACCTCATTTGAACCATGATTTAGTTGCGCAGAACTTCGACTACGGTGTTGGCGGGCAAATGCTTGGGCTGACCGCGGTGGAGTTCAAGATCCTCGATAAACTGATTTCTGTCTCTTCCAATGTATTGAGTCGAGAGCAACTTATGGTCGCTGCTGACATGGCGCCGGAAGCTGCGTACGAGCGCAATATTGATACCCACATCAAAGCCATTCGCCATAAGTTGAAGCCGTTTGAGATGTCTGAACGCATCTGTACCAAACGTGGCTTTGGTTACTTTTACTGCATTAAAGGTGAATGATGAATCGCTGGCCGAAGATCCCACTTGGACTCAGACTGTTTTTTCTCTACTTCATCTTAGTCGGGATGACGGCTTACATGGTGAGCAAAACGGTTGTCCAAGAACTTAAGCCAACCGTGCGCCAAACCACCGAAGAGACGCTGGTGGATATGGCGAACTTGCTTGCGGTATTGGCGGAAGAAGACGTCGCGAATGACAAGTTGTCTGAGAATCGCTTCTCCAAACTATTAACGGCTTATGGACAGCGAGAGCCTCAAGCGCGCATTTGGGAAATCGGCAAAAAAGCGATTAACCATCGAATTTACATCACCGATAAACAAGGGATTGTTATTGCGGATTCTTGGCAGCAAGACGTAGGCAAAGACTACTCGCAATGGAACGATGTTTATCTCACGTTGCGTGGTCAATACGGCGCGCGCAGTACCATCGAAGACCCGAAAGATCCGCTCTCAACCGTTATGCACGTGGCTGCGCCCATTTATCATAAAGGCGAAATTATTGGCAGCGTGACGGTGGCAAAATCCAATCGCTCAGTACAACCCTTCATCGATCTTTCTAAACGCAATGTGCTGTTTTGGATGGTGTGGATGAGTGGTTTAGTGCTATTGGCAGGGGCATTGTTTGCTTGGCGAATTCACTCAGCACTGAACAAGCTAGAAGACTACGCGACCAAAATGGGTGAAGGTGAAAAGGTCTCTAAGCCGACATTTCGTATCTTTTATGAGTACGGCACGCTAAGTGATGCATTAGAGAAAATGCGCAATCAGCTCGATGGTAAGCAGTATGTGGAAGAGTACGTACAGACGCTGACTCATGAGCTGAAAAGTCCGTTATCAGCGATCAAAGGCGCGAGTGAAATATTGCAAATGCCGTTGCCTGAAGAAAAGGTCGCGCGCTTTGCTGGCAACATTGAGCGAGAGAGCGATCGCATGCAGTCATTGATTGATAAGTTGCTAGAACTTGCTCGTCTTGAAAAGCGCCCTGAGCTAGAGCAAGTCGAAGCTATCTCGCTAGAACAAATGGTCAATGAAGTGGTTGAGTCGGCGGATGCGCGTTTGAGTGCTAAGTCGGTCACTGCCAAAATCCAAATTGATGACCATCTCTCCGTACTTGGTGATGCCTTCTTACTGAAACAAGCCGTTTTTAACCTGATGGACAATGCGCTGGATTTTGTTCATTCAGAGGGATGCATTGAATGGAAAACTGAGGTCACGAAAGAAAAGGTGTGCCTGTCGATTTTCAATTCAGGTCCTCACATTCCCGACTATGCAATGCCTCGTTTAACCGAGCGCTTCTACTCCCTCGCTCGGGAAAATGGTGTTAAGAGCACTGGGCTCGGGCTTAATTTTGTTGAGCAAGTGATCAAGCTGCACAAAGGTCAGTTGCAAGTCGAAAACGTCGATGCTGGCGTGAAAGTGACCCTGATTTTACCAACTCCATAGAAACTCCACATTAGCTCCATTCGTTCTCCAAATTGCTGATTTAGATTACTCCCATCAGCAAATGGAGAATGAAACATGAAAAAGATCCTCAATAACCAACTCGGCACGAAGTTCGCCTTCGTGCTGTTTTTGTTTGTCTTACTGCAAATCCCGCTTTCAATGGTCACAGGGCTGATCTCAGAACGCTCATATCGCCAAGATGAAGTCAGAAACGACATCGCACGCAGCAGCAGCGGCGAACAGCGCATCATTGGTCCATTCATCATGGTTAATTACACCGAAACCAGTTACCGAGATGACAAAGTACAGATTAAAGAGCGTCGTAAATTTCTTTTACCTAGCACTTTTGATATGAGCGCGAATCTGGACAGTTTTGAAAAGTACCGAGGCATTTACCGCGCGCGTTTATACAAAGCACAAGTGGCACTGAAAGGCACTTTTGATGCAGACGAACTCGCGGCGTTGCAGGGGCTTGATATTGACAACATGAGCCTAGTCGTTGGCATTGAAGACAGCCGTGGATTGATTCGTTTGGATGACATGACCATGGCGAGCTCTGATATCGAAGTCGCACCGGGAACGGGGTTAAATCAGTTACCACAAGGCTTCCACAGTGATCTGACACTTGCAGACCTAAACCCAGCAAAACCTTTGGTATTCGATCTTAACTTCTTGCTACAAGGGATGGGACAGCTTCAAGTCACACCAATTGGCAGTCAAACAACAGTGGAGCTCTCTTCAACATGGGCGCATCCAAGCTTTATCGGTGATTACTTACCGGTGTCATCAGAAGTATCTGAAGATGGATTTAACGCGCAATGGGCGAGCAACAACTTCTCAACCAATATCGCGCAGCTGTTCCAAAGCTGTTTGTCATCGAATCACGCTTGTCACGAGCTTGAACAGCGACAAATGGGCGTAGATTTGATTGACCCCGTTGATCACTATTTGAAGTCTCACCGAGCTGTGAACTATTCACTGTTGGTTATCACATTAGTATTTGCGAGTTTCTTCTTACTGGAGTTGTTCCAAGCGCGTCCGGTGCACCCTGTGCAATACGGTTTTATTGGTCTGGCTTTAGCGCTTTTCTATCTGTTGCTGATTTCGATGAGTGAACACCTCGGCTTCAACTGGGCATATGTGGTGTCAGCAGTCGCATCGGCGGGGCTTTTAAGTGTGTACGTGAGCGGTATGTTGAGCAACACCAAGCACGGCGCGATATTCGGAGCGTGTTTACTTACTCTCTACGGATTACTGTTTGGCTTGCTACAAGCAGAAAGCTACGCATTGGTCATGGGTACATTACTGTGTTTCGCGATTTTGAGTTTCACTATGGTTATTACACGCAACATCGACTGGTACGCACGAAATAAGAAAGCAGAAGAAAGTGCAAAGGCGAATCATGAAGATGTTTAAACGAGTCACTCTTACTGGTCAGCCAAGCAATATGGTGGAAGAAACGTGCGCTATCCACCTGCGATTTTCGGTAAAAAATGGACTGAAAAGCTTGGTGTGTTTTATCGCATTGGTCGTTATTGCGCTCTATGTTCGAGACAGCTTTATTCGTCCGACAGTTGGTGATGTTCTCGTTGTGGTTTGGCTCTACTACTTTCTTGCAAGCTTGTTCTCCATGCCCGTTAACTGGCTGGTTTCACTGGTGGTGTTGATTGCGTTTGCTGTTGAGTTAGGGCAACTGTTACAGGTTGCAGTTTGGCTTGGTATCGAATCTTCATCGCCTCTGGCTGTAATTTTGGGCGCCACATTTGATTGGAAAGATCTGCTGGCTTACTGCATCGGAGGTCTACTGTGTTGGTGGATGGAAAAGAAATGAAAAACGAGATGAAAGCCATTGCGCTACCAAACCGACTCCGCCATTCCAAACGAGGTATTCGTAAAAGGATCAAAATCAGTTTACTCAAGCGCGTGTACCTTTGGTCACTGACCAACAGAGAACTGCTGTAAACCTCACCTCTTTATATGAATTCAAAAGGGAATCTCAAACTCACCGGCGCACAGGGTGAGTTAAGATTCCCTTACTATTGACTAAGATATTGAGTTCTTACTTTTAATTAGCTTTCAAATGAAAGTTTCTCGCCGAACGTCTCTTTCCAGTCTTTATCGAACTGCTCAACCGCCGGTTTTACTGCTGGGTGAGCGAACATTTGTGCCGCCACATCGGTTGGCAATGTAATGGCTTCGATGCCCAGTTTCATCACTTCCATCGCTTGTTGAGTGTTCTTGAAGCTGGCTGCCAAAATCTTCGCTGGTAGTTGGTTTTGATCGAGCAACAATTGAAGATCCGCGACCACTTCAACACCATTGCCGTTCATCGCATCAATGCGGTTTACGTAAGGCGCTAGGTAGTCAGCACCGCACAGTGCCGCTAGGAACCCTTGTTGAGCTGAATAGATAGCAGTAGCAAGAACCTGAATTCCCTCTTTTTTCATTAGCTTAATTGCTGCCAAGCCGGTTTCTGTTGCTGGCACTTTTACCACCATATCGTAAGGCAATTCATTCAGTTGGCGTGCTTCTGCCACCATGCCTTCGACGGTTGAACTCACGACTTGAGCGTGAAAGCGAGGTGTACCGCCCAGTGCTTCTTGCATGTCTGCTAGGGTTTCATTCAGTCCCTGTTTTGATTTCGCCAAAATGCTTGGGTTTGTCGTCACGCCTTTTAGCGGTAGGCACTGGTTAAAGCGTTTTACTTCTGCCACATCAGCAGTATCTAAATAAAGTTCAATCATGGTTTCTACCTTAAACAAAATCTTCGTTTTGATGATGGGATCACTATAGATCTGACAATCGAACGAGATCTTGATTTTGATCAATTGAAATTTCATTTGAAACTATAATAATTTCATTAAATGAAAGTTAAGTGAAACTTGTAAAGGCTCAAATGAAGCTTTCAGTTAGAAAACAGAAAAGCTGTTCATAAGACTCAACGAGCAAAAGAAGCGAATTAGGTACACAGCGGTAGCACAGACCAAGAGGCAAGCAGAGATGTATTTCAATATCCAACGATTCTCTACCCATGATGGCGATGGCATTCGTTCCATTCTTTTTCTTAAAGGATGCAGCTTGTCTTGCCCTTGGTGTCAAAATCCAGAAAGCCGCAGCGAAAAGCATTCACTGTTGTTTGATCAGCGAAGCTGCATGGAAGATTGCCAGCTGTGCGTTTCTGCTTATCAAGCCACAACTCAATCTACAGCGGGTAGTGAAACGGTGGGTGATGGTATTCAACGTATCGACAACCGGATCATCATCAATCGCAAAGCCATCAAAGAAGACCAACTGATCGCGCTGCGAGACGTCTGTCCTACGCAAGCACTGACTGTCTGCGGTGAAGAGGCGAAATCAGACATGCTGTTCGACACCTTAATGAAAGACAAACCTTTCTACGACCAAAGCCAAGGTGGTGTGACCTTCTCCGGTGGTGAGCCACTCATGCAAGCGGATTTGGTAGCAGAACTCGCACAGCGTCTGCATGACAACCAAGTCTCTACCGCTATTGAATCGTGCATGCATGTGCCGTGGAAGAACGTCGAAAAAGCCGCGCCGCATATTGATTGCTGGTTGGCGGATTTAAAACACACTGATGAAGAAAAGTTTCTTAGCTGGGCGAAAGGTTCACTAAAACGCATCAAAGACAATTTCCGAAAACTGGCACCTATCGCGAAACGCATTGTGATTCGCGTTCCCGTGGTGCCGGGGTTCAATGACACCATCGAAGAGTTGAAAGACATCATCGATTTTGCGGCTTCACTAGAAAGCTGCCAAGAACTTCACTTGCTGCCGTACCACACGCTCGGCATCAATAAATACCGTTTGCTCGATATGCCTTACGAGTGTTCTGACAAGCCATTAAACAAACCAGAACTGCTAGAAAGCGCCATGCAATACGCAAGCGAAAACACCCAACTTAACGTGATTGTAAGAGGTTAACTATGGACCTGAATTACCTTCCTGAGCGTATCAAAGCGCACAAATCGGCACTGGTAAATATCGTAACGCCACCTGTCTGTACCGAGCGTGCAGAGGCATACACTCGTGCTTATCAAGCGAACGAAGACAAACCTGTGATTGTCCAACGTGCGCTAGCACTGCAAGAGCACTTACGCACTCGTACGATTTGGATTAAACACGATGAGCTAATCGTCGGTAACCAAGCGAGCAAAGTACGCGCTGCGCCTATTTTCCCAGAATACACTGTACGTTGGATTGAAGCGGAAATTGATGAGCTAGCTGACCGCCCTGGTGCAGGCTTTGCGGTCACTGAAGAAGATAAGCAAAGCATCCACAGCATCACGCCGTACTGGCGCGGTAAAACCGTTCAAGACCGTTGTTATGGCTTGTTCACTGATGAGCAGCAAGAAATCTTAGCCAGCACCATCATTAAAGCTGAAGGCAACATGACTTCGGGTGATGCGCACCTTGCGGTGGATAACGAAAAAATCTTGAAGCTAGGCATGAACGGCTTGCTAGAGGATGTTCGTCAGCACCGTGCTAACAATGATGTTTCGACCTTTGAAGGCTTGAAGAAAGAGCAGTTCTATAAATCAGTCGAAATCGTACTGCTTGCGATTCAAGATCACATGGTGAGCTACGCTGAATTGGCGGCAAAAATGGCGTTAGAAGAGACGCGCCCGCTGCGCAAAGCTGAGTTAGAAAGCATTGCGGCAAACTGTCGTCATGTCGCGAGTGATGCGCCGGAAAACTTCTGGCAAGCACTGCAATTGAGCTACTTCGTTCAATTGATGCTACAAATCGAATCGAACGGTCACTCGGTTTCTTTCGGTCGTATGGACCAATTCCTCAACGAATTTTATGTTCGCGATATCGAAAACGGCACGATTGAGAAAGACTTCGCACTAGAGCTTTTACAAAGCTGCTGGTTGAAGTTGCTTGAAGTAAACAAGATTCGCTCTGGTGCACACTCAAAAGCATCGGCAGGTTCTCCGCTGTATCAAAACGTGTGTATCGGCGGTCAGAAGTTGAATGAAAAGGGTGAGCCTGAAGATGCAGTGAATCCCCTTTCTTGGGCGATTCTGGAATCTTGTGGTCAGTTACGTTCGACGCAACCTAACTTGAGTGTGCGTTACCATGAAGGTTTAAACCAAGAGTTCTTAATGGGCTGTATTGAAGTGATTAAATGCGGCTTCGGTATGCCAGCGTTCAACAACGATGAGATTGTCATCCCTGAATTCATCAAGCTTGGTGTAGAGAAAGAAGACGCTTACAACTACGCCTCTATCGGCTGTATCGAGACGGCGGTTCCGGGCAAATGGGGTTACCGTTGTACGGGCATGAGCTTCATTAACTTCGCTCGTATCCTGCTCGCTTCATTGAACGAAGGTGTGGATGCAACAACGGGTAAAGCTTTCTTGCCACACGATAAGTCATTAGCAAAAGGCAACTTTGAGAGCTTTGAGCAAGTGACGGCTTCTTGGGCAGAGCAAATCCGCTACTACACCCGTAAATCGATTGAGATTGATACGGTAGTCGACAGCGTACTTGAACAGCAAGCTCAAGACATCTTCTGTTCAACGCTGGTGGATGACTGTTTGGCTCGCGGTAAAACCGTGAAAGAAGGCGGCGCGAAATACGATTGGGTATCTGGCTTGCAAGTCGGTATCGCGAACTTGGGTAACAGCCTAGCCGCCATCAAGCACCTTGTTTTCGATGACGCGCAAATCACTCAGCCCCTTATCTCACAACAACAGCTAGCAAAAGCATTGGCAGAAGATTTCGATGGCATGGAGAACGAACAGCTTCGCCAACGTCTTATCAACTTTGCACCAAAATACGGTAACGATGATGATGCGGTAGATCAACTACTGGCAGACGCTTACCAAGTGTACATTGATGAGCTAGAGCAGTTCGTTAATACGCGTCATGGGCGTGGTCCAATTGGCGGCGGTTACTACGCAGGTACATCAAGTATCTCGGCAAACGTCCCATTCGGTGCTTCAACCATGGCAACGCCAGATGGTCGTACAGCGAAAACGCCATTGGCAGAAGGTGCGAGCCCGTCATCTGGCTCAGACCGTTTAGGTCCAACCGCAGTGTATAACTCAGTGGGTAAGATCCAAGCAAATAAGATCCTTGGTGGCGTACTGCTTAATCAGAAGCTAAGCCCGGCAGCGGTTGAGTCTGAAGGGGATAAACTCAAGCTTTCTATGTTGATTCGTACCTTCTTCAACCACCACAAAGGTTGGCACGTGCAGTACAACATCGTCTCTCGCGAGACCTTGCTAGCAGCGAAGAAGAACCCTGAACAATATCGTGATCTGGTTGTGCGAGTTGCAGGCTACTCAGCCTTCTTCACCGCGCTATCACCAGATGCGCAAGACGACATCATCGCACGTACTGAGCACGAGCTGTAAGTTCACTCACTAAGTAAAGAAAAAGGCACCGATTGGTGCCTTTCGTTTGAATACTTAATCCGCAAATGACTATACCTGAACGCATTAAAGCTTGTGCAAAATGGTCACGCATTTCTTCGTGATGTTGTCGTACTCTTTCGTCATGTAAGCGGTAGTGATCGCGCCCTCTTTCATGATGCAAATGGCATCGAGTAATGCAGCGTTGTCTGATTTGAGATAGTGTTGAATTAGCTCTCTGACTTGCTGCTTATGGTAGCGGCAATACGTTGCGATCTCGCCACTGTCGTCACTGAATTCCGCGGACGTATTGATGAAAAAGCAACCGCGAAACTCGCCCAACTTTTCTTCAGAGCCATGAAACCAGCCGTTGAGTGCTGTAAATAACTGATCGATCACCTCCGCGCACGTTTGTGCTGAAGAAAGCTTTTCCTCCAACCATTCCATAAATACTTGGTGGCGTTGTTCTAATGCGGCGATGATAAGCGCTTCTTTGCTCTCAAAATGGTTATATAGCGTGCGTTTAGCCACGCCGGAAACATTGAGGACTTCATTGATGCCAATAGAGTTGATGCCTTGTTTATAAAACAGTGACAAAGCTGTGTCGATCAATAACTGTTTCTTTTTGTTCATAACTACGTCCTCAAAAAGTTCCATAAACACATATTGACAAAGGTAGACAGATTTGTCTATTTTATTTTGTAGACAATTCGGTCTACTTTGAGGTGTTTATGAATAATTTAATTTTATCGTTGGTTGCCGGGCTTGGCGCTACGTTGGCTATTGGCGTATTGTCCTACGCTGAGGTATCACTGACGGAGGTTGTACTCCTGATGGCACCATTTGGTGCTACCGCAGTACTGGTGTTTGGGGTGTCTAGCAGCCCTCTCGCTCAACCAAAAAACGTGATCATTGGTCACTTCATCACGGCATCTATCGGTATTGCGTTTAGCCAGTATGTTGACGTCACGCCGGTCACGCTCGCGATTGCGACGGGGCTAGGTGTTTCTGCGATGCTGATTACGAAGACCACTCATCCACCTGCGGGTGCAAATCCAATTTTGATCATGGCGTCTGGGCAGGGATGGAGTTTTCTCTTCACGCCTGTCCTGATTGGCGCGGTAGTGATTGTTCTGGTCGGTAAAGGGCTACAGTTGCTCCAAAGTCAGTACTTAAACCCTCGATTGAATGGTCAGAAGACCTAGTCGGGTTGTAGTTAGGGCCGCGAAAGGGAGTGATCTCTTTTGCGGTTTTATCTTTTGTAGGTTTGCAAAAACAAAATCTGATTCTCTCTTGGTATTCAGTCGTATACATCAACATGGTAGTTAAATTGGTACAATGCGATGAACAGAATCCACCCTAAGAAACTATTGCACAGTAAATGGACGGCAATTTCACCTAAAAACAAAGAGAAGCATTTTGTCGTGACAGAAATGGAACTAGATGAAGATGGTAACGTTGTGAGATGTGTCATCGAGGCAGTCATGAGTAAACGCGACCGAGAGATGAACTGGCAAGACCTAAAAGACTCTGAGCAATGGATGCAAGGGTGGAAGTGAGTGACGCTTCGTTGTTGGGCGAATCAAGCAGAAACGTGCGTTGCGAGTAGGCAAAAGTGGTGCTATCTGATACGTTGATAATTCGTTCTAACGCCCACTCAAAGGATTAATTATGATTGATTTCGACAATTCCTCTGTATTTAAGCTTAAGCCGATTGACGTTTCTAATGCCAGAGAAGACTTCCTTAAGTTCTTGATTGATGGTGAGACTATTTTCGCTGCTTTTAAAACAGTTCGTGACCAAGTGGTGTTTACGAACAAGCGAGTGATAGCGGCAAATGTGCAAGGGATTACCGGCTCAAAAGTGGATTACACTTCTTTGCCTTACAGTAAGATCAATGCATTTTCTATCGAGACCTCTGGTACTTTTGATTTGGATTGTGAAATCGAGTTCTTCATGAGTGAGGTGGGAAGAGTGCGTTTTGAAATTAAAGGCTCGTTTGATTTGATTTCTTTCAACCGTATGGTTAGTGAGTATGTACTAGGTTAAGGGATTAGAAATGAGAGCTTCGCTGAGAGACAAAATTATAGAGGTCTGTGACTAAAAGATCGCGAGTAAAGGTGAATTGGTTGGTCTCTCATTTTATGCGTTTTTCGCTAATAAAAATGACGACCCAGAGCTGTTGATGGAAGCGGCTACGTGGTGGATTCAGACTCATCAGCTCGACCACTTCGAAAAAGCAGTAAAAGTAAAATCAATGGTCGAGTCGGGGAGCTAAATTAAAAAAAAGAAGTAAAGAAAGCAGACAAATGCTAATAACGTTGCGGACAAAACAGGGTAGATAATGTAAGAGTCCTGCTTGTTGGTTCGTTGAAAACATAGCGAAACAAGTAAGACGTTATAAACAACAAGTAACAAGCTGATCATGGTTCCGCTGTTTAGTGTCATACTTGATAGCTGAGTTAAGAAAAACGCCAATAAAAGGTAATCGAAGACAATGAGCCATAAAAAGGCTTTCTTTAGTAAGTCGCTTTTTCTTTTTTCGGATGATGTTATGTGCATATAGAACTCAACTAAAAAGTCACAGTAACAGAGGCTTTGGTTAGAGAGGTCACCATCAGAGTGGTGACCTTTTAAGATTATAATTCTTGAATTTTTACTTCGCTGGTGGCGGTATCGCCGGAGTAATTGATGACTTCTTGACGAATGACTGGTTGGTTGAATTCAGCCTTCTCTTTCGCTTTTTGCAGTTCGCTTTCTTGGTGGTTGCCAAAAAGGGTCTCAAGCACTTTAGCGGCAGGAGTCGTTAAAACAAACAGCTCAATACGACGGTTTTCGCTAGAATCTGGCTCATCAGGATTAAGCAGCGCTCTATCTGACATACCCGTTACCTGCATTACTCTATCGTCCGGCATACCGCCTTCAACTAACGTATTTCTTGCTACGTCTGCTCGAGAGGCTGATAACGCCCAGTTAGATTGACGACCAAAACGCTTTTTAAATGGAATTGCATCTGTGTGTCCGCTGATGATCAGAGGGTTGTTAACACGATGAAATACAGGTGCTAGTGCGAGCAGTAAATCTTCAAAAAAAGGAGTAAGTTCTGCACCACCACGGCTGAACATATGCTGTTTGTAATCATCTTGAAGGACGATACGCAAACCTTGTGGTGTCACCGTGACGTTTACATTTCCCTGCGCATTAATTTGGGCAGTCATTTGCTCAATTACTTTCGCTAGTGCGGCAAGTTGCTCTTGAGTATCGAAGTTACCAGGAATCAAAGAATCAATTTCTGGTCCATCCCCATCACCTTTAAAGTAAGAGCTTACCACATGGTTGGAGTTGTGTTTACTTGGCACAGAAGAGTCCTGTGCCAAGTCGATAGGAGAAATACTTTGTGACGTATCAAATGGGTTGCCGTAACTCTTGTCGAATACGCTTGAACTATGCAAGTGGGCAACAATCGCTTTACGCTCTTCTTTGTCTACCACCTGCATAACCCAAAGTACAAGAAACAGCGCCATTAGGGCGATCATGAAGTCAGCAAACGCGACTTTCCACGCGCCGCCATGAGACGACTCATCATGGCTGTATACTTTGGCACGTTTGAACACTACATGCTCTTGTTTTTGCATTATCCCTCCTGTTCAGCTAACCACTTCTCCATTTGGTTGAATGTTGGTTTGATGTCTAGCTGAATATGTTTACGACCAGCGTCAATGGCGAGCAATGTCGGCTTTTTCGCTACGTAGGCAACCAAGGTTGCACGAACGCACTCAAAAGCAGTCATATTACGTTTTACTCGCTGAGCCATGGCGTTACTTAGTGGATCTAAGCCACAGTAACAACCGAAAATACCAATGAATGTACCAACGAGAGCTGCCGCAACGTGATAACCAATCATAGCGATTGAGCCATCAATAGCTTGCATGGTGATAATGATGCCACCAACTGCTGCAAGAATACCGAAGCCAGGTAGTGCTTCAGCTGTACGCTGTAGTGAGCGTGAAGGTAAAAGCATTTCGTTCTGTATTGCTTCGATTTCTTGCTCTAGCAGTCCCTCTAATTCATGAGGCGACATCTGTCCCATTGCCATTAAACGTAAATTGTCAGTAATGAAAGAAATTAGGCGATGATCTTCTGCGATCGTCGGGTAAGCGAGGAACATAGAGCTTTGCTCCGGAGCCTCAATATGAGAATCCAGAAACTTGTATCCGCGGTTTCTCGCTGTCTCTAGCAAGTTGTTGAGTAGTGCCATTAATTCCATGTAGTACTCATGCTCTTCTGTTGGACCTTTAATGGTCGCTGGCACTTGGCGACGCATTTCTTTCAGTACATGAGGCGGATTACCGATGATCAGAGAACCAGCAGCGGCGCCAATAATGATAAGGAATTCGGCTGGCTGCCAGATAGCACCTAAGCTACCACCGGCCCACATATATCCACCGAAGACGCACACCAGGATAGTGAGCACTCCAAAAAACTTTTGCATCTTGTGACTCCTAAGAGGACATTAATTGGTTGAGTTGTTTCAGCGCTTGTTTGTGAAGCTGACATATACGAGGTGGTGTCAGATCCAATACCAGAGCTATTTCGTGTAAGTTGAGTTCATGTTGATAGAACAGAGTCAGGAGCAGTTGATCGCGCTTAGGTAATTTACCCAAAGCACTGTCTAAACTACGACGAATATGTTCATGTTCCATGCCATCGTATTGCCCGCCAATGTAGCTATCACCGCTGCTCTCCATCAGTTGGTCAAGGCTTTGCATCTCGCCTGCGAGAGCGGCATTTTGGCGGTTGTAATAATCTTGCTCATTCGTCCCTAAAGCCTGGATGATTTCGGCATCCGTTGGCATTCGACCTAACGTTCGAGTGAGATCTCGAGTCACGTCGTTGAGCTCGTGGGCTTGTTGACGAGTCTTACGTGAACGCCAATCTAGTCGGCGTAATTCGTCTAAAATAGCTCCCCGAACTCGACAAACGGCGAAAGCAGGAAAGTGAGGATCGTCAACATCGCCATATCGGCGTCCAGCCTCGACTAGAGCGATAAGGCCTATCTGCTGCATATCTTCAATACTACAGTGAGAAGTGGCATGAACGCGCAGCTGGTTAACTACGCGTTTTACCATGACCTGATGACGTTGTAGCAATGCGTTTTCATCAATTGGTCGTGACGGTGTTGTCACTTCCTCTTCTGTGGTGTAAGTGTCTTGTACATTCATGTCTAACATGGTTGTGCTCCGTTATTGCACAACATATTTAGTCAACAAAACATCGTCGATTTCTCGGACGATGTCTGTTTTAGCAAAAGCGAGTAGAAGCGTTTGCTTCACTTCGTCTTGCAGAATATCGATGGCACCCGCTTGCTGTAACTGATCAAACGTTTTGTCGCTAAACAGTTTTAATAGAGAGTTTTGTACCATAGGCATGTATTCATCGATCTCTTTGATACGCTCTGGACGGCGTGTCTCAATTGCCAGTTCTAGCATCACAAAGTGAGTCTGTTTCTTGCCTTTAACGGTCAAAACGACTTTGTCCAAAGGATGGAAGCTAGGACCTTTACTTGTCGGTTGTTCTGTGACCAAAAAAGACAGTGGAGAGTCTTCGATCAGTGAACCAGAGTCAGGTGACTCTTGAGCGTGTTTGTTTAAGTACCAGATTCCGCCCATAATTGTGACGGCCGAAACGAGGGCACTGGTGATGATCATGGCGATAAACAGGGCGATCATTTGTTGTTTGGTCATAACCTTTTTCCTCGAAGATTTACTAAGCTTGAGTGCTTAGCCAGTGTTCTGAATAGTTAGTTGTTGTCGTGGTTTGGAATGCACCAGATTCTCGTGCGGCGAAAATATTGGCGTCTTCTTCGTTTGCATGTGGGTCATTTCGACCTTGGTTTTGATCAGAGCCAACATTGACATCGACATGAACGAAGTTTTGCTCTTGTAACTCAGTACGCAATCGTTCCGAAACTTGCATTAAAGCTTCTCGTGTTGCTGCGGCATTGGCGTTGATGTGGACACTCAATCGGTCACCTTCAACACGTACAAGTAAATCCAATTTCCCTAAGTCTGGTGGGTCTAGGCGGATTTTTGCTTCTTGTACATTTTGTTGAGCTTGGAGCGTCACGCGATCATGTAATACTTGCATCATTTGCTCCCCCCACTTTCCGGCAGTGGTATCAACACGCACCGCTGCCCACTCAGAGCCTTGAGCTTGAACATGACTCGTCGCAACCGGTGAATGTGCAGATTGTGTTGTAGGGGCTTGTGCTTGAAGTAGAGATGCGGTTGGTTGCCCTTGAACAGGTTGATTCAAAAGAGTTTGAAACTCAGCACCGGAGATAGGCAAACGCGAACTCGATGAAGTCGGCAGACTTTGCTTCACATCTTGTTTTGATGATGTGTTTAACATAGCGTTAGACGAATCTTGAGTAACAGACTTAACTTCGCTCGCAGTCATTAAAGATGACGCTTTTCCTAGTTTCTCAGCCTGCTTCTCTGCCATGGTAATCATACCCTGGGTTAAAGCTTGAGCTTGCGCTGCAAGATCAGTCGATTCTGTTAACCCTGGTGTACTGGTCAAGTTGGC
Organism: Vibrio sp. 1874; assembly: GCF_033344395.1. Taxonomy (NCBI): domain Bacteria; kingdom Pseudomonadati; phylum Pseudomonadota; class Gammaproteobacteria; order Vibrionales; family Vibrionaceae; genus Vibrio; species Vibrio sp. 1874. Next base: position 334,893 of record NZ_JAWPOR010000001.1, read on the forward strand.
ATCCGGATCTGAAGCTGAGCGGTCATCAGTATCAAAACCATGATTTTGTACTTTGTTTGCGTTGTTCAAAGTAGAGGCCGTAAGGTGAAAACTCGGTACCGCTGACGCAGAGTTAAAGTCTTGCTCACCATTCTGCTTGTTCCCTGATTTAAAACCATGAGAAAAGCCGTGTACCGAGTTCGCTTGCTTGATGTGACCCTCATTGTTAGCTGGCGAATTACCCGAGTGCTGAGTTGAAGAAGGTATGATCATTGAGTTAGCTCCATGGTCATTGCTAATTGATAGGCCATAGCGCGTTCTTGATGGTCATTGACCATGTTCATCTCTTTTTTCAACTCGTTGGTCGACTTCTCTAATACTGCGAAGGCATTAGCGTGCACTGTTTTCGCTCGCTGGATTTCAGGTGCAAGCTTAGGATCTTTCAAAAAAGGCTTGTGACTGATCAAAAGCTCTCGCAACTGCAAGTCGTACCGCTTGAGCGCATGCCAATCGGCCGTTTTTGCGGCGAACTGGATGAGCTGAGATAAATGACGGAATCGCTCTGGCGATACTTTATGCTTGTTGTCCAAAATTCATCCAACCTTCACGAATGTTACCCATTACACGCTCAACGTTAACCAAGCGATTTGCATCGTTTTGCACGCTAGCGTAATAAAGTTCGACTTGGCAGAAGTCATAAAGCTGGCGTAGGTTTTCCGCAATTTCACCGCCGTTTTCATCATCTAGAGCACTTGTTAGTCCAATCAAGATGTTCATGCATTTGTTGATTCCATTCCCTTTCTCGGCCAAACGATTTGCGGCTAGGTGGCCGCGAATACGTTCAACTTCATCGAGTAGGCCATCGATTAACATGATGACTAATTGGTGTGGATTTGCTGCTGCCGCTTGAGCGTCGAGATCGACTTGTTGGTACGAATCGTAACCAGAATCCATAAGCATGAATATTTCTCCTAAATTTGGAACCAAATGTCTTATTTTTGAGCATTAAACATGGACATGGTTTGGTTCATTTGGGTCATAATTGAATTCATTTGAGTGAATTGTTTGAGATAGCGGTTGTACGACATTTCGTACTTACGCTCTAAATTGGTTTGTTTATCTTTGATTCGGTCTAAGCTTGACTGTATTGCGTCTTTACGCGTGCTGAAGGTACCTGATGAGAATTTCAAGAAAGGCTCTACCATCGCGTCAAGAGAATCTAGCAAAGCGTCATCCCCATTAAACAACGCCTCTAAGCCTGCGCTGTTTGTTTGTTGAGCTTCTTTGAACTTTTCTTGATCAACTTTCATTTTACCGTTGCGGTCTAGGCTCACGCCGATTTCGCTTAGGCGCATACCATTGTGTTCACCTCGGATTAACCCCGTTAACTGACTCTCAATAGAACGCAATGTCGAGTCGCTAGCGAGCACGCCGCGTTTCTGATCTTCACCGCCAATTTGGGTGTACTGATCGATAGTCGAAACAAGGGCATTGTAGGTTTCCACAAACTTATCTAGTTGTTCTTTAGTGCCTTCGCTATCAGCTCCAATTTTTAAACCGATTGGAGAATCTCCCGCGGCTTGCGGTTTAGATACGGTAATGTCAACACCGTCGATGACACCTTCAAAAGTATTACTTGCGTTGGTTAGTTTCAGGCCTGAGTCTTTTGCACCTAGCCACATAACCGCATCTTGCGGAGCGTTGATTTGCTTGAGGTTGGTGAAGGCGTCTTCAAACCACGCTTGGCCAGTACCCGATGCAGATACGTTGATCTTATTTTCGACACCAGTCTCAGTGCTCGATAGCATAAAGTGTGTTTGACCATTCGAGCGAACTAGAGTGGCGTTAACGCCAGGGTTGTCCGTGTGATTGTTAATCGCACTGGCTAAATCGCTGATCGTTGCAGTGCCGTCACCATTAACATCAACGGAGGACAAGTCTAGAGTCATTGTTTCACCGTTGATGGTGAATTCTAAAGATCCAGTAGTTGGTACTTCTGTCGTTGCCTCAAGGTCTGCAGGCATTCCTGTAGATACTTGATGCGCCGTTGCCACTTTTTCTACAAAAATCTGATAGTTACCCGTTAGCGCTTTAGCATCCGCGTTTGCAGTAAAGTTACCTTCTTGAGAGAGTGTCGCACTGTTTTTGATGATGCTGTTTGTGCTGTTATTCATCTCTTTCATTGCAGTACGAAAATCACGTAGTGCGCTTTCAACTTTATTAAAAGCTGACAGTTGTGACTGGTACACATTAGCTTGCGCTTGGTAACGGTTTTTGAATGGGTTTGTGTCCAATTGTGCGAATTGGGTTGCCATTTTTACTGGGTCTAAAGAACTCATGAGGTGTGCTCCTCTCATCTCTTATTGGCTTGAATACTTTGAATGCTACGCCTTAGTTTAATTATCAGTGGCAAGATGCGTGCCGTATATTAAATTCAATTAAAACAAAGGTTTAAAGCTATTTTGTTTTCTTGGGAGGAAGTGGTGTTTCCACCTTGTTTGTTCCGCCTTCCTCCATGGAAAAAGTAATTTCCTTATAAGAAAAGGCGACCTAAACAAAGAAAATATTTAATTGTATTGACGGTTCTAATTAGGAGAGATGTTTTAATTAGACGTTATATTCAGCCTTTACTTCAGCTTGATTCAGATAATTCTTACAGAGTGCATTAATTGCGTTCTGATATTATTTTTGATAGTGCGAAGTGCAAGTGTTCTCACTAAAAATTAAATTTTTTACGTTTCAAAGAATGTCAGTTATGAATGAATTTGCGTTGCGATTGATGAAATGTGCTCGTGCATATGAAGAGTTCATTAACAAAAAACTATTAAGTAAACAGAGCATCAATTCTGATGAGATAGCTAGTATCTTAAAGGAAGCTAAGTTCAATTTTCCTGAACTTAGAGATAGTAAAATAGGAAGCAAATTAGAGACGATAGAATTAGAACTGTTTAATAAGGTTTTATTTAATATTATGTTGAAATTCGGATTCAGAGTGCCTGAATCTCACAAAGATAATACGAGCTCTATTTATATTCGTAGATAAAAATAAAGCCTTCCATAGGAAGGCTTTATAATTAAGACGATTTAAATTAAGCGCACTATTAACTAAGTAATTAGCGTAGTAGTGACATTGCCATGCTTGGAAGCTGGTTAGTTTGAGACAGAACAGTTGTACCTGCTTGCATCAACATTTGGTTCTTAGTCATGTTTGAAGACTCTACTGCAAAGTCTGTATCCATGATACGACCTTTAGATGCTGTAACGTTTTCTACCATGTTACCAAGGTTAGCCATAGTGTGCTCAAGACGGTTGATGTTCGCACCGAAGTCTGCACGAGAGCTACCAATTTTTTCTACTAGACCGTCAGCGCCGCTGATTTTGTCTAGTGCTGCTTTTGCTTTAGTCGCGTCATCGATACCATCTGTAATTGCTGCATCAGCAAGAATAGTAGTGATTTCACCGATACCTGCGCTTGCGCTTACAGTCAATGTTTCAGCAGAAGATGCACCGATTTGGAATGTTACGTCACCTGCACCGAAGCCGCCGCCTTTAAGAAGGTTTTGACCACCGAACTTAGTGTTGTCTACGATGTTGTTTAGTTCTGCAGTAAGCTGTGTGAACTCTTTGTTAAGAGACGCACGGTCTGTTGCACTGTTTGAACCGTTCAACGATTGTGTAGCAAGGTCGTTCATACGGTAAACGATGTTTGTCATTTCATCCATCGCACCTTCAGCAGTTTGCATCATAGAGATGCCGTCTTGTGCGTTACGCATTGCTACTGACATGCCGCGTGTTTGCGCTTCTAGACGGTTAGCAATTTGAAGACCAGCAGCGTCATCAGCAGCTGAGTTCACACGGTAGCCTGTGCTTAGACGTTCCATTGCTGTGTTTAGAAGTCCGCTTGTTGTGTTCATTGTGTTTTGAGTTACAAGCGAAGCGTAGTTAGTGTGCATTGATAAAGCCATCTTAGTCTCCTTAGTTAGTCACTATATCTTTCAGGCCTCGGGATATTCCCTTGTCACTAACTAGAGGCGGTCGGTCGGCTTTAATGATTAATTTGAAAATTAAAAAATTTCTAAAAAAGATAAAAATTGATGATTTTTAGTGATTTGTATTCCATGAAAACCGGGAAAATCATCATATAAGCCTAAATTTTTTAGTTAAGTTAAAGAAACTATTGCCCAATGATCTTGTGGTTATCCGTTATAAATAAAAAAACAGCACGAATAAATCGTGCTGTTTTAAATATAAATGGTTGAGTTTCAACTATTCCTCATCAAAAGACTGAAAGGAGAGAGAGGTTGGGATATCGCTGAAATAACCAAAATAATAACTGGCACCCAATAAACGATAGCGGTTAAGTTCCGTTTGACTCGCTACACGTCCGGCAACCCAAGTATATTTATGCTTTCTTAAGAACTTAGCAATAGGTAGGAAAGCGTGTCTTTCTTCTTTATCTTCTAGTGTGACTGACAATTTGATCATATCGGGACTAAAGTCTGCGACGCGCTCGAAGTTCACTTGCGATGTCGCGACTTCAAACCAAAGTGAATATGCATTCTCTTTTAACTTTTTGGTGAGTGTGGCGACTTTATCACGATCACATAACGTTTCATCAGCTTGAAGAGAAGGAATCACATGTTGAAAAGCAGAAGAGTGGAATTGAATCGTCTGTTCGAGAAAATAAACCCCAGGCTCCCACAGTAATGCATCCACGCGAATCGGCACGACAACATTACTAATCAAGTCGTGATGAAAGGCTTCTAACTGAAATTGTGTTTGTCTTAGTGCAAGGTAAAGACTGAACAAATCCAGGCAGTACTGCATTTGTTCAGAGAGTTTGAATTGATAGACACTTTGTTCTCCACGCATACCAAATCTCAACGTCAGGTGTTGGAATTCTACTTCTCCTGATTGAGCTTCCCTAATTGCTTGGCATGCGTGTTGGACATCATTGTGTTTTAAAGCATCAAAGACTAATTGATCGTCATCCGTGACGATATGTTGTACTGCGAGACCAACCAAATGTTCGTACATCGCATGTGTTGAAATAAGATTAACCAAGGTTTCCTACCACATTGATTTGTTTGTTTTCTGGGATTTCGTTGTAAGACAATACTGCCAGCCCTTGTGTAAATGTACGAGCGTAACGCGCTAGAAGAGGGCGCAGCTGTGGCATAACGAGAAGGATCGGAGGTAGCCCCTGTTGCTTAAGCTGTTGTCTGATCAATGGCAAGTTTTGTTGGAACTGACCAAGAATGTTTGGCTCAATTGGGAAGCTATCTAGTGTTACCGTACCAGAAGATTGTGCTTGTTGCAGTGAAGTTAGTAGCATTTGTTCTAACTCATCAGACAGTGCGTAGACATTTAACTCGTTCTTTTGCCCTGCAATTAAGTTAACAAGCGTACGCTTTAGTGCACAGCGCACATCAGATGCAAGTAGGATCGGGTCCTTTGTATTTTCCGCGGATTCCAACATTGTGTTGGCAATCGTGCGAATATCTTTTAGTGGCACTTGGTCTAATAAAAGCTGACGATATACTTTCAGCTGCTGCGCTGGATTAAGTGCTGCTGCTAATGCTTCTGCTAGTTTCGGGGCTTGTTGTGTCAAACGCTGGGTTATTGCTTCCACATCGTCGTGCGTAAACAATTCTGCAAGGTTTGTCTTCATGATTTTACTAATATGAGTGGCAATAACAGTGCCATCATCGACAACTTGGTAACCCATATTAAGTGCTTTTGCTTTATCTTGATGCTCAATCCACACAGCTGGCAACTGATAAGCAGGATCGCTACCCAAAATGCCATCTACCTCACCGTAAGTTTCGCCAACCGCTATCGCCATTAAACGCTCTGGTTCAATAAAGCCTTGCTCAATGACTTCGCCATTTAGAGAAATTGTGTATTGGTTTGGCTTAAGGCTCAGGTTGTCACGAATACGAACTTCAGGTAATAAAAAGCCAACTTGTTCAGAAAGGTTTCGACGCACACCGCGAATTCGTTGTGATAAGGGTGCCCCTTGTTCTTTGTTGACTAGATGGACGAGTCGGTAACCAAGCGCAAGTGATAATGTTTGGACGTGAGGAATATCATCCCATGTCAGCGGTGTATCATCGTCTTGCATTGCTTGTGAAAGTGCTTCGACCTCTTCGATCTGGGAGTCTTGCACTGGCTTCTTGGTTTGACGCCACCCTGCGAACGCTAATGCGCCAGCAAACGCAAAAAAGGCTAGGTGTGGCATACCCGGTACCATACCGATTACCGCCATAATACCTGCGACAGTAAATAGCGTTGCAGGAGTTGCCAGTAATTGCTTTTGCATGGTTTCCGACATGCCATTATCGCTATCATTAATTCGCGTAACGATAATCGCGGCAGCCGTTGCCAATAGTAGTGAAGGAATTTGAGCAACTAGACCATCACCGATTGTGAGTAGGGCATAAGTTTTAAAGGCGTCAGACGCAGCGAGTCCATGCTCGAAGACACCAATACTGATACCACCAATGATATTGATAAACAGAATCAACAAACCTGCGATGGCATCGCCACGCACAAACTTTGATGCACCATCCATCGAACCATGAAAATCGGCTTCGTTGGCGACTTCTTTACGGCGTAAGCGAGCCGTTTCCTGATCGATAAGGCCAGCGTTTAAGTCGGCATCAATTGCCATTTGTTTGCCTGGTAAAGCATCCAACGTAAAGCGGGCTGAAACCTCAGAAATACGTTCACCACCTTTGGTGATTACGACGAAGTTGATGATCATCAAGATGACGAACACCACCATACCAACGACGTAGTTACCGCCAATGACGACTTCACCGAATGCTTGAATGACCTTACCCGCTGCGTCACCACCATTATGTCCTTCTAGGAGTACAATTCGCGTAGAAGCCACGTTCAATGTGAGACGTAATAATGTTGCGACCAGCAAAATAGTTGGAAAAACAGAGAAATCTAATGGTCGCTTTGCGGTTGTGCTGACCAGCAATACTAGGATTGCTAAGACGATATTAAAGGTAAACAGCGCATCCAGTAGCAGAGGAGGCAAAGGAAGAATCACCATTGCTAATATCATTAGCAAGACGATTGGAATGCCAACGTAGCCTTTGGTTGATGTTTGAAGTTGTTTTAACCGGTTAAGCATACTTTCGTGTCCTTGGATAAACGCGGGTTAATCAGTGCTGCAAATGTTTTGGAATCGAAAAATGAGGTAAAGGAATTGGCTCTTTTCCCTCACCTTTACGAAAGGCTTTCAATTGCAAAACGTAAGTAAGAATATGTGCCACTGCGATGTACAGTTGGCTTGGGATTGCTTGTTCAATCGCCGTCGTGTGATAAATCGAACGGGTAAGTGGCGGGGAGTTAATGATTTCCACTTTGTTTTCTCGGGCGATACGTTGAATGTGCATAGCGGTTTCGTCTACACCTTTTGCGACGACAAAGGGCGCGTCAGAAAGTGAAGGCTCGTATTTCAGTGCGACTGCATAGTGCGTTGGGTTTGTGATGATCACGTCAGCCGTCGGCACCATTTTATCGATCTTACGGCGCGCAAACTGCTGCTGTATTTGACGAATACGTTGCTTTACTTCCGGACGACCTTCATTATTTTTAAATTCCTCTTTCAATTCTTGTTTCGTCATGCGGAGTTCTTTTAGGTGTTCCCAACGCTGATAAGGAATGTCGATAACCCCAAATAACAACAAGGCGAAGCCCATTAAGAGTAAGCCTTCAAACAGAATTGACATTACTAGAGAAAAACCTTGGCTGAGTGGGAGGTTTTGCATGCCAAGTAATGGCTGTAAGTGGTTGTCTAAATAGCCATATAAGATGCCGAAGATCACGGCTACTTTGAACGTCGACTTTAAGAGCTCAACCACTGAGCGGGTCGAAAAAATGCGCTTTATCCCGCTCAAAGGATTAATTTTGCTGAGCTTTGGCATTACGTTCGCGGGACGGAACATCCAGCCGCCTAGCACAAGGCTACTACCACAGGTCACGATAATAATGACGGTAAACAATGGTAATAGCATGTCTATGATGACCGCTAAACTTTGTCCCAATTGCTCGACAAGTTGTTTAGGATTTTCTAGGTCGGCTCGCGTCAGCATCATGTTGTAGCGAAAGATCCCCGACATGCTTTCCCAAATACTATTAAGCTGAGAGTAAAAGTAGAGCGCCACCGCTAGAAATATCACCGCAGTAGTAAACTCTTTCGCGCGAGGAATTTGTCCTTCCTGGCGGGCTTTCTTTACCTTCTGCGGTGAGGCTTTTTCAGTTTTGTCTTGAGAAGATTGATCGCTCATGCTCCCCCCAACATAAAGTTACTCAAGTGTCTAATGGTGTCGTGAACGAGCGCCGTGTAGCGACCAGGAACACCAGAAACTGAGATTAATACGCTGAATAGACCCAGCAGCATCGTCATAGGAAAACCTAACGCATAGACATTAAGTGATGGTGCGGCTCGGTTCATTACACCAAAACTGATGTTGGCTAGAAGCATGGAAACAATAGCGGGCAAAGCCAAAGCTAGTGAAGAGGCAAACATCCAACCGAAAATATTGACAACACCTTGCAGAGAAAGCGATGTGATACCAGATCCGACTGGCCAAACAACAAAGCTTTGAATCACGATATCTATGACGAGTAAGTGTCCTTCTAGCGCGAGGAACAACAAGGTTGAGAAAATCAGAAATATGCGTCCCAAAATGGCGACAGAAAGCCCGTTAATAGGATCATTCATCATCGCCATACCTAAGCCCATTTGCAGAGAAATCACCTGGCCAAGCATGGTGAAAACGTTAAAGAGCATGTGCAAAATTAACCCAAACATTACTCCCCAAATAGCTTGCTCAAAAGCAAGGAACAGGGAAGTCATAGAGAATAACTCGACTTGTGGCATGGGTGGCATTAACGGTCCAGTAATGACAACGATCGAGAGGGCCAGTAAAGTACGAACCCAAACAGGAATAATCGCATCACCAAAGAAAGGCATTGAAATAAATACGGCCCCCACACGAAAAAACGGCCACCAGAGTTGACCGAGTATCGCCGAGAGCTCTGCAAATGTGATGGCCATTAGCCAATCATCCCTGGTATGTTGTGGAACAAGAAATCAAACAGTTCCATGATCTTACGTAGCATCCAGTGACCTGCAAAAATCACCATTAATAAGGTAACGAGCAAACGTGGCAAAAAGCTGAGTGTTTGCTCGTTGATTTGTGTGGCAGCCTGAAATACGGCGATACACAAACCGACAATTAAGCCTGGAACAACCAATACGGCAACCATCAAAATGATCAGCCATACTGCATCGGAAAATAACGTTACGGTTAGTTCTGGGGTCATAACTGCTCCTAGTTAACCGAAGCTGGCAGATAAGGTGCCAACTGTCATTGCCCAACCATCCACGAGTACAAATACCACCAACTTAAAGGGAAGTGAGACAATCAAAGGTGATAGCATCATCATACCCATTGCCATCAGGACACTGGCGACAACCAAGTCGATGACCAAAAACGGGATGAAAAGCATAAAACCAATTTGGAAGGCGGTTTTCAGTTCACTAATGACAAATGCAGGCAAGACAACGGCAAATGAAATATCCTCAACGTTTTGGTCGAGAGGCTCATTGGCAATACGTAACATTTGTTCAAGAGAGCTTTGGTGCGTCTGTGCCAACATGAACTCTCTCACTGGTTTCTCTGCAACAGAAAAAGCCTGTATTAGCGTGATTTCGCCGTTGTCGTATGGCTGAAACGCATTTTCATAAATATCGCTCCAGACAGGGCGCATAATCAGTAACGTCAATGCGAGAGCGATCCCGACCAACACTCTGTTAGGTGGGCTTTGTTGAAGACCAAGAGCTTGGCGCAAAATCGCAAGGACAACGACAATTCGAGTAAAGCTCGTCGCCATCAAAATAAATGCTGGAAGAAAACTGAGCGCCGTCATCAACAACAGAATTTGCAGTTTAACGCTGTATTCTTGTTGTGTGTCGCCATCAGAAACGGACAAGATAGTTAAGCCGTTGTCAGCCGCCATTGTTGGGAAAGCAAACAAAAGTGACACCAATACCAAAAGAGGTAACCAACGGTGCCAAGCGCTCAGATTTTTCATTGTGATGCCTACCTAAGATTATTGACCAACGCCACTCAATGCAGAGTCATGTACATCGATCAGACGAAGTCCATACTTATCATTGACAACGACAACTTCAGCGTGGCCCATAAGAGAACCGTTTACTTTCACGTCTAAAGGCTCGCCATTGAGCTTTTCCAACTCGATAACCGTGCCTTCACCCGCTTTCATTAAGTCCCCAAGTGGGATCTCCTTACTCGCAACTTCCAGCGTGACTGTGACAGGAATGCTTTTGAAAAAGCTAAGGTCACGTTCCGCAGTGGCTGGTTCTTGTTGGAGCGTATCTTCGGCTTCAAAGTCTTCTAATTGAAAATCATCAAAGTTCAGTTCTTCTGCGTCGAATGCATTAGTTTCTAGCGCTTCGCTCATCGCTGCGGTTCCTTATCAGGGTTAAAGATCAAAACAAGTTGGCCGTCTTGCTCGGCAATACGACCTGTAAATAGAGATTGGTTGCCAATGCTTACTGGAACCGTGTTAAGAAGCTCAATAGGTAAAATATCGTTGGGTTGTAAGCCAACCACATCACTTAAAGGCATCTTCTTTTTACTTAGAACAACGTTCAGTCGAACGGGGGTCGTCTCTAAAGAACGACAGAAAGGTTGAAACAAATCGGTATCAGGCTGCAGTTCAAGCTGCTCGATTAGCGTTTGAATAAGATGACCATCTAGCTTGAGATGAATTGAGCCTTGATGATCGTCAAACGCAATGTTTAATTGAACGTTAATGCCAATACCTCTTGGGGTCTCATACTCACCCGTGTCCCACATTTCACCAGGAGCAAGCCAACCGATGATGATTCGACTGATGCGCTCTTGTAAACGTAAGTCACTGGCCGTCAGAGTAGCGGCTGAACGCTCTGCACTTGCACCATAAAATCTATCAGCCAACTTTATTAGCGTGTGAGGGTTACCATGGATGAATACCATGCCGCCTTCCTGATGTTGATAGGTCGACGTTTGCTCTTTGTCCATCTCAACCGATGTAAAGCGGTGCAAGTCTACTGAGGTTAAGCTAGCTTCCACTTTTCCTGTGCTGAGCCAATTTTGTAATTCAGTCGTAAGGTTTGAGCAAGATTCTGAAATTAAATTATCGAGCTTCTCACGAATGATATGAATAGGTTTGCCTAATAATTCTACATCAAGTAGTTGACTATCAGAAATAGGCTCGCTAACTCTATTTTCCATTTATATTTTACCGTGCGTTAACAATCGAAAGTGTTTTAACTTAATGGCGTGTAGTCTACACAGAAATTTTAATGATCTTTTAGCTCCAAACTCTAAGATTGTGACTTTAGTTCACATGTTGCTTTGTTCATATAGTCATAATCTTTTAATGAAATTTAAAAAGAGTTAGTTTTCTTTATAAATCGCTTAATAAATAAAATAACAATGTTGAGCGTTTTAGTTGTTATAGATTTTTTAAATTGCCTTTATGGCGTAACAACAACTTCAAACAAATAAATTATAAGATACTGTTTTTTATGCTTAAAGCTTCCATTGGAGGCTAAGCGTGCTCTCTTGAGCGTTTTGTAACCAATTTTAATATTCAGAATAGGTAATTAAAATGATTAGCTATGCCAGTTCTCTCGGCTTGGTGGCATATTTAATTAAACGGTTTAAGTCATGGGAATGTAAGATATACATGAATCATGTCCGTTTGATAATTTGTAACACAATTATTGTTATCAGTTTTATTTTTTCAAAAGTGTCATATTCAGAAGAAGTCTTAACAATCCCTATGGACCTCTCTAAATGGACATATGAGGGAAATAAATTCAAATGCAACTTGTTGCAATCAAATAATGACTATGGGAAGTTTTATTTCCTAGCGGAACCTAATAATAAATTCTATTTTATTTCCGATATAGAATATGAAAACAATAAATGGAAAACGATTGCTTTAACAACTCAAAATGCTCCTTGGAGTAATGAGCTTTATAGAAAAGAATTTGGCTCCCTTGAATTTACTAAGCCGTCTCAGCGTTTCATCTTTAATAAAGGCGCTGAAGAATTCATGGATTCAATTGCTTCGGGTAGTTGGGTGACGCTGTCACTTAAAGGAAGTAATGCTTCCTCTGTTTCAGAGATTGTGATTCCTACTCTTCAAATTCAAAACGCATTGAAATCATTTAATGCGTGTCGCGCGCGATTGCCTAAATTGTCTTTTTCAGAGGCAAGGGATATGGCGCTCTCATTTGAGTTTGGTCAGAAGACGTTAAGTCGTGGACAGAAAGCAACACTAGAAGCGCTGTATAGCTATGTATCTGTGGATGATCGAGTGACCAAAATCCTCATCGACGGTCACACCGATAACGTTGGTTCAAGTTTAACGAACCTTTCTGTGTCACGTACTCGAGCAGAGCAAGTCACCAATGCTTTGATTGAGCTTGGGGTCGACGAGTCGATGATCGAAACACGAGCTCATGGTTCACGTTACCCAATTGCCAGCAATAACTCGGTTAATGGCCAAGCAAAAAACCGACGTGTCACCCTGCGTTTAGTGAGGGACAACGAGTATACGGCTACGAAACACCACCCAGCTCTACAATCACAAAATCAACAAACGAAAGTTAAGGTTCAATGATGACGAAAACGAAAATTTTGTTGGTTGAGCCAAATGAAGCTCTTGCTCAACCAGTATTGGATGTGTTGCAAAATGCAGGTTACACCGCGAAACACACTCGTACTGGTCGAGGCGCTTTGCTTGAAGAGCGAGCAGAAATCACTTTAGTGAGCTCTACGCTGCCGGATATGTGTGTTCGTGAGTTTGTCGCGTGTCACCAAAAGCAGCGAAATTCGGGTGTTGTTATTGCGATTGTCGATCAAGAACAAGGCATCTTGGCTGCTGAGACGATGAAAGCGGGCGCTACTGATTATCTATTACGCCCATTTGAATCTAATCAGTTGGTTAATCTGCTTAAACGTGTTGAAGCGTTAGGTAAGCCAATGGCCAACATTGTTGCGGAGTCTTGGAGAAGCAAACAAGTTCTGCAATTGGCGCATCGTGCAGCATGTACTAACGCGAGTGTGCTTATTACAGGTGAATCGGGAACGGGTAAAGAAGTGCTGGCGCGATATGTGCATGAGCACTCTCCGCGTATCAATGGTCCATTTGTGGCGGTTAACTGCGCCGCCATTCCAGAGTCAATGTTAGAGGCTGTGCTATTCGGTCATGTAAAAGGCGCGTTCACCGGAGCGACAAATTCTCAAAGCGGTAAGTTTGAAGAAGCAAATGGCGGGACGATTCTGCTTGACGAGATTGGTGAAATGTCACCTACGGTTCAAGCTAAATTGTTACGCGTCCTTCAAGAGCGTGAAGTAGAACGTGTTGGTAGCCATAAAGCCGTTCAGCTCGATATTCGTGTTATTGCGGCAACCAACAAAGACTTACGTGAGGAAGTTCAAAAAGGCACGTTCCGTGAAGATCTTTATTATCGATTAGATGTGCTGCCTCTGCACTGGCCGCCTTTGCGTGAAAGAAAAGAGGACATTCTACCGATTAGCCAATTCTTTATTGAAAAGTATCAAGATAGCAGCCGCTGTCACTTATCCCAAGATGCGATTAGTGCGCTGAGTCAGTATCACTGGCCGGGCAATATTCGTGAGTTGGAAAATGTCATTCAACGCGCTTTGGTCATGCGTCATGGTGATTACATTACAGCCCATGACCTGATGCTGCCTATTGAGCTTGTCGCGTCAGTTCCTACAGCAGAGCCAACTTCAAGTTTTGGTCATGTAGAAGCGAAGAAGCAAGCTGAATATCAGTTTATTTTGGAAAAGTTACGTCAGTTTGGTGGAAACCGAACGAAAACCGCAAACGCGCTTGGAGTCTCTACTCGAGCGCTACGCTACAAGCTCGCAGCAATGCGAGAACATGGTATTGATTTACAGTCGGCACTAGGCTCGGCTGCCTAATAGGAGAAAAAATAGATGGCAAGTCAACCTACTCATGCGGTCTCGGCAGAGCAACTTATGTTGTCAAAAATGCAGGCGATGCAGGCACAAGTGCAGCCGCCAGAGTTTATCGTGAGTGCAAATCCTTTAGATCAACAATCACTAAACGCACCTTTATCGTTCTCACAAGCGATGACAAATGTGTTGGATACAGTGAATCAACATCAATCAGTGGCTAGTCAAAAAATGACGGCCGTAGAAACAGGAAAAAGTGATGACCTAGTTGGTGCAATGGTCGCGAGCCAAAAAGCCAGCTTGTCCTTTAATGCTTTGATGCAAGTGCGCAACAAAGTCGTGACCTCATTTGAAGATATTATGAAGATGCCGGTGTAATTCATGTCAGAACTAACCCCCCAAGTCGCCGGAAACACAGCTATGGCTACCGGCACAGCACAGACATTTTCTACTGCCAACGGCATGGACGATGTGACAACGAAGCTGAAGCAAATCTGGTCTAGCAGTCAGAGAAACTTAGTGCTATCTGCGGTGTTAGCTGCGATTGTTGCAGCGATTATTGTGGTTGCACTATGGAGTTCCTCGCAGAGCTTTCGTCCGCTCTATAGCCAACAAGAGCGTTTTGATATCGGCGAAATTGTGTCGGTATTAGAAAGCGAAGGCGTAAGCTACCGCATGCAAGAGCAAAATGGACAAGTTCTTGTACCAGAAGGTGAGGTTGCGAAGGTACGCATGTTGCTTGCATCAAAAGGTGTTAAAGCTAAGCTGCCGACAGGTTTGGATTCGCTCAAGGAAGATAGCTCTCTTGGTACGAGCCAATTTATGGAAACGGCGCGTTATCGTCATGGTTTAGAAGGTGAGTTAGTACGTACTATCATGTCTTTGAACTCAGTAGCGAACGCGCGTGTTCATTTAGCAATACCTCGTCAAACTCTATTCGTCCGCCAAAACAGTGAGAATCCATCAGCATCTGTCATGCTTGAGCTCAAACCTGGTGAAGACTTAAAGCCTGAACAAGTTGAAGCGATCATTAACCTAGTGGTTGGCAGTGTCACGGCAATGAAGCCAGAATTTGTTTCTGTCATTGACCAGTACGGCCGTCTTCTTAGTGCGGATGTCGCTTCTGCGGAAGCCGGTAAAGTAAACGCGAAATATCTTGAATACCAGAAGAGTGTTGAAAAACAGATCATCCAACGCGCAGCAGACATGCTTACGCCGATTGTGGGGCCGAGTAACTTCCGCGTACAAGTCGCTGCCGATCTGGACTTTAGCCAAGTTGAAGAAACACAAGAAATTTTGGATAACGCGCCGGTTGTGCGTAATGAGCACACCATTCATAACAACTCGGTTGATCAAATTGCGTTGGGTGTTCCTGGTTCTCTAAGTAACCAACCGCCAGTGACAGGATCTGGTGAAGTGGAAACGAACGATAGCCAAAACACGAATGCGCGATCTGAAGTGAATCGTCAATATGCTGTAGGTAGTAGTGTTCGTCGTACTCAATACCAACAAGGCCAAATAGAAAAGCTTAGTGTCTCGGTTCTGTTGAACTCGAAAGCTTCGCCAGATGGTGTGGCGTGGAGTGAAGCCGATAAAGAGCAAATCTCAAACATGATCATGGATGCTGTTGGTATCTCTGCCACACGAGGTGACAGCTTAAGTTTAATGAGTTTCAACTTCACCCCAATCGAAATTGATGCTCCTCCTGCACTGCCGTGGTGGCAAGACCCTACAGTACAGCAGCCAATACGCTACGTTATTGGTGGCTTGTTAGGCTTGGCGATGATCTTCTTCGTACTGCGTCCATTAATCATGCACCTAACTGGCGTTGATAAACCTGTGCCTGAGCTAAATTTTGCTGAGCCTCAGGAAGAGCCTGACTACGAAAACTTGCAAACGCGTGAAGAACGCGAGCATGAAGAAGTACTTGATCGCCGCCTATCTGAAAAAGGCATCTCAGCCTCTTCAGGTTTAGATGTAAACAGCGACATGCTACCACCAGCAGGTTCGCCATTAGAAATTCAATTGAAACACCTACAGCTTATTGCTAATGAAGAGCCAGAGCGCGTAGCCGAAATACTGAAACAATGGGTAAACATCAATGAACACAGTTCTATCAAAGCAGACGCTTAGTTATGTTGAACAAACCGCGCTCGTGCTATTAGGCATGGGCGAGGATGCCGCAGCGAAGGTTTTGCAACACTTTAGCCGTGATGAAACCCAGCGTGTGACTCGTGCAATGGCGAAGTTAAATGGCATTAAGAGCGATTCTGCTCGTGGTGTTATTCAAACTTTCTTTGAAGATTTCCGTGAGCACAGCGGTATTCGAGGAGCCTCTAAGGAATACCTATCTAATACATTGCGTAAAGCATTGGGTAACGATTTGGCAAAAGGGTTATTAAATACCTTATATGGCGATGAAATTCGCAACAACATGCAGCGCTTACAGTGGGTGGAAGCAGAAACTCTCGCTCGTTTCATTGTGAACGAGCACCCACAAATGCAAGCAATTTTTCTAGCGTATTTGCCAGCAGACAGCTCTTCAGCGGTATTGAAGCACTTGCCACAAGATTACCATGACGAAATCTTGTTCCGTATTGCTCAATTGCAAGATATCGATCATCAAGTTGCCGTTGATTTGCATGAACTCGTTGAGCGTTGCATCGAAAAAGTATCCGCAAGTCAAAGCACGCCGTTATCAGGTGTTAAGCAAGCAGCAGATATCATTAACCGCTTTGAAGGTGACCGTGGTTCATTGATGGAAATGCTGAAGTTGCATGATGAAGATGTTGTCAATGCAATTGAAGAAAACATGTTCGACTTTATGGTTCTTGGCCGACAACGCGAAGAAACTATGGACATGTTGGTGCAGCAAATCCCGCTAGAGTTGTGGGCAGTTGCGCTAAAAGGTTCCGATATTACCTTACAACAAGCTATTAAGCGTTCAATGCCGCAACGTATGGTGAAAGCGCTAGAAGATGACATGGACGCACGCGGCGCTGTTGCGTTAAGTCGAGTTCAAAAAGCACGTCAAGACATCATGCAAATGGTACGTGAGCTGGATGAATCTGGTGAAGTTCAGCTGCTTCTCTATGAAGAGCCAACGGTGGAGTAAGGTCATGCTAGAGACAAAATCAAGTACTATGCGATTGCCTCCGAGCGGGTATCGTTTACACCGTTTTCCGCCTTTAGCGCAACCTAAGACTATCGAAGACGAATTCGGGCTAGATAACCAAGGCTGGCAAGAACCTCAAATAGATATCCAACAGCAACTTGAAGAAGGTTTTCAACAAGGTTTGCAACAAGGACATGAGGAAGGCTTACGCCAAGGTATCGAACAGGGCAAGCAGCAAGGTCTGTTGGAAGGCCAAAAAGAAGGTTTCCAAAAAGGCTTTGTTTCCGGTGAGCAGTCTGGAAAGCAAGGCTTTTTGGAGGCGGCGAAGCCTGTCAATGAACTTTTTCACGCCCTTTCTCGTTGGCAAGATGAAAAAGAACAGCAACAACGCCATATGATTTGTGAACTGGTACAAAAGGTAGCTCAGCAAGTGATTCGTGCCGAGCTCACTTTAATGCCTCAGCAGATCCTAGCTTTGGTGGACGAGACATTATCTGCCATGCCTGGTAAAGCGGAAACAGTAACTGTGCATTTAAATCCGCAAGATTTAGAGCGCATTACTCACATCAATGCTGATTTGCCGCAATCTTGGAAACTGGTCCCTAATACGGAGCTTCCTATTGGTGGCTGTCAGTTAGTGACTGATGACGCAGAAGCGGATGCGAGCTGCGACTCTCGTTTGGAAGCCTGTATGGACAATGTAAAGCAACACCTTTTGGATGAAGTCAGTATTCCACAGGTAGAGTCTGAGCATGAGTAATCCCCTAAGCCATGAACTATTAAGTGAGCGTTTGAGCGAAGCCTTGGCTTCGCTCGATTCAATCCCTGTTGCTCGCGTAACAGGGCGATTGATAAAAGTAAACGGCTTAATGTTACAAGCCGTAGGGTGTCGGTTTAAGCTTGAGCAGCGTTGTCTCGTAGAAACCGCGGAAGGCGATATGATCGAAGCGCAAGTTGTGGGCTTTGAACACACTATTGCTTACCTCATGCCTATCCGCCGTTTAGGCGGTCTGTTTGCAGGTGCAAAAGTCATCCCTCTTGATGGTGACAGTACCGTGCAGCTAAGCTCTCAGTGGTTAGGACGCGTACTGAATGGTTTAGGTGAGCCGTTAGATGACGGGGCACCGCTTAAGGGGGGGGATCGAGTTTCACTTGAACCAAAACCGATTAACCCACTGAAGCGACGCCCAGTTGATACGCCACTCAACGTAGGCGTGCGAGCGATTAATGGACTATTGACGGTAGGCAAAGGCCAACGTATTGGTTTGATGGCTGGCAGTGGCGTCGGTAAAAGTGTGTTAATGGGGATGATCACCAAAAACACGGAGGCCGATGTAATTGTGGTCGGGCTTATCGGTGAGCGAGGCAGAGAAGTACGTGAGTTCATCGAGAGAAACTTAACCCCAGAAGCGCGCAAGAAAGCGATCATTATCGCGGCTCCTGCTGATGAATCCCCGCTAATGAGGTTAAGAGCGACACTACTTTGTCATCGCGTTTCAGAGTATTTCCGAGACCAAGGCAAAGACGTTCTACTTCTGATGGACTCTCTAACCCGATACGCCATGGCACAGCGCGAAATCGCTCTTTCGCTCGGAGAGCCTCCTGCTTCTCGTGGTTATCCGCCTTCTGTCTTCAGCGTGTTACCTCAACTCCTAGAGCGAGCGGGTAACAGTGAAAATCAACATGGTAGCTTAACGGCAATTTATACCGTATTGGCAGAAGGGGACGACCAACAAGATCCTGTCGTGGATTCCGCGCGCGCCATCTTAGATGGGCATGTCGTTTTATCGCGTCAACTGGCTGAGCAAGGGCATTATCCCGCGATAGATATCAACGCGTCTATTAGCCGTTGTATGAATACTTGTACGCAGGACGCACACAGCACGATTGCGAATAACTTCCGTCAAATGTACTCCAACTACCTTCAGGTTAAAGAGTTACTGCCATTAGGGGGTTATCAACCAGGACAAGATCCTGAGTTAGATCAATCTGTTGCTATGTATCCAAATTTGCGTGCATATCTACAACAAGCTGCCAACGAGTCTGTAGATTACCCAACCAGTTTGACCGAGCTCGCGCAGCTTTTTCAAAGTGCTTAATCAAATGGGAGTGACAAGGCTGAAATGAAATCCAAGTTAAAAGCCGTAGGCAAGTTACAGCAAATGGAAGAAAAACAGCGTGACCGTGTGGGTCAACAACTTGATGCCATGCGTCAGCGTCACTCCCATCTTTCAATGCAATTGGAACAGTTGTCGGCGTTGAAAGGCCACGCTGGACAATCAACCCGAACCGGCCCGACGCTGACGAGCGCGGCTTTGATGAACTTTAATCGTGTTGACCAAATGCTACAAAGAATGCTTCGTCACCACGAGCAAGAGCAAGCCGTTATGCAAGCGGAATGTGCATCTGTACAGAAAACGCTAGAACACAAGCACGCACGCGTTCAAGGGTTAGAAAAAGTGCTTGAACGTTGGCGTACTAAGCAGAACTATGAAAAAGCGAAAAAAGAGCACAAGATGATTGAAGACATCATTAACTCTCGCGTTAAGCGCAAGATATTATGATGTCTTGTTGACGCTACTAGGAGCGCGAATAATTTCTGCGGTGTCTTAGCCAACCAAACCAGCCTCCAAGCATGATCAACCCTGATCCGAGAGCACCGCCGCCACTGCTGCCGTTGTTACCAAAGCCAGATGTGTTGGTATCGACAGGCTCAAAGCCAGAGTCCCCTTCGCTATGATAATCTTCCGAACTTGCTAAGAGGGCGTTATAACTGGTTTTTACACCTGAGCTGGTTTGGGTCTCAATCCATGTTGCATAGTTCAAAATCTCGGTAAACACACTTGGAATCGCAGCGGATTCACAAACTGAAGAACCGTAGCTCACAATGCCAATTTGCTGATACATGCCATTATTGTCTTTATAGGTGAGAGGACCGCCTGAGTCACCACGACAGATGCCAGTGTAGCTTCGTTCAGGAAATCCATTCGCACATAAACTTTCCTGAGCGTTAAACCCTGTTACCAACGAAACGCATTGGGTGTCGGTAAGGGGTTTTACTTCTGCCCAGCGTAAATAGTTAGGGGGGCTTTCATCATTGGTTGAGGTCTGACCTAAACCGAATATCTGATAAACTGACTTGCTGCTGTAGTCTCCAAAGTCTTGCGGTAAAGTGATGGATTGGACGTTATCGGTGATAGGTCTAGTCAATTCAAGGACAGCGATGTCATTAATCCATAAATCGCTAGGCACATAATCAGGATGAATCGTGATAGAGCGAACATCTTTGAATTCTTCAACAAACACGTCATTCATCGTAGGGTTTTTGACTAACACTCGTAGGTCGTTGATTGTCCAGCCGTCAGTAAAAACGCTTGGTTCTACGCAGTGGGCCGCAGTTAAAATGAAGCGGTCGTTTACAATGGTTCCCCCACAAATATTGGCAAACTGATTCGCGCCAGTTTTATGTAGAATAAGACGTGCAAAAAAAGGAAGTTGGTTTTGGGTAGCCTGCTGACCCCCAATAATTGCCGTGGAGATCCCTTGTTCTGAAAGGCGGTTATCATTTTCTACTTCAGCGGTCGTACTCAAAGATACTGCAAAACAGAGTGCGCTTAGCCATATTTGATACTGCTTCATAAACCATCCTTGGATGAAAAGTGCTCTTCTAACTTTATACTAGTTTTTCAGTGAATGTGCTTAACAAAAGTTTCTAATAGTTGAATGATTGTTGTAGCCAAGATCGCAACAGATGAAACGATTCAAGCTTTAGCTTGTGTGGCGGGCATACAAAGTAAAGCTGTTGATGAGGATTAATGACGGGTTCACCCAGCTCGATTAGCTGACCATATTTGATGTCATCCTTCACAAACAAGCGATGAGTGACCAATAACCCCAAACGACGAGTTGTGGCCTGGACGGCTTGTATCGACATGTTAAAAGTGATTGGTTTTTTATTTTTAGGTCGCTGGATACCCGTCGCGTCCAGCCACACGTTCCAGTCATTTTTTCTTCGTTCGTTAGTAACTTCAATGATGGGATACTGCTTTAAGAGTTGAGTGATGTTTGAGTCCTTTGTCTTCGCTATCAATTCAGGACTGCACACCAAAACCAGTTCATCTTCACTGAGCTTTTCGCAGTAGTAATCCTGCCATTCTTCGGGATTTCCATGCACCAAAGCCGCGTCGATACCTTCTTGTTCTAAATTGAATCTGCCAGACAGGTTTGATAAACGAACGTCTAATTGAGGAGCAAACCCTTGTAAATCTGACATTCGAGGAATCCACCAGTGAAGAGCCAATGAATTCACCATATTGAGCGTAACACGTTGCAAATTCTGATCTTGGATGAGTGCTTCCGTTGCATCGACAATTTGCTCTAAAGCGGGTGCCACCTTTCTGTAATACTTTTTACCGTCCGCATTGAGTTGAACTTGTCTGCCTATGCGATCAAACAGAGGCTTGTTGACTTGACTCTCCAGCGATTTAATTGCCTGACTTACGGCTGAGTGGCTCACACTTAATATCTGTGCTGCTTCTGTCATGCTGCCAGACTCAGCTACTGCAACAAATGCGTAGATGGACTTTAAGGGGACTAGTTTCCGCATAATTTAAAAACCGTAGCTGGTGATAGATAAGTTAAACTGTAAGTTTTTCTTACATCAATGGTTAATATTATTCGCTATTTACGATAAGTGATGTCTTTTAAAATGCTCCATATATTAAGGAGTATTGAATGAATGCTGTAAATAAATCTATCCTTTTCATGTTGATGTCTACGTTAAGCTTATCTGTTACTGGACTGTTAGCAAAGCAGTTGTCAGGCGAACTTTCCGTCACACTATTTAGCTTCTTACGTTTTTTGGTGCCTGCGCTTATCTTACTTATCTTACTTCGTGTGAAAAACCTTACCTTTCCTAAAGCGGGCACGCTAAAGCCTATTTTATTGCGTGCTCTTTGTATCGGTTTGTCACAACTTTGCTTTATCGCGTCATTACAAACGTTAACGCTCGTTGAAGGGGTTGTGTTGTTTGCTACTGGCCCATTATTTATTCCCTTGGTTGAAAAGCTGTTCATGAGGGGGCGCATTCGTGTTTCAACATTGGCGGCTTTAGCAATGGCGTTCACTGGTGTGGTTATGTTGGCGGGCGGTGGAAGTGAGATCACATGGCGAGCGGATTTATTGCTCGGCTTGGCTGGTGGACTCTTCAATTCTGGTTCTCAGCTTACGTTATATAAAGTGAGTAAAACAAATATGTCGCCGCTAGAAATCAACTTTTGGGCGTTTGGTTTTGCTGCCGTATTTCTGTTGCCGCTAACTTTGTTTAACGACTTCGACGTGTTACTTAATATGAGTGTTATGGCGCCTGAGATTTCTTCAAATATGCTGTGGATCGGTATGATGTCTCTGATGATCATTAACACCCAAGTTTTTCGCTCCAAAGCATATAAACTGGCAAGCAGTGGCTCTCAACTTGCACCACTCATTTTTACTAACTTATTGTTCACTGCGGTTTGGCAGAGCCTGTTTTTTGAAGACCGAATGAGTCAAAGTCAAATTGTTGGGATGAGTTTAATAGTGCTCGCAATCATACTGAACACATGTTGGGTTCGCTTTACGGCGCATCGCAGTGGCGGTTTACAAGCGAGAACTTCTTAGTCTGTCGGAAAATGAAGGGGGCAGGTAGATAAATTGGTCGTGTGGTTTGATTTTTCCTGAGTATGGGCTAGCGTCAAGAAAGGTTCAAGGAGAGAAATCATGCTTACGCTAAATTATTACGTCGAAATTTCGGCGACACCGCAACGAGTGTGGGAAGTGCTAACCGATGTTGAGTTGTATAAACGTTGGGCGCAAGCCTTTTCACCGCAGTCTCAATTTGAAGGAGCTTGGGAAGAAGGAGGTGGCATCACTTTTTTTGATCCAGATATGGGCGGGACAAGGGCGATCATAGATACGGTGCTACCGCTTCAAAAACTTGAATTTCATCATGTTGCCATTTTTAATCCGGATAATCGTCAACAACTCGATGCTGACCTAGCATCTAGGTGGATCGGATCGCGAGAGATCTACCAGATCGATACCAACAACGATCGTTTACTACTCAATGTTACCATTCATACTCACAATGACTTTGTTTCCATGTTTAATCACGGATGGGAAAAAGCTTTACCCTTGATAAAAGCCATTAGTGAAGAGCAAGCTTAGGGTTCTTGCTTATCTTAGGCTGACGATGCGTTACCTGAAGGTATACAATAGCACGCAAGATAGCGCACCTAAGAGAGTGGATGATGGAATTTAAAGTTGATACCCATACACATACGTACGCCAGTGGTCACGCGTACAGTACCTTGATTGAAAATGCAAAGTTGGCAAAAGAGAACGGGCTGGATATGTTCTGCACGACCGATCACGCAGAATCAATGCCGGGTGCGCCTCATTACTGGTTCTTCTCGAACCAGAAAATTCTGCCTCGTTTTCTTGAAGGCGTTGCGATTATTCGCGGCGTTGAATCTAACATTATGAATACCGAAGGCGACATTGATATTCCACTGAGTGTGGACCGCAACTTAGATTGGGTGATCGCGAGTTTTCATGAACCCGTTTTTCGTCCAGCAAACAAGCAAACTCACACGGAAGCACTTGTTAATGTCATTCAGAGTGGTCGTATTGATGCGCTCGGTCATCTTGGTAATCCAAATTTCGACTTTGATTTTCAGACCGTTTTAGCGTGCGCGAAAGAGCACAATGTCGCGATTGAAATTAATAACACCACGCTGAAAGGCAACAGCCGAGTAGGCAGCGTAGACCGTTGCCACGAGATTGCACAAATCGGGAAAGATCTCGGTGTTTTCTTCACCACGGGCAGTGACGCGCACTTCTGTCACGATGTTGGTAATCTGGATTTGGTTGGAGAGTTAATGGACAAAGTGGGTATTGATAGCAAGAAAGTGATTACTCACACCGCTCAGCAGTTTTTGTCTTTCTTAGCTTTGAGAGGCCGTAAACCAATTGCAGAATATGACAGCATTCTCAACGCATAAACTTGATTACATTTAAGGTATGCACCCGACGCCAGATTGCTTTACACTGCGACCCGGAAATACTCAACTAAGCTAGTTTTTCGCCTTTTATGGCGTAGGTTATTTGGGTGAATAAAGCCGACACAGAATTCGGCACTATAAATGGAGAAGTGAAAAATGTTACGTCCTTTAGTCCTAGGGTGTGCGATTGCGTTTGGCTCAACATACGCAATGGCAGAAGCGGTTGATTTAAAACAAAACATGAAACAGATGAAGATGGAATTCAAACAGGCGGCAGAAGCATCTGATGTCGAAACCATGAAATCTGCGATTGATAGCTTGCAAGCGATTGTTGAACAATCTAAGCGTGGTAATTACCCACCAGAGAAGTTTGATACTTACTTAGAAGGCTTTAACAAGCTGACGGTAACGCTAGATAAGATTGAAGCGGATCTTGATGCGGGCAAGCTACAAGAAGCAAAAGCTCAACTGCGTGAAATCGATAGTCTTCGTGAAGAGTACCACGACAAGCGCAATCCAAGCATTTGGAGCAAGTTGTTCGGCTAATTATCTACTGAGCGGAGCATTTGCTCGTGGCAGTGGATTACGCGTTATCTCTAAGTAATGAATGAACACATTATCAGCCTGCCATTTCGGCGGGCTTTTTTGCGCCTGTCAATCGATGCATTCAAGAAAACTTGTGAGGTAGCAACCACTTATTGATCCTGTTTTTGAGCTACCACTCAGAATTGGTTACGCTGTGTGAAATTTGTTAAGTCACCGTTATGCGTAGATTAATTCCTTTTTACCGCTCGATGTTATTTGCTAGTGCTCTCAGTTGGGTGCTAGTGACGCTGATGCCTGTTATCAATGCTCATGGTAACAGCATGGGTGTGTGGGCGACGCTATGTACGCTTAACGGATTTGAGTTGGTCCAAATAGAAGAGGGCGACAATTCGGTCAGCCACAAAGGCAAGTCTTGTCCGTTTAGCCACTTCTCGACTTTTCATCACGATACACTTCCAACGACACCGATACTTTCAAGACAGAGCTTGGTGACTTCTGACAGCTACGCTTATTTGGCTCTAAGTGTGCGATTTGAAACACCAGTTCCTAGAGCGCCGCCAGTTTCCCTTTTCTCATAACGAAAACAATTACAAGTAAATAAAGCCAACAACACTGCCACTTCGAGCAGTGGTACTCCCAAATCTAAGTCAAATAACGCCGCATACGAATGCGTATGTGCAGAATGCGTTTGGTTGAATTTGGGTGTTCAACAATGAAAAAAGGAAAATACACATGTTGAGAAACTCGGCAAAGCCTCAACTCAAGGAAGCCTCACGCGCAAAATCCATCTACTTTATGACGTGGCGATGGCACTTCTACGCAGGTTTGTTCGTCATTCCATTTATGCTGATGCTTTCCCTCACGGGATTGGTGATGTTGTTTGATGACGAAATCGAACTGGCTCGATACGAAGCGACATTACAAGTTTCACCACAAGAGCACATGATTCCTGTCTCTGCACAATTAGAAACCGTAAAGCAGGCGTATCCCGATTTTAATGTCACTCAATTTGTACCTGCTAAAACGGCCGATATTGCCAACCGATTCTCGATTCAAAACCAAGAAGGCAGCTCGCTGATTGTTGCAGTAAATCCTTATACAGGAGACGTACAGGGCACTATTAATCGTGGTGACAGCATCTATGAACTGATGAACAGCATTCACGGCACCTTGCTCATCGGCGACCTAGGCGACCGTTTAATTGAAATCGCCGCAAGTCTGGGGATTTTACTGTTGGTGTCTGGTTTGTACCTTTGGTTACCTAGAGACAACGCCAGCCGCGCCGGCTTTTTGAAAATTCGCCTTAACAATGGCCCTCGAATTTTGATGCGTGACCTGCATGCGAATTTAGGTGGCGTGCTGTCGATTGTTCTGTTGTTCTTTTTGATTTCAGGTTTGTCGTGGGCAGGGATCTGGGGGGCGAAAATGGTGCAAGCTTGGAATACCTTCCCAACCTATTACACATGGGGTGAGAAACCGGAATCCACACTGACACATAAAGATCTTAACCACGGTGCTTCAGAAGAGATGCCATGGAACTTAGAGCTTGCTGCTGTGCCTGAATCGAAAGACAAACCCGCTCATGATCATGCCAATATGAAGGAAGAGACGGCATACGCAGGCAGTCATGATGCGCTCTCCATTGATGATATCATCCTCAAGGCTGAAATGATGGGCTTCACTGGCTATAAGCTGTTTTTACCACGTTCTGAGACGGGCGTTTACACTGTTGCAGCTAACTCTATGGGCGGCGATATTTCCGACCCAAGACAAGATCGCACCAGCCACTTTGACCAGTATTCCGGTCGCTTGTTGGTGGATGTAACGTGGCAAGATTACAGCCTATTTGCCAAGTTCATGGCGGCAGGTGTGTCATTGCATCAAGGTGATGTGAGTATATTGAACAAAGTACTCAACGTAGTGTTCTGTTTGGCGTTCATCTTAATCTCAATCACAGGTGTGGTGATGTGGTGGATTCGTAGACCAAGTCGCAGTGCCGCATTGGGCGCGCCACCTAAGTTTCAACAAGACAGTATTTGGAAGCTTGGCTTAGTAAAGTTAGTGATATTGTGTCTCGCGTTCCCGATGGGCGGTTTGGCAATTGTTACGGTTCTCGCACTGGATTGGCTGTTGTTCAACCGCGTTGAGAAACTGAAAACGGCGTTGAATTAGTAACAGACAAAGAATGGAATAATAAAAGAGCCTGCGAAGTCGAAGTGCTGGCTCTTTTTATTTCTGGTAAATCTCCAGTGGCAAGCCATCTGGGTCTTGGAAGAAGGTAAAGGCTTTGCCTGTGAATTCGTCAATACGAATTGGCTCAACTTCAACGTCATTCGATTCTAGGTAGGCTTTCACCTGTTCAACATCATCTACCAAAAACGCGAGATGTCGTAGCCCTTGCGCTTCAGGAAAGCTAGGTCTCTCTGGTGCGCCCGGAAAGCTAAACAGTTCCACTTGGCTGCCGTCAGGTAAAGCGAGGTCAAGCTTGTAGGAGTCTCTGGCTTCACGATAGTTTTCAGCAATGACTTTCAATCCCAACACTTCAGTGTAAAAGCGTTTTGACCTTGGGTAATCGCTGCAAATGATCGCGACGTGATGGATGGCATTAAACATGGTTAGCCTCTTCAAACATGGCTCGTAACCTCAAGCATGGTTAGTATCGTCGGAGACTAAATGCTCCTTAACGAAGTCGATAAACACGCGCAGACGAGCAGGCATGTATTTGGTTTGCGCATACTGCATCGCGATAGCGCCGTGGTAGTTACTCTTGATCATCCAATCCGGCAATACTTCCACCACTTCCCCTTGCTCTAACGCGTCTTTGATCACGAAGTCATGGAAGATCCCAATTCCCAAGCCAGACTTAACCCCGTTCAAGCGCATTTGAGAATGGTTGACGGCGTAGCGCCCACTCACGGCAATCGAATGAAAGGCTTCCTCTTTAAAGAACGACCAGATGTTGTCTTTGTCGTTCTCGGCAAGGTAAATGCAGTCGTGCTGCTCAAGCTCAGTGGGATGCTCAGGCATACCGCGTTTGGTGAGGTAATCTGGAGAGGCACATAAAACGAGATTGGTCTTGCTGATCTCTTTGAGTACCAGATTCTCATCGGGTTTGTCGGTGAGCTTAAACGCGACATCAATTCCTTGGCGAAACAGGTCGATCTCACCATCTGCTGCACGCAGCTTAAGCTGAATATTTGGATAACGTTCTAGGAATGGCAACACAAACGGTTGAAGCACCGAGTTAAGAAATGCTTCAGGGGCTGCTACTGTGAGTGCGCCTGTTGGCTCAGCATGATCTTCCGCAGATAGCTCAACGGCTTGCTGCGCGGCATTCACCATTGCGATGCTTTGGTCGTAAACCTTTTGCCCAGCTTGAGTGATGATCAACTTACGAGTCGTGCGCTCAAACAGTTTGACCGAGAGGGCTTGCTCTAATCGTGTGATCAACTTACTTAAAGCCGATGGCGTCACGCCGAGTTGTTTGGCTGCAGCGGTAAAACTTCCTTCGTTTACCACTAAGATAAACGAAGCAAGATCAGGAAGTAGGGCTATGAGTTTTGGATTAACCATAATTGTTCAGTTCTGCGCAGCGGAATAACGATATTGTCTGGTACGGTTTCACAAGGTTCAAGTGTCACCGTCTCGCTTTAACGATATTTTGCCAAAAATGCATTGAGTGCAGGCAAGCCAGATTCACCAGTATGGTATTGCTGCCAACAGTGATAAATGGCCGTTTCATGGTCTGCAATTAACTCGATAGCTTCTCGCTCAGCGATTGAGTACTGCTGTGAAGCGTTCACTTCTTCATGCCACTCTCGATATTTTACCTCATAAGGTTCTACCCACTTCAGAAGAGTCGCTACCAACTCTTGCCATGGTAAACCAATCCACTTGGTTGCATCTGCCAAGCCTTTATCTAGCATCTCTTGGTATCGACTTTCGATATCCATGCCATTTGTCAGCAGTACAGGTTTGAGCTTTTCTGCGGTGAGTTCTTCCACTTCAATCAAGGTTTGCCACAGCGTTTGTTGTTCACTTTGGGCGTAATGGCTCAAGTAGTGGTTGAAAAAAGCGATGCCGTAGATTTCGCCATAGTAGGCAGACAGAACGTTATGAATCATGGTGAGAATCGTGATTTAAACAGAGAATACCGCATTGTAGGAGGGGAAAGCGCGAAGTGTAAATATCTGAATATACTCAAGTGACTTCAAGATACATGGTTCAGAGCGTTGTCACTGATTCCCTATTTATCGAAAGCAAGCAAGGAAAACAACGAAGCGGAATAGCGAGCTCTTTCCAAGTTGTTTGACGAAGAAATTGCTTCAGTGGCACGCTCCCGAAGGGCGAGTTGCCTTGGTTCGCATGCTTCGTTAACAATTTTCGATTTAGAACCACTAGATTTTCAAATTGTTGCCTCGCCTTCAAACCAAGTCATCCTCGCTGAACCAAGCATCTCGAGGTTACTTGAGTATAAATAAAAAAGTGCTGCTGACAGAATTCGAACAGAACTTGTGAGAATTTTATGAGAATTCGATGAAGTTGCTGATAGATTTGCTCGTCATTCTTAGAGGCAAGAACGCAAAACGTTCGAAACGTAATGCTTAACCTACTCAAGTCACGAACAAAGAAGTAAAGCCGTACACATGGGCTTGGGTAGTTCAACCCTCATTAAAGGATGGAATCACAATGAAAAAACGTACCCAACTCGGACTCGTCATGACTTCAGTCGCTATGGCACTAGGCTCTGCATCAGTGAATGCAGCGGAATTGGAAATCACCGTGACAAACGCAACCAAAGGCATCTACTTTACGCCTCTTATTGTTGCCGCACATGGTTCTGATCTTCAAATGTTCAGAACGGGTCAAGCAGCAACGCCAGAACTAGAAGCAATGGCAGAAGGTGGTGATATCTCTGGGCTTGCTAGTGTGATTGGTAACGCTGGTGGTGCGGTGGTTGAGAATCCTGCTGGCGGCATTTTGAATCCGGGTGTTGCAACCACCTTCACCTTGGACAGTGGCGACCACGGTTATCTTTCTTTGAGCGCGATGCTGCTGCCAACCAATGACGGTTTCGTCGGTCTAGATAGCTGGAAGATTCCAACGGAAGCGGGTACATACCGAGCAACGCTAAGAAGTTACGATGCCGGTACAGAAGCGAACGATGAACTTGCGTCTAGCATGCCAAACCCACCTTTCATTACCTTTGGTACTGGCGGCACAGGCGTTGAAGCAACAGTAACTAACGATAAAGTTCACGTGCATCCGGGTAACCTTGGTGATAGCGATCCAACTGGCGGCATCAGTGACTTAGACAGCAGCAGCCATCGTTGGTTAAACCCAGTCGCAACCATCACAATCGTTGTGAAGTAAGGGGGATGTATGAAATACAGAATCTTACTAGTAGCAGCTTCAGTCGGCTTGCTCGCCGGTTGTCCAAGCGATGATGATAACGATGTAGTGAAATCGTACCGCTACACCGTCAACGTTGCGAACTTGACTGCGAATCAACCTATGTCTCCGCTTGCGGTACTCACTCACAATGGTGACTACCAACTGTTTGAAATTGGCCAAGCTGCATCTGTTGAACTTGAGCATCTTGCCGAAGGCGGTAGTAACGCTGAGCTGATTGAGTTGATGAACAGCAATGACAGTGTTTACCAAGGTATTTCGGGTAATGGATTGGTGTTGCCGGGTGCATCGGACGAAGTCACCATCACGGTTGACCCTAGTCGTTACGGTTACTTGTCTGTGGCGTCTATGTTTGTGAATACCAATGATGCCTTTGTTGGCGAAACGGGGTTATCGCTCAAATCGCTCGCAGTAGGTGAAAGCTATGAAATGAGCATGAACGTTTGGGATTCCGGTACAGAGCTAAACGATGAGCTTGCCGCAACCATTCCGGGCCCAGCAGGTGGCGGTGAGGGTTTCAATGCCGCTCGTAATGACAGCAATGACGTTGTTGCTTTTCATGCGGGGGTAGTTAGCCAAGATGATGGATTAACAAACTCAGCACTTTCTGCGAACCATCGTTTCTTGAACCCAGGTGCGAAAGTCACCATCACTCGAGTCGAGTAACACAGGCTCCGATGACGTCTCCTTTCCAAAGCGCTTGTAGCCGAGCGCTTTATCCCTCATGGCGTCATCGGAACCTTTTTTGAAAGAATTTCTAATTTGTTCCGGTCATGTGCAAAGTGAGGATACTCGAAGGCAAGGAAAGGACCATGGAACAACAGGCAATCAATTTAGTCGCGAACATCTTGTTGGTGGAAGATGACGATGATTTGGCAGAACTGGTTCAGATGCATCTCAAGTTTCAAGGACACCAAGTGTCGCGAGCCACAAATGTCGCCGATGCTAAAGCGCAATATCAGCAACAACCCTTTGATTTATTGATCCTTGACCGAGGTTTGCCAGATGGTGATGGTCTAGACATCTGCCATTATTTGCGTCAGCAACAAGATTGGAGCCCAGTGCTCATGCTGACAGCCAGAGACGGTGAAATGGACAAGGTTGACGGTTTAGAAGCGGGCGTTGATGACTACATCACTAAGCCATTTAGCGTATTAGAATTCCAAGCACGAGTGCGAAACGTGCTACGCAGAGTCAGCCAAACCGCAGAAGTCAAAGTAGCAGATGAAGTCCTAGACGATGCGATGGATTTTGGTCCGCTGAGAATCATCCCGGAGTTGCACCAAGTATCCTTAAACGACAAAGACGTCACTCTTACCGCGACAGAGTTTACTTTGCTGCAGTTTCTCGCGACTCGTCCGGGCAGAGTCTACAGTAAAGATGAACTGCTCGATCACGTTTGGAACACCAGTCATTCTGGTTATCACCATACGGTGTGTAGCACCATTAACCGTTTACGCAGCAAATTGTCGTTGTCTGATTCTGATCATCACTTCATTCAAACCGTGTGGGGTGTTGGATATAAGTTTCAGCCAAGACACTAATGCAAGAAAGTAAGTCAAAACATCAAGCCAACAGTAAGTCGGCAGTTGTTTTCACCGTCATTTTTTAATCATCACGGGTGTTTCAAAAACACCGCTGTTTAAGGAGGCGATAGGATGAGCTTCAAATCTCGCTTGGTAGTATTTACTAGCTTGTGGTTCTGCCTCGCGGCGGTGGTGATTGCACTGACTTACAATTGGCAAAAAGAAACCATTGAGTTACGCACTAAGCAAAGCCTGCATAAAGAGCTAGCTAGCCATATGCGTGACGATAATCCGCTAATGATCGGCACGGATTACAACCCTAAAGCACTCAAGTCGATCTTTCACACGCTCATGCTGATCGGCCCTGATTTTGAAATCTACTTCCTCGATAGCCAAGGCAATATCACCACCCATGCAGCACCAGAAGGGGCGGAGATCATGGGTAAGGTGGATCTCAATCCCATTAAGCAATTCTTAAATGACCAACCCTTTCCTATTTTGGGTGAAGACCCACGTAATCGTGGTGAGCACAAAGTCTTTTCTGTTGCGGCGATAGAGGAATTAGGCTCTACGGTCGGTTATCTCTACGTGGTGATTGGCAGTACCCGACATGACGCCATTGCCAATGCTCAAGTCGATACTCCTTATATCGCGCTGGCAGGATTGGTCTTAGTATCCATTTTAGGTTTTGCTCTTGGGGCTTATGTGCTGGTCAAACGTAGTCTGTTGAACCCGATTGAGCGTGTGACCAAACAACTTCAACAGCAAGCTGAACATGATTTCCGCCTGCAACCTGATTTTACTCACCAAGTGCCGGAGCTCGTACCGATTGCGCACTCTTATCAGATGATGGCGAAGCATATTCAGCAGCAATTTTTACAGTTGGAGTATCAATCGTCTCATCGTCGTCAAAGCTTGTTGCAGCTTAGTCATGATTTAAAAACGCCGTTATCGAGCGTGCTGGGCTATTTGGAAACCTGGCGTTTGCAACATCCGGAATCCGATCCTTTGATTGACGTCGCTTTCCGAAATTGTGAGAAGCTCTCAACTCAACTGCATTCTTTATTAGACGCCGCGCGCAAAGAAGCACCAATGCCAAACTACGAGTACCGCCCCGTGGATTTGGGAGCGTTGATGGCAGAATGTGCTGAAACGATGCAGAGCCAGTTTTCTCGTAAAGAAGTGGTGTTGAAAGTGGATATCGATAGTGAAATCCAAACCGTGGGTGATAAAGGACTCTTAGAGCGGTTGGTATTGAACCTGCTTGAAAATGCATTGCGCCACAGCCCAATCGGCTCAGAAGTGCATTGCCAAGCGCATTTGAGTGAGGATAAGTCGCGTATCCACTTTACCTTCGTCAATCACATTGAGGAAGAAGCGGAGGGCGGTTCTTTGGGGATCGGGACGAAGATTGTCCAATCGATCTTAATGCTTCACCACAGCTACCTTGAGACCAATGCGACATCCTCTCAGTATCAACAGAAGTTCACACTTCTCGCAATCTAAAGAGAAGTGTGAGACATAAGTTAATGTTTATTCAATAACACCACATACGACGCGAGCGCCGCCACCACCTAGCTTACTTGGGTGATCGGAGTGATTGTCACCACCAGCATGGATCATTAACGCTCGACCTTTTAAATCCGATAATTTTAGGCGAGGCGCGACAACGGGCTGATTGGCATTGCCGTCCATGTCCACATAGAGTGGAGGCAAGTCGCCTAAATGATTGTCATCGGTCCAAGGATAGCCATGCTTCCCTGTGTTGTTAGGATCATAATGGCCACCTGCTGCGCCGCCTAATACGGTTTTGTCATCCTTTTCTATGCTATCGCAAGATGGATTAGTGTGAACATGGAAACCGTGCACACCTGCTGACAAACCTGATAATTGAGGCGTAAAAACAACGCCAAAATCACTTTGTGAAATCTCAATGGTACCCGCACTCTCATTGGTGTTGAGAGCAGTCATTTCTACCGTTTTTGCTAGCACGTTAGGTGCGGCGACAAGAGCGGATGCAACTGAAATGCATAGCAATCCTTTTAACATGGGACCTCCTTCTTTTAGGGTGTACGCTCAAGCACATATTAGTGAAAACCTGTTTTACTTATGTATGTTGAGCGGTGAGTTTATGTCATAGAGTGATGTGTATCACTTTATGGTCTTAAACTGATATCTCGATCCGAAATCAGCTTTCTTTTATTTAGTCTTAACATGTTGAGATCGTTAAGATATAAAAAGAATAGACGCCAATCTTAAAATAGCCTGAATATTTTTAAATTAACGCAAAGTTAAATTTTTAATGACTTTATAACAAAGCTCATAATTGTTTTATAAAGAATTTGGTGGAATTGTCCGCAATAAAGAATAATCAAATTAACGAATATATTAATGTGAACATTGTTGTTTATAGATTTGTGGTCAAACTGTTGCTTATATCATCAAATAAGATAAAAAATTGGAACTAAAGTCACTTAATGGCAGAGGAAAAAATTAAACTCTGATTGTAATGGGTAATAATGTTTTAGTAACAGATAGTTACGCACTTAAAATTAATAATATGGCTAATTTCCGACAAGGATTGAAAAAGATGAAAGACAAGGAATCTATTCAGACTAATAGCAGCCGCCGTAATTTTCTGAAAGGCGCAACAGGAGCTGTTGTTGCTGGTGTGAGTGCTTCCGCTTTCTCAGGCGTAGCTCAAGCACGAGAACAGAAAATTGATTGGAGCAGCCGCGGGCTAGGTAGAAAACACGATAAGCGCTTCTGGCGTAAAGTGCGAAGACAGTTCGTTTTGGACAAACGAACCACTTACATGAACATTGGTACAACAGGTTCAATGCCAAAACATGTTCTTGAAGATTACGAGCATAACAACAAGCTGGTGGCTAAATACCCTTGGGATATGAAAGGCAAATTTGGCTCTTGGCCTTATGTTTCAGAGATGGTTAAAGACGTCGCGCCAGGTTTTGGTGCTAACCCAGAAGAGATCATTCTCAGCCGCAACACTACTGATGGCTTATGCTCGATCATTAATGGCTTACACTTTGAACCAGGTGATGTGATTCTAACGACACACCATGAACATATTGCTGCAACATCACCTATGAACGTAGCGAAACATCGTTTTGGTGTGGATGTGGTAGAAATTCAACTACCAGTATTTACTGGTACCGAAAACGTTTCTGAGCAAGATTACATTCAAGCGTTCCGAGACGCGCTTGATGCGAATCAAAACGTTCGCCTAATTGTTTTCTCTCATATCACATACAAAACAGGAACCGCGCTACCAGCAAAAGCCATTTGTGCTTTAGCAAAAGAGTATGGTGTACCTACTCTTGTTGATGGCGCGCATACGGTCGGTATGTTTGACCTTGATTTCCACGATATGGATTGTGATTTCTATGCAGGATCTGGTCATAAGTGGCAGTGTGGTCCGGGCGCGACAGGTATTCTGTATGTTCGTGATAACGGTAACCGTTTGAATGAGTATTGGAGTGACCGAGAGAACCCGTTATGGTTGATCAACTCCTCACTTTCTCATGCTGATTACCTAGGTAAACAGCTGCAAATGCAATACATTGGTAACGATAACTATCCTGCGAAACAAGCACTAGTTGATAGTTGCAAAATGTGGGATGAGATTGGTCGAGACCGTATCGAAGAGCGAGTTGTAAGCCTTGGTAGTTTATGTAAAACCTTGCTTCAAGAGTACTTGCCACAAGCCAAAATGTATTCACCAAACGTGGAAGGCTTAACCAGTGGCTTAACGACGGTTAACCCGTTCTCCGATGTAACTAATGAAGAGATACTGACGGAATTCCGAGATCGTTTACGTGAAGAGTATGGTTACATCATCCGTACGACTAGCTTTAAGCTGCATAAGGATGATGACTTTGATACTTACGCGCTGCGTATCTCTACGCATTTGTTCCATGACGAACAAGATGTGGAAGGGCTCGTAGTGGCGATGACGAATTTGTATTACTCGTCGTTCTAACATCGTTGTTTATCACTCAAGCGCCCATTATTGGGCGCTTTGTGAAAGGTAAGGATATTATTATGTCAGTCATAACATTCAAAAGAACTTTAGCGACGGTGGCGCTCATGGTTACCTCTGTTGCGTCGTCTGCCGCTTGGTCAGACGATTTACAACAAATCCGTGAACGCGGTGTACTGCGTCACATTGGTGTCCCGTACGCTAACTTTGTCTCCTATATTGAACAAGGTGAAGTGGAAACTTTGACTGGCTTGGATGTAGAGATAATAAAAGGTTTTGCCAAGTCGTTAGGTGTTCAGTACCAGTATGTTCCAGCACAGTGGAGCGACGTGGTTGGTAAGTTGACAGGGCAAAATGTGCAATATCACAACAAGCAGGCTGTTGTCGGAGAAAGTGTTCCAATTGAAGGCGATTTGATCGCAAATGGCGTTACTATTCTTGATTGGCGTTCTGAGGTTGTCGATTTTTCACAAGATTATTTTCCTTCAGGTGTATGGTTGGTTTCCAGATCCGACTCTAGTCTGAGCCCGATTAAACCAAGTGGGTCAGTCGATGAAGATGTTAAAAACGTCAAGCAGCTGATCGATGGTCGCGAAGTGTTAGCTTTAGAACATTCTTGCTTGGATCCTAACCTTTATGACTTATATGACACAGGTGCAAAAGTTATATTACCTGATGGGGCGCGTCTCCTTAATGAGATGGTTCCAGCGATAATGAAAAATGATGCGGAAAGCACATTATTAGATGTTGCGGATACGCTAATTGCCCTCGAAAAATGGCCGGGTGAAATAAAAGTCATTGGCCCTATATCTGAAAATCAAAAAATGGCTGTTGCATTCCGTAAAAATTCCCCTGAATTACGCAAAGCATTTGATCGTTATTTAGACTCGATAAAAAAAGACGGTTCATACGAAAAACTAGTAAAAAAATACTATCCATCTATTTACTACTTTTATAACGATTACTTTATAGAAGATAAAAAGAAAGTCCGATGAATAAGGCCGTTAAAAAATTTTCCAGTAAAAGATTTATTACAATAAGCGCAATATTAGTTTCAATTTACTTAGCTATGCTTATTACTGTGACTAGCGTAGGTCAAAATAAGTTAAAAGAATCTCAATACAGAGAACTAGATTTAAAAGTAAAAAGTTATGCAAGCACACTCGATAATTTATTTACCATAGCGAGTGAAGATGTTGATAATCTAGCTACAGATAAAACAATACAAACATTCTTTGGTAATTTAGCTTCTGGCATGTCAATGGAGTATGGGTTAGGTGCAAGTTTAATTAATTTAAAGCGTCGCTTCGATGAGAAGATAGACAGTAAGCTAATTAATAGCAGCCAAATCTATAAGAAGCTCACGCTGGTAGGCAGTGATGGAGTCACCATTGTCACCACTGGATCTGAAAACCTTGCCGAGCACAAAATGGACATACAAACCTTAATGACTCAACACGGGCATCCCGAAGAGGTTTGTGCGACGCGATACAATGATGACGTTCGCATTCAAGTCATTAAGCAAGTTAAGTTCTCCGGAAAGCCTGTTGCCTTTTTAATTGCCGATCTTAATAAGAATATTGTTATTGACCAACTTACTAACCAAGAACATGAAGATAGTTATAGCCGAATGGTGCTAAAAATAAAAGACGTGGAAATGGTTGTATGGGATACCATAAATAAAACACCTTCTCACAATAAGGATGAGAACTATTTCGTTTCTGAGGCTATAGACGGAAAAATTTACTTTGAAGTGCCTGTGGATAAACATCACTTCAAATTGATGGCGTGGTTCGAGCCTTTGAGTGAACGAGATATATTTACATCACGGCTCTTTATTATTGGTTTGAGTATTCTCGCCGTTATGATCGTCATTGCTTTATGTTATGCATTCATCACGAACAATAATAGGATTGAATTGAAAATTAAGCTTGAGGAAGAAAAAAAGCGTAAAGATATTCTTTCTAAACAGAATAAAAAATTAACGAACGAAATTGAACGTCGAAAAGCGTCTGAAAAAGAACTCGCCTTCCAAGCTAAATATGACACATTAACCAATTTACCTAATCGTAGTTATGGTTCCGAGCGATTGGCTTTGGAGTTAATTAGGGCATCGCGTAGTGGGTCTAAAGTTTTGGTGATGTTCATCGACTTAGACCACTTTAAGCAGATTAACGATTCAATGGGACACTTTGTTGGGGATGAAATCCTTAAACTCAGTGCTCAGCGACTGTATCAAGTCGCAAGAAAAACAGACTTATTGGCGAGAATTGGTGGGGATGAGTTTTTACTCGTCATCCCTGATTTGCCTGATAATGATACTGCAAAGCGAGTTGCTTCAAGTGTACTTTCGGCGTTTAACGATCCGTTTGTTTGGAACAACCATGAATTCTTCTTGAGTAGTAGCGTCGGAATGTCTGTGTTCCCGGATGACGGAGACAACGCTGAGCAGCTTCTTGCATGTGCAGATATGGCAATGTATCGGGCGAAACAAGATGGGCGTGATGGCTTTTGTTTTTATAACCATAATATGAACCAAGATTTGCAACGCTATTTGGATCTGGAAAATCGTCTGAGAAGTGCGATCTCCAATCAGTTGTTAGAACTGTATTATCAGCCAATTATTGAGCTGAGTAGTGGTAAAATCGTAGGGGCAGAAGCGCTAATGCGTTGGAATGATGACAAGTACAGATTCGTAAACCCTGAAGAGTTTATCTCTATTGCAGAGAAAAATGGTTTAATTCATCAAATTGGTGAGTTTGCTATTCAACAAGCGTGTCGACAAGCGGCACAATGGCAAAGTCTGACTCCGTTGTTTGTTTCTGTAAACTTTTCTAGTGTTCAATTTAGGTATTGCGAGCGCTTACTTACGTTTATTAAACACAGCCTTGAGGAGTCTGGTCTTCCGTCAGATAAGTTCGATATTGAAGTGACAGAAAGTCTCCTCTTCAATCACGATTCTGAGCTATTAGACATGCTTAATAACTTACGAGCGTTAGGCACCAAACTTACTATTGATGATTTTGGTACTGGTTATTCTGCGCTGAGTTACTTGCAGAAGTTTCCGTTCGACCGCTTAAAGATTGATCGTAGCTTTATGCAAAATATGTTCGAGAACGACTCAGACCGCGAGCTTGTGAACGTAATCATAGCAATGGCGAAAGCGCTGGATCTTAAGATCGTCGCAGAAGGCA
The DNA here is from genome assembly GCF_033344395.1 of Vibrio sp. 1874. Lineage (NCBI taxonomy): Bacteria > Pseudomonadati > Pseudomonadota > Gammaproteobacteria > Vibrionales > Vibrionaceae > Vibrio > Vibrio sp. 1874. The sequence continues at coordinate 373,753 of NZ_JAWPOR010000001.1, forward strand.
TCGAAGAACAGCGTCATGTGGATTACCTGAAAAACCTAAACTGTGAGTTCGGACAAGGTTTCCACTATAGCCGACCATTACCTGCTAAGGACTTTGAAGCACTTTTGGCTAAGCCTACCTGGCTATAATTCCTTTTATAACAACCTCATAGAAAAGCATTAATTGAATTTATGCCTAGGATTCATTAATGCTTTTCCACCTTAAGGTATAATCCTTCCTCCTTCCTTGAATTACACTACAATTAATTGATGAGTGATAGCCCGTGACGCCCGTCACATAAAGGCTAAGCCTAATTCTAAACGAGTAAATACTCGCCAAAATAACTAGGAAGGAATTTCAAATGTCTTCTGCATTCTACCAACAGATTCAGCAGCAAATCGAAGAAGTAAAGGCGGAAGGCCTTTACAAATCAGAGCGTGTCATTACGTCTCAACAGCAAGCGGCTGTTAAAATCTCTACTGGTGAAGAAGTACTAAACTTCTGTGCGAACAACTACCTTGGTCTTGCTAACCACCCGGCACTTATCGAAGCGGGTAAAGCAGGCATGGACGAGCACGGCTTTGGTATGGCTTCAGTACGTTTTATCTGTGGTACGCAAGACATCCACAAAGAGCTTGAGCAGAAGCTTTCTAAGTTCCTAGGTAAAGAAGATACGATTCTTTACACATCATGTTTCGACGCAAACGCGGGCCTATTTGAAACTATTCTAGGCAAAGAAGACGCAATCATCTCTGACGCTTTAAACCACGCGTCAATCATCGATGGTGTTCGTCTATGTAAAGCGATGCGTTTCCGCTACTCAAACAACAACATGGAAGAGCTAGAGCAACAACTGATCGCTGCGAAAGAAGCAGGTGCTCGCCACATTCTTATCGTAACGGACGGTGTGTTCTCAATGGACGGCGTAGTAGCAAACCTTCCGGTTATCTGTGACCTAGCAGAGAAGTACGGCGCATTGACTATGGTTGATGACTCTCACGCTGTTGGCTTCATGGGCAAAACAGGTGCAGGTACGCACGAGCACCACAACGTGGTTGACCGTATCGACATCATCACTGGTACGCTAGGCAAAGCAATGGGCGGCGCTTCAGGCGGTTACACATCTGGTAAAGCGGAAGTGATTGACTGGCTACGTCAGCGTTCTCGTCCATACCTATTCTCTAACTCTGTTGCACCAGCAATCGTAAGCGCTTCTATCCGCGTTCTAGATCTACTAGAAGAGAGCGGTGACCTACGTGATCGTCTATGGGAAAACGCAGCACACTTCCGTACTCGTATGGAGGACGCTGGTTTCACAATGGGTGGTGCTGACCACGCAATCATCCCAATCATGCTTGGCGACGCAAAAGTAGCAGCAGAATTTGCAGAGCGTGCGCTGGAGAAAGGCATCTACGTAATCGGCTTCTCATTCCCTGTAGTACCAAAAGGTCAAGCACGTATCCGTACTCAAATGTCTGCGGCGCACTCTCGCGAGCAACTAGACCGTGCAATCGACGCGTTCATCCAAGTTGGTAAGGACATGGGTCTTATTTAAGATTCTAGGCCTTAGACAATAGGGCCTTTAATTAAGGTTACATTATGAAAATTAAAGCATTATCAAAGCTAAAGCCTGAAGAAGGCATCTGGATGACTGAGGTTGATAAACCTGAAGTCGGCCATAACGATATTCTGATCAAAATTAAGAAAACCGCTATCTGTGGTACAGACGTACACATCTATAACTGGGACGAATGGTCACAAAAAACCATTCCAGTGCCTATGGTTGTCGGTCACGAATACGTGGGTGAAGTGGTTGCGATTGGTCAGGAAGTCCGTGGCTTTGAAATCGGTGACCGCGTATCTGGCGAAGGTCACATCACGTGTGGTCATTGTCGTAACTGTCGTGGCGGCCGTACTCACCTATGCCGTAACACGATTGGTGTGGGCGTTAACCGCGAAGGTGCATTCGCAGAATACCTAGTGATCCCAGCGTTCAACGCGTTCAAGATCCCTGAAGGCATCTCTGACGATCTAGCGTCTATCTTTGACCCGTTTGGTAACGCAGTACACACAGCACTTTCTTTCGACCTAGTAGGTGAAGACGTGCTTATCACAGGTGCTGGCCCAATCGGTATCATGGCAGCAGCGGTTGCTAAACACGTTGGTGCTCGCCACGTAGTGATCACAGACGTGAACGAATACCGTCTAGAACTTGCTCGTAAGATGGGTGTAACACGCGCAGTAAACGTGGCTGAAGAGAAGCTAGAAGACGTAATGGCTGAGCTAGGCATGACAGAAGGCTTCGACGTTGGTCTAGAAATGTCTGGTAACCCAGCAGCATTCAACTCAATGCTAACCACAATGAACCACGGTGGTCGCATTGCACTACTAGGTATTCCACCGTCAGACATGGGTATCGACTGGAATCAAGTTATCTTCAAAGGCTTGGTGATCAAAGGTATCTACGGTCGCGAAATGTTCGAAACTTGGTACAAGATGGCTTCACTGATCCAATCTGGTCTGGATCTATCGCCAATCATCACGCACCACTACAAGATTGATGACTTCCAAGAAGGCTTCGATGTAATGCGCAGCGGTATGTCAGGCAAAGTTATTCTTGATTGGGAATAACTTATTCAAGTAAGAAATGCGCTCCTTTTTGGGGCGCATTTTTGTTTCATGAAGATTTTTGTTTCGGGAAGAAATGGTCGCCAATCTTTTCTAAACTTCTCGTATCGTTCTGCTACTTTTTTTAGATTTTTTCCACTCAACTTCACCCTACCTTCTAACTCATTGTCGATTCTGTATTTGGAATAAGATAATAACCATTTGTTTTTAGTGGTTATTTTTTAGCATTACATGCTTAAAAATCGTCATTTTTAAGTTTAATGTTTTTATTTTCTGTTCGTCTTTATCCTTATCCTGCTTCTTTTTATTGTTTTACATTTTATATGCATTTGGTTTGTTATAATTGAGCTATAACTAATAAAAAGGTTACCGATATACAGTGGAATGTAAAAATGGAGCTTTATATGAAAAGATTTTATCTGATGATGCCTCTGCTCTTAACCTCATTTAGTTGGCAAGCGAATGGAGCGTCAGTGAGCGGTACGATTGATGTTTCAATTAACCTTGTACAAGGTTGTGTGATTAATGGAAATAATGCGGTAGATGCAGCTTCTGGCGTTGGCTTTGGCTCACTTGCCTTTGGAGACGTGCCTGCAATCTTCAGTGAACAAGATGGTGTGGTAAATGGTGGTAGTGCGACGGGTATTGAAGTGCTTTGTAGTAACGGTGTGACACCGACGTTTACATTGGGCACCGGATTGTATGATGCAAGTGCGACCGTTGGTACCTACGCGATGTCAAATGGCGCGCAATTTATTGATTATACGTTGTTTACCGATTCAGACCGAAGCACACAAATTATACAAGGCGGGACGGTAGCTCTGTCTGAATTTACTAGTGCAACATCGCAAACTATTGAGCTTTTTGCGAAAGCTTACGGTACGAGCAGCATTGCCGGCACATACTCCGATACCATCAGTGTGACGCTAAGCTGGTAAAACGTGACGCTGGTTGTTAGGGGCTTTTCACTTGTCGCGATGAGTTTGTGCTCTTTAACTGTGCTGGCTGATGCGACACAAACTTTTCAGGTGTCTGCCACCGTAGATACAGGTTGTTTGATTAACGGCGCAGTACAAGAAGAAAGCGCAACCCAAGCCGGGCAAATAGGCACGTTAGATTTTGGTGAGCATTCTTCAGTTTACGCGACGGAAGTACAAGGCAGCATCACTTACAGTTCATCACTCACATTAAGCTGTACTCCGGGTATTACGATGAATGTTTCCGTAAATGGCGGGATGAATGCATCGGATGGTGTACGTAAGCTAAAGCACAGTGAAGAAGCGACAACGGTAGATTACTTTTTGTTCCAGGATCTAAATTACACGCAGGTGCTTGATATTGACACGCAATATTCCGTCGATACTGACCAAGACCCAGATAATATTCAGTTTCCTATCTGGGCAAAGGCGACAATAAATGGGAATGAAATGGCTGGAATTTATATGGATACGCTTACGCTGACATTAGAGTGGTAAGTGAACTTTGGAGGGGTGAAATGGAATTCATACTCAAAAAACTATTATTAATAGCCTTCCTTTTTGTTTTTTTCTCAAATGCCAACGCTAACTCATTATTAATTTGGCCAATTTACCCCAAAATATCAGAGGAGAGTAATGCAACATCACTTTGGATGGTAAATAAAGGCAGTGTTGATTCTTATTTACAGGTGAGAATTTTTAAGTGGGAACAAAACGAAGGAGAAGATAGTTATTCAAGTCAAAGCCAGTTAATTGCAACCCCTCCGTTTGTCAAAATTGAACCAGGTGAAAAGCAGTTAATCCGCATCATCAACCAAGATGAGGCCTCTGCAGGTAAGGAGTATGCATACCGAGTGATCATAGATGAATTACCGCCAACTCAAAACCCTCAAACAGAATTGACGGAAAATGAACTCGCTGTAAAAGTCCGAATGCGTTACTCGATACCTTTGTTTATTTACGGGAAAGGGCTGACTGATACTCAAAAACCAAACCGTGACAGTGAATTATGGGGTGATTTACAGGCACAGTTTATTAAGAAAAATAATCAGCGTTTTGTTCACATTAAAAATTCAGGAAAACACCATGTTCGCTTAGTGAATTTACAATTGAACCTACCAAATAAAGATCCTGTCGTTATTTCCGATGGACTAGCTGGCTATATTCTTCCTGAACAGTATAAGGTTTGGTCTATTCCCCATAGTAATGTCAGACCTATGAGTTTGAGCGCGAATATTGGAGGTAAACGTTACCAAATACCATTGAAGCAATAATGAATAGATTTAATACAATGAATGCTTTCTTTTGGTTGGTATTACTTAGCGTAACGTGGAGCAGTATTGGTCTTTGTGCAAATTCAGCAAACCACTTCTCTGAGCTACCGAGTCCTGAAAATTTCTCTTTAGAAAAGTTTGAGAATATCAGCCTCAATCTGGAGTTGGTGATCAATCAAAGAGCAACAGGGCTTGTTGCGAAAGTTGAGCGAGTTGGCGATCAGTTCTTTTTGCTCCGGGAGGACCTCATTTCAGTTGGGGTTACCGCCAAGTCGTTGCCTGGAACCGAAGAGAGACTTGAGGTTACGTCTATCCCAGGTGTTAACGTGCGTTACTTGCAATCGTCATTGCAACTCGCAATTGACGTACCGCCTAATTGGTTACCGATGCAGAATTTATCAGCGCAGGATATGGGGCGATTTTCCCCGGCTCAGTTTGGGCGTGGTGGCCTGCTTAACTACAACGTATTTGGTGTGTACGAGAACGAAAGCCGACAAAAGGAGGTTTCTATAAATCATGAAGTCAGAGCCTTTTCTGAGTTTGGCGTTTTTTCTACTACCGGGATATTTAAATCTAACTTTCATCGCGATGTTCAGTCCCAGCAAAGCAGCCAGTACACTCGTTTTGATACGAGTTACGAGTACGTCAATCAAGAGAAGCGAATTCGTATGGAGGTAGGGGACTATATTGTTCGCCCTTTATCTTGGAGCCAACCAGTAAGACTGGCGGGTATTCAGTTGTCGCATGATTTCTCTATGCGTCCGGATGTCGTGACGACGCCGTTACCTGCATTTTACGGTGAGGTCACAGCGCCCACTACGTTAGATTTGTTTATCAATGGCTTTAAAACTGACTCAATGAATGTTGGGCCCGGTCCTTTCATTATTAACGATATTCCAATGCTCTCTGGTGCTGGGGAAGCAACGGTAATTGCAACGGATGCTCAAGGTAAGCAAACGGTCATGACCAGCCCATTTTTTCTCTCTTCCGAACTACTCAAGACCGGATTTACATCTTACAGTGCGAGTATTGGTGCGATCAGAGAAAATTTCGGTAATGCATCTAACGACTATGGAGACGGTGGCGTGGTTACCGCTCTGCGTCATGGCATGACTGATTGGTTAACATTAGAAGCTCAAGCCGAAGCAAAAGATGACCTGATCGTTGCGGGGCTGGGCTTTGTCACTAATGCTTTCAACTTGGGTACGGTGGATGCCTCGTTTCGTGTGAGTAATTTTCAGGATCAATCTACCTCATATGCGCTAGGTTATAGTTATCAGTCTCGGCTGTTTAGCTTCGCTGCTCGAACTCAAGTAGAACAAGCCGACTTTTATACCTTATCTCATTTACCAAATTACGAAATGCTCGATGAAGGCAAAGACGCTTCACTCGCGTCGCGCCATCTATCACAAATCAATATGGGAGTCCGTTTGGGAGATTGGGGCTCACTTTCTGGTGGGTACTTTGATATTCAACAATCCGACTCAGATTCACGTACCCTAAATCTCACTTATAGCTACGCTCTGCCTTTTAATATCAATATGTCCCTTTCTTACAATCATAGTATTGGTGGTCAGAGTGTTACGTTGGCGCAATTCTCTCTACCTTTCAGTTCTTTGGGGGGAAGTTCGGGGCTAACGCTGAAAAGAGAGGACGATGGCGATGTGCGAGGGCGAGTGGGTTACAGCCGCCTTGCGCCAATACGAGGTGGGTGGGGCGTCAATTTAGCGCATGATATTAACGAACACCCAGAAAACCGTAAACAGGCTGATTTGACCTACCGTGCGTCATGGGCGCAGTTCAGAGCGGGGTTAAATGGCACCAGTGGCGACTATGATTATTTTGCGGAAATGGCAGGTTCGGTCTCTACGTTGGATGGAGAAATATTCCCGGCGAATGAAGTGTATGACAGCTTCGCTGTGGTGAGCACCAGTGGTTTTGAAGGTATTCCGGTTAAATATGAAAATCAAATTGTCGGAGTGACAGACGATGAAGGTTACCTACTTGTTCCTTGGGCTGCGGCGTATTACACCGCCAAATATGAAATCGATCCACTTAATTTACCTGCCAATGCTGCGTTTTCTGCAACAGAGCAGTTTGCTTCGATACATTCGGGCTACGGCTACCTGTTAGAGTTCCCAATAGAGCTACAAATTGCACTGAGCATGACGGTGGTAGACGAAAATCATTTGTTCCTTCCGATTGGTACATATGGCCGCTCAGAAACGGGCTTAACAAGCCAAATTGGTTGGGATGGTTTTACGTACTTTGAAGGCGTTGACCCAGGCCGCTATATTCAGTTTTATCCTCAAGGACAGCCGCCATGTAAAGTGTTTATTGAGGGGTTGTATCAGCGTGACAGTCAAAAAATACAAACATTGCCTGAGCAGGTTTGTATCAAAGCCGAAGAAGAGACCGCACTATGATTTTGCGCAGCTGGTTTGCTAGCCTACTTCTCTTTTTCTCGTGCTCGACAATGGCTTGTCAGCTCACGGCGGCAACACCTTTAATCTTGTTTGGCAATGTTTCTTCGTTTACTGTTTCAAGCTCTCAGCAGCAAAGCTCAGCCTCATGCGGGGATTACGTGTGACTTTTCTACACTTGTGTCTTTGTTAAGTGGCGACTACGTATCAGCAACGTTTAACAGTATAAATAATGGTTTGCTATTAAATGAGGATGATCCGAGTTCGGAGCTCAGCTATCAGATTTTTGGCGATCCAGGTCTTTCACAAGAGTATGTATTCGGCCAAACTTACAATTTTTTTGAAATCGGGTTACTCGATTTACTCGGGTTGTTTGGCACTCAAGCTGAGTTTCCGCTTTATGCTCGGACGGGAGTGGGTAGTAATCTTTCCGCTGGGACTTATAAAGACCAAATCACCGTATCCTGGAATTGGGATTACTGTAAGGGGATCGGGGTTCTAGGGGTATGCATTGGCCGCGCCAATGGCAGCGCTCAAAGCGTGATTACGGTTGAGTTGCAAGTGACCCCTGATTGTATGATCACAGCGCCAGATATTGATTTTGGTTCGTCCCCATTAGTGGCCGGTTTTGAACCGGTCAGTCAGGTTATATCGTTAACTTGTACCAAGAATAGTTCCTTCTCCATTGGCTTGAATGACGGCCTAAATGCGTCCGGCGGTCAGCGGCGAATGATTTCTAGTGGTCACTATTTGGAGTATGAAATCTATAAGTCATCAACGATGGAGCGCTGGGGAGGAACCAGTTCTGAACGTCGTGAACACAGTGACGTCGATACTGGCGGCTCCATTCCTGATGGTATCACTCCACAGAATTATAATTATCGCGCGCAGATACTAACCAGCCAAACGACCCCTCCTGCAGGTACTTACACCGATTCAATAATCGTTGACGTTCAATTTTGAGCATCATGTCAATTACATCATTAGAGGCTTCTATTCCAAAAATTTTTTGTAATCATAGTTTTCACTCTGTCACTGCTTAATTTTGTGAGATTAGTATGGCTTTATTCTCACGGAATTTAACTTTCAGAAATAAGGAAAATGATGAAGAAGTCACTAACAACATTAGGTTTGGCACTGGTATTTACAGGAACAGCTTATGCAGCAAGCTGGGGCTACGAGGGAAACCATGGGCCAGCTCATTGGGGTGAGTTTGCATCTGAGTGCGCAAAAGGTCAAAACCAGAGCCCAATCAACATTGAATCGGCGACCGAAGCGAAGCTAGAAAAATTGAATTTCGACTACGAAGGTAAGGCCATTTCACTGCTGAACAACGGTCACACTTTACAGACTGGTTTAGAAGGTAAAAACACACTCACCATTGATGGTAAAGAGTTTACGTTGAAACAGTTCCACTTCCATACGCCATCTGAAAACCATGTGGACGGTAAAGAATACCCTCTAGAAGCACACTTTGTGCATGCCGACAAAGTAGGTCATCTAGCTGTTGTCGCGGTGTTCTTTAAACTGGGTGACGCGAACCCAGATCTAGCTAAGATGCTAGCTAACATTCCAACTAAAGATCAAGATGTTACCATCAAGGTTCCATTTGATGCTGATGCCCTTATCCCAAGTGATAAAGACTACTACCGCTTTAACGGCTCACTAACGACACCGCCATGCTCTGAAGGTGTACGTTGGTTGGTGATGAAAGAAGCACAAACTATTTCTCCTGAGCAGATAAAATCTTTTTCGGAAGTAATGGGGAAAAACAATCGCCCAATCCAACCGCTGAATGCACGTATGGTGTTAACGCAACAATAACCACTTCATGCGAAGAAAAATAAAAAGCCCGCTTAAACATAGCGGGCTTGGTTATTTGGGTATTGGTGAAAACTAGAAGCCGTGATCTTCTTGCTCTTCCGCTTTTACCATTTGTATAGGATCAAGCTTAAGCGTCTGAGTAGGGAACGCGATATCTGCATCGTGTTCTTTAATGATGTTGATTACCTTAAGCAGTATGTCCTGCTTAACCTCATGGTATCTCACCCAATTCACGGTTTTAGTAAAGGTATAGATAAAGAAGTGCAATGATGATGGACCGAATGTATCGAAATTAACGATAAGTGTTTGGCGTGCATCAATGTCTTTGTGATTTTTCAGCATTTCTTTTACCGCGGTGATAATTTGCGGCATTTTTTCAGCATCGTCGTAACGAAGTCCAATTTTTTCGTAGATGCGTCGGTTCAGCATGCGAGATGGGTTTTCTACGACAATGCTGCTAAACACAGAGTTTGGTACATACAGTGGACGCTTATCGAAAGTTCGGATAATGGTCATGCGCCAGCCAATGCGTTCTACTGTCCCCTCTATTTGTCGGTCTGGAGAACGGATCCAATCGCCAACTTTAAATGGACGATCGAAGTAGATCATAAGACCTCCAAAAAAGTTAGACAGCAAATCCTTCGCCGCTAAACCGACGATCAAGCCACCAACACCACCGAAGGTAAGTAGGCCCGATAGTGACAGACCAAATGCCTGCATTACGGTTAGAATTCCGACGGTAATAAAGAACAGGCGCGCGACCTTAGCTATCGCTTGTACTGTTGTTTCATCTCGGTTCTTTTGTTCGAGAACATGCTCTTCAACATTGGTAATGAGCCGCATAACGGTCCATACGAAGATGCTGATGATTAAAATCAGTTTCAGCGTACTTAACCAGTTTATTTTATCGTTGAGCTCGCTCTCTAATATGATGCCGATAGAGACGGTTGCTGGCCAACACCAAATGAGTGTACTGACTGGCGCTTTTAGCGCATCAAGCAACATGTCATCCCAGTGGAAGGGCGTTTTCTCTACGAGCGCAGCGAGGCGAGAGCGGATCAGCCGCCAAGCTATCCAAGCTATAAAGCTAGCGAGCGTAATGAAAAGGACGCTTCCACTCCAATTTTGATGAGACGTTTCAATGTAGCTTTGTAATTCGGTAAACCACTGTGGCATATGTAACTTATTTCTAGTGAACCATGGAAGGAAAGGTAGCAGATATTACTCATTCACCCCAGTGATTTCCTTTAAATCATTTACTTATGTCTAAACCGTCCGAGATGGACTTTTCCTTCCGATGACAAGAGAGTCACCTCAATGTTCTGTTGAGCGACCGCCTCATGCATGTTCAGAGGTACGCTACCAATGATTGAGGGTTGATATTTGGACGATCAATTATAACTTCTCTGACTTATCGCTAACATTTATCTTAAGTAAGTGTGAGAGTGTATTGGCTCTTGAATTAGCGGAGGCAGATATGGAATTTACAGAGCTGGATCGAAACGCGCTCTACGACATCTGGATGTCACAAAAAGCCAAAATGCACATCACTCAAATGGAAATGGCTAAGCGCCTTGGTTTGAGTCTACACGAGTTTTCTGGCTTGTTACGTGGTAATTCTCCACTGACGCTAGGTTTTGTAAAACAGCTATGCGAGCAGCTACATGTACGTCCTGGTCAGGTGATTCCGTCTTTGACGGAGCGTGATCTATCTGCATCTGGTACCGTTTATTTACAAAATCGTGTGACGGTGGATGGTGATATCAGTAACGTGTTTATCGACGGAAACCAAGTCGTGATCGAGTACGTTCACCAAGTTAGCTAGCTTGCTCGTCAAATTATCGGGTTGAAGAGCAATAAAAAACGAGCCACTGTTGGCTCGTTTTTTCGTTTCTGTTTTGCTCGCTCGCAAAGATTATGGGATTTTCACTAGCGAATCGCGTGAAAGATCCGCGATAGACTTAGCTCCAGTCAGCGTCATTGCTACACGCATTTCTTTATCGTACAGATCCAGTAGATTTTCAACGCCTGCTCCGCCTTGTGCTGCCAATGCGTACACAAATGAACGACCAAGAAGCGTACAGTCTGCACCAAGTGCGAGCATACGAACGACATCAAGACCAGTACGAATACCAGAGTCTACGAAGATCTTAAGATCACCTTTTACCGTATCCGCAATGCTTGGCAGTGCTTTAGCACTTGAAAGTACGCCATCTAACTGACGGCCACCATGGTTAGATACCACAATGCCATCTGCGCCGAAACGTACCGCATCTTTCGCGTCTTCTTCATCTAGAATGCCTTTGATAACCATTGGGCCATCCCAAAAATCACGAATCCACTCAAGATCTTTCCAGGAGATAGAAGGGTCGAAGTTTGCGCCTAACCAGCCGATGTAATCTTCTAGCTTTGTTGGTTCGCCACGATAAGTTGAGATGTTACCTAAGTCGTGCGGTTTACCAAGTAGACCCACATCCAGCGCCCAGCTTGGGTGGCGCATCGCCTGGAATACACGACGCATGGCCGCGTTAGGGCCACTCATACCTGAGTGCATGTCACGGTAACGTGCGCCAGGAACTGGCATATCAACGGTAAACACCAGCGTTGTTACGCCTGCTGCTTTTGCACGCTCAAGTACGTTTTTCATAAAGCCACGGTCTTTAAGCACGTAAAGCTGGAACCACATTGGACGTTCAATTGCAGGTGCGACTTCTTCAATCGGACAAACCGAAACAGTCGACATAGTAAATGGGATGCCTTTTTTCTCGGCTGCTTTTGCTGCTTGCACCTCGCCTCGGCGCGCGTACATACCAGTTAGACCAACAGGAGCTAGCGCGATTGGCATTGCCAGTTTCTCACCGAAGATCTCGGTTTCGAGGCTCAAATCTGTCATATCGCGTAGGACGCGTTGGCGAAGAGCGACATCACCTAAATCGTCAGTATTACGCTTCAGCGTGCGTTCGTCGTAAGAGCCGCCATCAATATAATGGAATAGAAACGGGGGAAGCTTGGCTTTCGCGGCAGCGCGGTAGTCAGTAGAAGCTGAGATAATCATAATGGTGTCCTAGCGGTTATTCTAAGCAAAGTTGTGGAGCAATTTGCTCTTTCGTTGAGCCTTCATCGCAAAGCAGTGAAGACATCAAAATGAGTATAGTTACCTATGGTTCACTTACGTTTGAATCGGTGATGTTGGTAACCCATTTACATAATTGGTTGAAAAATTTTATTAAATCACTCAATCAGTTATGCAAACTGGAAAGGGTGACACAGCTGTCGGGGGAATTGATGTAGCAAGCTAAATCAACATGTCGGGGTAGTAGTGCAGACAGCTGTGTCAAATTAGGCAGGGCTGTAAACCCTGCATTTCGCGTTACTTCATTAAGACATCTGTCATTTGGAAGCCATAAATCAGCACCAATCCAATAATGCCTGTCATTACAATGTAGTAGAACGTAGGGATAATCGTTTTACGCAATGTTGCGCCTTCTCGACCAAGCAAACCTACCGTGGCTGATGCGGCAACAACGTTGTGAATCGCAATCATGTTACCTGCGGCAGCACCGACGGCTTGGAGTGATACAACAATCACACTCGAAATAGACAACGTTTGTGCCACTTCGAATTGGAACTGGCTGAACATCATATTTGATACCGTGTTTGAGCCAGCGATGAACGCACCCAGTGCACCAACGGTGGCACTCAGCGCTGGGAACGCAGAACCAACAAGGTCAGAGGCGAAGTTTGCGGTTGTGACGGGCATACTTGCTAGGTCAGCACCGTTGATGCCTGAGTTGATAAAGATACGAACCATCGGAATGGTAAATACCAAGACAAAACCGGCCCCAATCAGTGTTTTGCTTGACTCGCCAAATGCTTCACGCAATGGCTTTACGCTGCCGCTTTGTAACATTGCAGCAAGTAGTGCGACAAACACCAGAATGCCACCAGGAAGGTATAACGGCTGAATCGCAGCGCTAACGCCAGTCTCACCAAGAATGTTGGTGAACGACAAACTTACGCTTTGTACAAAGCCTTTCAGTTCTGGGCTTACGCGGCTTGCGACGAGAATAACTGCCAGCATTACATATGGAACCCAAGCTTTTACGATGCTCATTGGCTTGCCCGGATTGTCGTTTAGATCGACTTTTAGCGAACCTAACCACTCTGCAGGCCATTTGTCTTCGCTTTCGAAATCCCACTTAGTCTTTGGTACTAAGAAGCCTTTTTTCGCTGCGGTAACAACGATAGACAGACCAACCAAACCACCGATAAGTGAAGGGAACTCTGCACCTAAGAAAACACCGGTTAACGCGTATGGAACGGTGAAAGAGATACCAGCGAATAACGCAAATGGTAGAATATCCAGACCTTCACTCCAGCTTCTGTTCTTGCCGAAGAAACGTGTTAACATCATCGCCATTAATACTGGGATCATCGTACCTACGACTGCGTGAATGACAGCAACGTGCGCTGTGATATCTTGCAGGTACATTTCCCACGTTGCACCTTGTGCGGCCAACGACTCACTGATGTTATGGGTGTCTAAACCTTTGTTTACACCTACGATGATAGGCGTGCCTACCGCGCCGAATGAAACAGGCGTTGACTGAATCATCATGCCCATAAGGACAGCGGCTAGCGCAGGAAAGCCGATTGCAACCAGTAGTGGTGCAGCGATTGCTGCCGGGGTACCGAACCCAGATGCGCCTTCAATGAACGAGCCAAAGCACCAAGCAATGATGATGGCTTGTACACGGCGGTCAGCCGAAATATCGGTAAATCCATTACGGATTGTGGTGATCGCTCCAGTGTGTTTTAAAGTGTTGAGCAAGAAGATGGCACCAAACACGATCCATAGAACAGAGACAGTAATGCCCAGTCCTTGGAATACGGAGGCCAGTACGCGATTGGCTGACATATCCCAAAACATTAGTGCGATAGCGACGGTTAGACCGAACGCAACAGGCATGGCTTTTTTAGCAGGCCAGTTGAGACCAACCAATAAGATGGCGGCAACAACAATTGGCGAAAATGCCACTAGGGCAAGTAGGGTTTCACTCATTTGTACATCCTTCGTACGCTGACTTCTCGAACGGTGTCAATCCGCTGTAGAGGTGACTTTTTGTTGTAATGGTTTTGTTAATTTGGCGTGAATTTACTCCTTTATTTTTTGTTGATATAGGGAAATAATGAAAATAATTAATTCCAAAAGTGACATAATGGTATGAGAGCAGACGACTTAATCCTATTTTCTCAAGTAATCGAACTTGGCAGCTTTAGTAAGGTTGCAGAGGCAAATAACCTTACAAATTCGGTAGTTAGCAAAAGAATGGCGAGGTTGGAGGAAGAAATAGGGGCTCAGCTATTATATCGAACAACGCGCAAATTAACCTTGACCGAGGCAGGTAAGGTGTTACTCCACAGTGCTAAAAATGTGAAGCAGGCCACTCAGGAGGCTATGGATGCTGTTGCAGGCTTTGGAGAGAATGTGAGCGGTCATATAAAAATGTCCGTGCCGTGTATCTCTGGAGATTTGATACTTGCTGATGCTGTTGCCGAATTTTGTAACCTTCATCCGGGTCTGACCGTGGACATGTCATTGGATAATCGCTTTGTCGATTTAGTGGCTGATGGTTACGATTTAGTCATTCGAACTGGCTACTTAGCCGACTCTAGTTTGATCGCACGACATATTCTCGATTCCCAATGGGTGGTATGCGCGTCACCTTCTTATATTGCGAAAAATGGGAAACCGATCGAGCCGATTGATCTCACCACGCACAATTGTCTGCAATACGCTTACCAAACCACAGGTGCAACGGATTGGGAGTTTAAAGGAGAAGATGGCAATTACATCGTCAAAGTATCGGGCTGCTTTTCTACTGATAACGCGACCGCATTACGTAAAGCCGCTCTGGGCGGCCATGGTATTGCTTACGTCCCGCGCTGTTTGGTGTATCACGATATTCGTAATGGTCAACTGGTGGATATTTTTCCTGAATTAGTAGGTAAAAAGTTGGGTATCTACGCGGTGTATCCGTTTACTCGTCAACCACCGAACAAAGTGAAGCTGCTTATTGAGCACATTCGTGACCGATACTTAACGATATCTCATTATTTCTAGGTTCTTCATAGATTTAAAACAATGTCGTTGAAATCAAAATAGGGTGCTCTAAGGTAATCACCGCAATAAAACGATTGAAGATAAACAACTTAATAAAAACAACGGAGTAACACGGACGTTATGCATTACCCAAAAACACGTAAAGATTCTGTCGTGGACACTTATTTTGGTCACGACATTACCGACCCTTATCGCTGGTTAGAAGATGATCGCAGTGAAGAAACCGCTCAATGGGTTTCGGGTCAAAATTCGGTCACCTTCGATTTCCTTGGTCAGATACCGTACCGCCAACAAATCCGTGACTTAGTGGCGAAGAGTCAAAACTACGAAAAATATTCCCAGCCATTTGTTCGTGGTGACTACACCTACTTCTACAAAAACGACGGTTTGCAAAACCAAAGCGTATTGTATCGACGTAAAGGCGAGGGAGAAGCCGAGGTTTTCCTTGATCCAAATACTTTCTCCGAAGAGGGCACGACCTCTCTTGGCGAAGTCAGCTTCTCTAAAGACTACCGTTTGGTCGCGTATTCCATCTCGGAAGGGGGCAGTGATTGGCGTAAGATCTTTGTCATTGATACGGAAACCAAAGAACAGCTAGAGCCTGAGATTGTTGATGCGAAGTTTACGTCGATTTCTTGGCTGGGCAGCAAAGGCTTCTATTACTCAAGCTACGATAAGCCGCAAGGCAGCGAGTTGTCTGCTCGAACTGAGCATCACAAGCTTTATTATCATGAACTTGGTACACCTCAATCTGAAGATAAAGTGATTTTCGGTGAGTTGGATACGCAAGTTCATCGTTATGTGTCTGGTACGACGACGACAGATGATCGCTTCCTCATTATCTCTGGCGCAGAATCTACATCGGGTAATCGTCTGTTTTATATTGATTTACAGTCTGAGTTACAGGCAATTGTGACGCTGCGCGAGACAACGCAAGGCGACACCTACTTAATTGATAGCCAAGACGCAACCTTGCTGCTTTACACCAACCTAGACGCGCCGAATGGCAAAGTTGTCAGCTACAACACTCAGACAGAACAATGGGCTGACGTGATTGCTGAACAAGAACAGCCGTTAGAAATCAGCAAAGGTGGCGGTTATCTGTTTGCGACTTATATGGTAGATGTGCTTTCTAAAGTGCAGCAGTTTAACTACCAAGGTGAGTGGATTCGAGATGTACAATTGCCGGGAGAAGGCACGGCTTATGGTCTGGCGGGTAAAAAAGAAGAAACCACACTTTATTACACATTCACTAACTACGTGACGCCTCCGACGATTTTCTCATTTGATGTCGAATCTGGTGAATCGACACTGTTTCAGGAATCAAAGGCACCGTTCGATCGTAATGAGTATGAATCAAAACAGGTGTTTTACACCTCAAAAGACGGCACGCAAGTTCCGATGATCATCTCATACAAGAAGGGCATTGCACTTGATGGTAGAGCACCAACCATGTTGTATGGTTACGGCGGTTTTAACATCAGCCTTACTCCAATGTTTTCTGGCAATGTAGCCAACTGGCTAGAGTTGGGGGGTATATACGCTGTCGCCAACATGCGAGGCGGCGGTGAATACGGTAAAGCCTGGCACAACGCAGGCACTCAGCAGCAAAAGCAAAACGTGTTTGATGACTTTATTGCGGCGGCGGAATACCTGATTGAAAACGACTACACTAGCTCGGATCGCCTAGCGATTCGCGGTGGTTCTAATGGTGGTTTGTTAGTTGGAGCGTGTATGACGCAACGCCCTGAACTATTCAAAGTCGCGCTGCCTGCGGTTGGCGTGCTTGATATGCTGCGTTATCACACGTTTACTTCTGGAGAAGGCTGGAAGTATGACTATGGCACGTCGGAGCAAAGTGAAGCGATGTTCCAATACTTGCTTGGTTACTCTCCTGTTCACAATGTAAAAGAAGGCGTGCAATATCCTGCTACCTTGGTGACAACTGCTGATCACGACGACCGAGTTGTGCCAGCACATTCGTACAAATTTATTGCGGAGCTGCAAGACAAACAGCAAGGCGCTAATCCAGTATTGATACGCATTGATGTTAATGCCGGTCATGGTGCAGGAATGCCGCTGAGTAAGCAAATTGACCTCACCACAGACGTGTATGCATTTACGTTACATAATATGGGTATTGAGTCGATTTAATGCCCTAGTTGTTAGAAACTTCTGAGAATAAAAAAATGCCGCGACAGTGTCGCGGCATTTTTCATGGTTGGGGGAACTCAATTCATACTGTTTGCCAGTATTTGAGCCAGGTTGACTAAGTCTGACCCTTGAACCAACCAGTCTCGGCGGCCAAACCGAAAGGCAGCTACGCCATTCTTAAGACAAGATGAATTTATCACCTTTTCTTAATCCTAGTTTATGAATATGAAACTGTGATGAACCTAAGCCGCATTGTGCTGATTTTCACTGTTTTCAAGATCAAATGAGGCATCTATCAGTTTTTTCGTGTAGTCATTTTTAGGGTTTTGGAAAATCTTTTCGGCCGTACCTTGTTCCATGACCTCGCCCTTTTGCATGACTAGAACACGATCAGAGAGTGCTTTAACTACTGATAGATCGTGGCTAATAAACAAGTAGCCAATATTGTGTTTTTTCTGCAAATCTTTCAGAAGGTCAATCACTGTCAGTTGCACCGAGCGGTCTAATGCAGAGGTTGGCTCATCAAGCAGAATAAACGAAGGTTCAAGGATCAGTGCTCGCGCGATAGCAATACGCTGACGCTGGCCTCCTGAAAACTCGTGCGGATAACGGTTGATGGACGCGGGATCTAAGCGGACCTCACGGAGCACGTCGCGTGCTTTCTGCATACGTTCTTTTTTACTCAACATTGGTTGGTGGACAGTTAATCCTTCTGTGATGATCTCGCCGATAGTCATACGAGGAGAAAGCGAACCATAAGGGTCTTGGAATACCATCTGAACGTCTTTTTTCAGCTCAAAACGTTCTTTGTTTGTCAGCAAGGCCATATCTTGGCCTTTATATTCTATTTTGCCAGTTGAGGGCAGTAGACCTATCAAAGCTCGGCCGAGTGTAGACTTACCTGAACCGGACTCCCCAACGATCCCGAGGGTCTCTCCTTGTTTAAGCTCAAGAGAAATGCCTTTTACCGCTTCGAAGTACTCATTCTTGCTCGCAATAAAATGCGACTTTACCAAGAATTTGACTCGTATATCGTCGGCCTTTAAAAGCTGTGTAGCACTTTCGCTAATAGGCTCCTTACTGCCTTTAGGAATCGAGTTGATTAGCATACGTGTGTATTCGTGCTTTGGGTCCTCGAAGAGTGTTTGCGTTTCGCCTTCTTCGACGACTTCTCCTTTACACATCACAATGACACGGTCTGCAAAGTGTTTTACGACGCCTAAGTCATGAGTAATAAATAGGATTGCCATGCCCATCTGAGCCTGAATTTCTTTAATCAGGTGCAACACTTCTGCTTGAACCGTGACATCCAACGCTGTTGTAGGTTCGTCGGCGATCAAAATATCGGGCTCGTTAATCAGTGCCATCGCAATCATGATGCGTTGCAATTGACCACCAGAAAATTCGTGTGGGTACTTGTTGTACGCTTTTTCTGGGTTTGGCATATGAACCAATTCAAACAGCTCTAACACCTTTGCTTTTGCTGTTCGTCTGTCGACCGGGCGGTGACACATGATGGCCTCAGCGACTTGGATACCCACCCGCATGTACGGGTTTAGTGAGGTCATCGGCTCTTGAAAAATCATGCCAATGCGATCACCGCGAATACTTTGCATTTCACGCTCTGTTTTATCCAAGATGGAGCTACCCTCGAACATGATGGATGAGTTTTCATGCAAAATAGCGTTGTCTGGCAGTAGTTTCATCAGTGCATTGGTTGATACTGACTTGCCAGAGCCAGATTCGCCAACGATGGACAGCGTCTCGCCTGCTTTTAAATCGAAGCTAACATTCTTTACTGCATCGACGATCCCATCGTTTGTCGTAAAGCTGACTGATAGGTTGTTCACCGAAAGAATGGTTTTAGAAGACATCACAGATCCTTGTGGTTGATAAAGCAAATGATACTCAAGCAATGGACAGTACAAACCTAGCTGGCCTCAATGCTTGAGCTTTAGATTAATTATACAGGTGAGAAGGCGAAGCTTTTGCCGAACTCATTGCTTGCAAATGTAAGAACTGCTCATGCGCGCGCGTTACGTGCTCGAGTTCTATCATCCATTGAGCATTACGTTGGGCAGAGCAAAATGCCGCCATGTGAGCTAATAAGTCTTCGCTCTGTTGACCAAGTAGGTGACCTACGCGCTCAATCAGTTCATGGCTCTCTAGCTGCAAAAATTGAAATAGCGCGTAAGTTTGATTGAGTATTGAGAACGCATCATGCTGTAAGCCGAGTTTGTTGAGAATCTCTGATTGCGTCACGCTAGCATCTCTAAGTCCCGTAATGAGACATACAAATTGGCAAGGTTTAGTTTGTGCATTTTCTAGCGCTAAATGAATGTGGTTGGGTAGATTGTTGAGCACGTCGTCATATAAACGATGAGCTTCTGGCCAATGGCCTTGTTCCATCAGTTGCTCCGCTTTTAAGTAGCGCATCCAGCATTGCTCAATATTCATATCCATCTCCACAACATTTGATTTGTTTAGATATTAAATGAAATTAATTATCAATTGCAAGTGCATGTTAATATCACTTATGTGTTCATAAAATGTCCAATCAATCTAGGGTGGAAGGTAAATCACTTAAAATTAAGCAAATAATCTCTACACTCAAATAACGAAAATAAGAAAAAAGGAAGTGGATATGGCAATACTAAGATTGGAAGCTAAGCAGCTATATTCTGTAGCAGATCTAGAGAATATGCCATGTAAGTCGACCAAGGAGTTACCTCCAATTGATGAAATCGTGGGCCAAGAGCGCGCGCAAAAAGCGGTCGAGTTTGCGATGTCCATCAAAGAGAAAGGGTATAACATCTACGCCATTGGTCAGAATGGGCTAGGTAAACGCACCATGATCTTGCGCTATCTGAATCGTCACCAGCACGATGCAGCAGCCCTGTTTGATTGGTGTTACGTTGCGAACTTTGAGGATACCCGTACACCAAAGGTATTAAAGTTGCCTTGTGGTATCGGAAATAAGCTACGTGTTGATATTGAAGCTTTAATGGGCAAATTATTGAATGCTTTACCCCTAGCATTCGACAATGAAATGTACTTTAGCCGCGCTGAGCGATTAAAAAATCAATTGGCAGCTAAGCAACAAAACGAGCTGGATCGTATTAGTCGAGAGGCAAAAGAAAAGGGCATCAGCCTAACACTGACTACGCAGGGGGATTATCAGTTTGTCGCCATGAACGGTGATGAGCTTCATACGGAAGAGTCTTTTGATGTACTAAGCAAAAAAGAACAAGAGCAATTCAGCGATGCTATTGATGAACTCGAAGTGCGATTGCGCTCGATGGTTCGTGAGCTTACGGAGTGGGAAGAGACATACAGCGATAAAATCAAAAAGCTCAATGATGAAGTGACGCTTGATGTGATTACTCACTTCATCAAAAAACTCAAAGTGGATTACGCGCAATATTCCGAAATCAAAACCTACTTAACTGAGCTGCAAAAAGATATTGTTGAAAACGCAGATATCTTCCTTGACCAAAGTGGCGAGCAAGGCGAAATTGCGACGGCATCCTTGGATAAAAAATTGCCACGTCGTTATAAAGTGAACGTCTTGGTAAGCCGTAAAAGCAGCGAATTTCCTATCGTTGTTGAAGAAAATCCCAACTATCATTCACTCTTCGGGTCGATTGAGACTGCCACTTTCAAGGGAACGGTGTTTACCGACTTCTCGCTGATTCGTGCAGGGAGCTTGCATAAGGCGAATGGCGGCGTTCTATTAATGGATGCTCAGAAAGTACTTGAACAGCCTTACGTTTGGGATGGTTTGAAGCGCGCATTGCGTGCTCGTCAATTGAGTTTTACGTCTCTAGAAAAAGAAGTCACATTGACGGGGGCGGTATCACTCGATCCTGAACCGATTCCGCTTGATATCAAAATTATCTTATTTGGTGATTACCGAACTTACCAATTACTCCAACATTACGATCCAGAGTTCAGCGAGTTGTTCCGTGTGACGGCAGATTTCGAAGACGAAATGAAACGTACGCCGGAGTCTGAGCTGCATTACGCGCGCTTTATCTCTAGCGTGGTGCATGACAATAATATGCTGCATTGCGATCGCAAAGCCATTGCTCGAATCATCGAATACAGCTCACGTTTGTCTGGCGACCAATCCAAGCTATCTCTACATTCGGCTAATATCGCCAACTTGCTTCGAGAGTCGAACTACGTGGCTCGTCAAGCTAACTCTAACATGATCCGTATTGGGCATGTTGAAGAGGCGCTCAATAACCAAGAAATGCGAGTAAGCCGATTACGCGATAACGTAATGGAAACCTTTATTAACGGCACAACGCTGATTCGCACCGAAGGAGAAGCCGTAGGCCAAGTGAACGCACTTTCGGTATTGAGCACTAGTGACTACATGTTTGGTGCACCGAATCGCATCACAGCGACGACGTGTTACGGTGATGGGGATGTTATCGATATCGAGCGCAGCGTGGATTTGGGGGGCAGTATTCACTCTAAGGGCGTAATGATTTTGTCTGCCTACTTATCTTCCGTATTTGGTAAAACGGCACGAGTGCCATTAACGACAACCATTACCTTTGAGCAATCTTATGGTGGTGTTGATGGTGATAGTGCCAGCATGGCTGAGTTATGTGCGGTTGTGTCTGCTTTTTCAAAGCAACCAAACCGACAAGACATTGCGATAACAGGGTCGATGAATCAATTTGGTCAAGCTCAGCCTATTGGTGGCGTAAACGAAAAGATCGAAGGCTTTTATGATGTGTGTGTAATTAAAGGTCGTCATGACGGGCAGGGAGTCATTATTCCGCGCTCTAATGTTCACAATCTAATGCTTCGTTCCGACATCGTGAAAGCAGTCGAAAAAGGCGAGTTTAATATTTGGGCGATTGACCATGTTACTGAAGCTATCGAATTGTTTACGGGGAAAGTTGCTGGTGAGCCAACCGATGAAGGTTCTTATCCAATCGATACCATTTTTGGCCTTGCTCAAGCTAAGCTCAATTCGTTGAGAAAATAGGCTGAAACCGTCCTAAATGTGAATGTATCTCATCATAAGTGATCATAAGTGATCATAAGTTATCATAACGACAATATCCCGACGCTACTGTCGGGATATTGTCAATAACAGATTGAAAATGGAGAGTTTTTGTACTAGACAAAAGTGTGATCGACCTCTAATATTCGCCACTTGTTTATTCGTCTGGGATTTATCCCGTCGCAAGGAAGCATAGATATTCAAACTGCCGAAAAGTAACGTTGTTATAAGCACTGCTCGAGTTTGTTTGGATATAGACATCACGCATACAACTGAGGCCCTGTCATGCAGTTATCACTGAAAAATTTGTCAGTACGAACGCAAATTTTGGTTCCGGTATTATTTACCGCGATTGTTTTGTTTATTGCTCTTTGGATTACTAAAAACAATCTTCAAGCAGAGCAAGATGTTATTGCTTCCAACCAAGAATCTTTGGTTTTTCACAAAGACACATTGGCGAGTATTGACGACCAAATTTACCCTCTGCGCATAAGCGCGGTTTACGCTATTTACGATGCTTCTCGTCGTGAGAATTTTCTAACCGAATTGAAAGAAGGCTTAAAGCAAGTTGATGCCGATTTAAGCGCAATTGAAGCCCGAAACCTATTCCGTGACGATGCCGTTAAAGTTCGCCAAGCAATTGAATCCTATGTGCGATATTCAGAGCGCTCAGTTGCTTTCTTCAACCAATACGATCAAGGTTTGAAATCGGATAGCGAGTACCGTGCATTTGTCAAAGAGTATCGCAATGTTGGCCGAGAAATGGTCCAACAAATTAACACGCTATCAAAGCATGTAAACGAGCAAGCTGAACAATCTACTATCAGAAGCCATCAGCAAAATGAACGTGTGCAAAATAACGCTATGTTGACGGTTTTAGCGGTATTTGCTTTCTCATTGATAGGCGCTTGGTTCCTATCTGGCATGATTGTTACACCAATCCAAAAACTGCAAGAAGTGATGCGTCAGTTAGCAATGGGTAATCTATCAGTACGTGCAGATGTCGATGGGGACAATGAGATCTCTAAGCTGAGCAAAGATGTAAACCAAACCGCAGAGCAGTTATACAACACTGTGGACCAGTTAACCCGTATTAGTGAGGAAGTTGCATCTGCATCGACCGAATTGGCTGCGGTAATGACGCAAGCGGAAGCGAACGCTCAACAAGAGTTGGCGGAGATCGAGCAAGTTGCATCTGCGGTTAATGAGCTTGCAAGCACTGCGAATAATGTGAGTGATAACGCGACCTCTGCTGACGCAACTGCGCGTGAAGCTGATGGACTTGCTCAATCAGGTTTGGCCATCTTCCAAGAAAGTGCGGAAGCAAGTGCGCAAATGTCTCAAGCATTGAACGATGCAGCGCAAGTTGTTTTGCGTCTAAAAGAGCAATCTGTACAGATCAACGATGTTATTGAAGTGATTCGCGGCGTATCTGAGCAGACCAACTTGCTAGCATTGAATGCTGCGATTGAAGCGGCGCGAGCTGGTGAGTCTGGTCGTGGTTTTGCGGTAGTAGCTGATGAAGTACGCATGCTAGCAGCTCGTACTCAAGACTCGACACAAGAGATCCAAACGATCATTGAAGAGCTTCAAGCGCAGTCTGGGCTGGCGAATGACAGTATGCAAGTCAGCCTTGATATGCTTAGCCGCAACAACGAGCTGACGCAACAAGCGAATGAAGCGTTGGTTGGAATTACCGAGTCGGTCGCCAACATCAACGATTCAAACACGCAAGTAGCAACCGCAGCCGAAGAGCAGTCTCAAGTTACTCAAGATATCAATCGCAACGTGGTTAACATGTCGGAGCTTGTAAACCAAAACGTAGCGGGCATCAGCCAAAGTGCAAGTGCGAGTACTGAGCTTTCATTACTTGCAGAGAAGCAGAAAGAGCAATTAAGTTTCTTTAAGCTTTAATTCATCATCTACTTATCAAATCTCTAAATCCCTGAGTGAATGCTCAGGGATTTTTTTGTTTGTAATAATCGGATTTATTATCAATAAGTCTATCTAAAACAGTCAGTTAACAAGATTTTTTTGCGGGCAATATCACGTTTTGTGATATTGTTTTTACATTTTTTTCGTCAATTTTTTTTTGACGCGAACATTTTTTTTAACTCAACCGATAACTTGATGGTTGAGAGGTATTCATATCGTCATTTTAAGTGGTGTTTTCTTCTATAAGTGCTGTTTATTCAACACGTTGCGTGAAAAATAACAGCTGCTACTATGCCGCCAGTTTTCTCGTTGGTACAGAAAAGTCCTGTTTTTCTGGTGAGAAAACACATATAAAACAATGATATGGAAAATAACAATGAAATTAAAAACTTTAGCTGTAGCAGTGGCGCTAATGGCATCAGGATCTCAAGTTGTCGCTTCAGAACTATACAACCAAGATGGCACTTCTCTTGAGATGGGCGGCCGCGCTGAAGCGCGTCTTTCTATGATGGATGGTAAGGCAGAAGACCGTACTCGCATCCGTCTTAACTTCCTAGGCAAACAGGAAATCAATGAAAACCTATACGGCGTTGGTTTTTGGGAAGGTGAGTTCAAAACAAAAGAAGAAGGTGCCGTAGATAACAATAGTGATCTTGAAACTCGTTACGCTTATGCAGGTCTGGGTGGCAAATACGGTGAAGTAACTTACGGTAAAAACGACGGCGCACTAGTGGTTCTTACTGACTTTACTGACATTATGGCTTACCACGGTAACACAGCAGCACTTAAACTGCCTGTTTCTGACCGTACAGATAACATGCTGTCTTACAAAGGCCAATTCGAGCAACTAGCTGTACGCGCTAGCTACCGTTTTGCTGATCGCACAACAGATGCACAAGGCTTTACAGACAACGAGGAAGATGGCTTCTCTCTATCTGGTGTTTACGCGTTTGCTAACACTGGTTTTGAACTAGGTGCTGGTTACGCAGATCAAAACGACAGCGATGAGTTCATGCTGGTAGCTGCATACTCTGTAGGTGACTTCTACTTCGCTGGTAACTACACTGGCGCGGATATGGATGTTGCAGGTAAGACTTTTGATTACAAAGGCTACGAACTAGCCGCTGCTTACACTATGGGTCAAACTGTATTCACTTCTACGTTCAACAAAGGTGAACTAGAAGACGCAGATACTGTAGAAAACCTAGCTGTTGATGTAACTTACTACTTCAAGCCTAACTTCCGTGGCTACGCATCATACAACTTCGATCTAATGGATAACGAAGGCGCGGCTGAAAAAGATGAGCTAGCGCTAGGTCTACGTTACGACTTCTAAGTCATGACTCTTATCTAAGATACTGCCTTATTCTTAGTAAATAAAAACCCCTTACTGAAAAGTAAGGGGTTTCTTGTTTTCTAGCACTTCAAAGCTTCTTGATAAGCGATAGGGGTGATCAAATCTATCTTTTTAGTGTGAGCTTAGTACCATCAAATTTGAGGTGACTGAGGAGGTTTTTAGCGTTGTTTTTACCAACCTCATCAAACTCCATTCCGTAGCGAGCATAGTGCGTTGATTTTTGTAAATTACAAATACGACCTCGCAACGGCGCTAGCATACGACTTTCTCCGGGCATCGTTAGATCCAATGAAACGTGGTCACCAACCTGAAGTGGTCGGCTCATTGGTGATGTTACAAAACGACAGCCACTACGAGATAAATCTCTTATTTCGCATTCAGTTCGATAGGCTTCTAAACAAACACGCGCTCTCAAATTTACTTCGTAACGCACTTCTTTGCGAAGCTGAAAGACCTGCATAGTGTTGGGTAGGTCTAGCACCAAAATTGGGTACGGATCGCCTAGTCGATGCTGTAATTGGGCCCGAAATGGGATAACGGCCCCTTCACCTCGATGAGAGTAGGCTTTTACATTGATCCAAAAGCCTTCTTGAAAATAGAACTTCAAGTCTTCATCGGAGATGTTCGGAACCTCTATCAATGCAGTATTATTTGAGTGACAGCCAACAAATGTGCTGCTTGTAATAAACTTTGTACCAACGGGGGTGGTGACGTTTAAGCTCACTTCACTGCCATGTTCGACCATTGCCATTGCATCGGTGCTATTTAATGTACTTGCCTGACGTTCTGGTGCCTTCTTGCTTTGCAGAGGTAGCTTGCCGTCTCTGGCAATTGGGCTCATATTTCTCATTATAATTGTCGTACCTGATGTAAGAAGGTAATCGCGTGAGGCGAAGCAGCACTCTCGCATGGTATCGATTTTATTCAGTGATATAGTTTGATTCAATCAATCTGTAACAAAAATTAGAGAGCAAGATATGCATAAAGTAACTCATGAGACCACGAATAGTACATTCTGGGTTGATTTAGAGCAGGGTTATAAAGCCAAGGTGATTTATCAGCTTAAGGGTAATGTCATGCACATTACATCAACGGTTGTTCCTGAAGCACTGCGAGGTAAGGGGTACGGAAAAGTGATGATGGAAGCGGTGTTGCCAGAAATTGAGTCACTCGGTTATCAAATCAAACCAGTTTGCCCATATGTTATTCACTATATGGAGAAGAACCAAACGTGGTCACATCTGCTCGCATGATGAGTAACAACCACCAATGCTACCAAAATATTGGCCAGGAACTCAATCTCGGTAATTACCGCTCTGTAGAAGTAATACAATCGCTATGGGGAGGCTATGGGGAGTTAGTCCGAGTTACTTATTCAACTCGTTCGGTGATCATTAAGCATGTAAAACTCCCTAAGCCTTCAGAGCATCCTAGAGGCTGGAATACGGACCGTTCTCATCAAAGAAAGTTGCATTCTTATCAGGTGGAAGTGAATTGGTATGAGCATTTTTCCGGAGGGGTGGATACTCGCTGCCGAGTACCACAAGGTCTAAAAACGTTCCAATCGGAGAATGAATGGCTCATTGTGATGGAAGATCTCGCCGAGGTGGGCTTTCCAAAAGTCATCACAGATGCACAGCTAGAGCATCTACAAGCCTGCCTCACTTGGTTGGCGAACTTTCATGCGCGATACATCGATGTTCGTTCGGATAAGTTGTGGCATACCGGAACATACTGGCACTTAGCAACCAGACCCGACGAGCTTGAAGCATTGCAAGACACTGAGCTACAAAATGCGGCTCAATTGATTGATCAAACGCTTTCGCAAGCTAAGTTTAAAACACTAGTACATGGTGATGCCAAATTGGCGAACTTCTGTTTTGATGAAGAAGAATCAAGCGTTGCTGCGGTTGACTTTCAATACGTTGGATGTGGGGGTGCAATGAAAGATGTGGCACTGTTTATGAGTAGCGCCGTTAAGCCAGAACGTTGTGCAGAGATGGAAGTTTGGGTTTTGGATACGTATTTTGCTCAGTTGCAATACTCGCTAATGGTCTATCAACCGAATCTTGACCCTAATGAAGTCGAGCGTGAATGGCGTCCTTTGTTTGCTGTGGCTTGGGCAGACTTTCAGCGATTTGTGAAAGGTTGGAGTTCCGACCACTGGAAGATCAATCCCTACACAGAAGCATTGACTCGCAGAGCGTTGGCTTACTTACGAAAGTGAGTCGAAGTTTAAAAAGAAAAGCCTCCAATTAGTAGGAGGCTTTGTTTTATCTTTGGCCTGGTCTGATGCGCGCCATGTAATAGGTATTGATGAATTCACCATCACGGAAGGAACCGTCAATCGCTTCACCCTCAATTTGAAATCCATGCTTTTTATAAAGCCCAATGGCGGCGTCGTTATCGGCATTGACCTCTATCTGAATTCTTCTCACATTTAACCAGTTATCTGCTAGTTCAGTGACTGTTTCTATCAATTTGCTACCAATACCGAGTCCGTGGAAACTATCATGTACTCCGATGCCAAACGATGCCGTGTGCATCGTTCTTGGACGTAGAGAGTGGTTAAAGCCAATATTACCGACGACTTTACCATCAATTTCAGCGACATAGCTATAAACACCATCAGGTATGTTTGACAACCTTTCCACCCACATCGCGAGCGAAGGCTTTGGGAGTTGCAGGGTTTCACGTTGTGCTTTTGGTTGTGAATAGATTTCTACGAGTGCCGCTGCGTCTTCGACGGTCGTTGGACGTACGATAATTTCCATGCCTCTCTCCTTCGCTTTTTAGTTTTAATTTTTAATCTAACCACAGTTTTCTTATTTGGATAGTATTTTTTTATGTTTAATGGATAAATGCCTTTTAAATTAGCTTGTTATGATGTCTTTTTTTTTAATTTTCAGTAGTGATTTATCATCGAATTGAGCGAATAGATTGCAAAGGTGTTGAATTATTGTACTGAGAATGGCGCGTACTGCAGAGTATCGTGGTGAATTTCATGTCGCAGTAAATAAACGCATTTAGTCAAACTGTGACGACGGCACTGTGCGTCAGTTGACTTGAATCAATAGAGGATGGAGTTACCTCCTATGAGGTATAGGGAAACGACACGTTTAGGGCTATTTATGCTTAACTTGATAAGGGAGTTTTGTTGAGGAAATAGCATGAAATCCTCTCAGTCTAAAATATCGCAAAGTCGGCGCCGATTTTTGCGTGATACAGCTCGGACTGCGGCTGGTGTTGGCGCAGCTGCGTGTGTATTGGGCTTACAATCGCTACAAAGCCAAGCTCGAGAAACCAAAGGTGTGCCTATTCGTCCGCCTGGTGCATTGCCGGAAGGCGATTTCGAATCAACTTGTATTCGATGTGGCTTGTGTGTTCAGGCATGTCCTTACGATACCCTGAAACTTGCGACATTACTTTCACCCGTCGCGACTGGCTCACCTTACTTTACTGCACGCGATATTCCCTGCGAAATGTGCGAAGACATTCCTTGTGTTGTCGCTTGTCCGAGTGGGGCGCTGGATCCGAAACTAACCGATATTGATGATGCTCGAATGGGTACAGCGGTTCTTATTGACCATGAAACTTGCCTTAACTGGCAAGGGTTACGATGCGACGTTTGTTATCGCGTTTGTCCGCTGATTGATGAAGCCATCACGTTAGAGATGGTTCACAACGATCGAACTGGCTATCACGCTAAACTTATCCCTACAGTGAATTCCGAAGTGTGTACCGGATGCGGTAAGTGTGAACAAGCGTGCGTGTTGGATGTCGCTGCTATTAAAGTCGTCCCGACGGATTTGGCGAAAGGCAAAGTGGGCAGCCACTACAATTTTGGTTGGAAAGAGCTCGACAAACCACTCGAAAATATCCTCCCTAGTGAGACGCCTGTGCCGGAAGGTGCGCTTGAATCGCTAAAAGGAGGTAAGTAATGGCAAAGAATTTAGCTCAAAATGCTGGCAAAGAAGCGCTTGAAAAGCTTGGTTGGTGGCGCGCGCATCGGTTTTTGATTTTACGTCGGCTATGTCAGTTCACCATCATTGCGCTATTTATGGCTGGGCCGACGCTGGGAATTCTAACTGGTAATCTGTCATCAAGTATGTTGCTCGATACCGTGCCGTTAAGTGACCCGTTAATTGTGCTTCAAGCTTTGGCGACAGGGCATGTTCCGGAGTTTAATGCGTTGTTAGGCGTAGTGATTGTCGTGGTGTTTTACGCGATTTTGGCGCCGCGCGCATTTTGTGCTTGGGTGTGCCCGTTGAACATCGTGACAGACTTGGCGGCGTGGTTGCGTCGAAAGCTCAACATTAAAGCGAGCTATCGTTGGTCTCCCGTGATTCGTTATTGGCTGATCCCTGTTTTGATGTTGGGCAGTGCGCTGTCTGGCGCAATTCTTTGGACATGGTTAGATCCAGTGGCGGCACTGCATCGCGGGTTGGTGTTTGGTATGGGCGCAGGTTGGGTGTTGATCGCCCTAGTGTTCGTGTTGGATTTACTCTTGGTTGAGCATGGGTGGTGTGGGCACTTATGTCCACTGGGGGCTACCTATGGCGTGATAGGCCGAAAAAGCCTGTTGCGCGTTACTGCTGTTCGCCGCGAAGATTGCACCAAATGCATGGATTGCTTTTACGTTTGCCCAGAACCAGAAGTGTTTCGGCAGCCTTTGAAAGAGGGAGATCGTCGAGTTATGGATCAAAACTGCATTAGCTGTGGTCGTTGTTTGGATGTATGTCCAGAACATGTGTTTGAATTTAAAAATCGCCTATCAGTAAAAGTCATTGATTAAGCCACTGAGCACATTTACTCATGATTTATTTCTCTTGATACTTGAACATCGCGCTTAGCCAAGGAATTGAGTGCGATGTTTATCTTCATAACAATATTCCTCAGCCATATCAGCTTGCTCTGGGTTGAAAATAATAATGATATTGCGAATTTGTTACATTTAAAGCTATGATGATGCCTTCATATTTAAAGGAAACATCATGACTACCTCATCGCACGGCTGGAGAACGCCGCAAAATTTCCTCCTGTTAATTTCCATTATCGTGCCCATTGCTTTTTCTACCTGGATGGCGTTGTTGAACAACTTTGTTATAGAGAAAGCAAACTTTGATGGTGCCGACATAGGCCTATTGCAAAGTGTGCGCGAAATTCCGGGTTTTTTGGCCTTTACCGCCGTGTTTGTATTGCTGTTTATCCGAGAGCAACGCTTTATGCTCGTCTCTTTGGCGATGCTTACGCTTGGTACGGCATTAACAGGTTATTTTCCCACTTTGTACGGTCTACTTTTTACAACCTTGTTAATGTCCACCGGCTTCCATTACTTTGAAACACTCAAGCAGTCTTTGTCTTTACAATGGCTATCTAAAGAAGAAGCGCCAGAAATGCTGGGTAAGTTTATTTCTGTTGGAGCTTTGGCTTCTCTGTTTACCTACGGCGCCATTTGGGTTTCGCTCGAACAGCTCAAACTTGATTTTAAAACGGTCTATTTAATGGCTGGTGGTTTAGGTTTTGTGCTCATTTTGGTGATGGCATTTGCCTTCCCACAATTTAAGACAAAAGTTCCTCAGAACAAGAAGCTCATCCTGCGTAAACGTTACTGGTTATACTATGCGCTTACGTTTATGAGTGGAGCACGCCGTCAAATTTTTACGGTATTCGCTGGTTTCTTGATGGTAGAGAAGTTTGGTTACTCCGCCGCAGACATTACGTTGCTGTTCCTGATTAACTATGTCTTTAACTTCTTGTTTGCGAAGCGAATAGGCCGTTTTATCGGCGTTGTTGGTGAGCGCAAAGCGTTGATGTTTGAATACGTCGGTTTGATCTTCGTGTTCGTCGGGTACGGTTTGGTGCAAACGGCAGAGTGGGCGGCAGCATTGTATGTTGTCGATCATTTATTTTTCGCGTTAGCGCTTGCGATTAAAACCTACTTCCAGAAAATTGCCGATCCTGCCGATATGGCGTCGACCGCAGGCGTTGCGTTTACGATTAACCATATTGCTGCAGTTGTAATACCTGTTACGTTTGGTGTCATCTGGCTTGTTTCACCTGCGAGCGTATTTTACATCGGCGCTGGTATGGCAGCAGTGAGCTTGCTGTTGTCACTCAATATTCCAGCGAAGCCGGAAGAAGGCAACGAAACTCGCTTGTTGAAGTGGAGTTAAGTTGGTACTCACTATCTAATCATTAAAGCGAATACCTGTAATTAGACTCGCTAAAAAGGGTGCTTATGCGCCCTTTTCTTTTTATTGCAAATAGATAATCCCTCCAATGGTTGTCAATGCATGCCACGTCCGTTAGGGTTTAGAACTAAGTATTTCGAAATAACTTGGGCATAACTGACGCGAAACAATAAGAGGGGAGCTATACAGTGCAGATACATGGCAGAGAGTTGGATTTAGATCTAGGAAGCCGTCACATCGTTATTCAGCGCCGCTATGAGGCGTTAGGTGCTGCAAACGACCTACTCATTGCTATTTGGTTTTTAATTGGTAGCTTTTTCTTTTTGAATGATTCGTTGATTGAAAGTGGTACTTGGCTTTTCATTGTAGGCAGTGCGCAGTTGATCATTAAGCCCCTGATAAAACTGATGAGTTTAGTTCATGTTGGTCGTTTGAATAAGCAACTTTCTGGCACATCAGCGAGCCGCTGAAATTACCGCTTCTTTTGAATACTTGCAAGCAAGAAGCCAACAGGCGAGTTATCGAGGGGAAAGACGGAAGATAACGTGGTCACAACACTAACCACGTTATGTTCAGTTTGAAGCTTCAGAATTTAAAACGGATACCAGAACAGTTGTGTGTCCATCACACGCTTGCTGATCGCAGCAATCACTATCACCGCAATCCCAGCCATGCAGATCATATCGGCTTTGGTCAGTGGTTTTAAGCTGTACCAAGTGCGAGAGGAGTGGCGGCCAAAACCACGTAGCGTCATCGCGTTTGAGATTTGATCGGCTCTGTCTAAACTAGAGAAAATCAGAGGTCCAAGAATCTTCGCGACGTTCTTCATACGAGTGAACAACGGAGCCTTCTTGCTCAGTTCTACTCCGCGTGCTTGTTGCGCGTGCATGATGTTAACAAAGTCCTTTTTCACTTCCGGCAAGTAGCGCAGCGTTAAGCTTACGGCATAGGCGATTTTGTAAGGTACACCCAAGCGGTTCAAGCTGGCTGAAAACTCCGTCGGGTGAGTGGTAAATACAAACACCAACGCGATTGGAAACATGCTGAAGTATTTCAACGTCACTGTTACTAGGTAAAACAACGTCTCTTGAGTGAGCGAGTAATTACCGGGTAACGAGAGTAAAACCGTTGATGAGCCCATGAATTCAGTACCTTGTTGCGGTGCTAACGCGAACATAAACAGGGCATTGATCAGTAATACCGTGCCTGTACCGAATAACAGCGGTTTGTAGACATGAAAGGGCACTTTGGTCATTTTCAGTAAGCCTAAACCAAGCACGATCAACAGTGCGATGATTCGCAAGTCAAATGTGGTCAACACCACCGTTACCCAAGCAATGAAAAGCAAGAACTTAGTAATGCCATTCAACTTATGAAGTGGTGATTGGGTATCGATGTAGTTGATACCAAACTTCATCTTATTGTCTTTCATGCCACCGCTTTCTCTAGTTGGTTTACGTCGTCGCTTTTTTGTTGGCGGTGCGCTTTTTCTACATTGATAAAGTGCTGCATAAAGCCATTGGTGTCTTCGATGCCAACTTTCGTAGCCAACTCAAACAGACTTGTTGTGGTGAGGTTTGCTTGGTCTAGTAGCTCTGGACTGCTGAATACCTGCGTCATTGGTGCATCCGCGACTAATTTACTGTCTGCAATCACGATAGAGCGCGTGGTGTATTCCAGCACTAAATGCATGTCATGAGAGATGATCATCACGGTTACGCCCAACTCGCGATTGAGCTTTTCGATGAAACTCAGCATAGACGTGTAGTTTCGATAGTCCTGACCTGCCGTCGGTTCATCAAGGATCAGAAGCTCTGGTTCCAATACCAAAATTGACGCAATGGTTACGCGCTTTTTCTGGCCGTAGCTCAATGCTTCGATTGGCCAGTGGCGGTATTTGCTCAAACCGCACAGCTCAAGGACTTCAAGTACTTTAGCTTCGATTTGTTTCTCTTCAACGCCACGATTACGGAGGCCGAAGGCCACTTCGTCGAAAATCATGTGATGGGAAATCATGTGATTCGGGTTTTGCATCACCACGCCCACTTTCTGGCTGCGCTCGAAGATGGTCAGTTCGTTAAGATCTTGACCATTCATACTCATTGAGCCGCTATCCGCTTCAATAACGCCCATAATCAGTTTGGTGATGGTCGATTTACCCGAGCCATTTTTGCCAAGTACAGAGACAAACTCGCCACGCTTGATGTCAAAACTCACGTCTTCTAACGCGTTTTTCTCACCGTCGTAAGAATAGGTGAGGCCACGGACTTCAAGCAAAGTCTCGGCTGGCGTTTTGGGCGGTTGTGCTGTTGAACCATCAAACCATGCTTGTACTGCCGGTTTATATTGCTCCAACGGTAAGGTAGTTAAGCTAGAAGGTTTTGCATCGCCCTCAATCGCGCAGCCTGCTTCTTTCAGTGCTGAAATATAAAGCGGTTCGCGGATGCCGTAATCTTCTAGCAAAGGCGACGCTAAAATTTCATCTGGCGTTGTATCGGCAATGATTTTGCCGCTTTCCATCAAGATAATACGGTCAACTGAGCAATGCAGAACGTCTTCAAGACGATGCTCAATGATTACGATGGTTTTGCCCGTTTCGCGGTGTAGATCATCGATGATCTCGATGGTTTTTTTACCCGTTTTAGGGTCAAGCGCAGCTAGTGGTTCATCAAACAAAAGGATATCGACATCATCGACGAGAATGCCCGCCAAAGAAACACGCTGTTTCTGCCCGCCAGATAAATCGTGGGGTGAGCGTTCTAGCATCTGTTCCAAGTCGACCATTTTGGCCGTGGCTTTGACCAATGGGTACATGTCGATATTTGAAGTTAGCTGGTTCTCCAGCGCAAATGCAATGTCTTCGCCAATGCTCAAACCGACAAATTGGCTGTCCGTATCTTGCAGTACGGTGCCAACTTGCTCAGTGTATTGGTGCATGTCGAAAGGGGCGGTGTCTTGACCATTGATGGTCAATGTTCCACTGGTTTCCCCTTTGATTGCGTGTGGGATCAGTCCGTTAAGACATTGCCCAAGGGTAGATTTACCACTACCACTTGGACCGATAATGACGATTTTCTCTCCTTTCTCTATCCTTAGATTGATATTTTTTAGCGTCGGTTTGTCCAGCGACTCATATCTAAAAGAGAAGTTAGAAAATTCGATTGTCATTCGACATTAAGCCTCTGTTAAGTTACGGCTTTGCTTGTTACGTTTAGCGACAGACTTAAGAATGAAGAAGCCAACAATAGCAATAAGAATGGTGTTACCGATCGCGATAATAGAAAGCTGGGTAAACACTTTAGTGAACGGTTCTGCGTATAAAATCGTGTCGAGGAATGCAGAGCAACCGTAACCAAATACGTTGCCTAATAGCGCAAGTACTACGAATAACGCGAAGTCTTTCATATTGAAATCACCTTTCTCCAAACGGTAGCGCGTTAGAGAAGGGAATAGACCGATAATCAAACCAACAATACCTGAACCAAGTACCCAAGTGAGCCATACGCCCCAACCTGCAAATAGGTCAGTAACCCAGTGACCAATAAAACCAACCAAGAAGCCAACAAGTGGTCCAAATAGTACTGAGAACAATGCTAATACTGCCATGGCTGGTTTTAGCGTTGTGTTTGCAAACACAGGGATGCCAAACATAGGTAAGCCGCCGATACCGTAAAGAGCAGCACCGATTGCAATAACCACAACAGTTTTAGCGGAAAGATTCATAGATAACCTCAGTTCAATAGTCGATTTTAAAGAACGTTTAATTGTTTTGTCGGAAAGCGTTAGTTATTTGATTGTGTAACATATATTCAAAACAACCAAGCTGCTTATTGTTTGCTCTATTTTTCTTCAGGAAATGTGTGATTTGATTCACGCATCCCTTTGACTGGCTTTGGTTTTAGCAAGCATTAAAAATAAGGCGCGCATTATACAGAATATTAATAAAAGTGGGAATGCTATCTATCTGGATGGCTAGAATGAATCAGGGGCTGATCGTCAGCCCCTGATTACACGGTTTGATGTTATTTTTACCAATAAATGAATGCGCTATATGTTCATTAATGGTCGAGGTATAAATAGTTCTGCCAGCTCTTCATACGAATAAGCACTTTGCGCATCACTGATACGTGAGTAAAGCTGTCTGAATAAACTGCAACTTCAACCGCAGTACCCATTGGTAGGTGGTATCCACTCAAGTCGTCGGTAATTTTCAGCTTCGCAAAAACACGTCCGCTCG
Organism: Vibrio sp. 1874; assembly: GCF_033344395.1. NCBI lineage: Bacteria > Pseudomonadati > Pseudomonadota > Gammaproteobacteria > Vibrionales > Vibrionaceae > Vibrio > Vibrio sp. 1874. The sequence goes on from NZ_JAWPOR010000001.1 coordinate 409,882, forward strand.
TGCGCAAGGCATCAGTCCCAAGCAGAGCGCCTCGCGCTTGAATTTGGCTTTCACCAATGGCTGGAATCACGTCAATGACTTCGCCACGGAACACTTTGCCCGGAATTGCGCGGAACATAAATTCTGCTTCAAAGCCTGGCTTCAAGCGTTGTAATGAGTTCTGTCTGAATGCCGCGGTGTACGTAATGTCTTCGGTATGTACGAAGGTCATTGCCGGGGCAAGTGGCAACGGCACAGCCATAACACCAGGACGCAAAGCCAATTGCGTAACGTAACCATCGGTTGGCGCACGAACGACGGTTTGCTCTAGGTTAAACTCTGCTTTACGCAGCTCGGCAAGAAGTTGCGCGACTTGGGTATTTTCGCCTCCGATTTCAGAGTCCAGAGCGATTTGCGCTTGTTCTTGTTGCAAAATCGCAACGTCTAACATGGCTTCTGCCGCTTTATACGCTTGGCGTCGAGTATCCAAATCTTGTTCAGTAAACGCGCCACGATCAAAGCCCCTTTGATATCGGCTAAATTCCCTTTGTGCTTTATCTCTGTCCGCTTGCGCTTTCAATACAGCAGCTTCTGCTTCTCTTAGATCAGACTCTAAACCCAGGGCACCTTGGCTTGCTTCTTTGACTTTCGCTTCAAGGCGAGCAACTTCTGCTTCAAAAGGCACAGGATCGATTTTGAAAAGAATATCGCCCGTTTTGAGCGGTTGGTTGGCCTGGACTGGCACTTCCACCACGCGGCCACGCACGCCAGAGACGATAGGAGTAGTCGGGAACACTTGGTTACCTAATTGAGTAAATGGGTGGTTGTAGTTCATAAGCAGCACGAGTGTGCCCACTAACACTACGCCGCCAAGTACGGCGGTTGGAACGGTCCATTTGTTTAGAGGAATATTGAAAATTTTAAAAATGGCAATACAAAGAGCGGCGTAAGTCAGAATCAGCAATAAGTCCATTATTCGTCCTCTTTACTTTGTTCAGGCAAAGGCTTTTGCTGAATCTTTTGTTGTTTCAACATCGATACTTCGTTTTTGAGTTCGTTGACTTCATCGATGAGTTCTTCAAGGCGGTGATGAATGTCGTGTGTTTCTTGTTCTAGTTGTTTAAAACCCCAGCCGCGTTCCTTGCGCCATAATGTTGCCCAGATCCATAAAAATGGCCACAGCGCATGCAAAGTGAAAAGGCTGACCCAGCCAGCGTAGTGAATTGCGTCTTGGTGCGGGTGCTCTCTCTCTTTGGCGATTTCATATGGAATATCATGAATGACAATGATTCCGTAAAAGATCACTAAAGCAACGAAGATGAGTAACCCAAGTGCAAAATAGTCTAGAAACATCTTACCTACCTGTGCTTATTGCGAAATGGAAAATCTACGTAAATTAACAATTTAAGTATTTGTCTTAACTACAGATGAATCAAGCGGTTTTTATGTAGGAATTATGTTTATGCGATGTAAGTATCCACTGATGTTTATTGGCAGTTAAGGTGTTGCTGAGTACTTATTTAAACAAACAGTGAAGTGATAGAGGAAGGATAAGTAAAAAGTATAACAAAGCCCCAGATGTCAACCGGGGCATGGTTTAAAGTTCGGTACAGACTTGGTTTCTGCCGTTGGCTTTGGCGCGATAAAGAGCTTTGTCTGCACGATAAAAAGTTCGCTGAGTATTCTCGCCTTCTCGATGCAAGGTAATCCCTATGGATACGGTCAGCCCCCGTTCACCAAGAATATCGTCCCAACCATATTGATAAATCCGTTCACGATAATTCTCGGCATGCATTTCTGCGCGTTCCAGTTGGGTATTCTCAAGGATCACGAGGAACTCTTCACCACCAAATCGTACGCACGATGCGCCTTTAAATCTGAAGTAGGACGCCAGTTCCTGTGACACACTTTTGATCGCTTTGTCGCCCACCAAGTGGCTTAGTTCGTCATTGATGGATTTGAAGTGATCGATATCGATGACCATCAATGCAAATGCAGTATCGTGCAGAAGTAGATCTTTTAGTTTAACTTCTAACCAGCGTCGGTTGTGTAAAGACGTAAGTGGATCGGTAAAGACGTCCTGCTGTAGCTGAGCAACAGTATTTTTATGCTGCTTGGTGGTTTCTTTTAGTTCTTTGTTTTCTAGCTCTGACAAAATGAGTTTGAGTTGTAACTCAAAGCGTGAAAGTCGGCGTAGTTGAGCAGACCCTAACTCACCGATCGGAATATGTTTTACAAGATCACATTCGATTCTGTGCGCTTTTTTTTCACAATTTAATGCTTCTTGATACAACCCTTGAGAGGCGTAAACTTGACTCATCGCGTTATAAAAATGCTGAGTAACGATAGGAGATAGCTGCTTTTGAATCCTTTTACTGATGGAGTCCAGCGTTAAGTTAGCTAAAGAAGTGTGCCCTACACCGTTTAGACAATACGCAGTCTCAATTTTGACCATCGTGGATAACCAGTATGTCGTGGCACTACCCGTTGTATACTGAACATTCGAAATAGCCAGCAACGCACTGGGGTAGTCTTCTTGCAGACGATATAATTTGGCTCGGTAGAGGTGAATTTGTGCGGCGAGGTTTTTATCACTGACGAGAATGCTCAGTTCTTCACATTCACTCAATAGCTCTTTGGCGTCTGCGGTACGGTTCAAGCTGATGTAACAGGCTAGCATGTACAGCTTGTAACGAAGGCGTAGGGATCGACTGCCAATAGCGTGATCGATAGCATCTATTTTTTGATAATAACGTAATGCACGTTGGTGATCCCCATAGGCATCGCACAAATTACCCATTCCAATAATGGCCAATACGTACTCATCAATATAGCCGTACTCGACGGCGATATTGGTTGAAGCAACATACTCGGTTAATGCCGCATTGTAGTCACCTACTTCAACTAAACGCTCACTCAAGCTTGCTTTCACAGAAAGAATATCTTCTACATCCTCTGGTAAAACAAGCAACTCAAGCGCTTGTTTCAATTCACTAATGCTGTCGTTGAGCTGTTTGATCTCTCTTCGATACTCGGCGCTAATGATATAGCAATGCGCTTTCTCTCGGTTTGTTGACGCAATATGTAACCCTATGTGTTCCCATAGCGTAATCGCTTCTTCACCTGAAACGGAAGAAGGATCGATACCTGCGTCAGTCACCTTGCTAAGCAGTTGTTCCATTCTTCATTACCTCAATATAACTTTCTTCGAGCTGTTCTAACGTGAATGGGAAGGTCAGGATATCTTGCAAATACAGTATCGGTTTCGGGCCTTTGATTCCGCGTCGCTTCCATGGATAGATGTCTAACATCGCTTGGACAGTGCGGTAGACCTCTTCTGCTGCTTGACCTTTTTCTGCAATTAACATTGCTAGCCTGTTACTGGAAATTCTCGAGATGAGGTCGCTGGAGGTTGTCAATGCATGAACGAGCTCGGTACAAACATCGAGAACTTCGGGGTTTGAATGCTGAATCATAATGATGGCGTGTTTAGAGCGTTTGAGCTCCGTTTTAAACAAAACTAACTGTTCCCACCAGTAGGTCTCAGAAACGACATTAGAGAACTGTTTTTCAGGGTCGTATTCGTGTTGAGAGCGAATATGATTGATCAGCTTACGTGCTCGCTGCTCTAGTTGGCGTTTAGAGCCTCTTGCTTTATCCATGCTGATTCGATGAGTTTGTTCTTTGAGCATTTTGAGTGCGTGCTTACGGTATTTCTTGAACGCGTTAAACGCAGACTCAAAGTCACCTTGTTCTTCAGCGACTCGTGATTGTTGGAAGCAAATTTGGCTGAGTAGCTCACCGTGGTCGAAACTGAGTGCAGACTCTTCTGCTGCAAGTAGCAACTTGGCAGCGCTGTCTGTATTTTGGCGCAAAAGCTCAAGTCTTGCTCGGCTAATAAAAGAGTGTGCTTTCATCCAAACGAGGTCATGCTCAATGGCAAGCTGGTGGGCTTTTTGGGTGGCTTCTTCGGCCGCATCAAGGCGTTCTAGTCCAAGCAGTGCTAACCCTTTAAAGTCCCAGATCTCGGCTTGCCACGTACTGTCATCATGATCTTTTAATACTTCGGTTGCTCCATCCAGTACCGTAAGCATCTCGACAAACTTATTTAGTAAGTAATAGTCCCAAGCTAATAGGATGCGCGCTTTGCCTTCTAACCAAGCAATACGAACATTGTTTGCCACTTTAACGGCTAACTCATGAGTTGAAGCGGCAAGTTGGTGTTCATTAGTGATGCGCCATACATTACCAAGCCCAATTAGAGATTCGATTTGAATTTCAACATCATCAACAAGAGCAGATTGTTCGAGCGCATTAATCCAATATTGTTGCGCGGAATAATACTTTGCTTGGCCCCAATATTGGAGTGCAAAAAGATGGAGAATTTCCGGGAGATTATCGTCGGTTTCAAGCTGTGTTTGTTTGCTGTAAGCGTCTTTGACGAGTTTTAAGCCTTGTCGGTAATCCATTAGGCACCAACAGCATTGCGCCATGATGAGTAAGGCTTTGATCTCTCCGTCCACAAATAAAATTTGTTCCGCGCGGATACGATATTGCTGCGCAATATTAAAGGTATGTTTAGGGGCCGATTTTATTTGGCCTTTAAGCTTAGTGAGATCATCTTCTAGCTGAATTTGGTTTTTATCCAACGTTCACATCCATGACTATCGAACTGGAAATCACACCTAATATTAAGTGGTTAGATGCATGTTTCTTTACCAAAGCGATGCGGATAACGTTTTGGTAAACGATCAGGGGCCGTAATGTATACCGTTACAACCCCTAATTACTACATCTAAATTACCAATAGAATAGCTACGATAGGAGCTGTTTGATTGTCAAAGGTGCATCAGAGACTTCTAACCTTTGTGCAGCGGTAAGACCTTGTTTATCCTGATAGCACAAATTATGCCAAGCTCTGAATATATCTAAAAGAGGTAAAATACCAGCAGGTCGTAATTTGCGACGTGGCTCGTTAATGAAGCTTTCGAAAAGGATCTGAAAGCGGTTTTGATAAAACTTCACATGACGAGTTGTCGCAACGTTAAACCATTTTTCAGGCTCATTTTGATCGCCAGCGAGGTAGCAAATGCCTTTGTGGTTTTCGTTTTGACTAGAGATTGCCCAACGATCGCGCCACCAACTCATATAGGCGATATCGACTTTGCCAAAGGGAGTACTCATGTCCCAACTAGCGTCCTCTTCTACGTACATCAAGTCGACACTTTTCTCTTTAATGCGAGGTAAACAAACGCTCAGTGCAGCCGAACGTAGTAGGGGATCTTGAGGCATGTATAGAGATACACGTTTGTTTGGGCAGCACATATCAAGTACGTGCAAATAGTGTGCATATGAGGTGTATGGTGGACGGACTAATGCCCCTTTTGAAGGGTAATGAAATACAGATAGATTACCAAGAGGGTCTTCTACGTTACCGCGAGCCAAAATTGTTTGGTATTTTTGGTCAATTCGCTCTCTGAGGTGATGAGAAGGTTCCGCAAGCGGCTCACTTGCTTCCGCTACGTACTCCTGGGAAACAAAACGAGACACCTCATCGTAAGGATTATGATCGAGCGTTGCGATTGGCTCTTCATCAGCGGAATAATTGACGTGCTGGCAAAGAATATAGCCAGAATGCGCTTCGCCAGAAACAATCCAATACACACCATTATTGCTGTTCGGTTGCAATGCAATATAGTTTGAGGCCAATTCATAATGCGTTGCGTGGTTTACCCAGCGCGCATCAATGGTTGCCAGCTTACGGCGGCAGCGGCTAGCTATATGGTCAACATGGTCGTAAAAGGTTTTTGGGTTAATACTAAGCTTACGGCAGATTTCTCGTACGGAATATCCCGTAAACAACAAGCCCATCAAGTTCTCTTGAAATTGAAGCTTCTTGTTGGCACCAGACCACTTGTCGACAAAGGTACTTTGACACACTTTACAGCGGTAACGTTGGCGATCGCCACTGTAACCGAAAGCGTGATAGAGGTGTTTGTGAGTGTGGACAGAAAGTCCAAAGTTGTCGCAATCATCATTACGGCAAGCAGGCAACCCGTCACTGTGGACGTGCCGCAGGCGATGAAGTTCGTTCACGACATCGCGATTATTAAGTAAGGGGGGGAAAGCTCCACATTCACGGCATACCATCGCCGGACGCTTAGGGTTCGCATGTTGCAGAACGTAACGCTTTGCATCACTCAATCCAAAGTTGTCACACGCCAATGTTTTACAAAAGTTGAGTTGTAACCCATCTGCGTCTTTTGGCAGTTCGCCGTTAGACACAATCGCCCCCTCGGGATAATTCGGGCAGCCAGCATAACTCTGGCTGCAAATTATTACTTACTATTTGTTCTTAGATGTTGATTGCAGTTTCTAGTGCAACTTTCATCATGTCGTTGAACGACTTCTGACGCTCTTCTGAGCTTAGTTTTTCACCACGGATGATGTGGTCAGAAACTGTCAGGATAGTCAGTGCTTTCGCGCCTAGGTCAGCTGCTACGCCGTAGATACCAGCCGCTTCCATGTCTACACCTAGGATGCCTAGTTTTTCCATCTTCTCGAAGATGTCTGCTTCTGGTGTGTAGAACAGGTCTGCAGAGAATACGTTACCTACTTTTACAGGCACTTCCTGAGCGCGCGCTTGGTTAACTGCTTCTTCTAGAAGACCGTAATCAGCGATTGCTGCGAAATCGTGGTTGTTGAAACGGATACGGTTAACTTTAGAGTCTGTAGAAGCACCCATACCGATAACAACGTCCATTAGTTTCACGTCGTCACGTACTGCACCACAGCTACCTACACGGATAACGTTTTTCACGCCGTATTCAGCGATTAGCTCGTGTACGTAGATACAGCAAGACGGGATACCCATGCCGTGGCCCATTACAGAAACTTTTTTGCCTTTGTAAGTGCCAGTAAAGCCGAACATGTTGCGAACGTCACAAACTTGTTTCACATCTTCTAGGAACGTTTCAGCGATGTATTTAGCGCGCAACGGGTCGCCTGGCATTAGAACTGTTTCAGCGAAATCACCTGGTTGTGCGTTAATGTGTGGGGTTGCCATAAGTGCTCTCCAAAGTTTTGTTTTGATAAAACGCCTCTATTATAGAACGCTATTACCAATTCTGTTGAACTTGTTCGTTTTCGTTGAGGCAATAATATCGGGACGTACAGTAGCCCCTTGAGAGCTTAGTCACAAAAACCACGCATTTAGAAACTGCAACTACTATTGATAACCAAATCTGTTGAAATCAAAAGAGCAATCGATTTGCTTTTGAGCAGTTTGTCGATTGCGCGCACAAATTCTTTGTTTTTGGGCCAAACTTTTTTCTGACAGCTGGTTGATCGAAATACTTTCGAGTGAAGTAAAACGATTAAATTGTACAACTTATTTTCTTGTACAATCTGGAAAGGCTTGCTATAAGTTATACAACAAAACTTTTTGTATAGGGATGCGTCATCATGGAATCTTCAATCAAAGTAGGTATCAGTTCGTGTGTTTTGGGTGAACGAGTGCGTTTTGACTCTGGTCATAAGGTGAGCAACTTTGTGACTAAAGAGCTCAGCCCGTATTTTGACTTTGTTTCGGTATGCCCTGAAGTCGGCGTAGGTATGCCAGTACCCCGTCCAACAATTCGTCTTGTTTCTAATGAAGAGCGTGTTGCATTGGTTGAAACCAAAAATCCAGAAAATGATCATACCGACAATATGCTCACTTACTCGGCCAATAAAGTAGATGAACTTCAAAGCGAGCAGCTTTGTGGTTACATCGTTTGTGCCAAGTCACCAACTTGTGGCATGGAGCGAGTCAAGGTTTACAGCAAGAACAGTGCTGCGAAAGAAGGTGTTGGCTTGTATACACAAACATTGATGCAAAAAATGCCTTGGTTGCCTGTTGAAGAGGATGGCAGACTTAACGACCCTGTATTGAAAGAAAATTTTATTACTCGAGTATTTTGTCTAAATGACTTTTACGGCTCGATGGATGGTGAGCCTACTCGTGGCAAAATCATCGACTTTCATTCGCGCTACAAACTGACGTTAATGGCACACCACCCAGAGTCATACCGCTCCCTTGGCCGCTTAGTCGCTGATGTCGCTAATTATGAAATTGAAGACTTTTACCAAGAGTATCGTTTAGGACTGATGAAGGCGTTAACGAATCGGGCTAGCCGCAAAAACAACACAAATGTGTTGATGCATTTACAAGGGTACTTCAAACGCTCACTAACTAAAGAAGAAAAAGAAGAGTTAGCGACAGTGATTCACGACTACCGTATCGGAATGCTGCCTCTGCTAGCACCACTTACATTGATTAAGCATTACTTAAATACTTACCCAGACGAGTATTTAGCAAAACAGAAGTTTTTAGAACCGTATCCGCAGGAGATGAGATTACGCTATGGTTTGTAGTTCAGAAGAAAAACTATACGCGATCCGAGATGTCGCAGAAATCACGGGTGTAAAACCAGTTACGCTGAGAGCTTGGCAACGAAGATACAACTTGATCCAACCTCAGCGAACTGAAAAAGGACACAGACTTTATCGCCAGCAAGATCTCGATACGATTCGCGAAGTCCAGAGCTGGCTCGCGAAGGGGATTTCGATTGGTAAAGTGAAGGGGCTGCTAGGAAAAAGCGCCGATGTCGAAGTCAAAAACGAGGTTCGCACACTCGAAGAAGTTGAAAACATGCTGCTTGCGCTGTCTACCCTGAATCGAGGAAAAGCAGAGAGTTTACTTGCCTCTGTTCTTAAAGAGTATCCACTAAAACTCGTTATTGATCAGTTTATTAGCCCAGTATTTGATGCGCTAGACATGGTAAAAGGATCGCTGCGATCTTTACAGGTAGGGTTATTTCAGACTTGTTTGATCACTCGACTTGCCCTTGTTATCGATTCTGAAAACAAAGCCGCTTCCAAAGGAAAGTGTCTGCTCATTAGCTTTGAACAAAACAGAGAGTCTGAGAGTTGGATTCAAGCAGCGAAGCTTTGCGAACAAGGGTATCACACGACTTTGATCGATAAGGTTGATGATGTTTCTGGTCTACTAGATCACGAGGTCGTTGAAAATGGTTCGTTTATCTACCTTTTCTCCAACAAAGCGCTAGCTGCTAAACAAGTAGCGTCCATCAAAATGCTTCACGCACAGTTAGGTGATCGGATGGGGTGCTCTGAAGTGATAGAGAAATTACACCTAACTTAGTAGACAAAAGATAGGAGCTACCATGGTTTTAGTATGGTTTCGACGTGACTTACGTGCGTTAGACCACACGGCACTCAAAGCGGCGTTGGATTCAGGTCAGCCTGTTGTCGCTTGCTTTATCGCGACGCCAGAGCAGTGGCGGGAGCATCACATGGCGCCGATGCAGGCAGACCTCATTGCTCGTCGCTTAGCTTGTCTTAACGAGGAGCTTGAAAGCCTTAATATTCCTTTTTTGTACAAAGAGGTGCCGTCGTTTTCCGATTGTACAGATGTGATTAGTGGGTGGGCGGAAACACTTGAAGCCACGTCTGTTATGGCAAACATTCATTATGAGGTGAACGAACGAGAGCTGGATACACAAGTAAGTGAAGCGTTAGCTTCTCACGATATCGAATTTGAACTGTTTCATGACAAATGTGTGCACGCGCCAACGACGGTTCTTAATAAGCAAGGCGAATATTTTAAGGTATTTACGCCATTCAAGCGTGCTTGGTTAACGCAGTTCCATATGCCGACGGTAGTAAAACCTCACGAGCAAGCGCCACTCAATAAAAAGGTACTCGAACAATTAGAGTCGGCTCGATTTAATTCAAGCTTCACATTTAGCTATCCTCGAGAATCCAGTGAAGACTGGCTGGCTTCGACTAATGATATTTTGAAGCAGCTTAGGGAATTTGCACGGGAGCGCAGTGACGCGTATCAAAGCGAGCGAGACTTTCCAGCTATTGATGGCACTAGCCAACTGTCTCCATACCTTGCGATTGGCGCGCTATCACCAAGGCAGTGTATTGCTCGTTTGTATGCTGAAAATCAACAAAATGACCTTACAGAAGGGAAAGCAACTTGGCTAAGTGAGATCATTTGGCGTGAGTTTTATCAGCACCTATTGGTTTTCGAACCAAAACTCGTCAAAGGCAAAGGATTTATCGATTGGGAGGATAAAATCCAGTGGTCCTATGATGAGAAAGCCTTTGAGCGATGGAAGACAGGAACAACAGGATACCCAATCGTTGATGCAGCAATGCGTCAGCTCAATCAAACAGGCTGGATGCACAACCGATTACGTATGATTGTCGCGAGCTTTCTTACCAAGGACTTACATGTTGATTGGCGATGGGGAGAAGCGTACTTCATGAGTAAGCTGGTGGACGGCGATTTTGCAGCGAACAATGGTGGCTGGCAATGGTCTGCCTCTACGGGCTGTGACGGGCAGCCATACTTTCGTATTTTCAACCCGATAAGCCAAGGCGAAAAGTTCGATGCTAATGGTGAATTTGTGCGCCACTGGGTACCAGAAATCAAAAGTGTACCGAACAAATACATCCATAAACCTTGGACTTGGGAGGGCTTTTCTTTACTGGAATATCACAAGCCGATGGTTGATCACAAGACAGAAAGAGAGATAACCTTACAGCTCTTTAAAAGTGCCAAGGAATAGAGTGAAATGCTTAGCAAAAAGCGATCAATGAGTTTCGCAAAACGTACCCTGCTATCTGTGTCGTTATCTTTAGTGAGTGGTCTATCATTCGCTAAGATGTACGAATTACCAGAGGATGGAAGCCGTTTAATTGGTCGCCTTGAAAACCACGTCGTGCAAGAAGGCGAAACCATGGCAAATATCGCTAAGCTCTACGATGTGGGTATGCTAGGTTTAATGGCCGCAAACAAAGGCGTGGATCCCTTCTTACCAGAAGAGGGGCATGTTCTTACTATTCCGACACAGCTAATCCTCCCAGACGTACCTTATAAAGGTATCGTTATTAATCTAGCCGAGCTGCGCTTATATTACTTTCCGAAAGGAGAGGATATTGTCCATGTATTTCCTGTCGGAATTGGCCGAATAGGGCGCGATACCCCAGTAATGACAACGCGTATCAGCCAAAAACGACCGAACCCTACATGGACTCCTCCAGCCTCTATTCGTGCCGAGTACAAAGCAAAGGGCATTGACCTACCAGCCGTTGTTCCTGCGGGGCCTGATAATCCACTTGGTATGTTTGCATTGCGTTTAGCTTACGGGAATGGCGAATACCTAATTCATGGTACCAACAAGGACTTTGGGATTGGTATGCGGGTCAGCGCGGGTTGTATTCGTATGGACCCAAGTGACATTGAGTGGTTATTTGACAAGGTTCGTAACGGTGAAGACGTTAACATCATTAACCAGCCTATCAAAATGACACTTGAGCCTGACAGAAGTGTGTTCTTAGAAGCACATGAGCCTTTGACTCGTAGTAATGGCGAGAAAGATGAACTCAAAGTGCCGAAAGAGTTAAAGTGGTGGCTGGATGAATTCGGTATGAAAAACGTGAAGGCTAAAGCAGCAATCGCTGCACAGAATGGGGTTCCTGTCGAAATAACCGCGCCTTAACGGGCGTTAAGACGCGGTATCAAATCTTACTTAGTGTAAGACTGAGCGATGTTATCGATACGCTCGTTAGCACGCTCAGCTTCTTCTTGAGCAGCCATTGCTGCTGCGCCTGATTTTTGAACGTCAGATTGAAGAGCTTGTACGTCTTGGCTTAGTTGGCTAACTTGGTTGCTTAGTTCGTCTAATTTTGCTGCATTTGCTGTAGCTGCGTCATCAGAAGAAGCACAACCGGCTAGTAGAAGTACTGAAGTTGCTGCAGCTGCGATCAACGTTTTGTTCATATAAGAACTCCTTGCTTATAGTGAAAGTCTCGCCACTAACTATTATTTTATACAGTAGCGAGGTTAAATGTGGTTACATTTTATCAGTACATGATGTAGCAAAAGTCAAAAAAACCCAAGAATTTCATGGAGTACCTGACGTCAACTTTTACCTGAACTTAACAAAGTTTAACTACCTATCCTTTATTTCGTTCTCACAACAGTTTTCATAGCAGGTGTATTTGCCACGTTCCTGATATCAATAATTTAGACGATATTGACACAAATGAAAGTTTATTGGCCCAAATAACTGCTATTTAAGTCGTTTTGTTGATGGATAGAAGGCATATTTGAACGGCTTTTCTCTAAACTTCCTGTCCAGCTGCTCATCAAAAAGGCTAGTCTTTACTCTGAACTGAGCCACAAATGATGTTTTACCGTTACCACAGGGAATTAGTTTGTGTGATCTCTATCTATACTCCTATGATTTGCGGTATTATACCGAGCTTTATTTTTTTTGCTGCGTTAGAGCGGAAACGACACTACAGAGCGCTCAGACGCTGACTGATTTATTGGAGAATACTTTGCAATTTAAAGATCTAGGCCTAGACAACCGATTGTTGAAGAACCTAAAACACTACGATTTTAAAAAAGCGACTGACATTCAGCAGCAGGCGATTCCTGTTGCGATTGCAGGCAAGGATCTATTGGCATCTTCGAAAACAGGTTCGGGCAAGACTTTGGCGTTTGTATTGCCAATGCTTCATAAGTCTTTAAAGACAAAATCGTTTTCTGCGAAAGACCCTCGCGCGGTAATCCTTGCTCCTACTCGTGAGCTAGCGAAACAAGTATATGGTGAGCTTCGTTCTATGCTAGCTGGCCTATCTTATGAAGCAGCACTGATTTTGGGTGGTGAGAACTTTAACGATCAGGTAAAAGCTCTGCGTCGTTACCCGAAATTTATCGTGGCGACACCAGGACGTTTGGCTGATCACTTAGAGCACCGTTCGCTTTATCTGGATGGTTTGGAAACGCTAATTCTGGACGAAGCAGACCGTATGTTGGATTTGGGCTTTGCACCAGAGCTTCGTCGCATTCATAAAGCAGCCAAGCATCGTCGTCGTCAAACGTTGATGTTCTCTGCGACATTAGATCATGCAGACGTCAATGAAATCGCGGCTGAAATGCTCAATGCGCCAAAGCGAATTGCTATCGGCGTTTCTAACGAAGAACATAAAGATATCACGCAAAAATTTTACTTGTGTGATCACCTAGATCATAAAGAGGCAATTTTAGATCGTGTTCTTTCTGAGGCTGAATACCGTCAAGTTATTATCTTTACGGCAACGCGTGATGATACTGAGCGACTAACAGAAAAGCTGAACGAAAAGAAACTGAAGGCTGTAGCACTAAGTGGTAACTTGAACCAGACTCAACGTAACACCATTATGAGTCAGTTTGAGCGCGCAGTATTTAAGATCCTTGTAACGACTGATGTTGCTTCCCGCGGTTTGGATATTGCAACTGTGACACACGTCATCAACTTCGATATGCCAAAGCATACCGAAGAATACGTACACCGAGTTGGTCGTACTGGTCGTGCTGGAAATAAAGGGGATGCAATCTCTCTTGTTGGTCCAAAAGACTGGGATAGCTTTAAACGTGTAGAAGCATACCTACAACAAGATCTTGAGTTTTCATTGTTCGAAGATTTGAAAGGTAAGTTTAAAGGCCTTAAGCCACCTAAACCAGATTTCCGCAATAAGAAAGCGACCGCAAAGAAAGCTCGCCCTCAAGCGAAAAAATCGGCGAAAAAACCAGCTAAGCGTGACAAGAGCTTCTACAAAAACGTATCTGTGGGTGATGATGTCTTCATCCCTAAGAAAAAACCAGCGGCACCGAGCTCTGAAGAGTAAAAGCTGCTGTAGTTTCCCATTGATTTTAGTTCTTAAAAATCCGAGTGTTCGCACTCGGATTTTTTATGTCTGTCGCTAGGTGAAATAGCGTCTTTCCATACTCACTCGTTAGTCAGCTTTTATATTTGTCTGGTTGTATATAAACAGCATAGAACGCTAATTTAGGAAGTTATTAAGTTTTATAACCTCGGTCAAAGCAAACGTTTTTCCTCACACACTAGATAAAAATCTCACATGATTATGAAAATGATAATTGATCTCATTTTTATTTAAGGGCAGAATACGCGCCATTGTATTAATCCTATAAATGAATTCGCTCTCTATATGAAATTTACTCATGTTTTTTTAGGGCTCATAATTACCTCTAGTTCTGGCTTTGCTGCTGATGATTTCAACTGGCTTCGAGATGATGCTCGTAAAGATGAGCGAGTTCTTACCTACCTAACAGAACAAAACCACAAAACTGAACAGCACCAAAAAAGTTATCAGACGTTGACAAAAAACCTACTAACGCAGTGGGATACCATTGTGGCAGACAAAGGTGATAAGCCATGGTCGATCGTGAGTGGAAGAGAGTGGACGCTAATGCGTCGCGATGGTCGTTACTTACTATTATCCCGTGCGAGTCAACATGCACCAGAAAACGTGGTGTTCGATTTCGATGAACGACAATCTGCGCATCAGTACTACCAACTTGGTCAATGGCAAGTGAATGGTGACACGCTACTTTTCACGGAAGATATCGACGGCAGCGAACAATATCGTGCTGTGGTTGTTGATTTACTCTCCGGTCAATCTACGGAACTGGCGACGCACGTCGATAGTGGCGTATTGTTGTCACCTAACGGGAAAGTGGCATTCCTCGTTGCAAAAGAAAAGCGCACCCAGCGACCTCATCAGATCTTACGTATCTCCACTGAATCTTTGGCAAAAACAGTCCTATGGAATGAACCCAAGTCAGATTGGTTACTTTCTTTCTATCGTGCGGCAGATAGCCGTTATGCTGTGCTGCAAAGCAACAACGAGTCAACAACAGAGCAGAAGCTTGTCGACCTAGAAACGGGCACTGTCTCAGATTCATTGCGAAAGCCTGAAGTGGGTGTGGAATATTACGCGGATGTGGCGAAAGGTTACATTTATCTTAAAAGCAACCTGGAAGGAAAGTTCGCCCTTTACCAAGCCGAACTCGCACCGCTTGGCGCAACATGGCAACGCTTTACCAATCCTCGTGAGCCGCTTGAACAGTTCTACCTTTATGATGCAGGAGTTGTGGCACTTAGTAAGCCAAACAACTTGTCGACATTGACGGTGTATTCTTACCAAGGGCAGGAAAAAGTGATACTGCCATTGGAACACGATGGTAATGTCGCTTGGCTAAGCACATTGGGCGATTTTGAATCAAACAAAATTCGTATCCGAAGCATGTCGATGACTACGCCTCCTCAGTGGGAAGAGTTCGATGTAAAAACGCTGAATAAATCCTTGTACTCTCAAGATGCTTACCAAGACTTTGATAGTCAGCGTTATGTATCCCAACGTATTTTTATTAAGCACGACGGCGTTTCTGTCCCTGTCTCTTTGGCGTATCGCAAAGACAAATTGCACCCACAATCTCCTGTGATGATTTACGGTTACGGCGCGTATGGTTTTACGATGAAACCGTACTTTATGCCTCAGGTTATCAGTTTACTCGACCAAGGTGTGATTTACGCTATCGCCCATGTCCGTGGCGGTGGGTACTTTGGCGATGAATGGCACGAGCAAGGCCGTGGTGTGCGAAAAGCCAATTCTATTGGTGATTTTGTCGCGGCCGCGAAGGCGCTGCAAACATTCGAACGTGGCAATAGAGAGGTTTTCGCCATCGGTTCTAGTGCTGGTGGCACGTTGGTGGCCGGAGCGGTTAATCAAGATCCTAAATTGTTTTCAGGTGTCGTACTTAAAGTGCCTTTTGTTGATGTGGTTGCAAGTATGTCGGATACCTCACTTCCGCTTACCACACAGCAGTATGGCGAATGGGGTAACCCAACCAAACCTGAACAATTGGCGTTAATGAAGGCGTACGATCCGATTCTCAATATCCATAAAAACGCTTACCCACCCATGTTGGTTCAAGTCGGTTTAATTGATCAGCGCGTCCCATATTGGGAAGGCGCAAAGTATCTGGCTAAAGTTTCAGCGTTAAGTGAGCGCAACGGGCCGTACTTGTTGCAAACTGATTTTAATTCGGGCCACCAAATGGACCCACGACAAGCGCAAGAACAACAAGCAAAAGAATACGCATTTCTACTATCACTCATTAAAACATCTAAAGCGGAGCAGTAAATGAAGCTTACCCCAGTGTCAGCGGCAGTACTTTCGGTACTTGCTGCCAGTCAAGTGCACGCCGAATCTAAGGTTTTCTCAATGGAAGAGGTGGTGGTAACCGCCAATAAAATCGATCAGCCATTGTCAAAAGTGGCAGGTAGTGTCGCGGTTATCACAAACGAGCAAATCGAAGAAAGAGGCGAGACCGAGCTATATGACGTGCTGCGTAACGAACCTGGTGTAAGTGTGACGGGCGGTGCAGGACGTCCGCAAAACATTACCATCCGTGGTATGACGGGTAACCGCATTATGATCGTTCGTGATGGCATTCGTTCTGCGGATGGCTTCGGTGCGAATGACATTAATGATGCAGTTGGGAGAGATACTTTTGATTTATCCAATTTTGAATCGCTGCAAATCATTAAAGGTGCAAGCTCTTCGGTGCATGGCTCTGGCGCGATCGGCGGTGTGGTGATTTTAGAATCCAGCAAGCCGGGTGATTTCTTAAAAGACAAAGACTTCTACACCGATGTATCCGGTACTTACACCGATATCAGCAACAAGTACAAAGGCACGAGTAATCTAGCTTTCCGCTCCGGTGATACTGAGAGTTTGTTTAACGTTTCATACTGGCAGGGGCAAGAGACACGTAACTTTGATGAAGATTTGTATAACCGCGACCTCGATGGTTACAGCGGTGCTTATACGATCAACCACTTTTTCAATGAAGAGGTGATGTTGAAAGCGAAAGCTGAACTCTACACCCAGAACCAAGAGCGTTTGGAGGGTTCACCGTCCATTCAACCTGATGGAATTTGGCATATTGAAGACTTTGCTGAGGATGAAACCACAGAAGAGTACAGCGCTTATATTGGTGCAGAGGTGACTCCGATTAATCCAACTTGGTTCGAAGAGTTGGATACCAAAGTTTACTGGCGTCACACCGAAGTGGTGGAAGACACCAACCGTTTAATGCGCCAAGTGGATCACAATGGTTTGATCACCAAGCGTCGCGAGCTGGAACACAAAACCTTCATTGACGAAACAATTGGCTTCCGTGGCGATTTCACTAATACGATTTATGCAGCAAATGCTGAGCACCAATTGGCTTACGGTGTCGAGCTTTCTACTGACTATTACGAACGCACAGATAGCGACTCCAAGATTGATTGGAACGGAGTAACACCTTCGACCAAACAACCTTTCGCTCCTGCTCGTGCTTATAACATTGGTTTGTACGTTCGAGACATGGTGGAACTGGATAAATGGACCATCACAGGTGGCCTACGCTTTGATGCGCACCGTCTCACGCCAGACGGTGCGGGTGAAGTGGGCGGCTTCCCATTAAAAGACATGGATAGCTCAGAGGTATCTCCAAGTCTTTCGGTTTCTCGTGAAGTATTTGCCAACAACATTGCTTATGTATCTTATAACCATGGTTACCGTGCTCCGGAATACGATAAAGCGTATGGCTTTGTAAGCCACGACTTTGTGCCGCTCACGCCGTTTGTCATTGCACCAAACATGGATCTAGAAGCTGAAACTTCCGACTCATTTGAAATCGGTAACAAGTTCGATAACGGTCGTGCGTATGTCTATGCGTCTTTGTTCTACAACAAGTTTGAAAACTTCATCGACGTTGTGACCACGGGCTTTGACTCAAGCAATGGTAATTACATTAAACAATACCAAAACCTCGATGGTGTCGAGACGTATGGTGCAGAGCTTTCTGCGGGTTACGCGATCACTAAGCGATGGAACATCAGCACCAAGTTTGGCTACGTAGATGGCAAAGACGCGGAAGGTGAATACGTTCGAAGCATTACGCCATTCGAAGGTAACGCTCAACTGAAATACGCCGACCAAGACTTCAATGCTTACGTGGCTTGGAACTGGGCCGCGGCCATGGATCGCGTTCCTAAATGCCAGACCACGCTTGGTCTAGCGACAGAGTGCGCGCAGACAAGTGCGTGGAATACGTTTGATATTGGCGCAACTTACCACGTTTCCAAAGACCTTCGTGTTAGCGCAAACATCATCAACCTGTTCGACAAAGAATACATCCGATACCAAGACGTAGCGGGTATCGCTGAGGAAAGTAAGCGTTACTCAACTGAGCCAGGGCGCTACTTCACGCTGACTGCAAAATACGAATTCTAGGACGAAATCATGAAGCTAAAACCATTGGCGTTTTCACTGCTTATTGCATGTACCCCTGCGGCGCTGTCTGCAGAGTGGGATTATCCCACAACGGATTCTGTGGTGACCAATGAAGCGCAAGCGAAAACTTATTTAGACAGCCACTACTCAGAAGCGGGCGAGTTTAAGTTCCGTTACAAAACCCAGTCTCAGCTTGGTGAGCATTACAATTTTGATGTTTGGGTTAACGGTGAATATCAATCTCAGCGTGCCCTTGTAGTAACAACTGATAAAAATCATCACGTTGTGCGAGTGTTTAAGAGCCTTGAAGATACGATAATTCGCAACGGTAAACCAACGGTTGCAATGGAATTGGAATCGCCTCGCCAACTGCAAGCACAAGAGCCACCGGCTTTGAGCTCTGGAAGTCTGGTTGATGTTGAGGTTTCTTTATTCAACCCAGATCTGCGCACCATGCAACAGCAAGCGGCACCAGAATCGACATGGTCAGCACTGTCCGATTACCCTCAGCCGATCGAGTACGTCACCAAGTCGATTGAGGTTTTAAAGTCGGGAGGTAAGTTCTATCTCTCTAACCCAAGATTAAAGCAAGTGGATGCGACGGGTTTATTTTCAGCCCCAGCACCTGGTGAAGCGCCTGTACTCGATACGTTGGACTTCCTCAGCGCAGAAGGGGTTCAAGCATTTGACAGTGTTGATGAGATGCAAAGCACCGAGTTTGGTGACAATGCGTTCCCACAGTTGATGGCTTTTTATCATCTTGATAGCTCGATCCAATATCTGACAAGCCTGACTTACGACTTGTTTGATGAACCGCTTCGTTTTGATGCTCGCGGTTTATCAAAAGATAACTCTACTTACTATTACGGTCCGAAAGCACTCATGCTGGGTGTCGGTGGTGTTTCTCCGGATGCAGTCGAGGCTGATGTCGTGATACACGAGCTTGGGCATGGCATTCATTACCAAATCGTACCGGATTGGGCGTACGGTCACACTGGTGCTATCGCAGAGGGTTTTGCTGATTACTGGGCGGGCAGCGCGAGCTACCGCATTCAATATTTGGATGCTTCGCGTCGTGGTCAAGAATTCGAGTTAGATACGGTGTTCAACTGGGACGGTGTGTTCGGAACACGCAAAACAACTCGTAGCTTATGGAACCAAAGAGCACGTTACTTCGAGAGCTCAGAGTACCCAGCGCACGTCAGTGTGGGCGGTGAACTAGGTGACGAGCTATGGTCAACGCCGCTGTTTCAAGCGCTTAAAGCATCGGTTGAACGATACGGTGATGATACCGATAGGGTGTTCCGCGAGTTTGACGCCATTGTTCTTGAAGGCATGTACGGCATTGGTCGTGGCGTGAAAATGCATGATCTGGCGGAGTCGACCGTGTTTGCCGCAAACACCTTGTTCCCAAATAAAGACTACGCCCAATTCCTGACGGACAGCTTCAACAGACACAACTTACTTAAAGCGCCTCTTCGTGTTCGCTATGACGCTCGATACATCGCACAAGGTCAAGACGTTGGTTTGAGCCTGAGCCAAACTGGCCGTGAAGCGAGCATCAAAGGGCAATGGCAGCTAAACAACGCATCTGTTTTCGACTTTGATGAAACGCTTTCTGACTCGACCTCAATGAAGGTGGCGTTACCAAGCGGTCTAACATGTGGCACGCAATTCGATTCCTCTATTTCATTGGATTATCAATTTTCTGAAGGCCTAAAGACTCACCAGTGGAGTGAAAAGGTGATGCTGGTTAATGGTACGCCAGAGCTCGATATCCAGCCTCAACCAGTGAACTCCGCTTTGCCGGAACAGGGCGACAGACTGTTCTCTCAGACGCTATCGGACAAGTCACGCACGATTGATGATTCGTTTGCGGTTTACCTGAACATCGAACATGACTCACTGCAAGATCTGCAAGTGACGCTAGTGTCTCCACAAGGCAAATCGGTCGTGCTACTTAGCCATCAATCAAGCAATACCAAAGGATTTAAAGGTTACTTCACCGCTCAGTATGACGAGGAGTTACAAGCACTTGTCGGTCAACCGAGTTGGGGGACTTGGCGTCTCGAAGTGTCTGACCGCGTGTCAGGGAACTCTGGGGTGTTGAAAGAGTGGGGTGTGAGTCACTTTGCTCAGTATCAGTGTAGTGCTGATACCACTAAAGAAAGCAGTGGCGGTGGTTCAGGTGGCAGTGGTTCGCCTTGGACCTTGTTAGGACTTTTCCTGCTTTCAATGGTGAGAGTGATTCGCTCTCGTTAATTAAAATCAAAAGAAGATAAAATCTATGAAGTTTCAATATTCTTTCGTTGCTATGTCACTAGCCCTTGCTGGCTGTGGCGGAGGTTCTGGTGGTGACACGTCGGCACCGACCTATGATGTAGCTGGCACCATCGTTTCTGCAGGTACACTTCTTGATACGCCAGTCTGCATCGATTTAAACCAAAACTACGTTTGTGATACGACCGAGCCGAGTGCTAAAACGGATAATGCCGGTAAATTTAGCCTGACTTCAAGCGACAAAAACGTACTAACCAGCACCATTCTTGCTCAAGTTGATCAAGGTTCGAACCAAACGTTGCGTCTTGCGGCTCCGGGCCAAAACTTAGCGACGGGTAACACGGTCAATGGTGTAACAACGTTGCTCGCAGGTCTTGTGGTTGACGGTAAAACCGTTGCTCAAGCTGAAGAGATTGTGAAAGCACAACTCACCGATGCCGGTGTTTCTCTGTCTGGAACGGTAATGTCTAACGCAGAAGCCAGCGAGCTAGATAAGCTAGAGCAAAACACGGTTGC
The DNA here is from genome assembly GCF_033344395.1 of Vibrio sp. 1874. Classification (NCBI taxonomy): domain Bacteria; kingdom Pseudomonadati; phylum Pseudomonadota; class Gammaproteobacteria; order Vibrionales; family Vibrionaceae; genus Vibrio; species Vibrio sp. 1874. The sequence continues at coordinate 430,873 of NZ_JAWPOR010000001.1, forward strand.
ACTATTAGCTGCAATGCAGCCACAACAAATGACCCAAGGCGTAGCGCTGCTTGCTCAAAGCCTTAGCTTCCAGGGTAAATCATTGGCCTCTGATCTTCTGTCTGAAGTGGAAGTGAGTGCATTTGCTGAAGAAATTGTAGCGGTTGCTGAACAAACGGTTGGTAGTAACGATACGGGCGCCGTTCTTTATTTTGCTGAAGGAGCAGCAGACGTAGCAGAGGTTCAAGCGTCTTACCCTGGTCAAGATGCGGAGTACGGCTTCGACAAAGAGGACAAGCAAACGTCGACAGGCGCAGGCTTTAAGTTCGTTAAGTTAGATTCACAAGGTGCTGCTTTAGCTGCAGATGCGACTGAGTGGGCTTGTACTATGGACGAGCGTACTGGTCTTGTTTGGGAAAACAAAAGTGCGGATGCGAGCTCAGTTCAATTTAAAGATCGCCTATTTGCGTTTGAGTCTGAAACATTTAAGCCATTTAGCAAAGATGTAGAGCTTGCAGGTTGTAAAGACGCTGGTGATGAAGTTTGTACCACTAGCCAATATGTTCAGTACATAAACAAACAATCGTTATGTGGAATCACTGGTTGGCGCTTGCCTACTTACCGTGAGACTTATGACTTACTAGACTTTGGTGAACAAACACTGTTTGCTCCGAACGATGAATATGCAAAATACAACGTCTATGGTTTTAATGTTAAATACTTTCCACAGCAAACCATAGGTAGCCCTTATTTAGGATATGGTGCGTTTTGGCATAGCGACTTTAAGTTTACGAATGCATCATCACAACTTATTGATGGCGAGATTTATTTCCCTGCGATTGTCTCCCGGGGCAAAGATAGAGGCACTATTTCATACGTCGAGATTCGATCAAGCAACACAAGTGCGGGTGCCGATGATTCTTACCAATTCCCAATCCGTCTAGTCGCAGTTAAGGGGCAATAAGATGAAGAAATTAATAACTGTACTATCTCTTACTTTGGCTTCTCAAACTGCAATAGCTGCACAAGAGTGTTCTACTGACTTTGCTAAAACGGCACCTAACACGCGTTATACATATTCTGAGAGCGGTACCGTAACTGACCTGAAAACAGGTCTAACATGGATGCGCTGTCCAGTTGGTATGACATGGAATGTAGGAAACCAAGAATGCCAGGGGACGCGATCTACAATGTCATGGCAACTCGCTCTCTCCACAGCCAAACAAATTCGTAATAAGGACGGCAACCATCCTCTTCACAATTTTGCTGACAAAAAAAATTGGCGACTAGCAAATATCAAAGAGCTAGTATCTCTAACTGAGCGAGCTTGCCACAGCCCAGCCATAAATAGTACAGGGTTTGCTAGCGGCTATAGTCTGAAAGATGGAGATGATGTTCTAGGGCGTTATGTCTGGAGCAACACACCTAATGGCGACGGTAAGCATGTTGCAACTTTTGATACGACTAATGGTGAGGTTTTCAATAGAGATCCGTTAAACTCAAGTTTCAAAAGCTCTCTCTTGTTAGTGACAGATGAATAATAATTATTACGTTAATAAGGGTTGATAGCTTTGCCTTTATGATAGGCTCCGCCAGTGCGGAGCTTTTTCTTTTCTAACCTTTGGAACTTATCGTGTTGAGTAGAGTATTTAAACTTGGAACTGCTTAAGCTGATGTTTTTGGTTTTCCGCTAAGCCAGACAGTTCTTGCGCTGCTGCGGCTGATTGCGTAATGCCAGTTACGTTCTGGCTCACTAGTTCATAGATGTTCGTTAAGTTGTTGTTGATATCAGCCGTGACCTGTTTCTGCTCTTCTGATGCGGTTGCAACTTGAGTGTTGATTGAGTTCAGATCGGCGATAGCATTACTGATATTAGCAAGTGATTGGCTAACTTCTTGTGTCAGAGCTTGGTTGTCTGACAACATGGCTAAGCTGGAATGCATACTTTCATTTGCGTGACCAGATTGTTGCTGTAGCTCTTCTATAATGGTTTGGATCTCTTTGGTGGACTCCTGAGTTCGCGCTGCCAGCATACGTACTTCATCGGCCACTACCGCAAAGCCTCGGCCACTTTCGCCCGCTCGTGCAGCTTCAATCGCTGCATTCAGTGCAAGTAGATTCGTTTGCTCAGAAATACCTTCAATCACTTCGATCACGCGACCAATGTGTTCTGATTGTTCTTTTAGCGAAGTCACGACGGCAGCGGCTTCGTTAAGTTGTTCCGCCATCTTTTCACTTGCGCGAGTACTTTCCCCAAACATGCTTATACTTTGTGAGGTTAACGTACGTGCTTGATTTGATGCACTATCGGCTTCTTGTGCATTGGTCGATACTTCAGCTGCGGTCGACTCTAGCTGATTGATCGCCGAGGCTACTTGCTCAACTTCTTGCTTTTCTTGATCCGAGTTGACGCTGCTTTGAGTCATAACAGTTGCTAACTCGGTTGATGCTGATGCCACATCTTCACTAATGCGAACCAATGCGCTTACAGTTTCACGCAGTTTTTCTATGGTCTGGTTTACATCTCGAGCCAGCTGAGACACTTCGTTTTTCCCGATGGCTTCGGCCTTAACTAGTAGGTTTCCCTTCGCGACTTCCTGCATCGTTACTTGAAGGTTACGAATCGGCGCAACGATGTAGCTGGCGAGTACCCAACTAATAAGTGAAGCGGCACTCAAGATCACCGCAAGCGAGACGGCGCTGTAAGTGAGCGTGGTTGAATGTTGTTCGCCATTCGTTTCGACTTCATCGGTGACGATTTGATTCAATTGTTTAGATAGTTTGTCGATGGCGTTGATCATCGCTTCGCCAGCTAATCGATACTCAGCCATTGCAGATTCGTACTTTTGATTGAAATCAGAGGTGGTGTAATCAGAAGAGTGTTTAGTGGTGAGCAGAGGTGTCATGGTAACGCGAGTGAAATCAACATAGTGATTCATGGCCTTACGCATAGCATTGACTTCATTTTGAACGCCAGGGAGATTGTCGATGGAGTTAAGAAAATCGCGGTTTTTGTTTTGTCGCTTAGAAAGCTCTTGGTTGAGAGACTGAACATCTTCGGCTCTAAATAGACTATAAATGGCTTTGATGCGCATGGCGTAAGTGTTGTCTACGATGCCGCTAAGTTCCTCTTTGTGAATGATTAGCTTATGGGTGGAAGCCGAAACCTTATTGAATGCTTGATCTAGTTTACCGATTCCGACACTCAGTCCAATGATGAGTAATATAACTGTGAATAGAACAGGCAGAAAAACCTGAAGTTTAATAGAAAGCGTACTAAGAAATTGACGCATGAGATTGACCCTCTATCGGTTTGATTATTATCTTTTTTATAAATAAGCATTTCGATTTTAATTGTTACATTTGCCAAATCAATGAGTTACTCATACCTAATTGTTATGAAATGTACCAAAATCGATGGGGTTATCATCTTGAACATGAGGCAACGTTATAAAAACGTTACGTTCAAATTGAGAGAGGGATAAGTCGCGGAATTAATAGTTAGAAATGACAACGTGTCATAGAGGGTTCAACTAAGTGAAACACAACTGTCATATTCAAATTCTAAAGTGAGCACCGTTCAAGTGAAACACAACGGCAATAAAGCCACTTAAGGAAATTGTGATGAAAAAGACAGTAATCGGTGCAATCGCACTTCTAGGCGCAATGGCAGTGACTCCTGTTTCTGCTAAAGAAACTATCTCTGCAGTGGGTTCTAGCAGCGTAACTCCACTGATGGAAGTTTTCTCTGAAACGTACATGAAGAAGAACCCTAACGTATTTATCGAAGTTCAAGGTCCTGGTTCTTCAGCTGGTGTAAAAGCAGCGAAAAATGGTTCAGCAGACCTTGGTATGTCTTCTCGTAATCTAAAAGACTCTGAAAAAGAATCAACACTAATCGAAGAAGTGGTTGCTCGTGATGGTATCGCAGTGGTTGTTAACCCACAAAACAAACTGCCAGGTCTAACAGCCGAGCAAGTGACTGCAATCTACAAAGGCGAAGTATCAAACTGGAAAGAAGTCGGTGGTGCAGACAAGCCAATCGTAGCCATTACTCGTGACACGGCTTCTGGTACTCGTGGCGCATTTGAAGACATCATGTCTCTAAAAATGAAGATTTCTGGTAAGAAGGTATCAGCTATCTCTCAACGTGCTCAAGTTGCAAACGGTAACGGCGCACTGAAAACAATGGTTGCATCTAACCCATACGCAATCGGCTACATTTCTCTTGGTACTGTAGACAACACTGTTAATGCGCTAGCAATCGACGGCGTTGATGCAACGGTAGCTAACGTTAAAAACGGTTCTTACAAAGTAGCGCGTCCATTCCTTGTGCTTTACAAAGAAGGCAAGCCATCAACAGAAACGCAAAAATTCCTAGACTGGATGCTAACTGACGAAGCGCAAGCGCTAGTTGACCAAAAAGGTTACATCTCAGTTAACTAATCCCATCGGGACTCTAAAGTTTGCTCAGCCCAACGTTTCGGGCTGAGCCTTTTCTATCCATTGTGTTCAACGGCATTGCCCAGAACCGTGAGATTTTTAAATGACCATCGCAACAAATAGTGAAAAGCTTATGAATACTGACGCTAGAGCTATCAGCAAGTCAGGCCTACGCGAGAAGCGTCGTGTAGACTGGAAAGAGCGCATCTTCCACGGCTTGTTCCTAACGAGTGCCGTAATCGGCATTGTTTCATTGGCCGTTATTGCATACTTCATCGTTCGAGAGAGTATTCCGGCATTCCAAGAAGCAGGCGTATCGGGCATTGTCTTAGGACAAAACTGGTTACCACCTGCGCTTTACGGTGTCGCCACCATGATTGTGGCATCTATCGTATCGACGGCCGGTGCTGTCATTGTTGGGGTTCCAATTGGTGTTCTGACCGCCATTTTTATCGCTGAAATCGCACCAAAGCGATTAGCAGACATCATCCGTCCAGCGGTTGAGCTGCTAGCCGGTATTCCTTCAGTGGTCTACGGTTTCTTCGGTCTGGTTATTATCGTTCCATTGATTCAGAAGGTATTTGATGTACCTGCAGGTAATACTATCCTTGCCGGTATCATTGTTCTTGGTGTGATGATTCTACCAACGGTAATTACGGTATCTGAAACGTCTATCCGCGCTGTCCCTCGTACTTATAAAGAAGGTTCTTTGGCACTGGGCGCATCGAAAATCTACACCATCTTTAAGTTGCTCGTTCCAGCGGCTCGCTCAGGCATCATGACAGGTGTGATACTGGGTATCGGTCGTGCGTTGGGTGAGACCATGGCGATTATCATGGTTATGGGTAACGCGCCGGCAATGCCAGAAGGCATCCTTGATTCGGCTCGTACACTAACTGCAAACATCGCCATTGAAATGTCTTACGCAAGTGGTGTTCACGCGAACGCACTTTACGCTACAGGTGTAGTACTTCTGGTCTTCATCATGTCGTTGAACGCTGTACTACTGTACCTAAACCGAGAAAAAGCGAAGTAATCGCTCGTTAAAGGTGACTATTATGGATCGCGCAAAACTGAAAAAAGCACGCCAGTTCAAAGATAATGTCTTTAACGCATTTGTCTGGATCTCGGCAGCACTAACGGTAGGTTTTTTGTTCTGGATTATCTGGTACATCCTATCAAACGGTCTACAACACGTAGATTGGAACTTCATTACTGATAACTATACGCGCACAGGTGAAGAGCACGGTATCTTCCCAATGATTGTGGCGACCATTTACATGGTTATCGCTTCTATCGCAGTGGCAGCGCCACTCGGTATCATGACGGCAATCTACTTGACCGAATACGCGAAAGTGGGCAGTCGTTTGGTGAAAATCATCCGATTCTGTACCGAGTCATTGGCGGGTATCCCGTCGATCATTTTCGGCCTGTTTGGTATGACTTTCTTCGTGGCGATTCTTGGCCTTGGCTTCTCGATTCTGTCGGGTGCATTGACGCTAAGTATCCTAATCCTGCCAGTGATCATCCGTACAACGGAAGAAGCGCTGATGGCAGTGCCACAAACTTACCGTGAAGGCTCTTATGGCCTCGGTGCTTCTAAGATTTACACTATCTGGCGTTTGATTCTTCCGAGCGCAATGCCAGGTATCTTAACCTCGGTCATTCTAAGTATTGGTCGTGTCATTGGTGAGTCTGCTCCAGTATTCCTGACAGCAGGTATGGTTGCACGTATTCCGGATTCTTTATTGGATTCAGGTCGTACGCTAACCGTTCATCTATACAAACTGACTACCGAACTGTTTACCGTTGAAGAATGGAATCAGGCTTACGGTACGGCAACAGTGCTTATCGTAGTTGTTCTCTTGATCAACATGGTAACGAAACTGATTGCTAGACGTTTTAACACCGCAACTTACTAACAACACTAATTAAGAACGCACGTTAAAAGACACGAATTCAAGAATTAAGAGATTAAGACAATGAACAAATTTGATATTGAAAACCTAGACCTATTCTACGGTGACAACCAAGCACTGAAATCGATCAACTTACCAATTCCAGTTCGCCAAGTAACTGCACTTATCGGCCCGTCAGGTTGCGGAAAATCAACGCTTCTACGCTGTTTGAACCGAATGAATGATCTAATCGAAGGCGTGAAAATTACAGGTAAATTGGCGATGGACGGCGAAGATATTTACGGCAACATTGATGTTGCTGACCTTCGCATCAAAGTCGGCATGGTATTCCAAAAGCCAAACCCATTCCCGATGAGCATTTACGAGAACGTGGCTTACGGCTTACGTGCTCAAGGTATCAAAGACAAAAAGACAATTGATGAAGTGGTAGAGCGTTCGCTGCGCGGTGCTGCACTTTGGGATGAGGTGAAAGATCGCCTTAAATCACACGCATTCGGTCTTTCTGGTGGTCAGCAGCAACGTTTATGTATTGCACGTACAATCGCGATGGAGCCTGATGTGATTCTGATGGATGAACCAACGTCGGCACTTGACCCAATTGCGACACACAAAATCGAAGAACTGATGGAAGAGCTAAAGAAGAACTACACCATCGTTATCGTGACTCACTCAATGCAACAGGCGCGTCGTATCTCTGACCGCACTGCGTTTTTCCTAATGGGTGAACTGGTTGAGCACAACGATACGCAAGTGATCTTTAGCAACCCTCAAGACGACCGTACTCAAGGCTACGTAAATGGTGATTTCGGTTAATCCACCGTATTTACAAGCATAACTAAATAACTATAAGCGATGGTAACTTTGCCCCTCTTGATGAGGGGCCTTTTTCTTTTTAAGTCGTAGGCTTAAAACATCTACCAACACAAAAATCTTGTAAATAAGTACAACTTTCCTCCCCAGTTTATAAAGCATGTAACTTATGTGAAACATGGCTTTAAAAGTGCTGAAGAGTTCTCGAATGTAACACTAAGTCTGATAATTTTGCGAATGACTTAACAGCTCAAATTTGAACGTATTGATTGCATATCATGGCCTAAGTAGTTTTTTATCGAGGATAAAAAAGTAGATTAGGTTGGTAGGGTGAGTTTAAGAAGTTTTACAAGAAAAGTGTCTTCAACGAGGGACCATCGGTTGCTAGCGGAGGCAATCTTTGATCATTTAGAGAGTCTGTTCTCCCCTCAAGCCCTCGCTATTTTTGAAGATCCTTCAATTAACCCTCGTCATTCGATGAGCTTCTCTCGCGGAGAGCTTTACCCAACCCAAAACTATCCTGAGACATTCTGGGAGTGGGCAAGTCAGTTTGATACCTCTGAAAGCATCATACCTCTGGCGATCAACACTTGTAACTGGAATCACACCCGAGATTTAGGGGGTGACAGTTACATCATGATGCTCGACAACACGCCTATCAAACGTACCTACCTACTGATTCAATCTGTACATGCTCTCACGGCACATAATATCTATGAAGAAAGTTACGACGCAATGCAACTCGCAGCGGCGCGTTGGCAATGTATTCGTGCTGAAAAAAATGCCTCGAAAGAGATCAGGCACAGAGATATTCGTGAAGCGCAATATGTTGATGAGATTAGCCAACGCGAGCGCTTTATCGAAAATATGAAGTTAGTTCAGCAAGTTGCACTCGAAATCTCTAATCCTGATTCTTTAAAGGACTTGTACTACAAAGCCGTCGAAGCGTTACGTGAACGACTTGGGTTTGATCGCTCTACACTGATGCTTCTCGATATGAAAAAGCGCAGCTTCAGTGGTACATACGGCACGGATGAGTCAGGAATTACGATTGATGAATTTCACACACAATACGATTTACACCAACTTAGCGAGGAGTATATCACCGCGTTATCTAGCCTCGAGAGCAACTTAGTGATTGTAGAAGACGCGCCAATATACACAGCAGGCAAGGTCATCGGGCAGGGCTGGAATGCGATGTTGATTTTACGCGATGGCAATGAACCGTTTGGGTGGTTCGCGCTAGATAACTTTATTCATCGTAAGCCGATAACGGCATATCAAAAACAGATGTTGGACTCGTTTGGTTCACTCTTCTCTCAAATTTACATTCGTAAGCGCCAAGAACAAAACGTACGCATGTTGCATTCAAGCATGGTTGAGTTATCACGTTGCACTACTGTCAGCGGAGTATGTAAATCGGCCGTCACTTTCGCCATTAAAAATCTTGGTATTGATCGAATGGCGGTGTTTTTAACTGATGAAAATTGCTCTTACATGCAAGGAACGTGGGGCACCGATATTCAAGGGAACGTGGTGGATGAATCTTACTTCTTTGGCGAAACCCAAGATTTCTCTCTTATAAATTTGGCTCGCTCAATGCCAAACGAAGTCGCATTTGAAGAATCAGTGCCTATTTATCATGACTGTAATATTGTTGGCTTTGGTTGGGCTGCGATGACGGTATTGACTTCAAATAGCAGTGGTCCTATCGCCTTTATCGCTGTTGATAATTTGCTGACACGTGCGCCCTTAACTTCTCAGTTACGTGAAGTGATTCGTATGTTCGCGTCCAGCTTAGCTGAAGTATTGCAACGTACTCAAGCTCAAGAGGCGATTCGCGAACTAAACGAAAACTTAGAGCTGGAGGTTCAGAACCGAACAAAAGAGTTGGAGGAAGCCAATCGACAGCTTGAGGTACTTTCTAAGCTCGATCCTTTGACGCGTCTTGGTAATCGCCGCATGTTAGAGCATGTGATGCAAAAATATTGTGCCCTAGAGTGTGAAGACGACATGTCGTTTGGCCTGATCCTGATTGATATTGACCATTTTGGCTTATTCAATAATCACTATGGTCATCTCGAAGGCGATATTGCATTGATGCGAATTGGCTATATCTTGGATCATCATACCAAAGGTGAAGATGAAGTTTTTTGCCGTATCGGTGGTGAGGAGTTTGCGTTGCTCATGATTGGTTCTGAGCAAGAGGAGGTTCGATTGAGAGCAGAGTGCATTCGTCAGTGCATCGAGGGCGAGGGGATAAAGCATCGACATAACCCAGACGGGGAGTTACTTACCGTTTCAGTCGGTTATTCTTGTTATAAAGCGAAAGGCAAAGACTTTAATTTCGACCATTTATATCAGTTGTCGGATAAGGCACTCTATCAAGCGAAGAATCATGGGCGAAATTGTGTAAGGCGATACGAATACGTGCCCCAAGTTTTGTTGAGTAAGTGATGTTCATAAGAGCAACTTGATAGGGAAGAGGCGGCGGTTGGTGCTCTAGATAAAACCGCTAAAGCAAAATTTGGCCGGATAAGAGAATTGGCAGCTCATGAGAGCTGCCATTGTTATCTAGTTATTTATAGCTTTTCGAGTTGGTGGTCGGTTTTCGTTACGTTTGCTTTGCCAAGGTTTTGAATTTTCGCTAGCAGCGAATCAGGGCTCCAAGGTTGTTGGTTAGCACTAAAACGCGCTTGATTCATGGCATTAAGCTCTTGCTTAATTGCTTGTACGTCACCAGGGTTTAACCTGTCTTGATGAGTGGTTAAATACTCATTTACAGAGCGTTCAATTTTCGCAGCATCGCCCTCTTCGATGACTTTTTTTAGCGCGTCGATGCAAAGTGGTTGTTCAGTATTTGAAACCGTTCCACTCGCTGTTATTGACCGCTTTTTCCATGCCCAAATTGCGATTCCCAATGTCATTATCCAAAGCCCTAAGAAAACAAAGGTTAACGTTCGCCAGAGACTGTTTACACCGCCGCTTGATTCAGGACTAGGGGCTGGCACTAAAGGCGCTGAAAGAGGCGATTCCGGCAACGTGATTAGCCCAGTGTCATTTTTCTCTACGTCTAATGTTAGCTCTGGTAACGTTGTTTTCTTCGCTTCATCATTTTGACTGTCCCACCAGTTCAAGTCGTATCCTGGTAAGGTATATTTCCCGGCCTCTGTAGGAATAATGACTTGCTTCACTGTCATGGTAACGGTGCCATCTCTCGCGCTATCGAACTTAGGTTGTTCGGGATACACGCGCAGTGAACTCGGGTAACTAATATTGACTCGTGGCAGATATTCGGCTTGTGTACCGCGAGCCTTAACTTGAATGGTTCGAGTGAGTGAAGAGCCTTGTTTTACTGTGTTGATTGCGTTAGTCGACAATAGATTACCTTGATCGTCTTGCCAGCTCTGTGTCATTTCTAACGCTGAAGCAGGAAGCCATTCACCTTTAAATTCGCTCGGAATCGGTTTGACCGTGATTGGCATGCGTTCCGCTTTGGTGTTGATAGGCATTATTTTGGTTGAGCCCGTCAAGCTGTCGCCATAAATATAAGAACCGGTCAGTTTAGGACCTATCAAGGTATAAGTGCCTGGTTGATTTGCCGTTAAGCGAAACGACTGCTCTATGACCGCTACTTCTAACCCATTTAAGATCTTCTGTCTTTGTTGTAAGCCACCCAGTGCCTCAAGCTTCATGCCTTCAATCTGCGGAGGTACTATTTGCGGGTTATCTAGGCGTCGAGTGTCCGCTTTAATTAGAAGTTGTATACGTAATGTTGCAGATTGCTGAGGGTAGAGCGTACTGTTGTCGACCGTAATATTGAAGCTAAATAGATCATCAAGATTGGGGTCTGTTTGGCTCGCGTTGACACGTAGTTTGATCGGCTCAGTTTTCATGCCATCAGCGGAAAAACTTGGAATAGTCAGAACACCTTCTTTCATTGGTGCAATTGAGATACTCCACTCGGTACGCACTGATTTTCTTCCGTTAATGTTATTGCTAGAGCGGCCATAACGAGGTTGACCCAAGAAGAAGTCTTTCTCTAGAACATTGAAGTCGATTGAGTCTGAGCTGAGCTCAGTATCTGAAATGATTCTGAGGTTAATCACTTCATTCTTGGCTACTTGTGTTTTATTCACACTAGCTTGAAGTGTCTGTGCCATCACCGAGAAACTGGATATTAGGCTGGCCACAAAAATAAAGACCAGTTTTACGCCTTTGTTCATCACAGGCTTACCACTCCTTTTGAGATTGTTGTGGAGGTTGTTTTTGTTGCGCTTGAAGTTGCATTTGCGCACGGATCAAAAAGCTTGGGTCGCGAGCACTTTCTACTGCTTCTAGTCGACGGAACTCAGGATCATCCTGATGCATTTTTTCGGGATGCGCTTTAGCCTGTATTGGTTCACCTTGATCCTTCACTTGCTTGTCATCTCGTTGCGGTTGATGTTGTTCCGTTTCTTGTTTTTCTTCTTTATTTTCAGAATCTTGCTGATTTTGTGACTGTTGTCCTTGCGCTTCTTTCCCTTCGTTTTGAGACTTTTGTTGCTGTTGCTGTTGCTGTTGCTGTTGCTGTTGCTGTTGCTGTTGCTGTTGCTGTTGCTGTTGCTGTTGCTGTTGCTGTTG
>NZ_JAWPOR010000001.1:442746-891593 GCF_033344395.1 Vibrio sp. 1874
CTGTTTTAGCTTTTCTTCTACAACCGATAGGTTTTTCTTCGCGGCTTCAAAGTTAGGCTTTTCCTCTAGCAGTTTTTTATACAAATCAGCCGCATCTTCTAATTGACCATTTTGAGCGAGCGAGTTGGCGAGGTTATAGCGGCCGTTAAGGGAGGCATCATGAGAAAATGCTTCGATAGCGGCTTCGTAGTCACCTTTTTGATAACTGGCGGCTCCTTTCCAGCTTGGGTTTGTAAATAGGTTTTGCGCCTGTTCATACTCACCTTGCTTGTAGAGTTCCGCTCCTTGTTGGTCGGCATTTAAGAACGGATTAGCTTCTGCATGCGGTGTCCACGTTACTGGGACTACAGTCGCAACTACCATCCAAATCAGGCCGCGTCGAAACAGTAAAGCCGCAGGAAGAAGTAACAACGGCAGTAACCAAAAGCCACTGTTGAGACGAGAATCAGTTTTAACTTCTTCGCTTTGGGTCGCAGAAAGCTGGCTACCAATGTTATTGGTAAAGGCCGCGATGTTTTCAACATCACGGTTGGTGTGCTGAATAGGAACAAATAGGCCACCAGTCTTATTCGCTAGCGTTTGTAGATTTTTCAGATTTGTTTTCGCTACGACGGTAGTGCCTTGTGCAGTTTTTAGCAGAGAGCCATCGGGCAGCGCGATAGGCGCACCGTTAGGAGTCCCGACGGCAAGAACAGAAATGCGAAACTTTGTACCTTGGACTAAATCTAACGCGCGAGACAGCTCTGACGTATCAAGATCATCCGCTAACACGATGATATCGCCTTGTTGCGTGCCGGCTTGAGAAAACTGGTTGATCGCAAGTTCAATCGCGGCAGGCAGGTTTGCTCCTTGAAAAGGCATCAGCTCTGGTGACAAATTTTCGATAATGCCCGCAAGCGTGCTGGAATCAGTTGTCAGTGGACTTAAGTTATAGGCATCGCCAGCGTAAGCAATAAGTCCAGTGGCTCCCTCTTTCCATTTAGGCAGCAAATCGAGCGCCTTATAACGTGTTTGTGCTAACCGATTGGGTTTGATGTCTGTAGCAAACATAGAGCGAGACATATCAAGCACCAAGATTCGGTTTTGGTTTAACTCAAAGCTTGGTCGAGCATTGGACTGCCAGCTTGGCCCCGCTAATGAAATGCAAGTTATTGCCCAAGCTAAACCCCATAGAGTGAAGTAATGCTTAGACTGCGTGTTTTGTCCGAGCATCCGCGATAAGTGAGGGGCAATCAGTGTGGATTTTTGGGCTCTAAATTTGTGATTAAGCAAGAGTGCGATAGGGATCACGATGAGCCCCAAAAGCCAATAAGGATTGAGGAAAATAAACTCAGCCATGTTTTCTCCTTAACAGGAATAACAATACCGATAATACAAATGCAGCGCTTAATGGATATGGAAACCATTCAGACTGTGGGCGCCAAGTTTGTGTGTCGCTAGATACGGGTTCTAGCTGGTTGATGGTGTCATAAATATTTTCGAGCTCTTCTGTATCTCGCGCTCGAAAATATTGTCCACCTGTCACCTCTGCCACTTTAGTCAGTGTTTGTTCATCTAAATCGGCTGCGGTGTTGACTTTGCGAGTCATGAAAAACTCCTTCACCATCATTTCACCAGCGCCCACGCCCACGGTGTAAATAGTGGCGTTGTATTTTTTCGCAATTTCCGCTGCTTCTAGCGGCTCGAGAACCCCTGCAGTATTGCTGCCGTCACTAAGCAAAATCATGACTCGTTGCGGAGCATCACTGTCTACAAAGGTTTTTGTGCCTAAACCAATACCATCACCAATGGCGGTTCGTTGACCAACCAAGCCGATGACGGTTTGATTAATCTGCTGCATGACGGTTTTGCGGTCTGCAGTGAGTGGTGTTTGCAAATAAGCATGGTCGCCAAACAAAACAACTCCGAGACGGTCACCTTTTCTCTTTGCTACGAAATCAGACAGAACTTTTTTGACTGCTGTGAGGCGATCGATATATTCGCCGTTGAGTTCCATGTCTTCCTGCTGCATCGAACCGGACAGATCGACGACTAACATCAAGTCCCGATACTTGGGTTGGAATTCAACGGGATCGCCAAACCAAACTGGACGCGCACAAGCGACGACAAGAAGGCCCCAGATCGCGATTGAAAGTGCTTTTTGCAGCGCTTGCTTAGGCTTGCTGCGATTCTCATTGGTTGGTAAGTACGCCAATTTGATCTCGGCTTGTTGAGATTCTTGTGGCAGGAACTTGTATACCAGCCATGGGATGGGCAACAAAAACAGTGCCCACCACCAGACAAATTCAATGTTTAGCCATTGGGCAAGATCGGTTATGAGTGTTTGCTCAGTCACGGTTATTTGCCTTTTTCTTTGGTGGCAAAGCGTAGGTTATCCAAAAGACACAATCGTCTACCAAGCTTTGATGCTGCCCTTGGGAAGAATTCTGATACAACGCTTCTTGCCACTGATGTTGTTTGTCTACGAATCGACTTTCTTTGGTATGGCTATCGAGAAATTCATACCAAGCGATTCCGGTTAATGGTGCGATCTCTTCACGCGGAAAGTAACTCAATGCTGCCTGGCGCAATATTTCCAGAGCAGAAGAGGGGGTATGAGGCGCGGTAGGTTGAGTTAAAAGTGTTAATGCTGTCTTTTTTGCGCGTAAGTGTTTTTTACGCCATCTCACATAAAGACAAATGCCGAAAACGAAGAGCAAGGTGGCTGCAAGCACCACCCACCATCCCCAAGCGAGCGGAAACCAATCCGGTGCGTTTGGCAAAATCAAAGGTTCAAGGTTTAGGCTTTGGTTGTTTGTTGTCATTATTATTACTGCTTAATAAATACTGCTTGTCAGTTTGTTAGCTTAATTGTGAAATTAAGGGCCAGCCACTTGATAGCGTGTTAAATGGAATTGCTATTGAATGGCATTGCTGCTTAATGGTTTCTTGATGTTGGGTAAAGTGGCTTTCGAGTTCTCTTCGTTGTCCTTTAGAGCCAAAGTTAAACCATTGACTATGCTGCCCATCCGAAGCTTTCACTTGACCTCTAAAGTCTGTTTCGCCTCTTTCTAACGGATCATAAAACTGAACGGCCCTTACGCTATTGTGTTGTTTGAGTCGACGTAGTTGTGCCAGTTCCGTTGGTGTTACGTGGGCAAAGTCACTGAGCATAATCAATTCGCTGCCTTTTGGGGTGAGCGTATGAAGTGTCTCCAATACTTGTGTATACGGCAGTGTACGAGTGTCGTTGCTTGCAGTACGAGTTACTTGCGCATTATGTATGTCGACTATGGCGTTAAGAATCCGCAGCCCTTGTCTTTGTAAAGAAGAGGGGCGAAATTCAAGACATTGATGTCCGTCATCAATCACTGCGCCGATGCGATCTTTTTTAGCTAGAGTTAGCCAAATTAGAACACTGGCAAAGTGGGCCAATTGAACGGATTTGAGTACATACTTAGATCCAAAATGTAGACTAGAACTTAGATCAAGATAAAGAATGACCGCTTGCTCTTTATCTTCTGCAAACAACTTCGTATGTGCTTTACCGGTCCTAGCGGTGACTCGCCAATCAATGCTGCGAATATCGTCGCCAGGTTGATATTGGCGCACCTCCATAAAATCCATACCTCGCCCTTTTTGGCGACTGGTATGGTTACCACTCATCTGCGACCAGAGACTCTGTGCTGGTGGTAACCAACGTACAGATTGAGTGCGATATTGGAGCAGCTCTTCAAGGGTTAATGTCACCCCATTCGCATGAGGTGGTAATGAATGTGTAGCGGACATATCACTCACTCGTTTATGCACTGCCAACAAGGTTTAGCAGTTTATCGATGACCTGGTTTGCCGTAATGCCTTCAGCTTGAGCGTGGTAACTCAATAATAAACGGTGGCGCAGTACCGGATAAGCCATGGTTTGAACATCTTCCGGAGAGACAAAATCACGACCAGCAAGCCAAGCGTGCGCACGTGCACAGCGATCAAGAGCGATGGTAGCACGCGGACTCACACCCATTGACAACCACTTGTCCAACTCAGTGTCATATTTGTTGGCTTGACGTGTCGCCATAACTAAACGGACGATGTACTGCTCTATCGTTTCCGCCATATGAATATCCAACACCTCTTTACGTGCGGTGAATATATCTTGTTGGCTTAACATTGGGCGTTCAACCTTTGCTTCGCCTTTTGCTTCTCCGCGGTTAATACGCAAGATAGATAGCTCATGCTCCGCATCTGGGTATTCAACTTCTAAATGCAATAAAAAGCGGTCTAGCTGCGCTTCAGGAAGGGGGTAGGTCCCTTCTTGCTCTATCGGGTTTTGAGTTGCCATAACCAAAAACAACTCTGGCAGCGGGTAGGTATGACGACCTGCTGTGACTTGTTTCTCTGCCATTGCTTCAAGCATTGCCGCTTGTACTTTGGCTGGTGCACGGTTTATCTCATCCGCAAGAATAAGCGAGTTGAAGATAGGACCTGATTGGAAAGTGAATTCTCCGGTTTCGGGACGGAAGATATCGGTGCCGGTTAAATCGGCTGGCAGCAAATCAGGGGTGAACTGAATGCGGTGGAAGTCGCCTTCAACACAGTCTGAGAGTGATTTTACTGCACGGGTTTTTGCTAACCCAGGAGGGCCTTCAACTAAAATATGCCCATCTGCAAGAAGCGCAACAAGCAGTTGCTTTACCAGATCTTGCTGTCCGATGATCTGCGACTCTAAGTATTGCTGAAGAGTTTCGAAGTTAGATTTATGCATGCTTTGGACTCTCGGTATCCATGTGATTTTCGTGTTGAGTATTGGTCATTTTCCATGTGAAAAAAGTTCCAACGCTCTATTGCAATTTATCTTTTCAATATTGGGACGCTACAGAGAATTGCAAGTACGTGCTATCTCTGAAAGTGCTTATTTGACAGTGTGTTACATTTATTTTTCATAATATAATGAGAAATGCCTCTAGTTTTGTACATATGAGCCGATAAAGATTCCGTGGTGTGCGTGTCATGAGATATGCACCTGATTCCCCTTGTGGGGCCAATAACAAGTGATTCTTTTAAAAGGTCCGAATATGTTGAAACTTCATTCCTTGAGCATCAAACAGAAGGTTGTACTTGGCATTACGTTTGCTGTTCTAGCATCAACAATCATTGTTGGTGTTATGGCTCAGCGTCATGCGAGAGATGTATTGAGCCATCGTCTTATTGACATCGAGCTACCTGCGATGTTGCAGCAAATCAATACCGAAATTGACCGCGAAGTTGTCGAAATGCAACAAGCGGCAAAACAGCTGGCTACAAACGAATTTATTGTTGAAGCCCTATCTAATACAGACCGTGATCCGTCAGTAGAAGTTCAGTTGGTGCAGCAGCTCAATAATGTTAAATCACAGTATGGTCTTAATGATGCGTCGGTAGCGAATCGTCAAACGGCATATTACTGGAACCAAAACGGATTCTTACGTCAACTTAACCGAACGCAAGATGCTTGGTTCTTTGGATTTACGTCGTCTGGTCAAGAAACGTCCGTGAGTGTGTTCCAAGAGGCAAATGGCGAAGTGAAAATGTTTGCCAATTTCCAAGATCTTAATGGTACATCAATGTCAGGTCTCTCTAAATCTATGGGAGACATGGTTACTTTGCTCAACGGGTTTAAAATTGAAGATACGGGTTACGTGTTCCTCACTAATGAACAAGGCCAGATTCAAATACACCGTCAACAAGGTAAGAACCAAACTTCTATCACTAAACTATTTGGTAGTGACGCAAGTGCGCTGTTGAACAAAAATAGCTTCAACCTAATTAATGTGGAGTTTGAAGGGCAGGATACTTTTGTTTCTAGTTTGTATGTTCCTTCAATGAACTGGTTTGTTATTGGCGTGGTTCCCGTTGATGAAGTATTCGCAGACCTGAATGCGACAGCTAAAAAAATGCTGTTTACGACCATCATTGTTGCCGTTGTATTCATCCTCATGGGCGTATGGTTAGCAAACAGCATTACGAAACCAATCCGACTGATTGCCGATCGTTTTACCGACCTTGGGCAAGGTGAAGGCGATTTGGCGCAGCGTATTGAAATTAAGGGTAATGATGAAATTGCTCAGCTTTCAAAAGGCTTTAATGGATTTATTGAGAAGATTCATGCCACGATGAAAGAGGTTGCTTTAACCAGTGGCTCATTAAGTCAAGCGGCAGAAAGTGTGTCAACGAAAGCAACATCCACACACGACAACAGCCAAGAGCAGCGTGATCAAACCATTCAAGTAGTTGCAGCTATCAACCAAATGGGTGCGACCATCAGTGAAATTGCATCGAACGCTGCTACCGCTGCTGATACGGCAAATCAGGCTTCAGATAACACTCAAACTGGTCGAGAAGTTGTGATGAAAGCAAAAGAGGTGATCAGCCGCCTAGCCGATGATGTTGAAACAACCAATATTGTTGTGACGCAGTTGGCATCGACAACCAAAGATATTGGCTCGATTCTGGGTGTAATTCGTGACATATCTGAGCAAACGAATTTACTTGCGCTAAACGCTGCAATTGAGGCTGCTCGTGCTGGTGAGCAGGGACGTGGTTTTGCGGTTGTTGCTGATGAGGTAAGAAACCTAGCTTCACGCACGGCCGATTCTACAGAAGAGATTCAGCGCATGATCAATCAGCTTCAAAGTGACGCACAAGACGCGGTAAGTGCTATGGAAGCGGGCAAAGCGGTCACCATAGAAGGGGTTACTTCTACCGATGAAGCAGTCGAGGTATTAATCAGTATTTCTGAACGAATCACCGACATCTCTGATCGTAATACACAGGTTGCAACGGCGACGGAAGAGCAATCCACGGTGGTGCATACCATTAATCAAAATATCGAAGAAATCAACGCGATAAATGAAATGACAACCGCGACAGCAGAAGAGTTGGCGGATGCAAGTCGCGATCTTCAAGCGCTCTCTTCTCGTTTGGACAAGATGGTTGGTAGCTTCAAGTTATAGAGTTGGATAGAATAGGCGAAGTTTAAAAGTTCAATCATTAATTTTAGGTAAGTACTATGAATGACTTCGAAAAAGAACTAGAGCAAATTTCTCAAGAAACCGCTCAGGAGCCAGAAGTAAAACTGCCGTCGCTAGAAGAGCAAAAAGCGATCGTCGCTGAGCTGAAAAAGCTGGAAGCGGAAGGTAAGCTGACGCCAGAAGTGTTAGAACAACACTTTGGTAAGTTTAACCAAAAAAACGCAGTTCCAATCCACTAAGTTAGGTGGTGTTTTGCCTCTAACGTGCGTGATTAAATCACCTGCTCAAACACAAAAAGGGAGTTTATACTCCCTTTTTTAATGTCTGAAAAATGCTAATACCTCTCACATACTTGCCACTTAAAAATTATTGACACTTCAATGAGTTATTAATTAGTACTAGTGATTTTCATACTTGACAATACTACCGCTCTATCTAAATCTATTGCGTATTTCAATAAAAACGACCAAGGGAATGCGATCAGGATGGAGCAGCAAAAAAAAAGAAACGTTATTTTAATCACGGAGGGAAGTCTACAGTCATCTCTGTTGAAAGATGTATTGGAGACCAAACTCGGTATTAGTGTTGCTCTAATCACGCCAGATAATCTGATTCACGGAGTGTTACATGAATCTCTTGCATCAGCCATTATTGTTGATTGCAGCGTGATCACGGATGAAATTTTTCGCCGTTATGCGGAGTTTAAAGCGGCCAAGCAGAAAGACACGCTTGAAATCTTAATTAATTGTGAGCAATCCATATCGACAGAAGATCTCTTTGCTTGGCGTACTTTGGCCGGTATTTTCTATACCTCTGATGATATAAAAACGTTGCAAGTTGGTATTGGTAAGGTGCTTCAAGGAGATATGTGGTTCAGCCGTAAGTTTTCTCAGCAGTACATTACTTACCTTCGTCGACATTGCAAACCTATAAATAAGAATGTTTCCGCTATTCTGACCAAACGAGAGCAACAAATAATTACCTTTCTTTCCATGGGGGCGTCCAATCAACAAATCGCCGAACAATTATTTGTCAGCGAGAATACGGTAAAAACGCATTTACATAATATTTTCAAGAAGATTGATGTGAAAAATAGAGTTCAAGCACTTATTTGGGCAAAGGAAAATATTTCAGACAACTCGTTAATGGTGTAATGCTATTGCAATATTAGGTTGCCTAATTTAGTAAACTCTTAATAATTTCTGTGACCTGAATGTGTTAAAAGTGTTTCTTTTATGAGAAACACTTTTTTTGATTCTCTTTTTAATAACTTTAGAATTTAAAAAAGTAGCAAATAACTTTACTCTGTGAACTAGCACTTACATATCAAACTAAGTGCTGACGATTAACTACTAATTTAAGAATGTTAAGTCACTGAAAGTATGAGAAACATTATGGAACAGTATATGGAAAAGCCTGAAATCCTAATGCTCACTCAACAAAGTTTACAGAGTGAAAACTTTAAGGAAATGCTTTCTAAAAATACAGAAACTAAAATAACGATCATTGATACTAAGAACCCTAGCTATCATGAACTCATTCCGGAACGCTACTTTTTGCTTGTTGATTTTTCAGTTGAGATTCCTTCCGAAACTTTAGTTTATTTAAAAGATAGTAATAAAGTGCTAGGAACCATAATGCTTAATCTAGGTTATGACTTAGACACAGAAGAACTCGCTTCTTGGCCTCATGTAAAAGGTATATTTGGTCCAGGAGATTCAATGGACAAGGTTTGTCAGGGATTAAAAGCAATAATAAAAGGGGATAACTGGCTGTCTCGAAGATTACTTGATCAGCTAGTAAATTATTATCGAGGTAGAGAAGCAAATAACATTATCGAACCTGCTATTGAGGTTGAGCTTACTCGGCGTGAAGTTCAGGTTTTAAAAATGTTGAAAGAAGGTGGTTCAAATATGGAAATCGCTGATTCTTTATTTATCAGCGAGCATACTATTAAATCACATCTATACAATATTTTTAGAAAGTTAGAAGTAAAGAACCGTACGCAAGCTACAAGTTGGGCTAAGAGAAACCTGTAGTACTAGTATTAACTTGCTGTAATAAAAAGAAAATACTCTATAAAGTACTAAATTTTATATTTATTATTAAAATGTCAGTCTGAAATATCATCCCATATTCAAACTTATTCCTATTCAGTTGACTATTAGACTTCTCATGTCGTGACGAATCTAGTCAGACGTGGAACAGAAGGTCTATTCAATTAATAAGCTAAGAGGGAATAAAAATGAGCGCAAGTGACAATGACACTTATTTAGGCGATGCAGGTGTAAATAACCAATTTGCTGATTTCGATGGCGGCGATGATTTGTTTATCGGTTTTGGTGGTAATGACTCGTTTGTTGGCGGTGGCGGTAATGATTATGTGATCGGCGGCGACGGCGATGATCGCCTAACTGGTGGTGCAGGAGATGACATCCTTAGGGCTGGTACAGGAAACGACTACCTCGGCGGTGGTACCGGTAATGACTTGCTGTTGGGTTTGCTGGGCGACAATAAATTAAATGGTGGTGTCGGTGAAGATATTCTTGTTGCTGGTTCTGGTGACAACGTTTTAGTTGGCGGCAGCAATGGCGATAAGTTTGTGTTCACGGATAAGTTTGGTGGCCATGGCGAAGCCAAAGTTGTTGACTTCATCATTGGTGAAGACTCTTTGCACATCATTAGCGACTCTGTCACTGACTTTGGTGATTTAAGCTTTAGCTACGATGCAGTTGGGAATGCAGTGTTTACCGATGGGGCTGATCTAACAGTGAAACTTATTGGCGTGACTGAAACTGACATCAACACCTATGGTGCAGATCTGTTCGTAATCTAAACGACTGAAAATAACTCTGGATGGGAATTAGTTTGCGTGGCTCTGCCATGCTGAGGTGAACTAATCGGACACTCTAGAGCGATTTGAGGTTACCTTAAGCTAGGCGCTAGTATTTCTGGCGCCTACAATTTTCACGTTAAACGGAAGTAGTCGTGCAAAAAACGGTTTTCAAAGAAGTGAAACAAAAACTATGCACGCTTGCGGGCTTGCTGATCGTTTTTAGCCTTTTTATCAACTTATTGGTTCTCTCGATTCCGTTGTACATGCTTCAAGTGTACAACCGAGTGATATCCTCCTACTCAACCGATACTTTATTCTTGCTCACTGTCATCGTAATTGTCGCGCTGTTAACCATGTCCATCATCGACATTGCACGAGCACAAATGAGTAAATCTTTTGGTTATTGGATGGACACAAAACTCTCCGCTTTCATGCTCAAGCGCACGATTCAATATCAATCACATACCGGGAAGAGTTATACCTCGCAAACTCTGAGAGACATTCAGAACATCAAAAGCTTTTTGAGCAGTCAAGCACCTTATCCACTGTTGGATGCGCCCTGGACACCGCTGTTTATTTTATTTGTATATTTATTGCACCCGATACTAGGTCACATCGCGTTACTTGGATCTATCGTATTGTTTAGCCTAGGTCTACTTAATGAGCTAATGACGCGTAAAACAATGCAAGAGAGCGAAGTCAGAGCGATTTCTCATATCAACAACGCAGAATTAGCCACGCAAAACTCCAATTCAATTCTCGCAATGGGGATGATGAATGCATTTTTAGAGAAGTGGCAGTCGCGCGTGAGTGAAGTGAATGTGCTTGAAGAGCGAGTTGCAGGTAAGTCCATCTACATGGCTAACTTTTCTAAGTTTGTGCGTGGATCACTACAGATATTTTTACTGGGAGGTGGTGCATGGTTAGTTATCCAACATGAGATAACGGCAGGGGCGATGATCGCGAGCTCCATATTAATGAGTCGGGCATTATCGCCGATGGAGCAGGCGATAGGCACGTGGCGAAGTGCGATGTCTGCTAAAGGCGCCTATAAAAGGTTGAAAGAAATCGATGCGATCGTGCGCCAAGATGAATCAGATATGCCACTGCCTAAACCAAAAGGACACTATGAGCTTACCGGACTGGCCTATCGCCATCCTGGAGCAACCGAACCAGTGCTGTCATCGATCAACTTATCGATTCCTCCGGGTGTTGCTGTTGGGGTGATTGGCCCTTCTGGTACGGGTAAATCGACGTTTGCTCGGCTGTTATTAGGTACGGTTAAGCCATTAGCGGGTAAAGTGACTCTTGATGGAATGGAAGTCTCCGTATGGGCATCTGAAGATCGCGGCGTGCATTTTGGGTATCTCGCTCAAGAGGTGGAGTTATTTCCTGGCACAATTCGAGAGAACATCGCGCGCTTTAAAGAAGAAGACCCCGCTAAAGTCATCAAGGCGGCTCAACTAGCAGGATGTCATGAATTAATACTCAAGAAAAACAAAGGCTATGATTGCATTATTGGTGAAAATGGCCGTGGTTTATCTGGGGGGGAAAGGCAGAGAATCGCTCTTGCAAGAGCCGTTTATGGCGACCCACCTATTGTGATTTTCGATGAAGCGAATGCCAACCTCGATGGTGAGGGAGAGGCTGCGTATCAACGTTTGATTGCCCATTTAAAAGCACAGAGTACAACGATTATCGTCATTGCCCACAATCCGAGTACGTTACGACAAATGGATAGGCTGTTGTATTTGGCTGACGGCCGAGTCAAGTTATACGGCGCTAAAGATGAAGTATTAAAACGTTTGATGGGCGAAGAAAGAACAGATATCCCAAGGGTAAGAAATGAGCAATCAACTGCCAACCGTTAATCAGAGTTCTACCGAGATCGTATATCGTTTTAGCCCCAAAGCGAGACTAAGCTTTCGAAAACCAATTTTACTTGGTGTGGTGACCTTAAGTGTTTTTCTTGGAGGTCTTGGCTACTGGGCTGCAACAGCCAAATTAGAAAGTGCAGCGATTGCTTATGGTGATTTGTCAGTTCTCACTAAGCGACAAGAAATTCAGCATTTAGAAGGCGGTATTATTGAAAAGCTATATGTACAGGAGGGGGATTTAGTCGAAAAAGGTCAGTTATTAATTCAACTTTCTAAGCGTCAAGCTATGGCTAAGTTGGACTCGTTAAGTGGTCGTTTTATCCATACTCTAGCAAAGGAAAACCGTTTAAGTGCGGAGCTTGACGAGCTTCCAACGATTGTATGGTCTGATGATCTTGAAAGCATTCCCCGTGTCGATATCGTACAAGAAGCACAACTGGTTCAAAACAAGATCTTTGAAGCGAGAAAGCGATTCTTTGATAGTAAACTGAGTATCATTGAGCAGAGTATTTCTGGAGCAAATTTAGAGCTTGAAAACCTTCAGCAAACCAAAGTGATTGAGACGGAACGACTCAACTTTATTGCTGAAGAAATAGACAGCAACCAAGCCTTGGTGCAAAAAGGTTTCTCGGGAAAATCTACTTTACTTCAACTCAAGCGCTTAGCAGCGGAGGTGAGAAGTACCTTAAGCCAGTTAGACAGGCAATCGCTCACCGTTAGAAAAAGGTTAGATGAGAACCTAGCGCAAATTGAAGAGTTGAAGCTTGAAAGGCTGAATGAGATTGTCGAGGAACTACGAAATACCAAAACGGAAATTGTCGCAATTCGGGAAGAATATCGCTCCGCTCAAGATATTGTCGCAAGAACAACGATCAACGCACCTATTTCTGGTCGCGTAGTCAACATGCAAGTGTTTACCGAAAAAGGTGTGATTGGCTCGGGTGAAACGTTACTAGAGCTGGTCCCGCAAGACGATAAGTTGTTAGTCGAGGCTCGTGTTAATCCTCAGGATATTGATTTAGTGAATCCAGGCCAGCAAGCGCATGTTCGTCTGACCGCTCTGAATGCACGGACGTTGGCACCTTTAGACGGTACAGTGCTGACGATTTCTGCCGATAAGCTCTCGCAAGAAAACCAAGAAGATTTTTATCTCGCTAGAATTGCAATTTCACCGGAAGATGTGACAAAACATCGTTTAACCTCAGGTATGAATGCCGAAGTGCTTATTTTATCTGAGCCACGAACGCCATTGAGCTACCTAATAAAGCCAATTACAGAAAGCATGAATCGCGCCTTCAGAGAGGAGTAATTTCAAAAAGACTTGAGTGAGCACGGACAACAGACAAAATAATTTGTTATCGTTAGCTGTTACTGGGCCGTATTTTTATTCGAGGGAGCCGTGGAATGGAGAAAGTGCAGTTAGTTGTCGATTTTCTTCTCACTCATAAATTGATTTTTACCGCACTGATCTTTGCGATTATGTGGTTAATTCGTCGTGCAATTTTATCGATGATTCGTGGTGATCACGCTTTTCTCTCAGAAGATCAGCGTAGTTGGATGTCCAGAACTAAAAATGGCACCTTTGCTGTTACATTACTGATTTTATTTATTTTATGGCAATCAGAAATTAACGAGTTTGCTCTGAGTGTAACGGCGATTGCCGTTGCCATTGTAGTGGCATCCAAAGAAATCATTTTGTGTTTTACGGGTTCGATTCAAAGAGCAAGTTCACGTTCTTTTCGCGTTGGGGACTGGATTGAGGTCGGGAAGTTATGCGGTGAAGTGATTGAGCACAATATGATGGCGACGGTGATTCAAGAGATCGACCTGCATCATGGGCAATATCATTACACCGGCAAAACAGCGACATTGCCTAATAGTATGTTCTTTACCTATCCAGTAAAGAACCTCAACTTCATGAAGCGGTACGTTTACCACAACTTTTCTGTAGTGGTGAAAGACTTCGTCAATTTGTATCCACTGCTACCGATTTTAACTGATAAAATTGAAGAACATTGCAGTTACTTTGCTGATGTTGCACATCGTTACAATGCGATGATTGAAAAACATGCCGGTGTTGACCTTCCTGGTTCTGAGCCACATATGCATATTTCTAGTAACATTAATGGTGAACAAATTCTGCACGTGATGATTTTCTGCCCAACCGATAAAGCGAACCACTTAGAGCACTTAATTCGTAAGGACTTTATGGAACTTTATGAGCAACGTTTTCCTGTAGTGCGAGAAGAATAGAGCATCGTACTTCGCCTTTAATTTCAAACCCCGCTATCAAAATAGCGGGGTTTGTTTTTCTTAGCGTATTTTTAGGCTGTAACAATATTCCCAACTTAGCTGAATTTACTCTTCAGCATTAAAAATAGGAAGTAAGTGCTGCCTATAATAGCGACCAACGTGCCAGCTGCGACCTGACTTGGATAAATAGCGATTTGTCCTAGCCAATCTGCCCACAACATTAGGGTTGCGCCAATTAAGGCACCGACACACAGTTGCTCTTTCACTTTTCTTGCTCCTAACATCATCGCCATATGGGGAGCGACCAAGCCAACAAAAGATATTGGACCAACTGTAGCGGTAGAAAAGGCGCATAACAAAGCAACGATGGTGAGCATAAGCGTATTGGCTACGGTAGGGTTAAGCCCTCGTGCATTTGAGAATTGTCGCCCGATGGAAATTAGTGTTAGCCAACGAGAAATCGAGAATACAGCGGCAAGCAGAACTATTATGGCCAAACATAGCATCAGTGCGGTGTCGGCTGTGACTCGATAAATAGAACCAGTTAGCCACAATAAAATTTTGTAACTGTCACCTGAGCCTTGAGCTAGCGAAAATTGAACGAGGGCTTCTAATAGTGCCGTTAGTGCGATGCCGGACAACACGAAGTTAGATGGATTAAAATGGCTTCGTTTACCGATAACCAGCAATAACATCAATACGGACATACTTCCGAAAAAAGCGATACCCCAGCTAAATGCGGAGAGAAGCGACCCAGCGATGACTCCTGTCGTAATAATGGCAAACGTGGCTCCGGAAGACACACCGAGAATATCGGGACTTGCCAGAGGGTTGTAAACTATGCGTTGCAAAATGATTCCGGCAACGGATAGCGCAATACCGACAGAAAGTGCGGTTAACATGCGCGGCCAGCGCAATTGCCATTGGAACTCACCTGGCACAGACCATTGAATTCCGTTTATACCATGGGTAACGAATGAGTAAGCTAGAATCCCAACCAGACTGAATAGCGCAATGCTGCATACCGCGCGTTTAGAAAGCGCCGTTTTTCCTTGGCTCATTGAAAGGTTAAGTTGATCGGTTGCCGTCAGTTTTTTACGAGTAAACCAAATTAAAGCGGGAGCGCCAATAGCTGCAGCCGCTACGCCGCTAGGAATGGTTTCCTCTAACCATAAGCTCAGCGAGATAGCGGCAGAGTCTGTGATGATTAGTAGCATTGCGCCCAAAAGCATGCTGCTGATCAATTCGTCGCGCGGTGTTCTTGCCCCCATCGCTCTGGCAATATTGGGTGTCAGTAATCCGATGAAGCTGATAATACCAACTGCGGTGATGGAGGCAGATACCAGCCAAATACCCATCACCATTAACGCACCAAACGCGGGTAATACCGCTAAGCCTCGGGCTGCTGCGCCTTCTTGTCCTAGTTTCATTAAGGTCAGAATACGTGGTGCGACGATCAAAATTACGATTGCGATAGCGCAGCGAGGCAATAACCACTCAAACCAATCCCAGCTGTATTGAGAAAGGTCTCCGGCTCCCCACATAAAAATATTCTGTGCGAACTGGGCGTTTAAAATAATAATGGCTGTGGCGATAGAACCGAGCAAGATATTGATCACCATCCCCGAAACGACCAGCGGCAAACCTGTCATGTTACGCACACCGGCAATTGATACGATCAGGCCAAACGCCACTAAAGCCCCAACCATTGCGGCTAATGCAGAGTAATCGGCGACCCAATCGACGAACCAAATGTTTACCACGACTAATGCAAGCCAAGCACCAGAAGAGGTGCCAAGAGTCAACGGCGAGGTGAGGTTATTCTGCGTTAATTGCTGCATTAAGCTGCCGGTGAGACCAAGCATGGCACCAACAAGCAGGGTCATACTTAACCTAGGAAGCTGCGCTTGCGTAAAGAATACGTCACGAAACTCGGTTGCTACCTCTGGTTTTGTTAATAATTGCCATTGTTCGAAAAGTGATAAATTAGTATCAATTTGTAGGCTAAAGACGCTAAGTAATGTAATCAGCGCCAGATAACCAATATAATGTTTCGTTCTCATTGTTCTGGTGCCAACTCTATTAGACTGTCGGTAATCGCTTCAGCGGTGTATTGCAAAGACATGGCACCGCCATACGCCCACACTGCTCTGACTGAATTTACCCGCTGCTTTTTCACAAACGGCATCGCTTGCCAAAGTGGCGACTCTTTCAGTTTTCGTTCTCCTGGGAAAGGTTGTACGTAGAGAACGTAGCTGTTTTGAAGGCTCTGAAGCCGATTGATTCGATCTTGCTTTACTCCCCACGCACGTGGGTCCTCTTTAATTGGAGCCTGTAATCCCAGTTTTCTAACCACGTAGTCAGTGGTGGAGTTTTCGGTTGCAAGTAATACAGTATTCGGAGTTGAAAATCGCATCACAAGAACGCTGAGTGGAGCAGAGTAATAGTGGCGAATTCGCTGGCGCATCTGCGCAAATGAAGCATCTAATTCTGCCAATTTCTGTTCAGCAAGTGCCTCTTTATTGAATAGCTTGCCGAGCGTACGAAAGTGACGAATGGCCGTTTCAGCTGCGGCCTCATTTTCAGAAAAATTAGGTAAATAGATTACCGGAGCAATTTGTTTGAGTAACGGAATCAAGTCTTGCTGTGGAGACGCAGCAAGGATGACATCTGGTTTCAAACTGGCTATTTTTTCTAAGTTGGGTTCTGCTCGGGTCCCAATATCTTCAATTGACTCTGGTGCGGTTGGATTGACGACCCATTGGCGGTAGCCTGGTAAATTTGGGGCTGCGATTGGTTCTACGTTTAGCGCCAAAACTTGTTCTAAGATGTCCCAGTTTAAGGCAACAACGCGTTGAGGCGCTTGCTCAAAACTATGCTCACCATATTCATCGGTAACGGTGATGACTGCATGTGCATTGGTCATAAAAAATGCGAGGAGAAAAGCAGATTGTGTAACCACAGTAAGTAAACGAGCTATTATGCGCATACAACAGCCACCTTTTGGCTCGCTAATGTGTTAGCCGGGCTTGGGTGTTCAATCAGCTTAATTGGTGACTCATATAGTTTAGAAAGGCGTGCCTCGTCTAACAACATGTCGGCGTTGCCTTCAAAGGCAATCTTACCTTTTTTGAGCGCAACAATGTGGGTGGCGTAGCGCAGTGCTAAGTTCAGATCGTGCAGGATCACGATAATGCCTACATTCTCGGTTCGATTCAGTTCTGCCAGCAGCGCCATTAGTTGAAACTGATGGTGAACATCGAGCGCCGAGGTTGGCTCATCGAGAATTAAAATTGGCGATTGTTGAGCCAGTAGCATAGACACCCAAGCGCGTTGGCGCTCGCCGCCCGATAAGTCATCCGCCAAAGCTTGAGCAAAAGGTGTAACTCCTGTTCGTTCCATAGCCTGCGTGATGATCTGTTTGTCTTCGGTTTTCCAACGACCAAGTGCCCCACGCCACGGAAAGCGACCTAAGCGCACTAGCTCTTCTACCGTTAAACCAGCCGAAGAGGGCAGCTTTTGTGGCAAATAGGCGATCTGTTTTGCCAACTCTTTGGTTTTAAGTGATGAAAGGGAAGTATCGTTTAGTGTTACCGTGCCTTTATCTGGCGACATTTGACCAGAAAGCAGGTTCACCAGTGTCGACTTACCTGAACCGTTATGGCCTAAAACGACCGTTAGCTCATTTGTTGGGATGTTAAGTTGTTCGATGCCGAGGATCTGACGTCCACCTCGCACGATCTCAATATTAGACAGTTGAAACATGGATGGCTCTTAGGAGAAAACTCCCCTCAATAGAGGGGAGTAGAAGTACAATTACCAGCGGTAGTTTGCGTTTAGCATAACAGAGCGAGACTGGCCGTAGTAACACCAGTAATCGCAACCTGAAACAAACTCTTTATCTAGGATGTTGTTCACGTTTAGCTGTGCTTGCCACTGTGAAGTGATGTCGTAAGTGACTGACGCATCCCAAAGAGTGACTGAAGGAACCGTTAGGTTCGAGCTCTTAGGGTTATCTTTTGACTCACCTACGTAGCGCACACCAGTACCGATATTGAGGCCTGGAATCAGGCTGTAGGCGCTGTAGTCTACCCATGCAGAAGCTTGGTGCTCAGGAATAAGTGCGGCTTGTTTTTTACCTTGGCCAAAGCTCTCATCTGTTTTCGCTTTAGTGTAGGTGTAGCTTGCCATCAGTTTTAGATCGTCGGTTAGCTGCGCCGTGCTTTCTAGCTCAACACCTTGAGATGTCACTTCACCTGTTTGTGTCGCAATCCATGTTGATGGGTTTGTGACCAATGCATTCTTTTGCGTGATGTCGAACCATGCAAGGTTGATAAAGCCATCCATAAAGCTTGGCTCATACTTCACCCCCACTTCTACTTGCTCGCCTTCCAGCGGTTTGTAAAGTTCATTGGTTGCCGTATCAATAGTGCTGATCACTTCAAACGACTGAGAGTAGTTTGCGTAAGGTGACAGGCCATTGTTTGCAAGGTACATCACACCCGCACTTAGAGATAGCTGACCATCATCACGAGATTCACTTTGATCAACGGTAGCGCCTTTGCCAGAGTTTTCTGTTTTCACCCAGTCGTAACGAGCACCGATGTTACCAATCCACTGTTCATGCAGTTTCAATTGGTATTGTGAATAGAGACTTGCTTGAGATTTCTCAATCTCACGTTTCACGTTGTCGGCAGGATCAAGAGGGGTGAAGTTGCCGTAAACTGGGTTCCACGGGTTGATAGTGCCAAATGCATAGTTGTCTTGCTCGTCGCCATCGGTTTTGTGGAATTGCAGATCCATACCGATAAGCACTGTGTGCTCTGCGTTGTCTGTCATCCAGTTGCCGACAGCATTGTTATCGAACGTGATGCTCTGGCTTTTTCCGTCACGGAATACGATGCCTTGCGTTAATTCTTCTTTCGCTGGATCGTTGTTTGAGAACGCGTAAGAGCTGCGCAAGTACAACTCATTCGAACCGTAGTTGAGGTTTTGCGAGAGTGACCACGTGTCATTGATGTCGTGCTCTAGTAAGTAACCCAGAGAAAACTGCGTGCGTTCGTATTTATCGTAGTTTGGCTGACCAAGGTTAGTCGAAGGATCGATTTTGCCAAAGTTAGAACCAATCAGAGTACCTGCTGCTGGGAAGAATGGGTTAGTTGGTACACCGTCATCACGAAGGTAAGTTGCCAAAACGGTCAGCATTGTACGGTCAGAAATGTCGAACTCGACACTTGGCGCTAGGTAGAAACGCTCGTTGTTTGTGCCGTCCAGTTCACCATCTTGGCTTGTCATCAAGCCAACCAAACGATAGCGCACAGTGCCTGCGTCGTTTGCTTCGTCAGCAATGTCAAAACCTACGGACTGGTGTTGGTTGTTGCCAACTTCGACTTTTACTTCGCCTTGAGGCGTAAACGTTGGTTTTTTCTGCACCGCATTCACGATACCGCCTGGTGCCGATTCACCAAACAGAATAGCCGATGGGCCTTTAACCACTTCTACACTTTCTAGGCCGTAAGGTTCGACCAACCATGTGTAGTAACCATCGCGGAATAGACGGTTGCCGTTTAGGTAAGTCGCTGCATCAAATCCACGAACTTTGAACCAATCAGTGTCGTTGTCTGCGCCATAAGGCTGAGCGGTTACACCAGATGTGTAGCGTAATGCTTCATCTAGTTTTTTCGGTGCACGAACACGAAGTTCATCTTCAGAAATGATAGATACGCTGCGCGGCGTTTCTGCTGCCGGGGTTTCTACTTTAAGTGCTTGCGCGGTGACCGTTATGGTCTCCATGGCAATCACGTCATCTTGTACGACGTCTTCTTGAGCTTGTGCTGTGAATGCAACCACTGCTGTAGGTGCTAAAGCACAAACCAACGCGTTGCGGATAGCGATGGTCAGTGAGTTATTCTTTTGCATAAATCTATTCCCGATAATTATGATTAACGCTAAGCTTAATTGTAATTATTATCATTTGAGCTTTTGTTTCGGTATTTTACTGACTTTTGTATCAAAAGATAGTAAAACGTTCGCAAATTCATTCGCGGTACCTAAAGTCATTGTTATGTTCAATTGGTTTGAAAAACTGACCCAACCCTTTCCCCAGATGGAAACCGAAAAGCCACCGAAGGCGCTATTTGGCTTTTGTCGTTTTTACACTCGTGGCTTTGAAGCCCCTTTACTCGTTATGGCTGTGTTCAGTGCGCTTATTGCCATTACTGAGGTGACGCTGTTGCGTTATATGGGCGAGCTCGTCGATATTCTCTCTAATCAAGAACGCGCAACATTCTGGCAAGACCAGGGTGATCGCATGCTAATGATGCTGTTCTTAGTGGCGGTTGTGATGCCAGCTCTCGGTTTTGTCCACTCAATGGTGATGCACCAAACGTTATTGGGTAACTACCCGATGTCTATCCGTTGGTTGATTCACCGTTACTTGCTAAAACAAGCGGTTGGAT
The DNA here is from genome assembly GCF_033344395.1 of Vibrio sp. 1874. Lineage (NCBI taxonomy): Bacteria > Pseudomonadati > Pseudomonadota > Gammaproteobacteria > Vibrionales > Vibrionaceae > Vibrio > Vibrio sp. 1874. Next base: position 463,154 of record NZ_JAWPOR010000001.1, read on the forward strand.
TTTTCCAGCGTGACTTTGCAGGCCGAGTTGCGACCAAAGTGATGCAAAGTGCGTTAGCGGTACGAGAAACGGTCATGAAGCTGGTGGATGTACTGGTTTATATCAGCGTTTATTTTCTTTCGATGCTCTGGATGATGGGCGAAGCCGATGGTTTGCTAATGTTACCTATTGTGATTTGGATAGGAATGTACGCGGTTATCCAGTTCTACTTTATCCCTAAAATGAAACAAGTAGCGACAGAGCAAGCGGATGCTCGTTCTGTAATGACTGGGCGCATTGTCGATTCTTACACCAACATATCTACCGTAAAGCTATTCGCACACTCGCAACGAGAGTTGGAATACGCAGAAAGCAGCATGAAGCAATTTTTGGTGACGGTTTACCGCCAAATGCGCATGGTGACTTGTTTACTGTTTAGTGTGGATGCCATCAACTATTTGCTGCTGATGTCTATTAGTGCCATTTCGGTTTATCTATGGCTAGATCACGCTGTAACAATTGGTGCTATTGCGATTGCCATCAGTATTGCGTTGCGCGTACAAGGTATGTCGAAGTGGATCATGTGGGAAGTTAGCGCACTGTTTGAAAACATCGGTACAGTAGTAGACGGTATTAATACGATTTCAAACGATGTTGAAGTGAAAGACGTACCAAATGCTAAGCCTTTGCAAATCTCTCAAGGTGAGATCTGCTTTGATCACGTAGGTTTTAACTACAGTGATGAGAAGGCAGTATTTGAGAACTTGAATCTGACTATCAAACCGGGCGAAAAAGTCGGCATTGTCGGTCGCTCTGGGGCAGGTAAATCCACGTTGGTCAACTTGTTGCTGCGCTTTTACGACGTAAATAGCGGTAAGATTTGTATTGATGGACAGGACATTTCTCAAGTTGAACAAGAGTCGCTTCGCCAACACATCGGTATGATCACGCAAGACACCTCTTTGCTACATCGCTCAATTAAAGAGAACATTCTTTACGGTGATCCAGATGCTTCAATGGATGCCGTTATCGCAGCTGCTGAGAAAGCACATGCTCATGATTTCATTCAATCTCTACGAGACGAGCAAGGTAACGTTGGCTATGACGTTGAAGTGGGTGAACGCGGTGTGAAGCTGTCTGGTGGTCAGCGTCAACGTGTGGCGATTGCTCGCGTTCTGCTGAAAAACGCGCCAATTTTGATCATGGATGAAGCAACGTCTGCACTTGATTCAGAAGTAGAATCGGCAATTCAAGAAAACCTTGAAGTTCTGATGGAAGGAAAAACAGTGATTGCGATTGCTCACCGTTTATCAACGATTGCCGCGATGGATCGTTTGATTGTAATGGATGACGGCAAAATCATTGAGCAAGGCTCGCATTACGAGCTGCTGCAATTGGGTGGTGTTTACGCTCAGTTGTGGAAGCATCAAACCGGCGGATTTTTGTCTGAGCAAGGTGATGCTCAGCTGCAAGTCATCTAATATGACGCTACACGAAAGAGGAGCAAATGCTCCTCTTTTTTGTGTCTGTCGTTTATACCGAGTAAGTAGGCGTTAATGGGCAACGTTAACTTGTGATTATTCATTAAGTTAGGCCAACTTAATGATGATTATGTTTATAACTCACTGTCGTTATTGAATTTTTTACGCTTTTTTTACGCGAACTCCGAATGGGCTTTTGCTAAAGTTTTCTACATCGAATTTTGGTTGATGTATTTTATGTTTGTTCAATGGCGAGATAACACCTTTCTCTTTTCTACTACCGTGATTGTTGGCGCGGTTGTCGTCTCATGGTTGTTAGACCAACTGTTTGGCTCTACGGCTGCCGTCCTGCTGATTTTACAGTTAGCGGTCGTGGTAGTGGCGTTTCAATGCAACTCGCGATTCGCTTATGCGGCGGCGGTGATCGAAGCGCTGAGCTTCAACTTCTTTTTTACGACACCTCGTTACTCTTTGCAGATGTTTCGTCCGGAAGACATTTTTAATTTAGTCGTGTTTATGGTGGTGGCATTTATCACCAGCACCTTTGCGGATCTTTATCGTCGCCAGCAGGGCGAGTTAAAACAAACCAAGCTGCAAAACAGCATCCTGCTATCGGTGTCCCATGACTTACGCACGCCGCTGGCAACCATTATTGGAACATTGACCACACTCAACGAGTACATGCCCAAGCTCAATGACTTAGAGCGTAAAGAATTGCTCGACAGTGCGACTTCAGAAAGCCATCGCTTGCATCAATATATCGAGAACCTCTTACAGGCGACTAAGCTCCAGCACGGCACATTAAAAATTACCAAAAAAGATGAGTTGATTGCAGATATTGTTCGGGATGCGGTTTCTCGTTTGCCAAATTACACCGAGAAAGTGTCCATGAATATGGATGATTCCGTTGATTATTTGTCAGTAAGTCGTTCGCTCATCGAGCAAGCGATTTTTAATGTGTTGGATAATGCCATGCGATTTTCACCAGAGAATGAATCTGTCGAGGTTTCACTTTCTAAGCAGGGTTCGTCGTGCGTGATTGATGTTCGGGACATGGGGATTGGCATCAAAGCTGAAGATGCGGAAAAAATATTCAGCCTTTTCTATTCCGACGCGAACAACAAATCGGCCGATTCAGGCACCGGAATGGGACTCGCGGTTGCCAAAGGCATCATCATCGCACACCAAGGAGAGATTCAATCTATGCCAGTATCAGAAGGGACGCTGATCCGCATTCGACTTCCACTCAATCCAGGAGCAGAGCAGGCGTGAGTTACAAAGTTTTAGTCGTGGACGATGAGCCTCGCATTCATACCTTTATTCGAATTTCGCTGTCTGCTGAAGGGTTTGATTACATTGGCGCGAGTACCATTGCAGAAGCCAAAGCGTGTTTCGAAGCGCATTCGCCGCACGTCATTCTGCTAGATTTAGGCTTGCCCGACGGCGATGGGAAGGAGTTTCTCACTACGCTTCGTCAGACGTATAAAACGCCAGTGCTAGTGCTGACGGCTCGCGATCAAGAAGAGGAAAAAATCCGCCTTTTAGAAGCGGGCGCGAATGATTACTTGAGCAAGCCTTTTGGCGTAAAAGAGCTCATCGCGCGCATCAAAGTGCTGGTTCGAGATTTGGTGGATGAGCAAACCGTCGCTGATGAGCTGGTGGCTGGCCGAGTCAAAATCATCAAAAGTACTCACCAATTTTGGTTGGATCAGAGGGAAATTCCACTCACCAAGAAAGAGTTTTCTTTCATTGAACAGTTGATTCTCAAGCCGGGAAAACTCATTGAGCAAACTCATTTGCTAGCGGTGATTTGGGGAAAAAGTCATGTCGAAGATACTCACTACTTACGTGTGTTAGTGAGTCAACTACGCAAAAAACTGAACGATAGTGCTGACGAACAGCGGCTATTAAAAACCGAGCCGGGGTTGGGTTATCGTTTAGTGCTAGAGGCGTCCAAGCACCACTAAATTCCAAATTTAATCAACGTTAATGCCAAGGTTTAGTGCTGGTTATCGGCACTCGAACAGGATTCGTGTTGCCTATTTTCCGTGACGGAAAATCAGTCTAACCCTTAACGCATTAGCATTTTCTATACATAAAACACAGTTAGGTATTGATATGGCTCACTTTACAGTAATTGGTCTAGGGCGATTTGGCGTTGCCGCCAGCTTAGAACTTATTCATCTTGGACACACCGTAACGGGGGTGGATAGCGACCCGAAAATCGTCGAAAAATACGTCGAAGAGTTAACGCAAGCGGTCATATGTGACGCAACAGACGAAGGTGCACTCAGAGAGTTAGCGTTAGCGAACAGTGATGTGGTGTTGGTGGCGATTGGCGAAGACATGCAAGCCAGTTTGTTGTGTACGCTGGCGCTGAAAAATCTGGGTGTGAAATCTATTTGGGTCAAAGCGAGCACCAAAGCACACCACACCATCGTGTCTAAGCTTGGTGTACAACGCATTATTCATCCGGAAGAGGAGATGGGCGTAAGAGTCGCGCAGGCACTCAACTATCCGATGGTGAACAACTATTTGGAAATGGGGCATGGTTTGTATGTGGTGGAAATCCACGTTAAATCCAATCTGCACGATACGCCGCTTTCTAAGTTGATCAGCCGAGGCAGTTACAACATTCAGCCTATCTTGGTGAAGCGCGAAGAAGCCGTCTACACCAATATCAATGATGAGTTTGTGCTTAATGAGTTCGACACGCTGTTGCTTTGCGGTAGTCGCGCTGAGCTGAAATACGTCGCTCCAAGGTTGGTGTAACATGGTTTTGTGGCATCCCTCTGTTATCCCAATCGAGCGAAAACCCAAAGCGGGCAAAAAATTGTTGGGCGCACCGCCATTAATACTTAGCCTCAGCTTTGCGTGCTTGATCATGCTCGGCACGGTCTTACTCAAACTGCCGATTGCCACCACAGAGCCCATCACTTGGATTCAAAGCCTGTTTACAGCAACATCGGCCATTACGGTGACGGGATTAGTTGTGGTGGACACGGGCACGGCGTTTACGCCTTTTGGGCAAGTGGTTATTGCTTTCCTGATTCAATGTGGTGGCCTAGGTTTGATGACGTTTGCTATCGTGACCTTGCTGGCTCTGGGCGGAAAAATTGGCTTTTTGGAGCGAGCAGTCGCGAGAGAGGCGTTCAACCAGACTGATTCATCGATACTCATTGCCACTGCTAAATCTGTATTGATGTTCGCTCTGCTCGTTGAACTTATTGGTTTCACTATTTTGAGCGTTTATTGGAGTGAAGAGCTGGGCTGGGAAACCAGTTTGTTCCATGGTTTCTTCTACACCATCAGTGCGTTTAACAATGCAGGTTTTGCGTTGAGTGCCGATAGCTTAATGCCTTACGTGGACGACCCGGTCGTTAACTTCACCATTACCAGTTTGTTCATTATTGGTGGTTTAGGCTTCTCGGTTTGGATTGACTTAAAACGCAATCGCCGTTGGCATCGACTCACCGTTTACAGTCGAATGATGATCTTAGGCACGATGATCATTAACGTGGTGGCACTTATCGCGATTTATCTGATTGAATATGACAACCCCAACACGCTTGCCCCGTTGAGCGAAGCAGGGAAATGGTGGGCATCGTGGTTTCAAGCGGTGACGCCAAGAACGGCAGGGTTCAACACTTTAGCTATCGATCAGTTGGAAGATGCCACAACGGCGATCATTCTGGTGTTGATGTTTATCGGCGGTGGATCATTGAGTACGGCAAGTGGCATTAAAGTTGTGACATTTATAGTGTTAGTCTTGGCGACTTACAGCTATTTGCGTCGCGATGAAGCAACCTATGCCTTTCAACGCGAGATTCCCAAAGAGACCATCAGCAAGGCATTGGCGCTGACTCTGATCTCGGTGGGGGTGACTTGGTTTGCCATATTCACGCTGTTACTGACAGAGAAAGCGTCTATGTTAGACATTATGTTCGAAGCGGTCTCGGCACTGGGTACGGTTGGGTTATCGCGAGGCTTAACGGGCAGTTTGTCCGAACCGGGTGAGTTAGTGATCATCTTCATGATGTTTATGGGACGATTAGGGCCTCTTACATTAGCGTACTTCTTAGCCAGTCCAAGAAAGAAAAAAGCGCGTTACGCGAGTACTAAACTGGCAATAGGGTAAATGGGCTAACTCGTACAAAGTGAGCAAAAGGCTAGACAAAAGAGGAGTAACTGCTCCTCTTTTTGTGCTCGTTGTAGCCACGAAACTGTATACGGCAGTCTCTCTCACAACAATTTATGATTCATCTCTATTTTTTATCATTTATAAATTGTCGTTTTTGAGGTGTTGTCCAGAATGGCATTATCCACGTGCAACATAAGATTGCCGGGAATAAAAATAATTACAATACTGCCTTACTGGAAGATACATGAAAATCAAACCCCTCCCACCTTTAAATAGCCTCGTTGCGTTTGAAGCGTCGGCGCGGCACTTGAGTTTTACGTTAGCCGCTGACGAGCTAAACGTGACCCAAGGTGCTATCAGTCGCCAAATTAGACAATTAGAAGAATACTTAGGCAAGGCTATGTTCACGCGAGCCAATCGAAGCATTAATTTAACGCCTACAGGTCTTCAATATTATCAAGCAGTCAGCCAATCTTTGCTCGATATTGCTCAAATCACGGGTGAAGTGAAGAAGTGGCAGGGCGAACAAAAGATCACGGTTGCGACGACAAATGCAATGGCAGCCTTGTGGTTGTTGCCTAAGGTTGCTCAATTTCAAAATGAACATGATGACATCGATATAAGAATATTGGCCTCAGATAATGTGTTGGACTTACGCCGATTAGATTGCGATCTCGCCTTGTTTTATTGTCGCACTCCACCTGCGGAAATGGATGTGACAACGCTATTTTCAGAAGAAGTATTCCCTGTGTGTAGCCCGCTTTATTTAGAGAAAATCGGCCAGCCTAGTAAGCCAGAAGAAATCTTCAATAAAACGTTACTCTATCTGGAAGAGTCTCAAAGAGATTGGGTGAATTGGGAGCAGTGGTTTGCGAGTGTAGGATTGCCAAATATTTCGCCTCGTAATCGCATGAACATCAATAACTATCCAATGCTGTTACAAGCGGCAATTAATGGTCAGGGAATCGCGTTAGCCTGGGGGTCATTAGTGGACGACTATTTACAAAGCGGTGCTTTAGTTAGGCCAGTCGAACACGTGCTTTCAACACCTTCCAATTTCTCTATGCTTGAACCTAAAAATAGAGGTTTAATCCCAGCAAGCGTCAAGCGTTTTAGAGAGTGGCTTTTGCAACAGTTGCCAGATGAGGTGGGTGATCGAGGTTTAGCCTAAATCAATAAGCAGAGAAAATAACAGAGTTTGGTCATGTTAAAAAGCGGGAGTACCAGTTCCCGCTTTGTTTTAATTGATTGATGAAACGACGCACTAACTTAGTACTGGTCCCTGATTGAGTGTGGAATCATCTTTTAGTGAGGATGTTGAAGCGATAGGCTCGGAAACCACTGTTTTGCTTTCAACAAGCGGTTCAACAGGACCATCAAGTTTCTCTTGCTCTGGGTGAACGTGCTCTGGAAGCATTGCCCATGGCTTAGGTTCGCGTCGAATACTATGAAACAGCGTTAAGCTCATCACTGCGATAAAAATGGCGATAGGGAAACCGGCAATAATGGAGGCCGTTTGCATTGCTTTTAACCCTCCTGCGTATAGAAGTACTCCCGCAATGGCTGCGATCATGATCCCCCACAATACGCGTATAGAGGTAGGAGGCTCACTGTGCCCAGCGGCATCGAGGGTACATAGAACCAAGGTACCCGAGTCTGCGGAGGTAATGAAATAAGTACCGAGTAATAGACACGCAAGCACGCTAAGTAGTTTACCAAACATACCTGTATCTAGATTGTCGAATAGCGTAAACAAAGCGCGTGTCGTATCGGCTTTAGTCGCTTCAAGAATCGGGCCGCCAGAAAAATCCGCAGGTGGTGTTTGTTTGGTTTCTTGTGCCGCAGTGACTTGCTCTTGATGAGCAACACGAGCGTCTTGCTCTACCTTCAACGCTGCACCACCAAATACTGAAATCCATAAAAACGTGATCAGCGTGGGTACGATGAGAGCACCGCCGATAAGTTCACGTATTGTGCGTCCTTTAGAGATACGAGCCACAAACATGCCAACGAAAGGTGCCCAAGTCATCCACCAAGGCCAGTAATAAGCCGTCCACCAGTTTTGCCAGCCAGAGTCATTCTGTGCATCGCTCCATAAGCTCATACCGACAATGTTTTGTGCATAAAGCCCTGTGCTTTCAAGTAGCGTATTTAAGATATAGCGAGTTGGACCAATGTAAAGTACGACTAGCACGAGTGCGAGTGAAAGCAGCATGTTCCATTCTGATAAACGGCGAATACCTTTTCCTACACCAGATAGCACCGACGCAACCGCACAAGTACAAAGGGAAACGATAATAAAGAGTTGAATCCCCAAACTAATTTCTAGACCAAAGGCTTGATTCAAACCAGAGTTTATTTGGATAACTCCCATCCCCAAGGTTTGAGAGATACCGAAAGCAGTCACCGCGACTGTTAGGATATCAACCGTGTGCCCGATAGGCCCATAAATACGATCACCAATCAAAGGGTACAAGATAGAGCGTAGGGTAAAAGGCAGATCTTTACGGTAGGAAAAGTAAGCTAATGCGAGTGCAACAATGATAAAGACAGACCAAGGATGTAGACCCCAGTGAAAGAATGTCAGTTTCATTGATGTTGTTGCGGCTTCATTGGTCAGGCCTTGAGTAAATGGGTTGTCAGCGTAATGCCACATCGGTTCGGCGACCGACCAGAAAATCAAGCCTATCCCCATGCCTCCGGAAAAAAGCATGGATACCCAAGACAAATAACTAAACTCTGGTTTTTCGTCATCTTTACTCAAACGAATATGCCCATATCGACTAACCATAAGGTAAAGAAGAAAACCGACAACGAGTGAAACAAGTCCGATGTAAAACCACTTCATATTCTGTAGCAAAATGCCGGAAATCGTTTCGAAGTATTGGCCCGCTTGATTGGCGAGAATGGCGCAGAAAAGTACAAAACCGATAACGACGATCTTTGATGCGATTGTCACAGTCGGATTGAGTCCTTTCAATATCCCAGATGTTGCTCTCATAGGCATCCCTCACAGTGCGTTTGTTTTAATGTTATTGTTTGTTGCGTTATTGTTAATTTTTGAAAGAGAGTAGAGAGAGGGCTTTTGTGTTTCAACTGATTAATACTCATCGGTTAATGAGTATTAATCATGACAAGAAGATCATTGTTAATTAAAAGGTTATTTTTTTGTTCGAGATCAATGCATGAATGACAAAAACTCATCCAAGCCCGGCGAAAAAGTCGTTTGTTTGTTGCCGGGTTGTTAATCAAGATTATCTCCACTAACACAACACGATGTTGTACGCACTGGATGCAACTCGACTCTCGGAGATAAGAATATGAGCAATGTCAACCAAACCATTATTCCTGTTGAACTTGTTGATAATGTACTGAACCCAATCAGTGAAGCAACAGGAATGCCGAATCAGGCCTACACCAGCGAAGAGTATTTTACTTTTGAGCGTGATCAGGTGTTTGGTAACACTTGGGTATGTATTGGTTTTGCATCAGACCTGCTTAGAAATGGTTATGTAATGCCACTTGATTTCATGAATCTTCCACTACTCATGATGAGAAATCGTCAAGGTGAAGTCCAAGTCTTCCACAACGTGTGTAGCCACCGAGGTATGAAGCTGGTTCATGAGGCAGGCGAAGTTCAAGGCATGATTCGCTGTCCTTACCATTCATGGACGTACGATCTTGACGGCAATCTAAAAGGCACACCACACATCGGTGGTATCGCAAAACACAAAGATGACCGATTTAAGTGTGAAAAGCACGGCCTTAAGCCACTTCGTTCAGCCGTTTGGATGGACATGGTATTCGTCAACTTATCGGGCAATGCAGAAAGCTTTGAAGAGCATATCGCGCCGCTAGAGCAACGTTGGCAGCAATTCTTAGGTGAAGAAGGATTAGGGCTTCTTCGCCGCGTGAACATGGGTGGCAACTTAGAGATAGAAGTGAAAAGTAACTGGAAGCTTGCCGTAGAAAACTACTGTGAAGCTTACCACTTACCTTGGGTGCATCCGAGTTTGAACAGTTATTCTCGCCTAGAGGATCACTACAACATCATGTTTGCAGAGCGTTTTGCTGGCCAAGGTAGTCTCGCATACAACCTCTCTGATACTGCAGGAACACACTTACCTAAATTTCCAAGCTGGCCAGAAGATAAACTGCGTCATGCAGAATATGTTGCACTCTTTCCAAACGTGTTGCTTGGTATTCAAGCCGATCATGCCTTTGCAATGATGATTGAACCAATCACTGCGAATAAAAGTGTTGAGCACCTACGTGTTTTCTATGTGGGTGATGAAGCAACGAAAGATGAGTTCGCTGCGTGCCGTACTGCTACCGTTGAGTCATGGCGAGTCGTATTCGGCGAAGATATTGGAGCGGTCGAGGGCATGCAGGAAGGTCGTTACTCACCTGGCTTTGGTGGTGGTGTGTTCTCACCAGAAATGGATGTTCCGACGCATTTCTTTCAAACCTGGTTGGCAAAGCAAGTGAAAGCGGCACTGGAGCAGTAATATGATGCATTACCTTAATTATATTGATGGTGAGTGGTGCGATTCAGAGCAAGCGCTGACCGTCATTAACCCTGGCACAGCCGAAGCGTATGCGACGATTGCAGAAGCCACTATCACCGATGCCGACCGCGCAATGGCAGCGGCACGTCGAGTGGTCAAGCAAGGTCTTCTTTCGGACGTTCGTCCAGCCGTCAGAACCGAGTGGATGTTAAAAGCCTCCGCGGCTATTCGTGAAATGGTTGATGAAGGTGGGTTAGTTGCCTGCCGTGAAAATGGGAAATCTTTGCAAGATGCCAAAGATGAGTTTTTAGAATCGGCACGTTACTTCGAATACTACGCTGGCATGGCCGACAAGCTGGAAGGCACGTCAATTCCATTGGGTAAAGATTATGTCGATTTCACCCAATATGTGCCGTTTGGTGTGTCAGTGCAGATTGTGCCGTGGAATTTCCCAGTTTCTATTTGTGCACGCTCATTAGCACCTGCATTAGCTGCTGGTAACGCAGTGGTGATCAAATCGCCAGAGATTTCCCCACTCGCTATGACGTTGTTGATTAAAGCGATTGAAAAAGCGGGCTTCCCAAAAGGCACGATTAACTTGCTATGTGGCAAAGGCTCAGTCGTTGGAAGTCATTTGGTGCAGCATCAAGACGTTGATCAAATTGTCTTTACAGGTTCTGTGCCGACCGGCCAACGCATACTGAAAGATTCAGCGCAACGCGCCACACCATCTGTGATGGAGCTGGGTGGTAAATCGGCCGCTATCGCACTGAAAGATGTGAGTCTCGAAACGCTTTTACAAAGCGTTCAAGTCGGTATTTTCTTTAACGCTGGTCAAGTTTGTTCGGCAATGTCTCGTTTGCTAATTCAAAAAGAGCGTTATGAAGAAGTAAAAGCGGCGGTAGTGGAAATGGCAAAAAGCCTAACTATTGGTCAAGGCGAAAGCCAGCCGGACATCACACCGTTGGTATCGGCTGATCAACAAGCACGCGTGCTTGAAATGATAGAACAAGCAAAAGCCGACGGCGCGAACATCCTAACGGGTGGGTACGCCCCTGATTTGTCAGGTTACTTTGTGGCACCGACGGTGATTGAAGCCTCACCAGATATGCGTATTGCTCAAGAAGAAGTGTTTGGCCCTGTACTGGTAATTACACCGTTTGAAACCGAGCAAGAGGCCGTTGAAATCGCGAATGGCACCGATTTTGGCCTGGTCGCTGGTGTCTTTGGTGAAAGCCTAAACCAAACATTGCGTGTGGCACAGCAACTGCGTGGTGGACAAGTGTTCATCAATGAATGGTTTGCTGGTGGCATCGAAACACCATTTGGTGGCGTGGGCTTGTCCGGGTTTGGGCGAGAAAAAGGACAAGAAGCGATTTATAGCTACGTCCAGACACGCAATATTGCCATTCGTTTGCAGTAAGACAGCAACGTATAGCTACCGTGTAACTGTATTTTCATCACCTCGTACCGGCTTGGATTTCAGACCACAAGCTAGGGCGAGGTTGATGGAATCACAACAAATCTGACAGCGGTTTGTAAACACGGAAATTCTGAACAAGGTAGTTGGAGTATAAGTGATGAGAAAGTGGCTCTGTATTATTTGCGGCTTAATCTATGATGAAGCACAAGGTTGGCCATCCGATGGCATTGCACCAGGAACAGCATGGGAAGATGTACCGGATGACTGGTTATGTCCTGACTGTTTAGTGGGTAAGGCCGATTTTGAAATGATCGAAATCACCGACGATGCGCCACTAGAAGAGGTTGCAGCTGTGTCTTCGGTGTCGGTAGAAGCGTCTGTTCAGCGAAATACGGCTCAGCCTCTTCCATCTGAAGTTACTCAACCTGTATTCTCAAATGACCCTATCGTTATCATCGGTAGTGGCCACAGTGGTTACCAGTTGGCGGCGGCACTTAGAGCACAATCCGAGACGGTTGCTATCACCGTCTTTACCGCTGATGATGGCGCTTTGTACAGCAAACCAGCTTTGTCTAATGCGTTGGTCATGAACAAAGACGGCGACGCGCTGCAAAGTGAAAGCGCGTTGAAGTGGGAAAGCCGTCTCAATATCCGCGTTTACCCGCATACGCGTGTTGAACAGATCGATCGTGCCAATTCAACGCTACATACCTCCATCGGTAAATACGCCTACAGCCGCTTGGTACTGGCAACAGGTGCATCACCGATTGAAATCCCAATTGAGGGCGATCGCTCTTGGGTTATGAGTGTGAACGACTTAGTTGACTACCGCCGTTTCAGATCGGAGCTGCAAGACAAAAAGCGCATCGCGATCCTAGGTGATGGCTTAATTGGCTGTGAGTTCGCGAATGACCTGATCGAAAGCGGTTATGAAGTGACAGTTATCGGGTTGGGTCAATGGCCAATGGAGCGTTTGATCCCGCAACAGTTGGGTGAATCATTACAAAGTGCACTCGCCGAACGAGGCGTGCAATGGGCTCTACAAGACAGTATCGCCAGAATCGAACCAAGGTCGGAATCTAGTGCGGTTTTACATCTAAACAGTGGCAAGCAGATTGAAGCAGATCTAGTGCTGAGCGCGGTTGGACTCAAGCCAAATGTTTCTCTGGCTGAGCAAGCAGGGCTCGAAGTGGGCCGCGGCATTAAAGTGAATCAATTCGGCCAGACGAGTGATGAGAATATTTACTCGCTAGGTGACTGTGTTGAAACTGAGCAAGGTTGGCAGCCCTATATTGCGCCGATTAATCAAATGATCCCTTCTGTAGCGAAAAGCTTGCTAGGCGATGTCGCCCCTATCTCGTTAACACCAACTCCAGTGATTGTAAAAACGCCGATTCTTCCACTCACGATTTTCCCGGTAGCCGCTGAAGAACAGGGACAATGGTACATCGAGAACCAAGCAGATGAATTGACCGCTGCGTTTTATTCACCAGAAGGAGCAATGCTCGGTTTTGCGTTGCTAGGAAGAAAAGTACAGTCATTACGCGGCCCTTGGCTAGATCAATTGTCATTGAAACTGTCAGCAGCGTAGCGGAGAAAAAAGATGATTCATTTACCCAATGATGACGTGACGTGTGGTTGGTACCATGCGTTGCCAAGTATTCCAGAAAAACCGGCGTTAAAAGGTAAACAAATTGCTGACTATGCCGTGTTAGGTGCCGGTTTCGCAGGCCTAGCTATGGCAAGACGTTTAGCTGAACTTATGCCTAATGCACGAATTATACTGATTGATGCGCAACGTATCGGCCAAGGGGCTTCAGGAAGAAATTCGGGCTTTGTTATCGATTTGCCTCATAAGTTTTCACTTGAGCATCCCGACCCTGAGCACAAACAAAAGTTATTGTCGCTCAACCGTTCTGCGATTGCTCAGCTAAACACTTTAGTGTCGAAGCACAGTATTTCTTGTCAGTGGTCAACAAAGGGCAAATATCAAGGAGCCGTAGGGGCGCGCGGTGAAGCGTATCTCGATCACTTTGAGCACCTAATGAAAGACCTTGGCGAACCATACTTCCATGTTAATGGCAGTGAGCTGGCGAAAGTCTTGGGAACCAACTACTACAGCCGCGCAATTTACACGCCAGGTGGTTATTTAATGCAACCTGCTGCTTTGGTGCGTGGGCTAGGGGAAAGCCTTCCAGAGAACGTCGAGGTGTTAGAGAACTCGCCAATCCGCAAGCTCAGTAAAGAAAACGGTTGCTGGGTATTACATGGAGATAGTGGCTCTGTTGAAGCCCCTGAACTGCTGCTTGGGACCAGCATTTTTACTCGGGAGTTTGGTTATCTTAAAAACAGACTACTTCCAGTGATGACGTTTGCAAGCTGGACGCGTCCATTGACTGACGCAGAAATGCAGCGATACGGAGGAGAGCTGAATTGGGGCCTAACTCCAGCTGATCATGCGGGAACGACGTTACGTATGACCGCCGATCGACGTATTTTGATCCGCAATACTTACAAACACGTGCCGAAATATGGCTCAAGCATGAACGATAAAGTCAGAGAACAAATCCGAGACGATCATCGTCAAGTCTTTTTGGCGCGTTACCCCGAGCTGGCCGACGTACCATTTACTCACACATGGGGTGGGGTATATGCCATCTCTCGTAACTTTACTAACTTTTTTGGTCAATTAGATGAAGGTGTTTATGCCAGCGCTTGCGACAATGGTGTTGGTGCTGCGTGGGGAACCATTTCTGGAACACTGTTAGCTGACTATGTCGTTGGTGCGACATCTAAATCATTGGATGACATACAGCAAGTGACAGGAATGCCTTGTTTGAATCCGCCAGAGCCTTTTTTAGGTTTGGGAGTAAAAACGCGTATCCAATTAGCAAAATGGCAAAGCCGGAGTGAATTATGAAGCAAGTCAAACTTGTTGATAGTAAAAGTCTAGATTTCAATGTTCGTGGTGATACGCCGGGAATGGCGTATGTTGCAAGGGCGTTAAGCCCAGAAATTTCACCAAACATAGGCGTAGGCTTTGCTAAATGGGAAGGCGCTAAAGTGGCTTGGACAGTGCTTTATGATGAAGTTATTTTCGTGATTGAAGGCTGTTTCGAGCTGACCGCAAATGGTGAAACACATTTTGTGCACCCAGGTCAGATGCTGTGGATACCGGAAGGGACTGAATTGGTTTATGGTGGGCATGCTCTGTTCGGCTATGTGGTTCATCCAGGAAACTGGAAAGAGTTACATGGTATTGAATGACTTTTATCATTTAGTAGTGTTTCGGAAAGGTAAAACAAAAATCCGATTTTTACCCATGAGTTTTCGTAAAAGAACTTAATCTCAGTGGAGCAAGGGTTTCTTACTTGCTAGTTTCTTGGTCACGTTTCCAGACGTGTTAGACCTTTCTCAATTGCTATTTTATCTATCAAAAAGGGAAGCCTTGGCTTCCCTATAATGAGTCTTCTTTTGGCTTGGCTAAATCTTTTATTTTAGCTCAAATTTACCCTGCATGATTGCCCAGTGACCCGGGAACGAACAGAAGAATGAATAGTCACCGCCGGCTTTCATTTTCTCAGTACTGAACGTAATGCTGGTGCTTTCACCGCCACCAATTACTTTTGTGTGAGCGTAGACGCGATCATCATTTGGTTTTACGTAGTTATTTTCTGCTCCAGCTGCCATGCCATCAGTACCGACTGCTTGTAGGTTGGCTGTGTCAGAGATGACCACGTTGTGACCCATCGATTGCGCTGGCATCTTACCTGTGTGATTCAGCGTTAGTTTTACCTCTTTACAAGTGGCTGGTACGCTCAATGTTTTAGTAGAAAACTGCATCATATCGTTAGCATCTAATGACACTTCACACTCGGCACTGGCTTGGGCACCAAAGCTCATTCCTACTAATGCGAAGGTTGTTGCTAATAAACGTAAAGACATATAACACTCTCCATTTTGTATTTTAGGCTGACTTGGATTGATCTTATCCAATAGTTCTCATTATCAGCCAATTTTCACTCCAAAAACGTGCTTCAATCGGTATATTGACGTTTTGTTGCAAGCTTGTACTGGTCAGTTCCGCTATTTGATCACTCAAATGCCTTATTTCATGCGATTGCGTGAGTTAAATCAAAAGTCGTGATTAGCCAGAGTTAAGGTGAAAATAATCTCTCTAAACGGGTGGCAGAATTGTTTGGTTTTACGGTATTGGAGAGGTTTCAAGAAAGAAGCTCAGCTAAATTGCTGAGCTTCTAGAGAACAGACGACAAGTAGGCCTAGCGAGTTTGCTTTAACGTGTGCAACACATCATGCAGTGAAGGTGCGACAGTATGGTCTAATTGCTTTATTTCGTCACAAGGCTCAACCAAATCAGGAATTTGATAAGTGATCATGTTCGCTGCTACCGCAGCACGTACGCCATTATTTGAATCTTCAAAGGCGAGACATTTGGTTGGATCTACGCTTAGACGACTTGCTGCAAGCAGGTAGATCTCTGGATCAGGTTTGCCGTGTGACACTTCACAGCCTGTCGTTAAGTTGTCGAAATACTTGCTTAGGCCCGCTAACTCCAACTTCTTCTGTGCCACTTCTTTTGCTGTAGAAGTGGCGACTGCAATTGGCAACCCTTGGCCTTTCAACCACTCAAGCAGCTCAATCACCCCTTCTTTTACCGGTATCGCTTGGTGCTTAACCACAGCGTCGTAACGGTCGCGCCACTCTTGGTGTAAGCGGTCAAGATCATCCCCATAAGCTTTACGAAAAATCACTTCAATGCCCGCTGCATTGCGACCAATGATTGAAAGGTAAACATCTTTATAGAAGGGTAGGTTCTGGGCTTCACATGCTTCTTGGAAAATATGCATACAGACGCGCTCAGTATCAAGGAGCAAACCATCCATATCAAAAATAGCAGCTTGGTAGTTCATTACATTAAGACTTTTTGGTTGGGATGGCGCATTTTGACACAAGCAGATCGGTTTTTCTTCTAAAAATTAGAACTTGATTTTGATCCTATGAGTTCACATTGCCTCTGAGCACACTATACACAGAGTCTATAAATTAGGTGTGAAATATAATGTTTTTAAAATTAGAAAATTTCAGTTAAATAGATAAAACTCTAGCTTAATATAAGCTAGAGTTTTATTAATATTCTATTGTTATTTTAACTATTGGATAATTTATTAATAGTTAAAATTAATAATAAAATAATACCAAATCACGATTGTTTACGACTGCATGAGTGTACCAGCTCTTGACTTCAGATATTTGTTGCTCTGATAAGCCTCCGAAGTCAACGTTATCTTGGTGAATATCTTGATTTTTTATCATAAAAACAACAGGGAAATCGTCAGGGAATGGGAATTTTATAGGATAATCGGTATTAGTGAATGGAATATCGCAGAAATCGTTTACATCGCAAGGATACCAAGAGTTATTGGATAAGTAATAACCAGTTATCTTACATATAGCTTCAAGCAAGTAAGCATATGCGTAACCCAAGTGACTGTATTTTATCTCTTCAGACAGCATCTGCATAAGAAGCTCTTCAGCTCGGATGCTTTCGCCACTACTTTCCAGCATTTCATTAATCACTTTAAAGGAGTCTTGACACCTTTCCATGATGGCTTTTTCTAGCTCTGGATTACGCTCATTCTTTAGTACGTTAAAAACCTTTTCAGTATCTAATGAATATACTGTCGCCCCATATCCCATATTTTATTCTCCTCACTTTTATACAGTTAAATTCATTTAAGTGTTTTTATCGAAGGGATTATATTTTGATGTTTTTTGAAGGTAAAGTGTATACATAGAGGTTGTATTTATTATGATGAACTTTGAAAATTTAGATTCTTAAAATAAATACTATATATTTAATTTTATTAGATCTGGCTCATAAAAATACCTTAACTATTATTGTGTTTATTGTTAAGGGTTATTAAATCTGTGAGGTGGTTCAAGACAATAAAATTTAGAAGAAAATACCGTCAAACTTAGGTGGCTATTCTATCTGAGCACTCAGCTCACTACTTATAGTGGGCTGAGTGAGCGGTTGGGCATCGGCTCTTTATTTGGCGATGAATATGCCATATTAGGTGATATTCGTTAGTGTCTATTTTATCCCTAGCCGTTTTGCTAATCGGTGCAAATTGCCGTTATCTAATTCAAGCTGACGTGCCGTTGCTGCCCAGTTACCTTGGTTCTCTTCCAGAACTCGAACAATCATCGCTTTTTGGAAGGCGTCTGTGGCAGGCTTTAATCCGCCTTCTGGTAGCTCAAGCCGAGATTTTTGTTCCGTTTCTTCAACGTTCTTGATGTTCTGATTCGGCGTTCGGATGTCAAAATCTTGCTCAACTAACTCAATGTCCATGGCGTGGGTACGCGCTTTTGCCAAAACACCAGCACGTTTAATGACATGTTCAAGCTCTCGCACGTTGCCTGGCCATGAATAGTCTTTGAGTGCCTGCACCAAAGTGGGGGACAAACGAATGCTGTTCAATCCCAATTTGCTTCTTAAACGTTCGGCAAAAAAGCCTGCGAGTAACACCACATCGTCTTCACGTTCACGAAGAGGTGGAACATGAAGCGGGAAGACGCTTAGGCGGTGATGTAAGTCGGCTCGGA
This sequence comes from Vibrio sp. 1874, assembly GCF_033344395.1. Lineage (NCBI taxonomy): Bacteria > Pseudomonadati > Pseudomonadota > Gammaproteobacteria > Vibrionales > Vibrionaceae > Vibrio > Vibrio sp. 1874. Next base: position 481,313 of record NZ_JAWPOR010000001.1, read on the forward strand.
AGCGACCAGCAGTCACTTCTTCATGCAATATACGGTTGGTGGCGGCGACAATGCGTGTATTGACTCGAATATGGCGGTCATCACCCACACGTTGAATGTCTCCATATTGTAGAGCTCGAAGTAACTTGGCTTGCAGCTCTAACGACAGTTCGCCGACTTCATCTAAAAACAGTGTGCCGCCATCGGCTTGTTCGAACTTACCCTTGCGATTGCTGATTGCGCCTGTAAATGCGCCTTTGATATGGCCGAACAACTCGCTTTCCGCGACTGATTCTGGCAGCGCCGCACAGTTGAGGTAAACCAAAGTATTGCTAGAGCGGCTAGAGCGATGGTGAATAGCGCTGGCAACCAACTCTTTACCTACGCCCGTTTCTCCCATCACCAGCACAGACAATTCCGTATCGGCGACGGCATCAATCTGCTCTTGAAGATTCTTCATACCCTGAGAGTTGCCAATGATTTCATTACTTAAGGTGCGCTTCTCGGCGTAAGAGTCACGTGGCAGGCTCGCTTGTGTTTCTAATTGCTCTAACAGGAGTGCAGTGTGTAGGCCACCTGCTGCCAACGCGCTGACAAAACGTAACTCTTGGTTGCGTAGCCCATCAAATTGATTGGGGTCGAAGGCGTCAATCGTAATGGCACCAATCAGTTGATCGTCGATCAGCAGAGGTAAACCAATGCAGGAATGGACATGCAGTTTGTCATCGTGGTTTGGAATCAAGCCATCGTATGGATCAGGTAAGTCGCTGTCAGAGGGAAAGCGCACGATATCGCCTGCTCGGGCAATGGCTTCTAATCTTGGGTGCTGCTCAATGGAGAAACGGCGTCCAAGCACTTCTTTCGCCAATCCATTGATCGCTAAAGGTTTAAAGTGTTGGTCTTCATACAAAAGAAGGGCAGAAGAGTCACACTTCAATACCTCTCGAATCGTGGTTAACAACGTATCGAAGCGAGCCTGTTGAGTGAGGGCCGAGTTAAGGTCTTGCGTGATGTGTAGCCATTGCGCGATTAAAGAAGTCATAGCCAATACCGATTGTGTCAATATGACTATTGTAGTGTCTTAATGACAATTTTCAACTGTGTCTAAATGACACTTGTTAAAGTTGGATTTCAATTAAGATATTGAAATGTATGGCAATTAAAAGTTGGCATGCCCAGTGCAATACAAGAAGAAATTAGTTTTGTTTATCCCGTCATTCAAGGTAGTAATTATGACAATTCACGTAAAAAACAACATCCACTGGGTAGGTCAACGCGATTGGGAAGTCCAAGATTTCCACGGTACAGAATACAAAATGACAAAAGGTACCAGCTACAACAGTTATCTAATTCGTGAAGAGAAAACCGTATTGATTGATACGGTCGATCATCGATTCAGTCAACAATTCATCCAAAATTTAGAAATGGAAATCGATCTTAAGTCTATCGACTTTATCGTGGTAAACCATGCAGAGGAAGATCACTCAGGCGCATTGTCGGCATTAATGGAGAAGATTCCGAACACGCCAATTTACTGTACAGAAGCGGCGATTGATTCCATCGTTGGTCATCACCACCATCCTGAGTGGAACTTCAAAACCGTAAAAACAGGCGACAGCATTGATATTGGCAACGGTAAGCAATTGGTGTTCGTGGAAGCGCCGATGCTGCATTGGCCAGACAGCATGATGACTTACCTAACGGGCGATGCAGTATTATTCAGCAATGACGCATTTGGTCAGCACTACTGCGATGAACGCTTATTCAATGATGAAGTGGATCAAAATGAGTTGATGGAACAGTGTTTGCGTTACTACTCAAACATCCTAACGCCATTCAGCAGCTTGGTAACCGCAAAAATCAAAGAAGTGCTGAGTTTCAATTTGCCTGTCGACATGATCGCAACGTCACACGGTATTGTATGGCGCGATAATCCGGTTCAAATCATCGAGCAATACTTGGCGTGGGCAGACAATTATCAAGAAGATCGCATTACGATTTTCTACGATTCAATGTCAAACAACACTCGAATGATGGCCGATGCAATCGCGCAAGGCATTCACGATGTCGATCCTGGTGTGGCGGTCAAAGTCTTTAATGTCTCTAAGCATGATAAGAATGAAATTCTCGCCAACGTATTCCGCTCAAAAGGCATCTTGGTTGGTTCTTCTACCATGAATAACGTCATGATGCCGAAGATCGCAGGCATGCTAGAAGAAATTACCGGTCTGCGCTTTAAGGCGAAGAAAGCCGCTGCGTTCGGTAGCTACGGTTGGAACGGTGGTGCGGTGGATCGTATCCATGCTCGATTGACTGACGCAGGCTTTGAAACCGCGGTGAGTTTGAAAACCAAATGGCGACCAGATGGTAAAGCGATGCGTGAATGTCGCGAACATGGTCAAAACATCGCGAAATTGTGGGCAAAGCATGACCTGACAAGTCCTGTTACTTCGCTGGCGATTGCTGCGTCTGCACCACAAGTTCAATCACAACCCGCTGCACAAGTAGCAACACAAGCGGCAGTAGATGCTGCTTCTAGCAACCCTAGTACTGAGGCGCATCCTGCAGGTTGTCAATGCATGGTTTGCACCGTTTGTAATTGGGTATACGACCCAACTAAAGGCGAGCCTAATCAAGGCGTTGAACCGGGCATGGCATGGTCTGAAGTGCCAGATTACTTCTTGTGCCCAGAATGCCACTTGGGTAAAGACGTCTTTGTCGAATACAACGGGTAAGGGGGAGAATATGCAAGCATCTATTGTGATTATTGGTAGCGGCTTTGCGGCTTACCAATTGGTGAAAACAGTGCGTCGAATGGACGCACATATTCCGCTGCAAGTGTTTACTGCTGATGATGGCGCGGAATACAACAAGCCCGATTTGAGTCATGTATTCAGTAACAAGCAAACTGCCCAAGATTTGGTAGTTAAAAGTGGTGAGGCGTTTGCACAGGAACACAACATCGAACTGTTCGCCCATACCATGATTGAGCATGTCGACGTGCAAGCTCAGCAAGTGTTAGTCAATGGTCAAGCCTACCCTTACTCAAAACTGGTGTTTGCGACAGGCGCGAAAGCCTTTGTGCCGCCAATATCTGGTGGTGCAGCACCTGAGGTGATAACGCTGAACTCGCTACAAGAATATCAATTAGCGGAAGAGCAAATTAGCCGCGCGGAACGAATTCTAGTAATGGGTGGTGGTTTGATCGGCGTCGAGATCGCCATGGATCTCGCAACCAGTGGTAAAGCGGTTACGGTGGTTGAGCCAAATCCCCGTTTGCTCGCTAACTTGATTCCTGAATTCGTCGCATTGCCGTTGGAGAACCAACTTAAGCAGCAAGGTATTCAACTTGCCTTGGAGACTGGAGTTGCTGCGATTAATCACTCAAATGATTCGCTGGTGGCAAGCTTGAGCCAAGGTAAAGCAATTGAAGCTGATGTAGTGATTTCAGCGGCGGGTTTACGTGCTAACACTTGGTTAGCGAAGGCTTGTGGGTTGAGTGTCAATAAAGGCATTGAGGTGAATGCCCGATTACAGACATCAGCAGCCAATGTGTTCGCATTAGGTGATTGTGCTGAAATCCAAGGTCGAATGATGCCTTATCTCCAACCGATCGTGCTAAGTGCCAATGCTTTGGGCAAACAGCTACTAGGGCAAGAAGCAGAGTTGAAACTACCGCCTATGATGGTAAAGGTCAAAACACCGAGTTATCCAATTCAATTGGCAGGCGATTTTAGTTCGGTGACGAATTGGAGCGTGCAGATTTCTCAAACTGGCATTGCCGCGAAAGCAGAGGATGAAAATAGCCGACTCATGGGCTTCGTCGTGACGGGAGAACAAGTTACGCAAGCATTTCCATTACTTCGAGAGTTGTCTCAAGCCGGTCAGGCTTAACCGATTTAAACGAAAAGAATTGTAATTAGAGAGGGTATCATTATGTCGCATCTACGAATTCCTAAAGACTGGACTGTTCAACGTTCAACGCCTTTCTTCACTAAAGACAATGTGCCACCAGCGCTACTGACTCATCACAATACCGCTGAGGGAGTGTTTGGACAGCTTTGCGTCATGGAAGGGCAAGTGACTTACTACGGCTTTGCTGATGAAAATGCCACAGAAGCAGAAGTAGTGGTGGTGATTAATGCAGGCCAGTTTGCTACAAGTCCACCGCAGTACTGGCACCGCATTGAGATGAGCGATGATGCTCAGTTCAACATCAATTTCTGGTCGAACAAGGACAAGAGTGGGCAAGCGATGTTCCATGCTAAGCAGTAGTAAACCTTTTTAAGTGCTTTGACTGTTATGCTAATCGTCAAGTAAAGGGGTGTAGAAGGCGCAATAAACGAACTGAAATACTGGATCATCGAGACCGTGGAAAGAGAAATCACGAGTAATGATTTCAATTCTTTAGTAGCATGTTACGAAACATTTCAGTCAGGTGAACTAAGGGAAGCGTGCAATGGAAAAACAACGAGTAGCATTTATTGGTCTGGGAGTGATGGGATACCCAATGGCTGGTTACCTAAGTAAAGCGGGCTTTGAAACCAAAGTATACAACCGCACAAAAGCGAAAGCCGACAAATGGGCTGAAGAATACCAAGGCGTAGCTTGTGAAACACCACGTGAAGCGGCAGAAGGCTGTGACATCGTTTTTACCTGCGTGGGTAATGATGATGACGTTCGTAGCGTTGTTTACGGTGAAGAAGGCATTCTGGTCGGTTTGAAAGCGGATGCAGTGTTAGTCGATCACACGACCACTTCTGCAGACCTAGCGGTTGAGCTGGCTGAAGCGTGTGCTAAGTATGGTAATCACTTCATTGATGCGCCAGTTTCTGGTGGTCAAGCAGGCGCAGAAAATGGTGTTCTAACCATCATGTGTGGTGGTGAACAAAGCATTTTTGACCGTGTGTCTCCAGCGATGGATGTGTACGCGAAGCAGATGACGCTACTGGGTGAAAACGGTCAGGGTCAACGCTGTAAGATGGTAAACCAAATCTGTATTGGTGGCGTTTTACAAGGGCTGAGTGAAGCTTTGTTGCTGGCACAAAAATCAGGCTTGGACATCGCTCAAGTTGTAGAAACGCTTAAGCATGGCGCTGCAGGTTCTTGGCAGATGGAAAACCGCGCAAATACGATGGCTGAAGACAAGTTCGATTTTGGCTTCGCTATTGATTGGATGCGCAAAGACTTAGATTTCTGTCTGCAAGAAGCTGAGCGAGTGGGTCTAGAACTTCCACTGACTAAGAAAGTGGATGAGCAATACGCAGACCTTCAACGTGATGGTTTAGGTCGCATGGATACATCAGTACTGATCAAAGCGGTAGCTAAAAATCAGTAGTTGATGAATCAGTAATAGATAAACAGTTCTTTGGTATCAAAGAGCTTAAAGAAATCTAAGTTAATCATAATGAATCTCCTTGAGCATGGTTTGTGACTTGTGATTAAGGATTAGTGATTTGAAATCAGGAGGTGCTGTTGGGCACCTCCTTTTTTATGTCTTTTAATCACACAGCGTGACGATCACAGCGTTCGCTTACTTGTTTAAGCCTAGTGCAATCTCAAGACCTTTGCCGTACGCTTCGTCCGCTTGGTATGCGTGTTGAACGTGGCGCTGTTGGATGAACTCTGGTACACCGTCCATTGCGCGAGCTGTGTTGTCGAACAGAGTTTGACGTTGCTCTTCACTCATCAGACGGAATAGGTCACCCGCTTGGCTGAAGTAGTCTTCGTCTACACGGTGATCGTAGTGATCAGCGTTGCCGTTGATGCGTAGAGGTGGCTCAGAGTAATCTGGTTGCTCTGCCCATTCTTGTTTGTAGTTTGGCTCGTAACCTAGTGTTGAACCAAAGTTGCCATCAACGCGCATTGCGCCATCGCGGTGGTAGCTGTGAACAGGGCAACGAGGTGCGTTCACTGGGATTTGATGGTGGTTCACACCTAGACGGTAACGCTGAGCATCGCCGTAAGCGAACAGACGACCTTGTAGCATCTTATCTGGAGAGAAGCCGATACCAGGTACTACTGCAGCTGGGTTGAACGCTGATTGCTCAACTTCTGCGTAGAAGTTTTCTGGGTTACGGTTCAGTTCAAACTCACCAACTGGGATCAGTGGGTAGTCTTTTTGAGACCATACACGTGTTAGGTCGAATGGGTTGAAGTTGACTTCATCCGCTTCTAGCTCAGGCATGATCTGTACGTACATCTTCCATTTAGGGAAGTCTTGACGCTCAATCGCTTCGTAAAGGTCACGGTGATGGCTTTCGCGGTCTTTACCTACGATCGCTTCTGCTTCTTGGTCAGTTAGGTTTTTGATGCCTTGCTGAGTTTTGAAGTGGAATTTTACCCAGTAACGCTCGTTTTCTGCGTTGATGAAGCTGAATGTGTGGCTACCAAAACCATGCATATGACGGTAAGAAGCAGGGATACCACGGTCACTCATTACGATAGTCACTTGGTGGAATGCTTCAGGTAATGACGTCCAGAAATCCCAGTTGTTGGTAGAGCTACGCATGTTAGTGCGAGGGTCGCGTTTTACTGCGTGGTTTAGGTCTGGGAATTTTAGTGGGTCACGCAGGAAGAATACTGGTGTGTTGTTACCAACCAAGTCCCAGTTACCTTCTTCAGTGTAGAATTTTAGTGCGAAACCACGGATGTCGCGTTCTGCGTCTGCTGCACCGCGCTCACCAGCTACAGTAGTGAAGCGAGCGAATAGTTCTGTTTTTTTGCCGATGTCAGAGAAGATCTTAGCGCGAGTGTATTTTGTGATGTCGTGCGTTACTGTGAACGTACCGTAAGCACCTGAACCTTTTGCGTGCATACGACGCTCAGGGATCACTTCGCGGTCAAAGTGTGCCAATTTTTCAAGGAACCAAACGTCTTGTAATAGTTGAGGGCCACGAGGACCTGCAGTCATAACGTTTTGGTTATGTGCGACAGGGCAACCTGCTGCTGTAGTCAATTTCTTGTTTGTCATTTTTCTTCCCCCTCCAGGGCTCAATACCTTAGAAACTGTAGAGGAGGTTATTACGGAAAAGCTGGAGGAGAAAACTGATATTGCTTATCAATTCAATAGATGGTGACTATGGTCGAAACTATATTAGAATCAGAAATTTACTACATTAGCTTGATTGACATAACAATCGACGTTCTCGAAAGCGATTGACTGGGGGGGAGCGCTATCCAGTTAGCGTGTCTGCGATGCTAGTAATATCGCCCCTTAAATGAAGTTTTACGTGTCATCAAAGGGGCGAAAGGGGGGAAGTAATTAAGAGTACTTCACTTCAAGTTGTTCAGCTTTTGCAAATGCTGGGTGTGTCGCGAGCTGTTTCCCATAACGTTCAATATTAGGGAAGTGATTAACTAAACCAAACTTTTGAACCAATTCGACAATGAAAGACATCATGATGTCTGCGCCAGTCAGCCGCTCTTCTACTAGGTAAGTTTTGCCTTCTAAGGATTGCTCGAAGTAGCCTAGTACATTCATTGCTTCCTTGTCGGCATAGCCTGGTAAAAACTGAGTTTCATTTGGCTCTTTGCTTACGAAGATTTTTAGCAGCATAGGTAAAATTGCAGAGCTTTCTGCAAAATGCATCCATTGCAGATATTCTGTGTGTGCTTTTGTACCACGCTCAGGAGCAAAGGCTCCGTCACTGTATTTCTCAATCAAATATTCGGTCATTGCACCTGACTCAATGATAATCTCGCCGTTATCTTCAAGAACAGGTGACTTTCCTAATGGGTGAACACTTTTTAGTTCTGGCGGTGCCATGAAGGTCACGGAATCACGAACATAGGGTACAATCTCGTAATTTACATCTAGCTCTTCAAGTAACCAAATGATGCGCTTTGAACGAGACTGATTGAGGTGGTGAAGTTTAATCATTTACATATCCCTTTTTATAATGGGTCGTTAATCTGTACTACAAGTTTGCCGAAATTCTTACCTTCCAACAGACCGATGAATGCTTCTGGCGCATTATCCAGTCCTTGTACTAGATGTTCGCGGTATTGGATCTTTCCTTCTGCCAACCATTGATTAATATCTTGCGCAAATTCACCGTAACGATGTCCGTAATCATCAAAAATGATGAAGCCTTGCACCTTGATTCGTTTGGTCAGGAGCTTACCCATTAGTAATGGAAGGTGGTCGGTACCTTCAGGCAGCTCTGTCGCGTTGTACTGAGAAATCAAACCACAAAGTGGGATACGCGCATTTGTATTCAGAAGTGGCAATACAGCCTCGAATACTTTGCCACCTACGTTTTCGAAGTAAACATCGATACCTTTGTCACAGGCATTTTTCAGTTGTTCTGCAAAGTCTTCAGTTTTGTGATCAATACACTCATCGAAACCAAGCACCTCTTTAGCGTAACGGCATTTTTCTTCTCCGCCTGCTATACCAACAACTCGGCAACTTTTGATTTTACCAATTTGACCAACTGTTGCGCCTACAGGCCCCGTAGCAGCTGCTACCACGATGGTTTCCCCTGGTTTTGGCTGACCAATGTCGAGTAAACCCATGTACGCGGTAAATCCTGGCATACCTGCAACGCCTAACGCGTAAGAAGGGTTTTGCGGTTCTTTACCAAGTTTAATGACCATCTCACCAGTTGAGATAGCGTAGTCTTGCCAGCCAACAGTGTAGGCAAGAACCCATTCACCCGCTTCGTAATCTGGGTGGTTTGATGTTTCTACCTGACAAACTGTACCACCGACCATTACGTCATCAATTGCAACAGGGTCAGCGTATGATTCGGCATCACTCATGCGACCACGCATGTATGGATCTAGAGATAAATAAACCGTTCTCAATAGCATTTCACCCTCTTTCGGAGTCGGTTTCGTTACCTCTTCTAAACGAAAGTTTTCTTGTGTCGGTGCACCATGGGGACGTGACGCGAGTACGATTCTGCGATTTGTTGCGTTAGTCATATCTATCTCACTTGTTGATTAGACCGGTCGTCTAGTATTTATTTCAAAATATCCCGCTTATTTAAAGCGGGAAGGTTTACTGTGTTAACACTGACGCTTTTTCTGACAGTGAAACGTGTGTAGGGTGTTCATTCTGCTTCCACGCCGCCCGTTATGGGCAAGTGCGCGTATTCTGCAGTAAGTGTTGAGTATAGGTCAGACTTTGCGTCAATGCTGCCTGATCTTGATAAAGTTTGTTCAGCAAGCTAGCGCCATTCCAAAGGTAGTATATCTGCCTTGCTAATAACGCACTGTCACCATTGGGGATTGAGCCATCTTGAATGCCGATGTCAATGCAATCCGCTATCGCTTGAATGGTTTTGTCTGCTCCTTGGCGTAATGCCAAGCGCATTGACTCAGAGAGATCGGAGACTTCTGCACTTAACTTAACCAATAAACATTTGTTCGCATTACACACGTCGTCTTCTACTTTGACCATTTCTTCGAAATAGCTCATTAGGCGTTGGTAGCCACTCAGTTCAGTATTGGTAAAGCGTGCGTTTAAACGCTCAAAATACTTAGTAAAGTAGTCTTGAATCATCGCTTCACCAAATTGTTCTTTGGATTTGAAGTAATGATAAAACGAGCCTTTTGGCACTGCGGCCTTTTTTAATAGCTCTGAAAGACCAACACTCGTGAACCCTCGGTTTACGATCAACTCGTATCCGACGTCGAGAATATGTTGGCGTGTGTCATTCGTCTTTGCGTTCATGAAGTGTACTATAGAATGAATTAGACCAGTCGTCTAGTATTTGTTGTGGGTTATTTAATCAGCTCATACTCAATAACAAAGAGCGTGTCGGTATTTGGGTAGATTTCTCGAATTAACTGCTTGAGTTTTGGTAGTTCGATGGCTTCTTGTTCTGCATGAAACTCATTAATATCTTCAAAGTGAAGTGGTTCTACAGAACGTATCTTGATATCGCAGACTTTACGATCCGTTTCTAAGGTAAAAACTTCGACTTCTGTATTGGGAACGTAATGGCTTTCTGATTCATCTCGAATCGTTATCGTCTTTTTGCCTGACGTGATCAACGGGGTTAAGAATTCAAAAAAAGTAATCTTGGTTGGATGAGATGGCATGATGTACTCGTTAGTCTGGTTGTTTGGCGTAATTATATACCCAAATACCCCAGAGATTCCTGTCTTACTAGAACGATCGAGCGCGGATGAAACGAATTAACTTGGCACTAAAGTAACCTGAGATAACGCCTATCCAGTTGGTGCTGAGATCATCAAAACTAAATGATCGATTTGGAATAAAAAGTTGGCTTATTTCTTCCATTGAAACGATAGCCAACAGCAGTAGCAAAAGACGAATCCCAAAAACGTCGGTTTTATTCGAGCTCACCAGAGAAGGGAACGTGAAGACCGATAAAAAGCCGATCAATAAACTGAAAGTAAAGTGAAGCGTACTCGATCCGCCTAAGTAGGTTTCCATTTGCAGGTAAGCAGTATGGTGTAGGTCAGAGCTTTTCCACAAAGAGAGTGAAGCGGTTAGCATCAGGACTAAAACAAAACTCGTGCGTGCCAGTATTAAAGCCATAATTAACCTATTGGAAAGAAGCCTAAGTAACGTTTTACAAAGTACAGTGCAGCTAAATTCTGGATAGCCATGCCAATTGCCATTGCCCACGCTGCACCAATCACCCCAAACATTTGGCAAAGCGTAACAAGTAGGCAGATAGACACCGTACCTGAGGAAATTGTAATGTATTTCATGGTTCTCTCATGACCGCTCATTAATAATAAAAAACCTACTGAACCAGTCGCAACATTGACTAACTGCCCCAGAGAAAGGACGACTAATAGTGGTGCCGCGGCGAGAAACTCTCCACCAAAAAGTTGCATTACAAACTCGGGGAAGAGGGTGCAAATAATTACGGGTACAATCGCTAAACCAACATTGGCTCGGCACGCCAAGCGGCTCAGATTCTGCAGTTTGCGCATTTGGCGCTCTTTGTAGAGAGACGCAAACATCGGGGCGACCACAAAGTTAATGGTAATCAGCACAAAGCCAATCAGTAGTGATGTGCGTTGGGCTGCGGCTAACAAACCGAGTTCCGCTGTTGAGATAAAAAAGCCCGCAATAACAAGGCTTCCCCACTGAAGAACATTCGTGAAGATACTGCCAACCCAGACTTGCTTGGCAGAAGCGACCATTTTTTTGTTTGGTACGAAAGCCGATGTTTGATATTGATCTGAGCCCAGCCAATTGGCACTAGATATGACCGCGACACCTATGCTCGCTAAAAGCAGTGCGGTCATTAGATTGTTGATATTTTGCTGACCGATATAGTCTAGGGCAAAGACAAAAATGACCATCAACATGCTTACCCCAAGCTGCAACGCAAACAGAGATGATACGACTTTTCTACATGCTTGAAGCACCCGACTGTTGGTTTGCGCAAGCACCAAGAAAGGTATGCAAAGCAAGCATAAAGTAATCGCATACATTGGTGATTGAGTCTGGTTTAGCTGTTCTGGAAACAGATTAAACCCTGCCAACAAAACGCCTATGGCGAGCAAGCAAAATGCCATACTTCGATAAAGTGCGGTTTTATAGTTTTGGCTTTGTTCAAGCTTCTCTTTGTTATTAAAAGCGATCGCATTGTAACGAACTAACGAGACATCAAAACCTAGCTGAGAAACGATAGCGAGTAGCGAGACTAGGTTGAATAAAAAGAAAAATTGACCGGCCGTCGAAGCGTCACTGGTCTTCGATACAATCAGAGTCAGTAAAAAAGCAAATAGCGCACTCAACACACGCGTGATTGCGGTTTTTAATCCAGTAGATAACAAGCTTTTTTTACCGCTGGGCATCAACAGTAATTTTTGTTGAACAGTGTGAAACATAGGGGCATTTAACCGTAAAGTTTATTGAGTGCGAGGCGCTGTTTTTCTTCACTGAAGGCATCGTTTAATTCTGCTGTATATTGGCGAAAATCGATCTCTTCATAATGATTGACACAATGCGCGATCTGCTTGGCCATTTCTTCAGGAGTGAGCGCTAAAAACGGGTAGTTGAGATCTTTGGTTGCGCCGATGGTCCGAATAACCATAGGAAGATGTAACTTGGATGCTTCTAGAATGGTTAACGGCATCCCTTCCCATGCTGCAGTATGTAGATAAAGGTCTGAACCCTTGAGCTTTTCAACTACCTCATCGCGAGGCAGCATGCCCGTTACATCCACATTTTCAGTGCGTAATTTCTGTTCGAGTACGTGGTCACCGCCACCTATCCATGTGATCTCTATCGGGCGGTTAAGCGCATACCGATTAAGGAACTGCAATGTGCTGATAAGAAACTGAGGATCTTTTTGGGGCGCGACACGACCAAGTACAACGAGCTTCAGCGCTTCTTGCTTGTTTCGCTCTATACGATCTTCACTTTGATAAGACACGTAGTTGTTGAGCAGTTCGGCACGTTTCGCACCAATGCTAATGGCTAGGTCACACTCTCGTTGGCTACAGCCTGCAACCACATCAATTTTGCTCAGTTTTACTTTCTCTAGTGCTTTATAGATCTGGCGTGCAAGCTCTGAGATATCTTCACGTTCGAAGGCATAACAGTGCGGTGTGTAAACCAAGCGTGCCTTGCCAAGCTTTAGAAATCGGCCGAGAAATCCCGCTTTACTCGAGTGCAAATGCACGACGTCGGGAGCAAGTGATGCAATCATGTGGTTTGCATCGCGAATAAATTGAAGCAAGCCGCCTTCTACCCACTTTGTCTGTACGAAAATGTGGTGGTTGTTCTCATTGGTCAAGTCGTTTTCTCGGGCTCTGGCTAGCAAGAAATGTTGATAAGGCTCGTCTCTGGATGAGTGAACATAACTATAGAGGGCGGTTTGAACGCCACCTCCAAACGCTTCTGTAACATGGAGTACTTTCTTCATGATGATTTTGTCCCTGGTGTTTGCATCCATTTGTGTTTAAAAGCATCACGCTCTTGCTCTGAATAAACGTGGCGATACAAGGGAAGATCGTACATATAGAACAGTTTTGAGAAGTCGTAGTGATTCTTAAAGTGTTGGTGGATATTGGAGTACCACTTGTTTTTCGCTTCGTTGCTGTTTTTCAGTACGAAGTCTTGCAACTCAAGAAACTCACCGATTTCTTTATCAAGAGAACTGAGCTGTTCGCATTTGATTAGCATGACGTTGGCCTGATCGTTCTGGAATGTGAAGAAAGGTTGAGTGTTGTCCAGCTCTTGGCGCATCACATCGATATTGAAATTACGCTTTAACTCGTTGTCGAACCAGTCCGCAAAATAGTTGAGATTGATATAGTTATCAAAGCAATGCTCGAGGTGCTGATACGTGACTTCCATATCTCGGTGAATTGCATCATTCTTTTTGCCTTCGATAAATTGCAAATGGAGGTCTTGAAAGAAACGAGAAAAGACAGTTGCGATTGGATCGCGGACCAGCGTAACGATTTTAATCTGCTCGCGTTTTTGTAAGATACGTTTTCGCTGCTTGAGCACTAAGCGATAGAGTGCGCGGTTTCGGAAGTCGAAGAATTTACTCACGTCTTTTTTATTGTGATACATGTGAAATTCTTCGTGATCATCAAAGGTGTGGATGTGATAGCTCGGGATATTTTTCTCCCCTAGCGTGTGCTCAATTGATGAGGAGCCAACTTTGCCCATTTGGTAAACTAAAACAAAATTATCAGCTTGGAGTTCTCGGTTCTTTTCAAATTGTCGAGAGATTGAATACTTCATCTATCCTATCCTTGATTATTCATATTCGTGGTGATGGTTTACCGGAAAAGTATGAGCAATGGCCCTTGAGTCGTTGCTCATGCTGATCATGACGGGTAATAAGAGTATTAAAATTATGGTGGTGTTTACCGCAACGAAAAACACCATGATGAGGGCGTATATCGCAAGTAATAAGCTTTTTCTGTTTTCATTAAGACTACGGAAGCAAAAGCGAATAAAAAGAAAATAACCACCAAACAGCAGACCAATACCAAGCAATCCGTATTCAATTGCGGTATCTAACACAAAGTTGTGGGTGTAGATCGCCAGCTCATCATAGTTAAAGTAACTGATCATAAAGTTGGGTAACATTTTCGCGCCGACACCTAACACTGGGTGTTGAAGTAAAATATCTAGCCCATTGGCAAGTAAAAGTTTTCTATGAAGATTCGATACCCAGCGGGCTTCACTTTGGTTGGCAAATAAGACGTCTTCTTGGGTTATTTCCAATGTGTCTGCTAGAGTTTCAAACCCAACGTAGAGTGTGGTTGTGACGGCAGTAAACACAATGAAGCTCAAGGCTAATAAAATCGCCCACGTGTACGTTTCGCTGAGCGATTTTCTCATTAAGTTTTTTACGAGCAGTTGGTCAAAGAAGAAAAGCAGACAAAAACCAAGTAGCGCTTTTCTTTCTTGTGATAACACCAGTAATACTAAAGCTACGAGCATCAAAAGGTGGAAAGCGCGAATTTTATCTCGATAAAGGTACAGTAGTGAGCACAGTACACCGAACCCGTATTTACTTACCCCGAGTAACTTAAACCCGCTTTGATAGCCCTGAGCAAAGTGCCATAAGGCAACGAGCGTACAGATGAAAAACAACAGATACGTGAAATAAACCATTACCCGTTCGTCATCAAACACGCCATAGGCGTACATTAGGCTCAGTAGGCACAAAATCGCTAACCATTGCACAGTTTCTATAACTAGCGGCATTAAAGGGACGCGATTTAGCAGACCATTTATGAACACATACCCAGTGAACAATAGGAGGAACCCCATACAGGGATGCATGAGTTTTTCAGCTTTTCCTTCCAATACCACTAATGCAGTAAAACCAATGGACAAAAGGCTTGCGATGTCAGAAGGGGCTAGCGCTATTCCTCCAGCACGAAACTTCATAGGAATAAAGAACAATGCTAATAGGCATGCTGCAAGCAATGAGGCGCGATGGCTCGATGGCACGGAACTATTTGTTGGCGCAAAGCTGCTGGTAGATTCCATAGTAACCTTCACGAAATTTATCGATGGTGTAGAGAGAGGCCCTATTGACTGAGTATTGACTTGCAGCGTCGTACCGCTCAACACTTTCACATAGCTGGAGCACTTTTTGGCTCAGTTCAGTGGCGTTACCAACTTGAAATAAATATTCGGCACGTCCGGTGACGTCATCCAAACCAGGTACGTCCGACGATAGTACGGGTAAGCCTGCTGCCATCGCCTCAACCGCCGCCAAACCAAAGCCTTCGACGTGCGACGATTGCACGTAAATATCCATGTCGTTCAAAAAGGCTGGAACGTCTGAAACTACGCCATGAAAGTGAACACGTTGCGCGACGTTGATTTTTGTTGCCAATTCTTGCAGTGACGATTTTTTTTCTCCATCTCCCGCAAGGTGGAGTTCGTATCGTCTTGGTAAATGGATAAGTGCTTGGATAAGCGTTTCATGATCTTTATGTTGGTGAAGTCGGCCCACCATTCCAATCTTGATAACTGGTTTGTCGATTAGGTGGCTGGCGAATCTTGGCGTCATAGAAAACCTTTTTAAATCAACGCCATTGTGCACCACGTGATATTTATGTTGGTAGCGAGGCATGAACTTCACCAGTTCATCTTGTACTTTTTCACTAATACTGACCGTCAAGTCGTGGCCCCAATATAAGACGTATTCCATGAACTTAAACAGCGGATAGTCACGTCGACGGTTATAAGAACAGTGCTCAGTCTGGATTCGTTTTTTACCTACCGCCAATAGCGCTAGGTAAATGGAAGGGTAGAGGTGCCCGTGAACGACATCCGGCCAACGCAGCAAAGAGAATCTCTCACTCAATGACAATGTGCGCCAGTTAAAACACTCTATCCCTTGGGCGGATAGCATTGGTAAGTAATCATTTTCATCACACAAGACCAAAATTTTGATTTCGTATTCAGGCTTATGTTCTAAAACAAGGTCGACTAAGAACTTCTGAGCACCGCCGTTCTGAGAAAGATCATTAATAATATGTAGAATCTTGGTTTTCATAATTAATTGGTCAGATATTGCTGTTTAAGGTCGGTGATTTCTGCATTTGAGAAAAAGTGCTTCGTCAATTTAGAATTCAGCATTTCTTCAACGTACTCGGGTGTAGGTTGAAATTGCGTTTTGAATTCTTTCATTAGTGGCGAGTACCATTTGTTGTCTGATTGATTTTCATAAACAACATCCACGGGGTAACCTAAAAAGTCTTCAACTGCGGAGTTAGCCTTCGTTAGCTTGTCACTTCGAATGACCAACAGTGAGAAGTTATTGTTATGGTATGTTTGATAGCCTACTTCGTGATTAAAAGACTCGTTAAACACATCAATCCCTGTTAGTTGTTTGATCTCGTTGTCAAACCACTGCAGCGCATATTGATGATTCATGTGCTTATCAAATGCTTCTTGGAGTAATTGCGGTCGTTCGGTACGTATTGCGCTGTCATCCTTTAGATATTTGTCCGCCATCCAAAAAGGAAGTGCTTGAAAGAACATTGAGACATTTCGTCCGATCGGTTCTCGCACCAGCGAGATAATTCGAACTTTTTTTTTGCGCTTTAACATATGGCTCATCGTTATACGCTTTAGTCGTCGCTTTAACGCATTGATCTGAGGTTTATGCAATTGCGCTCTAACGGGGGATATTTGTTTTTGCGCATCGACGGTCATAAGGTCGTGCAAGTGAATCGAGTTAGGAATGGAATGCTCTAATGCACTCGAACCTACTTTGCCCATTTGATAGATCAATACCGGCTGTTCTTGGCTTTTCAAGGTTTGGTACCAAGATAGGTTTACGTTAGTAGGCGTATTTCTGGACATAAAGCGTCTCTCCTTCCTTGGCCTTGGCTTGTGTGATTAAGACGCCAAGAGATGGAACTGAGTGTTGTATTTGTTTAGATAACGCAAGGTTAACCAGTGATGATTTTGTTGATTCTGAGCGAATGACGGTAATCAGACCATTGGCATATTGACCAAGAATAAGTGCGTCACTCACTGACAGTAGGGGCGGCGTATCGATAATGATCCGGTCATACTTATTTTGAAAATGTTCGAGCAACTTTTTAAAGCGATCAGAAGCCAGTAATTCTTGTGGGTTTGGCGGAATTAGGCCGGCCGATAATACATCTAAGTTGGCTTCTTTTATATGTGTAACACAATCTTTGATTGGCGTATCCATCGTCAGGATATGCGTTAAGCCAGGGCTTGATTCAGCAATACCGAATCGCTTTGCGATGGAAGGTCGACGTAAATCGCAGTCGATGATCAACACCTTTTCCATTTTTGAAAACGACACCGCCATATTGATACTGGTCGATGTTTTTCCTTCTTCTGGAATAGCAGAGGTAAAGGGCAATATCTTTTGCTTCGTGTTGGTTAATCTGAGCAGAAGCGAGGTTCTGACGGAGCGGCAAGCTTCACTAAATAGCTTTTCTTCATCATCTAAATACGCGGTATAACTGACGCCGTTTTTACGCAAATTGCGTTTTTTGACCATAGGAATCACACCTAAACACGTAACACCAAGTTTTTCCTGCACATCGGCTGTGCTTCGGATAACTTCTCGCATCGTTTCTAAGATGATGACCAGAGCGCAAGCAATGGCAAAGCCAAAAAAGGTGGCAATTAGTACCAGTTTGATTCGTTGTGGTGCCACCGGGAATAGAGGGATGATGGCTTTATCAGTAAAGCGAGCAGTGACATTCTTGTAGTCGCTGGTGGCGTTGGTCTCTTTCTCACGATTTAAGAACGCTTCATAGAGTGCCTTATTGGATTCAACCTCGCGTTTTAACTGTTCGTAACGCGCTTTTTGTGACCCTAACGATTGGAAGTCTGACTTTTTGTTATCGAGTTCTGCTCGAAGCATGTCCTCTTGCGCTTTTGCAGCAAGAAGGTCTTGTTGCTTACTGAAGGAAATGTCCCGGATGAGTTGCTGGGTTCTTGATTGAATTTCAGCAAGCTGTGCTTTCGCCTGAATCATTCGATCATGCTTAGGTCCGTAGCGCTGTGCCAGTTCAGAGAGATTTTTGGCTGCCTGTGCTTCCGACAATTTTAGATCGCGGATTTGCGCTTGATTAGCGAATTCATCAATTGACAACAAGCTGTCTAAACTTTGCGAAGATTTACGTCGTAACAATTGGATTAACGTCTGCGCTTCAATACGCTTATTAACAGCGATATTCAGCTTGCGAGTGAGTTCTTCTAGCTCATTTGCGTAAATTTCATCAATACCGTTTATATCGATCAACCCTTCTTTTAACAAGAATTCTTGCAGCGCTTGCTCCGAGTTACGTAATCGCTCCTCCAATTTTTGAGAGTTATTTGTCAACCAAGTAGCCGCATTTTGTGTAACGACCAATTTGGCTTCAAAATTTGCGTCAATATAGGCTTGGCCGACCGCGTTGGCGATTGTCGTCGCAAGCTTAGGATCGGTAGAACGAAAGCGAATTCTGACTAATTGGGTGTTACGTACTGGCTCAATATCGAGTTTACTTCTGAAAGCTTGAAGTGCCTGATAATAGGACTCTGAAAACTGGGCGGTTTCTTTTGGGCTTGGTGCCACATTCAGTAGGTCTTGAACAAAAGGAATCGACTTTATTTGGTCGATTTTTTTATTTAACCCCCCTGAGCTTGTGAATTCAGGTAATTGGGTGAGGTTCAGCTCTCTAATGACCTTATCTGCAATATGATTCGATTTTAAAATGGCGATTTGCGTTTGAAAGTACTCTTTTTTTGTCGTGTCGACGCCATATACTTCCTCGATTGAAAGGGCGCTTTTTTGCTCCTCTTGGATGAGTAGCGTAGCTGTAGCTTGGTATATCGATGCTTTGGAGTAGATATACCAAGTACAAGTTAATGAGAACAGAAGCGTGAATGCTGCGATGCTTAGCCAATTCTTTTTAATCGCTTTGAAGTGATGGCCAAAACGAATCAGTTCTACTTTGTTCATCTGGAGATTATTTGGATGAGTCCCGTTCATTTGATTCCCTGTCACTTAAAAGAAGCTCTGGTCAATAAATACAATGTCACCAGGTTCAACGTTGCGGTGCATACTGACTCCTTCCATCGTTTGACCCGTTTTATGCTTGGTGAGGTTAATGCCTTTGCGTGAGGCTCTGTCGGTCAAACCACCTGCTAGAGCGATGGCCTTCTCTATGGTTAACCCTGGACGGTACTCAAATCCACCAGGTTTCCTGACTTCGCCATTAACGTAAAACAGACGAAAGTTATTGATGGTGACCATCACTTTTGGATTGATGAGATAATCGCCTTTTAAGCCCGTTTCTATTTCGTACTTGAGTTGTTTTGGTGTTTTTTTGATTGCTTTGATTCGGCCAAGGTAGGGGTAATCAAAATAGCCATCTGACGTTATTAGAATATTTTTAATCGTAAGATCTTCTTCACCATAGACCTGCACGGAAATGGTATCGCCAGTATCGAGTAAGTAATCTTCCTCGTTTGAGTCAGCGTTGACCAAAGTGCTAAATAGCAACAACGCTACACTCATGAATTTGATGAATGCCTTCATTAATAATCCTTTTTACAGAGAAAACTGAGCGCTTAAAGTCCAAATGTTTTGTTCGAAGCTATAACCCGATCGGCTAGAGTTTTTATCTTGGTATTGCCAATCGGCTTGCAGCTGTATCCAACGTTTGATCTGATAATCGATACCAAAAGATAGAGTGTACCGATCGTCGTTTCTGGAGATTCCCGTGTAATCATCTTGTTGATAAACAGCACCTAAGCGAGTTGCAAGGTAACTATTCCAATCGTGCTTCAGGTTCAGTCGGTAACGAGTTTGTAGGTTGTAATCGCCATCTTGATCGGGGTTAACCGCCGCTTGAGTGGTTTTCACGCTGACTAGAGTTTGTTCTTGAGGCAACCATTCAAAGCCGATATCCCAACTAAAGCCTTTAAATGTCTCTCGTTGAGCGCTGTCAAAATCTTTGATTTGATAACCGATTCGAGCGATGCCTTTGGTTTTTCCTGTGACTTCCCATTCGGCACCGGTGTAATAGAAACTGGTGTTGTTATCTTTCGATGGCTGCGCAGAATTTCGGTGCTGATACTCGGTTACGATTTGGTTTGTTCCGACTAACCAATAGGTTCTTGGCGTCGCTCTTAAATAGAACTCCAAATGTGCATTGGGAGCTCGAAAATCGTTGTATTTAGTTTTAGCGTTTGGGCGACCAGGCAAGCCGTCACGATAGTTTTGATAGGTTTTATCACTATAGCCTAAACCGAATTCGAGTCTGCCTTTGGCACCGTTAGATCCAAAGACATAATTGGTTTTTACATCGTTACGGTTGAACTCTATTGGTGAGTCGATTGCGCTACCATTACCTTCGGTAATATCTTCTCCTCGAACTTCATGCTGGGCGCGAAAACGGTAATCAACCACTAAACGATGACGATGATTAAATTCGAAAAAGTTGGAAAACTGAAAAGTGTGGTCGTCGAAGTCGTTGCGATCGTCAGATGAAAAGCCCGCTTTTAACTTATATAAAATATCTGCGCGATAGCGATTCCGTTCTATACGTGCTAGTAAGCTTGGTTCTATACCCCAAATATTGACCGATTCTACATTGCCGGATTTTTCCGCTTTATTGATGTTGTCATCTCCCTCGTAGAAAGTTTTTACGAGGGGAATCAACTCTATACCAGACTCGGTTTGGTAAGCCATCGGTTCTGCGAGCAAGTCAGTAGAAAACAGACTCAATGCTATTGCCATTGTCAGTTTCTTCATAATCTTAACCTTAGTAAGCGTTAGCACCAGTGAAGCCTTTGAAAACGGTCATAAAGATGATTTTGATGTCCATCCAAACCGACCAGTGGTGGATGTAATCCAAATCAAATTCGACTCTCTTTTCCATTTTTTCTAAGGTGTCGGTTTCGCCGCGATAACCATTAATCTGCGCCCAGCCAGTAATGCCTGGTTTTACTTTGTGACGTAGCATGTAGCGATCCACGATCTGACGGTATTCTTCATTGTGCGCCACGGCATGAGGGCGTGGACCAACAATAGACATGGTCCCTTGCAGGACATTGATAAATTGAGGCAGTTCGTCCAAAGAGGTGCGACGTAGAAATCCGCCAAAAGGCGTAATACGAGGATCGTTCTTTGTCGCCTGTTTCACGTTGGAACCTTGATCCATGGTTGTCATTGAACGGAACTTCCAGACTTCAATCTTGCGTCCATCAAGACCGTACCGATGTTGTTTAAAGATGACAGGGCCTTTAGACGTTGCCTTAATGACAATCGCAATGACGAATAGAATAGGGGCGATTAAGACCAAAATAATGCTCGAAAACAAGATGTCTTCAAACCGTTTTACCCAAGAAGAAATTCCAGCAAAAGGTGTATCAAAGACACTTAGTGTTTGAACTTGGCCGATCTGCGCCCAACGAGAATGTAAAAGGTTATAAGTGAAGAAGTCGGGAATCAGATACGTATTTGCGGTGGTATCTGAGAATTGGTTAAGAAGTGACGCAATGCGCTCTTTTGCGTGCATTGGCATCGCGATATAGACGTAATCTACTTCCCCTTTTTTAGCTCGCTCAAGGGCGTGGTCAACAGCTCCTTTAATAGGATAATCAGAATTTGGCAATCTGTCGGAAGATCGTTCGTCGTAAAAGCCATCAAAAAGCACGCCGTGTTCTGTGTGGTTTTGAATTTCGTTAGCTAGGGTAATGCCGTGAGGAGTTTGGCCGATGATGATCGCAGTGCGAGTGTTGAATCCTTTCTTTCTCAAATAGGCTAATCCGGTACGGAATGTTACTCGCCATGCTAAGAGCAGAGCGGGCGTAATCGCAAACCACAGCACTAAAATTGTGTTATCAAATAAGGTATGGACTTCAGAAAAATACAGCACAATAAAGATAAGTGCAGAAGTCACCGCCCAAGAAACACAGACAATAAACATCTGCTCTTTAAACGAACTGGTTCGCCAAGAGCGATACAGATTGCCGCTTTCTGCCATAAATAGAAAAGAGATGCCTCCAACGAAAGCCAATATGACGTAATCTTTCCCCATCGCAGTATTCATGTCTTTGAACACTAAAAGCAGCATAAAAGAGACGATGACAGCAAGATCTGAGATGCGATATAAAAAAGCGAACTCCATCTCATGAGAGCGGATAAGTCCTTTTTGTTTCATGACTCAGTTTCCCTTCTGACACGCTACCGCCCTTGGGTGTCTTCCCCAATTGCCGTGTCGTGAACGTTATTAGTAGTTAGTGCACAGAGCATTCTGTGGAATGCTGCTGAGTTTTTTGTCACGTGTAATTTCGTTGATAAGTGTAAAAATTTGCGTTGTTGAGGTAAGTGGAAATAAGAATGATATTTAGCCCTTTGGCTAAGTTTGGCGGGTTAGGAAAAAGCTGGTACTTACTTATGAGGGATGAGGAAAAGTATTAAAAATGAAGTATCAGTACAAAGACAATGGTTTATGTGAGGGTAGAAGAAACGGGTGATTTGATTCGTTCACGATTAATGATTTAGTATCGAATTGCTGATATTTATTAAGATAAAAAAATCCCTCTCAAGTGAGAGGGATTTTTGAGTAAGGACGAATGAACTATTCGACTTCTACGCCGTTTTCTTTGTATAGGCGGCGGCATGCGCGACCATCACTGTGGAACAGGTGACAACGATGAGCTGGAATACCGATCTCGATTTTATCGCCAGTGTCGACTGCAAGCGTGTCCGGCTGACGGAAAATAAC
The DNA here is from genome assembly GCF_033344395.1 of Vibrio sp. 1874. NCBI lineage: Bacteria > Pseudomonadati > Pseudomonadota > Gammaproteobacteria > Vibrionales > Vibrionaceae > Vibrio > Vibrio sp. 1874. The sequence goes on from NZ_JAWPOR010000001.1 coordinate 503,984, forward strand.
GTCGGCGTCCGCGCCTTCTAGATTTAGGTATACTTGAGTTTCGTTACCTAGCTTCTCAACAATCATCACTTCACCGTGAATACTTGCATCAGCTTCAGAAGCGGATAATAGGTGCTCAGGGCGAATGCCTAAAGACATTCGGTCGCCGCGGTTAACTGTTGTACCATCCACTGGAATCCAGAAAGATACGCCGTTAGATAGTTGAACTTTGACGCGCTCTGCTTCTACTTCATCAATGAACACGCTCATGAAGTTCATTTTCGGAGAACCGATAAAGCCAGCTACAAAGCGGTTTTGTGGGTAATGGTAAAGCTCAAGCGGCTTACCAACTTGCGATACATAACCGCCGTCTAGTACAACGATTTTATCTGCCATTGTCATCGCTTCTACCTGATCGTGCGTTACGTAGATCATGGTACAACCAAGTTGGCGTTGTAGCTTAGTAATTTGTGCACGCATGTTTACACGCAGTGCCGCATCCAAGTTTGATAGTGGCTCGTCTAGAAGGAATACATTTGGCTGCGATACCAATGTTCGGCCAATCGCCACACGTTGACGCTGTCCACCAGAAAGTGCTTTTGGTTGGCGCTCAAGCAAGTGGCCTAGTTGTAGGATTTCTGCTGCTTGTTCAACACGCTTGTCGATTTCTGCTTTGTCTGCTTTTGCTAGTTTCAAGCCAAATGACATGTTGTCATATAAGTTAAGGTGCGGGTAAAGAGCGTAAGACTGGAATACCATACCAACACCACGTTTGGATGGTTCGACGTCATTCATGCGCTGGTCACCAATATACAAATCACCTGAAGTAATGTCTTCAAGACCGGCAATACAACGTAAAAGGGTAGATTTACCACAACCTGATGGACCTACGAAAACAACAAATTCACCTTCGTTGATTGTTAGGTCTACGTTCTTAGAAATCAGTACGTCGCCATACGCTTTACAAACATTTTTTAACGTGACACTCGCCATGTAGCTCGTCCTCGATCAATTTTTTATTATTCACCGCTCATCATTATATGAATTATCTAGCGAGCAGTAACAGTAGGAATCGGTAAGTTCTTGCGGTTGGTAAGAAAAGTAGGGTAGCACTTCAATAAAATGTCCTGAATAGAAGTGCTACCCATCATAGCCAAGTACGAGTTTCTCTCCCCCACATTATTCGTATTGTCTCCCCCGTGAAATAATTACCACAAACAACACTAATAATGACATTCCACTCGTCTGGCAATGCAAAACCAGCAAATCTTTTTCCTAATACGTAGGCACTGCTGGGAAAGGGTTCTTACCATCCACTCTTGGATGACTGCAGTTTCTAAGATTGTGCGTAGTGCGACATCCTCCTAATAGAAATAATTGTAGGGGGAGTAGAAAGGGAGGAGTAAAAAAGGAGGAGGAAGAAAGCAGTTGGTCGGAAATCACATTATTGCACCACCTAAAGTTGAAACCGATCACAGGAACTATCCATTTTGTGATTTGAGTCTCTTACCCTTGGCGATTTAGATCACGAAAATACGTCATAATTGTAAGGGCGTAGGGATTAGGAGGATGAGACATATTGGATTATTTCAGATGATATATGTCGAAATACGGCTGAACCTCAATGGACTAGCCCTACATCAAAAATATAAAAAGGATACGAACATGAAAAAGTTAAGCGCTGTAGCACTAGGTACTCTTGTTGCTTTGGGTTCTTTTGGTGCTAATGCTGCCATCGAAGAAGGACAACTTACTATCTGGATCAACGGTGATAAAGGCTACAACGGCCTTGCTGAAGTTGGTAAGAAATTTGAAGAAGACACAGGCATTAAAGTGACTGTGGCTCACCCAGATGGCCTTCAAGACAAATTCCCTCAAACTGCAGCGACTGGCGACGGTCCTGATATCGTATTCTGGGCTCACGACCGTTTCGGTGGTTACGCAGAAGCTGGCCTGCTAGCAGAAATTAAACCTTCTAAGAATATTCAAGAAGGTATCGTTGATTTCGCTTGGGATGCAGTACGTTACGACGGCAAATTGATCGGCTATCCAGTTGCGGTTGAGTCTCTATCTCTAATCTACAATAAAGACCTAGTTCCAAACCCACCAAAGTCTTGGGAAGAGGTTGCAGCATTAGATGCAAAACTTAAAAAAGACGGCAAGTCTGCAATCATGTGGAACCTAAAAGAACCGTACTTCACTTGGCCACTAATGGCGGCTGATGGCGGCTACGCGTTCAAATACACTTCTGAAGGTTACGATGTTAAAGACGCTGGTATCGCGAAAGAAGGCGTTAAAGACGCAATGAGCTTCGTAAAAGGCTTAGTTGATAAAGGCGTAATCTCTGCGGATATGGATTACTCAGTGTCTGAGTCTGCGTTCAACCAAGGCAAAACAGCGATGACGATCAACGGTCCATGGTCTTGGGGCAACATTGAGAAGTCTGGCGTTAACTACGGCGTGACTACGCTACCTAAGTTCCAAGGTCAATCTTCTAAGCCATTCGTTGGTGTTCTAACAGCTGGTATCAGCACTGCGTCTCCAAACAAGGACCTAGCGGTTGAGTTCATTGAGAACTACCTACTAACAAACGACGGCCTACGTATGGTTAACAACGATAAGCCTCTAGGTGCGGTAGCGCTTAACTCGTTCCAACGTGAGCTAGATTCAGATACTCGTATCGCAGCAACAATGGACAATGCGATGAACGGCGAAATCATGCCAAATATCCCTCAAATGAACGCATTCTGGGGGGCGGCTAAGAACGCAATCATCAACGTAGTTGACGGTCGTCAAACTGTCGATGCAGCTCTTGCAGATGCAGAAAAACAAATGACTAAATAATTAAGTAAGACCTTTTTAAGGAGGAGGCAACTCCTCCTTACTTTTCTATATTTATTCTATATTCGCTAGCAGGTTCCCTATGCAGTCAGTTCAAGGTACAAATGCTATGACAGCACCAGAAGCCAGCCTTCCGAGCAGCAAAAAAGTGTTCATGAAATGGTCACTTTTAGGCACAGTCGGCATCATCAATGGCTACGCAACAATCCTTATGTATTCTCGCGGTGAGATTGCGTTTGCACTACTTACGCTCATTCTTACCGCTTTAGCGTTGTTCATCTTTGGTAGTAAAAAGACGTACGCACACCGTTACATCTACCCTGGTATAGCAGGGATGATCCTTTTCATTCTTTTCCCTTTGGCGTACACCATAGGTTTGGCGTTTACCAACTATAGCGCGAAGAACCAACTCTCTTTTGATCGCGCTCAGAACGTACTTTTGGACCGAACTTACCAAAGTGGTGATAGCTACCCGTTCACTTTGTATAAAACGGAGCAAGGCCATCAACTTGTGGTTGAAAAAGATGGTGAGCTACTTGCAAGCCCGACTTTTCAGCTTGATAACCTTTCAGCATCGGAGTTTGATCTTTCACCAATTGAAGAAGTAACGGGTGAAAAAGAATCAATCAAGGCGATTGTTAAGAACCGCAGTGCGTTGAGCAGTGTCGATTTACATTTGCCAAGTGGTGATGATATCCGCATGAGTGGGCTGCGCAAATTTGCTGCAGTTGTACCTTTGTACACATTACAAGAAGATGGTGAAACGCTTTACAACAACCGGACTGAAGAAACGCTACGTCCAAATATGGAAGTAGGTTACTACCAGCCTGTCGATGAAAACGGTCAATTTGTTGGCAGCACAGTGTCACCAGGTTTCGTGGTGAACATTGGTACCCACAACTTTGAGCGTGTTTGGAAAGATGATGGTATCAAAGAGCCGTTTATCAGTATCTTTATCTGGACCATTGTTTTCTCTGCGCTAACCGTATTGTTTACGCTTGTTATTGGTCTTGTCCTTGCCAGTGTGGTTCAGTGGGAAGCACTTAAAGGTCGCTCAGTTTACCGTTTGTTGCTAATCCTGCCTTATGCAGTTCCGGCGTTTATTTCTATCTTGATCTTTAAAGGTTTGTTTAACCAAAGCTTTGGTGAGATCAACATGTTGTTGGAAGGCTTATTCGGCATTAGCCCGGCTTGGTTCTCTGACCCGTTCATGGCGAAAACCATGATCTTAATTGTGAACACTTGGCTTGGTTTCCCTTACATGATGATTTTGTGTATGGGCTTACTAAAAGCGATTCCAGACGATTTATATGAAGCATCAGCAATTGATGGTGCGAACTTTGTCACGAACTTTACACGTATCACACTACCAATGATGCTGAAGCCGTTAACACCATTGTTGATCGCGAGTTTTGCATTTAACTTCAACAACTTTGTACTTATCCAGTTGTTGACTGGCGGTGGTCCAAACATGATTGGTACATCAGAGCCTGCGGGTTACACCGACCTGCTAGTAAGTTACACCTACCGAATCGCATTCGAAGGTGCTGGTGGTCAAGACTTCGGTCTAGCAAGTGCAGTAGCAACGCTTATCTTCCTATTGGTTGGCGCATTGGCACTTATCAACCTACGCGTAACTAAAGTAGCTCAGGACTAAGGAGAAATTACAATGGCAATGGTACAAGGTAAGTCATTAAAGTATCGTGTTTGGGCTACTCATATTGCAATGTGGGCATTCTTGGCACTGATTATTTTCCCTTTACTGATGATCATCGCGATTTCATTCCGTGAAGGTAACTTTGCAACGGGTAGCCTGATCCCAGACAACCCAACACTTGATCACTGGAAATTGGCATTAGGTTTCTCGGTGACTAATCCAGACGGTACAGTTACACCGCCACCATTCCCAGTAATGACATGGCTGTGGAACTCGGTAAAAGTGGGTGGTATTTCTGCAATCCTAATCGTGGCGCTATCAACCACATCGGCTTACGCGTTTGCTCGTATGAAGTTCAAAGGTAAGAACACCATTCTTAAAGCGATGATGATCTTCCAGATGTTCCCTGCGGTGTTGGCACTGGTTGCTCTGTACGCGTTGTTCGACAAACTGGGTCAGTACATTCCTTTCCTTGGTCTGAACACGCATGGCGGTCTGATCTTCGCTTACTTAGGTGGTATCGCACTGCACGTTTGGACCATTAAAGGCTACTTCGAAAGTATTGACTCGTCTCTAGAAGAAGCAGCGGCTCTTGATGGTGCTACACCATGGCAAGCATTCCGTTTGGTATTGCTGCCACTGTCTGTGCCAATCCTAGCGGTAGTCTTCATCTTGTCGTTCATCATGGTAATTGGTGAAGTTCCTGTAGCGTCACTACTGCTTTCTGATGTAGACTCGTACACACTTGCAGTGGGTATGCAGCAATACCTATATCCACAAAACTACTTGTGGGGTGACTTTGCCGCAGCTGCTGTACTTTCAGCAGTGCCAATCACTGCCGTATTCTTACTTGCGCAGCGCTGGTTGGTTGGTGGTCTAACCGCTGGTGGTGTGAAAGGATAATCTCTTGTGGTCTGAGATTGATAAGAATAACTAGAAAAGGGCGACCACATGGTCGCCCTTATACTTAGCACGGATATTACAATTTTGGTTTGGCCGCCGATCAGTAATATCTTGGCTTTTATTGGCGTTACGCATAGCTGGCTGTTAGCTTAGTTCCTTACGATTCAATCACTAACAGTTTTTGTAACCATAACCTGAGTTTAGACTCAGGTTTTTTTATGCCTGTTAAAGGCAATTTTGCAATAAGTAGATAGAGATTAGCGGCTTTGCAATGGATTACACAGGGCTTGAATAATGCCCTGCGTAGCACTTCACATAAATAACTAGAGCTTAGTAAAAAGCTAAATTGAGGTAGGGAAGGAAGAGATTAAAACTCTCGGCTGGAAGGTGCGCATCCAACGTATTGAAGCAGCGTGTACAAACTTTCTTGCTGCAGTGCGACGCGACGAAATAAATTAGCAAAGGTAACGTCACCGCCAAAGCAAGTTTGAATGTAATGATTAATTTCTGTTTCGTTATACCCCTCGACGTACATGGTTCTCACCCACTGGTACTCGACCGCTTTTAAATTGGTCAACGTCTCTTCACTTAAGGTCGTTTCTTTTAGTCTCAAGATCCAAACTCTATCCAACTCTAAAATAATGGATGGATTTAAGCAAAGCTAGGTGAAGGATTTATGACAGAGAAGGGCGAGCGTGAAACAAATGGCAAAACCATGATGTTGCTCCACACTCTGGGTCTGGGTAACGTTGAGGTACTTAATAGCGTTCTTAACGGATGCCAGTTACTTGAGATATTTAACGTGTGCTTCCATTTCTTCCCCAATCTCTTTACGCATGTTCATAAGACGGATAGCGGATTGCTCTAAGGCTTTGTCTTCATCTGACTCTGGAATCCATTTCGGTACATCGGTTGGTTTTCCGTTTTCATCTACAGCAACCATGATAACGATACAGTGAGTGGTGAGTCTGTTTTTCATTTGCTTTGGATCACTAGCTTGCACGTCAATCGCAATGTGCATTGAGCTTCGTCCGGTATAAATGACTTTCGCGCTAACTTCGACTAAGTTGCCGACATGAATCGGCGCAACAAACCGAATGCCGCCAGCATATGCGGTAATGCAATATTTACCACTCCACGCTGCAGAGCAGGCGTATGCTGCCAAGTCGATCCATTTCATTACGGCGCCGCCGTGCACTTTTCCGCCAAAATTTACGTCGCTGGGTTCTGCTAAAAAGCGAAGGGTAATGTCTCTTTGACCACTGCTCATCTGTCTTTCCTTGATGGGTTATTGTTTTCCCAATTTAGCAGCAAGATGAATTTTCGGGAATAGCGAATGAAACAAAATATTAACTTTTATTCGAACGCTGGAAGTGACAAGCCACAGCGTAGTTCTGTGGCTTGGGGTGTAGATGTTAATTGGCGGTAGAGGCAATCTCAGAATTGGACAATGGTTTTCTCTGTCTTACTTTTATTTGCGACAAGATAACGCCAGAGATGACTAACAACCCACCAATAATGTGGTAAGTGTAAATTTTCTCACCAATTAGTGTTGAAGCAAGTATGACGGAAACCACAGGCATTAGGTTCATGAACATAGCACTTGAATCAGCACCAATTGAATCAATCGCTTTGACCCACATCAGCGGCGCGAAAATGGAAGCAGCAATACCAGCATAAGCGATTAATGGTAGCGCGTCTTGGCTTGGTAACAGTTGCTCACTAGAGAGCCAAAGTGGTGTGAGCATCAAAACAGAAAAGAAGCCCTGCATGTAAACCAGAGTCAAACTACTGAATGGCATTTTCCAGCGTTTTAGCAGAACACAATAAGCCGCGTATACCATGGCAGCAACGAGCATTAAGCTGTCACCTTGCGTTAAGTCTTGATGTAAAAAGTAAGTGATATCACCGTGACCAAGCATAAATGCTAAGCCGCCGAGCGAAATGACACCACCGACGATACTTAACATTGATATAGATTTACCGAGCAATGGGACACTTAAAAACACACTGATCAAAGGAACTAAAGAGGTGATCAGGGCCATATTAGAGGCCGTTGTTGTTAAACCGGCATAGTATCCAAGTGACTGGTTGAGAACCATACCAAGTAACGCAAGAAACGCCAACTTAGCTAAGTAAGGTCGAATAATGTGTCGTTGTTTGATGATTGCAGGCAGGCAAAATGGCGTTAGGAGTACCATTGCGACAAACCAACGGTAGAAACTCATCGCACTTGGTTCAATGGCGCTCGCAGCCATCTTGTTCACAATTGAGTTACCACCCCAAATCATAACGGTGAAAAACGGAAGTAAATAAATCATGAGAACCCTATAGCACAATTATTGATGGCGCTAGTCTGGCAGGTCTTTATAATAAAAAGTATCTCTTAAAAGACATCGTAAGCGATAGGAAGACAATTTTGAAAAAGAGCGCCAGAAATCTTCACCCCTCCTTATCAATCGATCGTGCGCCATCAGATGTATTTATGAATTTCGAAGCGTTTCTCTCTAATACAGAAACACGAATTCATAGCCACCCTTGGGGGCAAGTGCAACTGATCAGCGGTGGGATTCTGGAGATGGATGCAGAAGACACAAGATTTCTAGCACCTCCACATCTTGCTATTTGGGTTCCCGCCGGAATTCGTCACACTAGCTACAACCGTAAGCCAATCGAATATTGTTCTTTGAACATTGCCCCTGAATTGACAGCGCATTTTCCAACCAAAACCAGTTTAATCAAAGTCACCCCCATCGTTTCTGCCATCATTGAGGACTTTCGTCAGCGTGACATTAACGTCGCGCAGAGCGATGAAGACAAACGCTTGGTGCGAGTGTTGTTGGATCAACTGGCGAAACAAGAAGTGGAACATCACTTTTTACCGACAACCGACAACAAATATCTTCAGCCAATCTTAAAAGCGGTAGAAGAATCGCCAACCGATGAAATCAGCTTGGCGGAGTGGGCGGCAAAAGTGCATACCACAGAACGCACGTTAGCGAGACATTGCCAGAGTGAATTAGGAATGAGCTTTACTGAGTGGCGCTTACGTGTACGTTATTTGCATTCTATGGAGTTGCTGCGTAAAGGGCAGACCGTAAAAGAAGTCGCTCTGACGTTAGGTTATAACCAAGCTAGCCCTTTTATCGCGATGTTCAAGAAATACTCCGGCATGACACCGGAGCAATACAAGAATCGATTGTTGTAAAAGTGTAGAGTCTATTTTAAAAAAATTGACAATGCGCTGTATGATGACCGACTCGAAAAGCTGATGGTATTGGAAAGACTTACGTCTATCTTGTGTCAGATTGAGTCAGAATTATAACCTTGAGAATTCGCTTTATTATTATTGCTTTACAACATGCCTGTAAGATTCTTTAGATGATACAATGTGCTAAAGTGACAAAAAACTCAATTGACACCGCTTAGATTTAAGTATTGATTGTTATTAGTTTCTTCAGCCGCCAATTTGTCCCTACTTTTCAAGGAAGTAGAGTTGTACTGTGCAACTATAACTCTTCTACCCTCAATCGTGAGTTCCAATGTGGGTGACCATATATTCTGATCGCGATGCGTCACAATAATCACGGTCGAGTTCAATGTTTGAATATGTTGAGCAATACTTTTTTCGGTTGCTTCGTCTAATGCTGCCGTCGCTTCGTCGAAAATGAGGATTGGCGCCTTTTTAATGAGAGCTCGCGCAATTGCGACTCTCTGTCTTTCACCTCCTGACAACCCTGAGCCTCTTTGTCCTACTGTTTGATGTATTCCTTTAGGAGATGAGTCAATAAGTTTGTCCAATTGTGCGTGTCTTGCAAAGCTCTCAACTTCATAATCACTTGCATTGGGATTACCTAACCGAATGTTATCCGCCAATGTGCCAGTAAAAATGACCGGTTCTTGAGCAACATAGGCTATATGCTGGGTGAGCACGTCATAAGGGATATTCTTTAGATCTATCCCTCCGAGCGAAATAAGACCTTGGTCAGGATCATCAAACCTTAGAAACAGGCCCAGTAAAGTGCTTTTGCCACTGCCACTGACTCCATTGATGACGACGGTATCACCTTGTTTGATCTCCGTGCTAGCATCTTCAAAGAGATCTAAATGGCCCACAAGGTTCAGTTCGAACTTATGGTTTTTGGGGGAGGTTGCAAATTGAGGATTAGGCTCAGGCAGAACAGGGACATTCGTTAACTGAGCGTAATTTTTAATTGAGGATTTTACGTCGTTAATCGCAAAGCCTGCCAACGCGAGTTCACCCAAAGGTGCAGCTGCACGGGTAATCAATATCAATAAAGCCAAGACTAATAAGGGTTGAGTAATCGGCTCTAAGACGAGATAGATGGCGATACCTGCAAGGGGTAAAATCGTTGCCAATCCTGATACTAAGGTTGCGATAGAAGCGTTACGATTAATAGTTGAATGAGCTTCTTCTTGTGCGTGCCAACTCTGTTCAATACGCTCGATTGAGCGCTCAGGCCCCGCTGTTGAGCGAAGTAACTCAAGGTGATCTATGAGCTCAAGTGTTGATTTAGTCGCTTGAAGCTCTGCGTCATGTCGGTCGCTATCTGAGCGACTTAGGTATCTTTGCGCCTTGTACTGAACGAGCAGTGCAACTAGTAACAGTACGGCACTGAGTAGTGCAATTTCACCTCCTCCAACGACCCCAATACCGATAATTAAAAATATGGGTAACATTGGAGCGTGTAAAAATGTTTGTAGCTGATGAGCAGGAATGGCCATAAAGCCAGGTATTCCTCGTTCTGCTAGTTGAGTGAGCTGAGTTCTATGCTGATCATTAAACCAAGCTAACTTTGCTTTACTGAGCGAATGACCTACTGATGAATAAAGATCCCCAGCCAGTTTCGCACCAGAGAGAAATCCAGAACGAGTTACAATAACGGTAACTATCACAGTTAGAACAGCAGCTATTATGACGTTCAATGGTGAAGCTTGTTCGACAATAGATATTGCAAGAAATGTGTAAGCCGTTGCCTCAAATAATGCAACTAGTCCCCAACCTATAGCGACTCGATATAGACGGTGCTTTGCACTTTGTGGAATTGTCGAATTGGAATAGAGGGTATTGTGAGCCGTCATACTTCTTCATCCTGTCGTTGAGCCTTTCTGTTGAGCATCAATGTAGTGTCTGCAAGTTTCGCGAGTTCTGAGTCGTGAGTAATTATGATCAATATCTTGTCTTGTGTTTTCGCAAACTTCGCGAGATTTCTGATCACAGTGAAGGCCGTATTTTTATCGAGAGCACTGGTTGGTTCATCCAGTAATAGAACGTTGGCTTTAGTTAGAAATGTGTTAGCTATTGCGACACGTTGTTGCTCGCCTCCTGAAAGCACGCTTGCATCAGAATTGAGGTCAATCTTTAATTGAGCTTGTTGCAAAGCTTGGTTCAGCTCGTCGTCACTTGAACTTGGCGTTGATAGTTTCAAATTCTGCCTAATGGTAGTTTTGAGTACACCGATATCTTGGGGTACATAGCGTATGGCGGAGTATCGGGATATCTCAGAGAGTTTAGACAGTTGATTGCCTCCTAAGGTAACGAAGCCTGAAAGAGGTGTTTCTTGACCTGCTAATAGACGTAGTAACGTACTTTTGCCTGCTCCGCTAGGCCCCATGATGGCTGTAAATGAACCCCGTGGGAAGTAGTGGGAGAAGTTATCAATAATATTAACAGTTCCATTAGCCACTACGATATTTGATGCTTGTAGTGATAGCGGTTTTTCTCCCGCGCTCAAACTGCCACTTTCTATTTGTGGTTGCTGTAAAAAGTCGCTGATGTTCTTTGCAGCATTCTTTCCTGCGTTAACGTAGTCCAATCCATGGCCAAGCTTCAGTGCGGGTGATACGACGGCCAAACCAAAAAAGAATAGCGACGCCATTGCCACGGGACTTAATTCATAGCCAATGGTATAGGCCATTGCGAAAGTCGAAACCGCTTGAAGTAATGCGGTAGCAATTGCTGCTGGAAGGGCAACGCTACCAACCCATTTCACTATGCCGTGAGTAAAGCGTCTTGTGGCATCATTATAGCTGTCGAGTGCTCCTGCTTGCGTGCCGTAAATTCGATTTACTCGGATACCTCTTGTGTAGTCGTTTACTGCGGTAACGATATCACCCATTATTGTCATGCGCTCTTTGCCATGTTTAGCGGCGAACCTAGGTAAAAAGAGTAGGTAGTACAATGATGCAATTAGACCAGGGAGCAGAGTAAGCATCGCTACCGGACCTGTGAGATTCAACATGATAAAAATAGAAGTTGCGGGTACGACAATGAATGTCACGAGTTCTGAAGGCAAATGCGCAACCATGTGGTGAAGCGTGCTGATGTCTTCGGAAACTATGCGACGCAGTTGATTATCACCATATTGAGAGATGGTCTTGCTTGGCAAGCGCGTCAAGTGCTGAGCAACTTGGCGACGTAATCGAGTGGAAAACTGCGACTCGGCATCATGAACTAACCACGAGCCCACTGATGAGGCAAGTGCGCTAGCCGCCCAAAGTCCTATGGCACCGTAAATCCATTGGTTTGCAAATTTATCGATAAGGTTTATCAAGCATAGCAGTGCACCAACTTTTGCCACAGCGGCAAGTGCTTCACAAAACGTTCCCAAAGCAAGCTTCTTAATCGATGGCTTTAAGGCTGGCATTAAGCTAGGCGTAACGTAATGTTGGCTGATTTTACTTATCATATTGTCACCTTATCTAGCCTATCAAGCGAAAATAAGGAGAACGTGGTAGAGCATATTGAGCTCTTATCGTTTTTCATATAAAGCCTATGGAAGTGGACGTTGATGGATTATGTTTTGAATTAACTTTGGCCGTAGGTGTTGCGAGCTCTTTGTCTGCTTGAATGTTGAAGATGAGTACTTCCTTTGATTTGTTGTGAATTTTCATGAACAGCCAAATGGGAGTAAGTCCCCCTTAGAAGGCAGGCTAAAGGGGAGGTGGAGGGATTAGAAATCCGCAGTAGCTGACAGCATCACTGTGCGTGGTGCGCCTAGAGCTAGGTCCGCATAGTGGGTGGTTGTCCAGTAATCTTCATCCAGTACATTGTTTACGCTAAGGCGCCAAACCACGCTTGTTTCAGCAATTTTTGAGTTGTAGCGTGCGCCAAGATCAAGAATAGTCTGTGCAGGTAATGCCTGAGTGTTTTGTGCATCAATGTACTGTTCAGACATATAGTTCGCTTGGCCGATAAGCGTGAGATCACGCATCGCAGGGAGGTTCCATTCTAATGCGAGTTTAGCTTGTAAATCGGGTAGCTTAGTTGCTTGTTTCCCCTCCTCTGTCACATCTGTTGCTTTTGTAATCTCTGCATCTGTATAGGCGATACCACCGATGAGCGTATAGTCCTTTGATAGTGTGCCGTAGAACCCCCATTCAATACCGCGATTGCGCTGTTCACCACCGAAAGAAAAAATGTTGGTATCCGGATCTTGGTACCCATTTGGCTTTTTAATCTCAAATAAACTGAACGTATGAGCAAAGCCGTCCAGGTCAAGCTTCACGCCTGCTTCAGTCTGTTTGGTTTTTTGGGGTTCAAAAGCCTCTCCTGCGTTTGCAGCGCTAGAGCCTGCTGTTTTCCCATTCGTTAAGCCTTCGGTGTAGTTACCATAAAGCGAAACTGAGCTCGAAACTTTGTATAATGCTGCAAGTGCGGGAGTGTAAGTACTTTCCTTAAACTTGGTGGTAGGAAGCGACATTCCGTTCATTATTATTCCAGATTCATAATCAATGCTCTGGTAACGCAAGCCGAGCGTGATTTGATATTTCCCATCAACAAAAGATAACGTATCGGCAATGCCATAGCTGACCTGAGTTGAATCGACAGGTAAACCATAGTAGTTGTCGTAAACTGAATTTTCTGGTCCCCAAACAGGATCATAAATATTCGAGTTCCAAGGGGCTGGATTATTATTACCTGTTGGAGAATCATTTTTATCTTCTCTAAAGTAAGTACTATTCAGTACAAGGTGGTGTTCTACTGGGCCAATGTCAAAGTTGCTACGAACACCTATCTCACCTGAAGTTCGTTTGTTCTCAAGCTTAACTGATCCGAGAGATACCTCTAGGTTACCCTCGTTATCGATGATTTTGATTCGTTGCGGTACATTTGAATGAAAATCTGTACGGCTACCACCCAATGCGCTGTATACAGTTACAGAGTCACTAACGTTTAGCTCCCCGCGAATCATCATCCCTTTATCTTCGCTATTATTGTAGGCCCAACTTGGCGTCAATAATGTGTCAGATGGAGGAGGTGATGGGATTTTGAGACCAGAAGCGATGCTTAACCCACGGTTTGCACCTTCAACTCGCTCTGTACTGTAGTAAAAATCTGCTTCAAGGAAAGCAATGTCATTACGCCAATCAAGGCTTAATGATGCAAGTTGAGTTTTGTTGCTTTGGTTGTTTATCGCGGTGTCTCCATCTTTAAATGCACCGTTGAAACGAATACCAAATTCTTCATTTGTACCAAAGCGACGTCCAATATCGATATGTCCTCCGAATTGAGTGTCCGATAAGTAGCTGCCGGTGAAAGATGTGATTGGTGTTTCTTGTGCTCTTTTTGTCACTAAGTTGATGGTGCCACCAACAGATCCATTCGGTGGCATACCGTTGAGCAAAGAAGCAGGACCTTTAAGTACATCAATACGTTGATACATTTCAGGAGAGGTTCGGTAATAAGGAGCGATACCATACAATCCATTAAACATAACGTCGCTAATGTCTGAGTTGAAACCTCTTACTTTGAAACTTTCTTTGTTTAAGCCGGTTTCACCGCTGGTGAAAACAGAGGGATCAGAAGCTGAGATTACATCTGAGATATCGCGTGCTTGTTGGTCTTGAATGTGTTTTTCTGTGTATCCAATCGTATTGAAAGGCGTTTCCATGAAGTTTTTGTCGCCAAGCATTCCCATATTACTCGCGTGAGAAACTTTGCCAGCGGCATAAACTCTGTTTGCTTCACCATAAACTGTCATTGATTCATCTACGACTTCTTCAGCTTGAGCGATACTAATTGGTACGACAAAAGTACTAAATTGAAGTGAAATAAAGAGGGCGATATGACACGGGCTTGGTTTGTTTTTCTGTGAAGAGTCCATCGCTATCTGATGATAGTCATGAGTCATTATAGATTCCTTTTCTTTGTTTGGGCTAGCTCACATCCGTTCTGACGTCGGTTGAGTGTTGAATTACTTAAGATCCAACTCATTGTTATTAGATTTAGCTTTGGTAACCTTTTAGGATGTCATCAATTATGATTTTCAGAGATGTGATGCTTGCTGAAGTGATGTACCAAGCATCGGCATCAACAAAAACGACGTTGTCGTTTTTCCATGCTTTGGTTTGACGGAGTAGCGGGTTTGCTAAGTGTTCCGCATCAATGACAGGCTTTCCTTCCATTACTGCTGTTCGATCAATGATGTAAAGAATGTCTGGATCAGCTTGGCTAATGAACTCGCTAGAAATTGGCTGACCATGCAAACCTGTCTCCACTTTTTCACTCGCTGCTTTTACCCCCAGAACATCGAAAACGAAGCCATAACGAGACTCAACGCCAAATGAGCTGAAAGCACCATTGTTATGCATGACAACCAAAGCTTTTTCTGAACGCTCTTTCGTAACAGCGCGCACTTCTGCGACTTTTGCATCGATTTCGGCAACTTTCTGTTGGGCTAGCTCTTGCTTTTCAAAGATCTCACCAAGCTCTACAAGGTGTTTCTTAATGGTATCGACGTGATGGTCACGACTATTACGGTAGCTGATGTCAAAATGTAAAGTCGGAGCGAGTTGAGAGAGTTCTTCATACTGATTAGCATGTAGCGGAGTCATCAATACGAGATCTGGTTTTAGGGCATAGATCTTTTCCATATTAGGCTGAACTATCGCACCAAGATCCGCTATCTCAGGTGTGTCTTTGTATTTCGCTAGAAAGTGAGGAACAAAGTCTTTCACCATTCCTGAGATTGGAACATTTAGCTGATCTAAAAAGTCCACTTCGTTCATATCTAATGCTGCCACTCGTTGAGGGCGATGAGAAATAGTAGTTGCTCCGAGATTGTGTTCAATCACGATGAGCTTTTCTAATGGCTGAGTATCTTCAATTTTAGTTATTTCCGGCTCGCAACCTGATAAGGTTCCTAGAGCGCAGCAAGCAAGCACGATACTCAAACGTAGGGGGCTCTTAAACATGGGGTATTTCCTTTTTGTCAGTGAGTTGTCTTTAAACAGGCGAGTAACAGTTTTCATATTTGGCTTCTTGCTCTTATCGTGATGGCTAGGAAATATCCCCCACAAAGGACATTCACCAAAATAGAGACGGTGGTTTTAAAGTTAAATAAGTGCTCTACCAGAAGTTGACCAGACAAGAACATGACAATTGCAATAGCACAAGCAACGAGCAATATGTGTCTGTAGTTCGGTGCGCTAGTAATGGAATAAGCAATATTGGCAATAAAAATTCCCATAAAAGCCGTTGGGCCAATCAAGCTCGTCGAAATTGCTACCAAAATGGCGATTACAGCAAAGAACTTTGGTACATATTGCTTATCATTTAGTCCTAATGACATCGCTTGGTCTCGACCTAGACCTATCACATCTAGCTCGCGTGACCATCTGTTAGCAAAGAGTGCCAAAACGCTTAACGCAATACTGGAAAAAAGTAACGTAGAAGGTTTCGCTCGCTCAAACGAGGTATAGCTGAATCCTTGAAGGATAGAGAATTCTCCAGGGCTTATTCTGAGCTGGATAAATTGAGCAAGAGTTGTCAGCACCATTGTCAAAACAAAGCTAATCAGCAGAACTTGGTGCATGTCATGTTTAAATCTATTGAGTACCCAAGATTGAATCGCTAAGGAATACAACAGAATGAGTATTGCAGAGACAGCGAAATTACCGACAACGCCTAATGTAGCGATGCCAGAAGTGCCCGCTAGTAATAAGAGTAGGGTTTGCCAAACCAGATAAACCGACTCATATCCCATAATGGATGGCGTAAGAATACGATTACCAGCCAAAGCTTGGAAAATAACAGCAGAGATGGCCACGCAGCTGCCCCCAATAACTATGGCACCAAGTTTAATCAGTCTCTTGGGGATGACGTAATCAAAATCCCACCCAGAGCTTGTAAAGATAAAGGCGATAGATAGTATGCAAACGAGTATAATGCTCACTCGCATGTTTGAGTAATGTGATCTCATACTCGTGCTCCTTTCAAAAGAAACACAAGAAACATAACTCCCCCGATAGCACTGGCTGTTAATCCAATTGGGACTTCAAAAGGAAAGGCAACAACTCTGCCTATGACATCGCAAAAAATAAGTAACGAAGCGCCGCCTAGTGCAACGATTGGTAGGGTATTTTTAAGGTGATCGCCATATTTTAGTGCGACTAGGTTAGGTATGACTAAACCGATAAAATGAATGGCACCTACGGTCACCACTGTTATAGCAACTGTCACGGAAACTAGCATTAGACCCAAGGCGGCAGTGAACGCAATATTAATTCCTAAGTTGGACGCAACATCTTCGCCCATTCCCATCACAGTAAACTTATGTGCATATAAGTAAGTCAGTAGGGTGATGGGTAAAATCAAGAAAATTATTTCATAGTGTTCTTGGACCACTTTGGAGAAATCTCCCATTAACCAACCGGACATACTCTGTAAGATGTTGTTTTGATAAGCATAAAACTCCGCTATAGCACTTAGTACACTACCAAACATAAGCCCAATCACAGGTATTAACGCAGAGTTACTGAATTTAATTTTTCGTACGATGGCAATGTAGATAAGGCCAGCGGCGAAGCAAAATAGTACGGCGAAGAGCATACGTTCAAGCTTGTCTGAGGATGGAAGCATGACGATAGATACCAAAATACCGAGCTTTGCCGCATCGATACCGCCTGTGGTGCCCGGCTCAACAAAACGATTTCTAACAATATGTTGAAGAATAACACCACATATTGCGAGACCAGATCCGGTAAGAATTAGTGCGATTAGCCTTGGTAATCTGCTAGCAGTAATCGGTAGCCAAGCTTTGTCATCCATGGTCAGCAATAACGACCAATCTAGTTGGTTTGCGCCGACGAAAATTGAAGTTAAGCACAGTATAAAAAACAGGCTTACTACGTGAATACTCATACAGAATCTGCCCCAAAATAAAGTGAGTTTCTCTTAACTTATGACTTGGGGATGGAATATGAATAATGAATATCTATTCGCATATAGGTTCTAAATTCCAACAAAACATAACCAAGTTATTTTTTATAAACATTAAGGTCACAATCCAGCCCTCAAAGTATCACTAGGCCATACCTAAAAATTCAACGTGCTGATTTGGCTTTAAAACTGGATTAACTAGCAAAAGAAAAGTGCCGCTTTCAATGCAAAGAGAAAGAGGTTCTCGATTTAAAATTAAAATACAAATGATAATTATTTTCATTATATCTTTGTTTTTTCGGTTAAGCAATGAGGTTCATATGTGTTTCTCTAAAAAGATCAATCGCGTATAAAAACAAGGCAATGGCTAATGCATGTGCTTTTGGGTAAGTGATTAAAAAATAAAGCCAAAGAGCATTAAGCTTTCTTATTGTTTAAGGATGTTTTTCGCTTCAGAAGCTCGTTGGTTGAGGTTTGATTTAAATGGTATGACGATAGTTTGTTCAGGAAGAGGAGTTAGTAGTGACGATGATGTCTAGATGTCATTTGTATTTTAGGATTTATTAGATACCGCATTAAAATAGCGTCATAAAGTCGTGATGCTTCGCATCTTCAGTGTTAGCGATGTTAATGCGGTAATTTCTAATAAACTAGCGGATTAATGTCTCAACTTGCTTTTGGAGCAAAGTAAAGCTGATTCACAATTCAAAGACATCGTCAGTTGCTTTATTGTTAACCTGTGTTATTCGAGCTTACTTAGTACGTAATTCAAACCACCAACTACGGCTGCAACTTGCGCATCGTTGCATTCTTCGTCGGTCACCGTTGGGCTGTCTGGGTACACTTCCGTTGTCGTGCCGTAAACGCAATTTGTTACGCCGCCACACAGGCCCAGTTTTACCATTGGGTAGTTGATAACGCCAAACTGTACGACGGGTGAACCAATGATTTCGCCGTTTTCATCTGCTGGTGCAATGTGAGTCACTTTTGCAACTGACTCAATGACCGCTTTTTGGAAGTCAGGCTGAGGGTTTTCACTATCTCCCACCGTGTAAAAGCCATCTGGGATCATACCTTCAATGTACTCAATACCATCACGAGCAGCTAAGGCTGGACGGAACTCAGTTTCGTCAGAATCTGTCGTTTCATGTAGATCAATGTGCATTAACACATCGCCTAAAGTTGCAACTAGCTTTATGAGGTTAGCGGATTCTTCGGCAGGACTATCCTTATAGAAAGAGCGGTTTGGATCAATCGCGTTTGGATTCCAGCGGTTGATCACCTCGTAACCCCAAGGGCTTACGCAGGGGGCAACGACAATATTGAAATGCTCTGCATAGCGCTCTGCTTCCGTTTCTACAAACTTTAATGCGCCATGTACACCGCTGGTTTCGTAACCGTGCACGCCGCCTGTGACCAACACAACAGGTTTAGTTGAATCCCAATTGCGTGTTTTGATACAAAACAGAGGGAAGCGTGCCTCGTTGTATGAGAGCGCACCATATTGTTCAACATCAAAATGCCCGCGTAGGGCATCGATTTTACTGACGACTTCATCTTGGTAGCTACGTTTTACTTCTTGCGTTGCTAACCAAGCTTTACGTTCTTCTTCGGTCCAAGGTTGGCCAGGAGTACCGATCGGGTAAATGTATCCACTTTTCATCTATACTTTTTCTTTTGACTGCTGAAAGGTATCACAAGACTAGACCCGTCTTATCTTTACGGCAATATAAAACACCATTTGGGGTGGTATTCTTTGCAAAATCATCACTTTGATGAGTGATTCATTGGTGTTACATTTTGTTACTTACTCAATTTCATATAAGAGACCAAAAATGGCTGGAGCAAGTTTACTCACACTGTTGGACGATATTGCCACGGTGCTTGATGATGTCGCCTTAATGTCAAAAATGGCGGCAAAGAAAACCGCAGGTGTGTTGGGAGATGATCTAGCGTTAAACGCTCAACAAGTGTCTGGTGTTGCATCTGAGCGAGAGATTCCAGTAGTTTGGGCGGTTGCAAAAGGCTCATTCAAAAATAAATTGATTTTAGTTCCTTCAGCTTTACTTATTAGCGCGATTATTCCATGGCTTATCATGCCATTATTGCTAATTGGCGGCTTATTTCTCTGCTTTGAAGGGGCAGAGAAAGTACTTGAGAAAGTGTTTCCTCACTCGCATCCGCACGAAGAAAAAGAGGAGCTAGTTAATACTGGCGAGTCGATAGAAGAGTATGAAAGGCGTAAAGTTTCTGGTGCAATTCGAACAGACTTTATCCTTTCCGCAGAAATCATCGTGATTGCGTTAGGTACCGTGACAGGAGCCAGTCTTGTTACGCAAATTTTAGTTGTCAGTTTAATTGCAGTAATTATGACGGTTGGAGTTTATGGACTAGTCGCTGGGATTGTGAAGCTAGATGATTTAGGCCTTTACCTTGAAAGTCGCTCAAACGGTAAAGGTTGGGTGGCGAAAGTCGGAGGGGCCTTGGTCGCTTTTGCACCAAAGTTGATGAAGTTGTTAACCATTGTAGGAACTGCTGCGATGTTTTTGGTGGGTGGGGGAATTGTGGTGCACAACGTGCCAGCCATTCATCACTTTGTAGAGCCGATTATTATGAACTTTAGTGGTCATTCGGTTGCTACAGCCATTTTGCCTATTTTATTGAACGGTATTATCGGCTTTGTGGCGGGGTTGGTTGTGGTTGCGGTATGGACGATGGTTGAAAAGCTTCGTGGTCAATAATCACATCTAAAACATGAGACGATAATAACAAGGGTCATGACTTCTTTTTACAAAAAGCATGACCCTGTTTATAGGTGAAATGTCAGTAAAGTACTTACTTCACTTTCCACTCGATCTGTTCATTTGCTCGAATAGGCACAACGATATCATTGCCAAATGGCATCGTTTCTGGCACATCCCAAGCGGATTTTTCTAACATTACCGTATCTGTGTTACGTGCAATGCCGTAAAAATCAGGACCGTTGAAGCTTGCGAAAGCTTCCAAGTTTTCCAACTTGCCTTCTTTTTCGAAGACTTCTGCATAAAGCTCTAGCGCTGCGTGTGCAGTGTAAGAACCAGCACAACCGCAAGCCGATTCTTTTGCCCCTTTCGCATGTGGCGCCGAGTCTGTACCTAGGAAAAACTTCTTGCTACCACTAGTTGCTGCTTCGATCAGCGCTTGCTGGTGGGTTCCGCGCTTAAGAATTGGCAAACAGTAGAAATGAGGTTTAATACCACCCACAAGCATGTGGTTACGGTTGAAAAGAAGGTGGTGGGCAGTGATGGTAGCCGCTACGTTGTCTGAGGCGTTGCTAACGAAGTTTGCTGCGTCGGCGGTGGTGATATGTTCTAGAACGATTTTAAGATTAGGGAAGTCATTGACGATAGGAGCGAGGACAGTATCAAGGAATTCTTTCTCTCGGTCGAAGATATCAACATCGTGATGTGTTACTTCGCCATGAACCAGAAGTAACATTCCGACTTCTTCCATCGCTTCTAAAACGTGATAAATGTTCTTCGCATTGGTCACACCGGAATCTGAGTTTGTTGTGGCGCCAGCAGGATAGAGCTTGGCAGCAACAATGTGTCCGGTTGCTTTAGCCTTACGTATTTCGTCTGGTGTCGTGTTATCTGTAAGGTAAAGCGCCATTAAAGGCTCAAACTGTTCGCCATGTTGCTCTTTAATAATTCGGTCACGGTAGGCTAGGGCGAGCTCAGTTGTGGTAACAGGTGGGACGGTATTTGGCATAATCAGCGCACGGCCATTGTAGCGGCTGATGTCGCGAACGGTGTCTTTAAGAGCTTCCCCATCGCGTAAGTGAACGTGCCAGTCGTCAGGACGAGTGATAGTCAGTGTTGTCATTAATTGCTCCCACCATTGAAAAGTTGTCTGATTGGAGCCTAAGCGCCGTATTTGCTTTTGAGCAAACGCTTGCGCTTAGGCGACAGGATGATAGAGGAATTGCCCTCATATTTCATCCCATTTTTCAATTTTATAAAGAGTGAGAGTGTAAGTGGTTACTTCATTGTTAACCAAAGCGCGTGGATCGTACCTGGTAGAAAGAAGAAACACGTCAATATTAGATTAATCAAAAAGTCTTTATTTAGACCTTTCTCCATAAACACCGCGACAGGCGGAAGAAAGATACATAACAAAATCAGAACCAGTTTTCTTGTATCCATAATTAAGCTCCAAATCGATAAATGGGAGTAGTGATAACTTGGGTGAATTATGTGTGTCGTATCACACTTTATCAAACGGTATTTGGTCAGAACGGTGTTAAAAAACGCGAATATTGAGTGTAGTAAATACTTGTCACTAAAACCAAATTTATAAGAATATGGTTTCGAGAAAGTTGCGATGGATGAAGAGGCAGTAGACTCTGCAACTTAATGTGATTTGAGTATACAATACCGCAACAAATAAAAAACACCCGTAGGAAGAAGGCCATGTCGCAACCCGTTTTATCCCAAATTAATGTTTTTCCGGTTAAGTCAGTTGGCGGTTTATCGCTGTCGTCCGTATGGGTTGAGAAGCAAGGATTGAGCTTCGATCGTCGCTTTATGATTGCGAAAGCTGATGGCTCGATGATCACCGCGCGAAAGTATCCGCAAATGGTAACCATTAAGTCTGCCCTATTGTCCGATGGAGTGGTGTTTAGTAGTTTGGGTATGGAGCCACTTAAAATCCGTTACCAAGATTTCAAAATGCAGGAGACACCTGCAACGGTTTGGAAAGATACATTTACTGCCTATACCACGACAGATGATGCAGATGACTGGTTTAGTCGTGTTTTGGGGCTGCGCGTTGAGTTGTTATTTAGTGGTGAGCAATCGAATCGTGTCCGTGAAAAGCTAGGTCAAAACGTCAGTTTTGCTGATGGTTATCCGGTTTTAGTGATCAGTCAAGCTTCACTTGATGAGCTGAACCGAAGAAGTTCAGAACTACACTCAATGGGTCAGTTTCGTACTAACTTAGTTGTCTCTGATACTAAACCATTTGAAGAAGATTCATGGAAGCGCATACGAATCGGTGAGGTAGAGTTTGAGTCTCTCAAACCTTGCGAGCGCTGTATCCTGACTACGGTGAATACCCAAAGAGGCACATTCCGTGAGAGCAAAGAGCCGCTCAAAACCTTGCAACAGTTCCGTGCAAACGATGTCGGTGGTGTGTTCTTTGGCCAGAATCTTGTCGCGCGAAATGAAGGCATTATTCGTCAAGGCGATAAAGTTGAAGTATTGGAGTACAAAGAGCCGGAGTTTTACGCAGATAACTCGCCAGTGCGCATGAAGCTTACATGTGTTGAGCGTGAAGAAATTGCCCAAGACTTTGTGACCTTATGGTTAGAGCCAAACAAAGGCTCGTTGCCTAATTACTTGCCAGGACAACACCTGCCAATAGAGGTGAATATTGATGGTAAGAAAGTGGGTCGACGCTATACCTTATCATCCAGTCCTTCTCGCCCGGGTCGTTATGCTATTTCTGTAAAGCGTATCGCGGGCGGAAGAGTCTCTAACTCACTCTTAGACAACTTACAAGTCGGTGATGTTTTAGAGGCAGAACAACCTGACGGTCAGTTCCACCTTAAAACGCATGAAGCGCAGCCTCTGCTGTTACTCTCTGCGGGTAGCGGAGTAACACCAATGTTATCAATGGTGCGTTACTTAGCGGATCACAATCAGTTGGATAATGTGGTTTTCTACCATCAATGTCGCACCGAGAATGATATTCCTTGTCGCTCAGAGTTGGAGCAGTTAAAGCGTGAGCACCCAGGGCTAGAAGTAAAAGTCTGTTTAACGCAACCTGCTGTTGATTGGTTTGGTTTGAAAGGGCGTTTAAGTTTGTCACACATTAAGCAAATCAAAGATGTTGAACAGCGCCAAGTGTTTGTGTGTGGTCCTGATGGTTTTATGGAGAAAGCGAAAAATCTCCTGCTAAGAAAAGGGCTGCCAGAAGAAAACTACCATCAAGAAGCGTTTGGCGTATCTTCAGTCACTTCAAGACCAGAGAAGAGCATAGCGATCGATTTCAATGGGACGAAAGTTGTAGGGAATAATCAGAAAACGTTGTTAGATCAGCTTGAAGACGCAAGGAAGGTTGTTAGCAATAGCTGTCGTGCTGGCTTATGCGGCGCGTGTAAGGTTCAGCTTACGTCGGGTCAAGTACATCATCCGGACGTGCCTGCGTTGACAGATGAGGAACGTGCAATGGGAACCGTATTGGCGTGTTGTGCTGTGCCAGAGACGGACGTAACAGTAACCAACTAGGCGAGAGCAATTTTGTCCTTCGACAAAAACTGTTCCTAGACAAAAAAACGCTGCTATTTTTAGCAGCGTTTTGAGTTTTAAAGAGAGCTGAAAATATCGCTTAGTCGTAAATCGTCGGGATTGGCTGGCGTTTGTGCTGCGTTGCTTTGTAAATCGCTACCAGACGGTCACTCACTTGCTGTGGAACAGGTTTGCCCTCTAAGAAGTCGTCGATTTGCTCGTAAGTTAGGCTTAGGGCATCTTCATCTGCTTTTTGTGGAGCAAGCTCTTCTAAGTCTGCTGTTGGCACTTTCTTAACTAGTTGCTCAGGTGCACCCAATGTAGCAGCTACTTCACGAACTTGGCGCTTACTTAATCCGAACAATGGTGCCATGTCACAAGCGCCATCACCAAATTTAGTGTAGAAACCAGTGATGTTTTCTGCTGAGTGATCAGTACCAAGAACAAGGCCGCCTACGTAGCCCGCGATCTCGTATTGAGCAACCATGCGAGCACGCGCTTTTACATTGCCTTTTACGAAGTCGACTTTTGCTGCATCAGTTGGTAGAAGATCTGTGCCTTCTAATGCAACGTGAGAAGCCGAATGAAGCCCGTCAACACCTGCTTTGATGTTCACCGATACAGAATGGGTTGGCTGGATAAAAGACAGAGCGAGCTGAGCCTCATCTTCATCTTTTTGCTCCCCATAAGGCAGGCGAACTGCGATAAATTGGTAGCTATTGTTGCCCGCTTCTTCGTTCAGCTGGTCTACAGCCAACTGAGCTAAACGACCACATGTCGTTGAGTCAACGCCACCGCTGATGCCAAGAACAAGAGACTTACAGCCCGCTTCTTGCAATTTACGCTTAATAAAAGCGACACGGCGTTCAATTTCAAAATGCGGATCAATTGAAGGGAGTACGCGCATTTCGTCACGGATGGATTGTTCCATTTAGGGTTCCTTTTCCTGCAAATATTTCAGACTCTAAAGCACATTTGCTCAAATGGTGATAAACCATACAGTTGAGGCTCATTAAACGCGACTTTAGGGTCAAAAGCTGTAAAGATTAGTAGTATCATACCGAAATCATCAGATTAGAAAACTCTCTTCAACCAGGTAATCACCGGATATGAAAAAAATCGCCATTTTTGGTAGTGCATTTAACCCACCTAGTTTAGGGCATAAAAGTGTTATTGAGTCTTTGAGCCACTTTGATCTTGTGTTACTTGAGCCAAGCATTGCACACGCTTGGGGCAAGAACATGCTTGATTACCCAACTCGGTGCAAAATGGTTGACGCGTTCATCAAGGATATGGGGCTTTCTAATGTTCAGCGTTCTGATGCAGAGCAAGCTTTATACCAACCTGGACAAAGTGTGACGACCTATGCGTTGTTAGAAAAAATTCAAGAAATTTACCCAACTGCCGATATAACTTTTGTCATTGGTCCTGATAATTTCTTCAAATTTGCTAAATTTAGTAGAGCTGAAGAGATTACGGAACGTTGGACTGTTATGGCATGTCCTGAAAAAGTAAAAGTCAGAAGCACAGATATTCGCAAAGCATTGGCCGAGGGTGAAGAGATCGGCGCCTATACAACACCTTCCGTACGTGATTTATTACTTAGTAAAGGCTTATACAGAGAAACATTGTCTGGGAACTGAGAGGTCAGATTTTCATGGTCAGAGTAGTTTTATTTAGTGCATGTGCGCTGCTTGTGGTGACACAAGCTCATTCCGCGTGTAACTATTTTTCTGATCGTTCCGTGGTGTTTGAAGATAACACGCTTCCAATCTGTGAAGAAATTTTAGATTCCATCGGCGTGTTAAGTACTGAAGCATTGATTTGGTATGCAGCGGAAGCGAAGCTTGAAGGACCAACAGAAAACTATTGGGAGGAGTGGGCGATTAAGCCGGAAGACACCCCACTTCTAACTCAAAACTTAGAAAAGAATTACTTTGGTCTTGGTTTTTGGATGCCGGAAGAGCTCCGAGACGAAGAGAGTAAAATGGATACAGAAGAGTGGCTTCGTAGTCACGGGTTGATGTTCAGCGTTGGTTTTGGTGATAAATCCGACGGACAGCCAAGAATGCGGTTTGATTATCGTTGGCACGAATATTATGACGCTGACTGGATGATGCAGATAGAAGTACCTTTCTAGACACCTCAAGCAAATGAAAAAAGGGCGTACATTATCAATGTACGCCCTTTTTGTTTTTACTTGAATCTCTACTTTCTGTATCCGTAACTCTACGTAATGCTGAAAACGTAGCTTGTTAAAGAGCAAGTTATAGCGCTTCTCCAAAGACTAAAAAGCAAAGCTGTTCATATTCTTCGGTGTTACCAGCAAAAAGAGAGTCAACAATCTGCTCTTCCTTCTTCCCCGACAGTTTCATTTTTCTTGCTTCACGTAGTGTTAGTACCAAGCAAAGCTCTTTAGAAATATTCATGTCACAGCCAGGTGTCCACTGATTGATGGTTCTTGTTAATGTTGAGTGCGCTAGTTTAGGAGACAGCGTCAATACTTCATGCCTTACTACTGTCAGTAGATCGGTTTGCAGATCCGAGCGTTCGGCTGTTGTTGCTAGCTTCTCGACGAGCGCTTTTAGTAGCGGTGAAGGCTTCACAAAGCCCGCCTGTTGTGAGAAGTCGTCATTTAAACGCACAGAAAAATCACAACGATATACACGAGAATTAGGTAAAAAGGTGAGGGAGCTCAAACATCCTTGAGGAATCCAAAAATATTGGCCTGGTTCAATGGCATACTCCTGCTTACCCAATTTAATGACGGCTAACCCTTCGATGACAGACAATAGACTGTGCTTCAGTGCTTTTTTACGCGCAGCTACATCAAGAAAGGGGTATTTAGCGTCGTGAAATTCAATTGCGTAGTTCATTATGAGTACCAGTGTTTTTTGGCGCTAAGGGTAACGTTAAACCCATACGATTCCAACCTGCTGAGAGAATTTTTTAGCATGATAAATGGTGGCTTAACTGGTATGACCATGTTAAAAGTATGGGTTGAAATGCTGCTTGTCAGCAAAACTATGCGTAAAATGTGCCAGCTTTTTTTGATATGTAATGAACAATGACAGCCAATACCGATCCTTATATTGAAATTCGTCCTTACAACGACGAAGAAATTCCAGCAGCGCTGGATCGTCTAATCCAAGATGATGAATTTATCACTGCTATCCTAGAACATCGCTTTGCTAATAAAGCAGCGTGGTTCAAAACGCTAATGAGCCCGATCCTGCGCATCTACCTGAAAGCCAAGTGGAGCAAGCTTGATTCTGTCGAAGCAATTCAGATTGAAGTGAAGAAGTATCTGAAAGATACATTGAATAAGACAACGGATGGCGTCACTTTTTCTGGTTTGGATAAGCTGGATAAAAACACGTCATACCTATTCGTTTCTAACCACCGTGATATTGCGATGGACCCTGCGCTCGTAAATTATGGCTTGTACCAAAGTGGGCACCGTACAGTTCGTATAGCGATTGGCGATAACCTGCTGAAGAAGCCATGTGCGACAGAATTGATGCGACTCAATAAGAGCTTCATCGTTAAGCGCTCTGCTAAAGCGCCTAGAGAAATGATGAAAGCATTGGGACAACTTTCAAGCTATATCAAACATTCGCTTGATACTGGCAATTCAATTTGGATTGCCCAAAAGGAAGGCCGTGCTAAAGATGGAAACGACTTTACTGATCCTGCGATTTTAAAAATGTTCCATGTTGAAGGTCGTAAACAAAAGATCAGCTTTGGTGAGTACACGCGTTCTCTGAAAATCGTTCCTGTCTCGATTTCCTATGAAAATGATCCATGTGACATTGCCAAAGCAAAAGAGCTGTACGAAAAAGCAGAAAATGGCCGCTATGAAAAAGGCGAATTTGAAGATATCGAAAGCATCATTCAAGGTATCGTTGGCTATAAAGGCCGTGTACATGTTGCGTTTGGTGATGTGATTGAGCAAGAGTTTGAAACGCCGGAATCTCTTGCTGGTGAAATCGACCGCCAAATTCACAACAACTACAAGTTGTACCCAATCAACTTGTTAGCTGCTGGGCATGAAGATTCGAGCATCATTACGGAAGCAGTTAAGCGTCATCTCGCGGATAAGTTGGATCAGCTACCTGAAGGCGCAAGACCTTATTTGGTGGCGAGCTATGCCAATCCTGTGAATAACCAAGAGTAACTTTCGTCACTGAACTCTGTTGATTCAGAATGCCTTAAAGCCTCGGTCTGCCGGGGCTTTTGTTTATCTGCTCTTTAAGGTGCGACGGCGCCACCAAGGGTTAAATTGCTAGGCCATTTGGTGATCCTGTTACCACCTAAATAGATATTCCCTTTCACCGTCATTGTGTCTGGAAATACTTTCAGCGCTGATCCTCCAATATAAAGATTACCATCAACCACCAATCCTTCAGGAAGTTCAGAAATGGGAGTGCGAATAACACTTAGATCACCTTTTACTCGAAGTTTAGCTGGAAGCGCTTTTAACGGTGTATCTGTCAGATTTAGGTAACCGCCTAGTTTGATGCCTTTAGGCCAGTTTTCGATCTTACTACCTAGTAGGTTTGCATAGCCTTTTATCTTTGTTCCTGAGCGAATAACTTTGAGTGCGCTGTTAGTTGCTTCCAGACTGCCTTCAACATCAAGCCCTTTAGGCAAGGTTTTGATAGGGGTTTGTGAGATGTTTAAGTTGCCCTTTACCACTAGGCCAGAGGGTAGTTGGGTATAAGGCTTGTTTCTAAGATCAAGATTGCCGTAATTATCGATGTGACCAAACTTAGAATAGTAATCTAGCTCATATGCCAAAGGAGACGAGCAGAGCAGGATTGAAGTAAGGCATAGGGAAACAAAACGCATAGTCAAAGAGTTAGTTAAATACCGAGATCAACAGGTGCTTATCTTATACTTAAATAAACCTATTATGCATTTTTTGCTCACAGTTTTTGATTCATAACTTAAATATTCAAATTAGAGATGCACGCTAAAAGTGTGCGCTTCTTTACTGCGCTAAGTAACTTCAAGCTTACTAAAATGAGATAAATTAAATGATTGAATGTGAAGCAGATTCAAGCGTAGAGGTGAGAAAAATATCAGTAGATATTTGAATAATATGAGATTCTTCCAAGAACTTCACAAGGGTCCTTGTTAGTATTATTGAGGTTTGAGGGAGATTTTCATGAAGTTAAAAAGTGTATCTATTTTTACCGCTGGTGTTTTTGCAGTACTGCTGTCGGGTTCCGTTTTTGCTAAATCATACAGTACACCAGAAAACAAAGCGCTAATAGTTGCTGACGGTAAGGTAGGTCAGCATATCTGTTACTACGATGATAAAGCCTACAGCACAGGGGCCGTGATTAATGTTGAAGGCGTATTACTGATGTGTACCGCTGAGAACGATTTTGAAACCAATGGCTCGTTAAAGTGGGTCGTGTTCAAAAAAGATAAATAAACGCGCCGAAGTTGTCTGTTTCATTTAGAGCGGTTTAAGATTAAGAGATTGGAAAAATAAAAAGCGAGCATCATGCTCGCTTTTTTCATTAACGCGCGAGTGAGCGAGTTTTTAATTCAAAGATAAGTTTTTCAGCACTTACTTCAAATTTGAATCGAGCCGTCGCTTGGTTCGATTCTTCGGTTATTTCTGAAACATTGTATTCAACATCAACACATACTGATTTAGCGAGCTCGATGTATTTTTGTAGTTCAGACTCTAGCTCTGTTTTTGTCTGTGCGAAAACCGTTACGTCGGCAACTTCGTCACCTTCTTTGATGATAAAGCCAATCTCGCCAGCACAGCCGCAGGCCTCACATACTTGGTTTTTTTCTAATTCGACACTCATAACGAATCCTCTTGTAAATACTAAGGGTATTCTATCAGGTATTTGATCTGTATCTACAAAAATGACGACTTTTGTTTAAAAAAGGAACAGAATAGGCACTTGTTAAGTAAGGGTTAAAGATTGGATTACTAAATCATCAAGAACGTTAATGTGATATATATCAACATTTAAAATCAATTAACGAACATAGTGACGAGATTTTGCTCAGTCCAGTTGAACTAATGGTTAATTTATAAGACTATTTCTTGATTGATTATTTTTAATAATTATCATTCTTGGTCTTTGAATAGTTTCGATGAATAATTGGCGCAAGGTTTTGATGAGACTAACTTTTCGCCTTATTTTGAGTAGCATGTATTGACAAAAACATAACTGAAAATTACACATTACGCAGTGTAAAGACGTTATGGTTTGGAACTCGACATGATATTAAATAGTCGCAATACATATACCCAAAGCGCTTTCAAGTGCAGCGCTTAGCAACCTGATTTCTAGGTTTTCGCTAATCGAACCGCATCGGCGAGCCGGGTATAATGCTAAGAATGATTTCATTCTGGCCTCATTTAATAGTGAGTTAGATGGATTTACAAAGAGAAGAGCTTAAAATATGCCAAAGCGTAGTAAAGAAGATACCGAAATCACTATCCAAAAGATCATGGATGCCGTTATTGATCAGCTACTCAGATTAGGTTACGACAAAATGTCGTACACGACGCTAAGCCAGCAGACAGGTATATCGCGTACCGGTATTAGCCATCACTTCCCTAAGAAAACGGACTTCACCGCCGCACTGGATGGCCGTATCTTTAAAATGTTTATTGAACACTTAGAGTTTGATAAAGGATTAAATGCATTTTCACAAAGTTGGATTAAAGCGCTGGAAGATGCTGAGTTCCTCGCGATTTTACGACTGCTATTCCATCACATTGTCACCGCTGAAAATGCGCAAGAATTTGCTGCTAATGGTATTGACCGCTTATACAAAATGGTTGAAAGCCAGTTTGGTGCGGGTGGTGACAAAGAGCTTGAGTGGTTGATTGGTCGTTCATTGATCCAAATGAGCAAGTAATAGCCTTTAAAGCAACGAATTCTGCCACTATTAAAGCAAAGGCCCGCAACTCTCATATTGCGGGCCTTTGTCGTATCGAAGTGTTTTAGAGACGGCTTAGAGGAGATACGCTTTATGCTGCGGCATGCACTTGAGGGAAGTCTAGCGTCGGATGTTTTGTCACAATAGATCGATAGCCATAAACTTGCTCAATGCGCTCTGACGTTAGTGCATTCCATGGCGTGTCATCACAAACTAGTTTCCCGTTATGCAAGAGTACAAGGCGGTCTGCGTACTGAGAGGCTAGATTCAAGTCATGTAACACCACAACCACCGCTGCGTTTTGTGCTTTTGCCGTTTCACGAGCAATCTTTAACGTGTTGTGTTGGTGGGCGAGATCCAACGCTGAGGTAGGTTCATCAAGCATTAAGATTCGTTTTTCGCCAGATTGATGTAGTTGTGTCATCACTCGTGCTAGATGCAGTCGTTGCTTTTCTCCACCAGATAAAGACGGGTACAGGCTTTCTGCTAAATGCAATACGTCGGTTTGTTCCATGTAATGTAAAGCCAGTTTAGTGGTTTCTTTATTGGACAGTGATAGCGGTATTGCCCCCAGCTCTACTACTTCTCTGGCTAGAAATGGGAAGGTTAAGGTGCTGTGCTGCGGGAGCATTGCAATATGTTTGGCGCTTTTTTCAGGCTCCCAATCATGCTTTTGTTTACCGAAGTAGGTGATGTGATGATTCGAAGAGATCTCACCGCATAGAAGCTTGAGCAAAGTACTTTTACCTGCGCCATTGGGGCCGAGTAGGGCGGTCACTTCACCAGCTCGGATATCAATGTTGATGTCATCGAGCACCACACGGTTGCCATACGTCATCGAAATGTTTTTCCCCGATAAAACGATCTGGTTCATTACAAAATCTTCCCTTTTTGCTGGAACAATAAGTAGATGAAAAAGGGCGCGCCAATCAATGCGGTCACGATTCCAACTGGTAATTCAGCTGGTGCCACGGCAACACGAGCAAACATATCTGCGGCAGTAAGAAGCAGTGCTCCCATTAAGGCAGATATTGGTAATAGCGTTCGATGGTCAGGCCCAGCGAGCATGCGCCCTAAGTGAGGAATCACGAGCCCAATAAAGCCAATTGCACCACTGATGCTCACCGTAATACCAACACCCAGTGCAGAAAGTAAAATAAGCTGACGTTTGAGTTTTTGAACCGGAACTCCTAAGTGTCTTGCTTCTGATTCCCCTAACAACAGAGCATTCAGCGCCATCGACTTCTTCTGGAACCAGAGTAATAGGATGACGAGTGTTACAGCAGATAGAGCAATCCCTGACCAATTTGCACCAGCTAATGAGCCCATCGACCAAAGCGTCAAGTCTCGCAGCATCTGATCATCTGCGATAAAGTTCATGTAGCCAATCGCAGCACCCGAGAGCGCACTGATGGCAACGCCGGCTAACAACATAATTGTAACTGAGGTACCAAACTTACTTGTGCCGAGTTTATAAACGAGAATAGTCGTTAGTGCACCGCCAAGGAAAGCAAAAAGAGGCAGAGCCGCTAAGTTCATTAGTTGCGGATAGTTTTGGCTAAATTCAGCAAATACAACAATAGCGAATGCACCACCAAGAGCAGCGCCAGCAGACACACCAATGATACCAGGCTCGGCTAATGGGTTACGGAACAAGCCCTGCATAACCACACCACAAATTGCCAAAATGGCGCCGATGAACATACACAAAATGGTGCGAGGCAATCGGATTTCGTTAATGACCAACTGAATGTGAGGAGCGAGATCAGAACTGCCTCCCGTTAGGCTACGCAAACTGTCAGCAAAGCTAATGTTCATTGGGCCAACGGTAATAGAGGCGATAGCAATAAATGCTAAAAATCCACTAAGCACTGATAACGTCGTTGAAAGGGGGATGCGTCTTAACAACATGTCATGTCTCTATGGGTAAAGCAGTGCATTCAAGCGTTTAGCTTCTGCAAGGCTTTTAAGGCCCAAACCACCTACCAGAGCATGGCCATCAATCGTTATGATGTCTTTGTTCTTTCCAGCGGGTGTTGCAGCAAGAAGCGGCATTGCTTTTAAAATTGCATCGGCACCACCCAACGTTTCATAGCTGCGACCACTAACAAGAATCACGTCAGGCTGCATCTCTACCATCGCTTCTGTGGATAGAGGCTTGTAAGACGAGAGTTGTGTAGCGGCTGGGTTTTGTCCGCCGGCGAGTTGAATAATTGCATCGGGTGTCGTTTGTGAGCCCGCAACATTTGCAGGTCGCCCTTCATGGATCAGCAGAAAGAGCACTTTCTTTTTCTTTGCTTGATTAGGCTGGTTTGCATTGAGTGCTTGTACTTGCGCCTGGACATCTTGCTTTAAGCTTTCAGCTTGAGCCTTGCGATCCATAAGGTTCGCAATTTGATCAATACGTTGATAAAGGCCCTCGACATTTGCATCAGTATTAACAATTTCTACATCTACGCCAGCCGATTTCAATTGGCTCAATGTTGTTTTCGGCCCCATCTCATCAGAACCAATGACTTTTGTCGGACGTAAGGCGAGCAACCCCTCCGCTGAAAGACGACGATGGTAGCCCACTTTAGGCAGTTCCATCCCTTTTGGTAATTGACTGGTGACGTCGATAGCAACCAAGCTATCTTTAGCGTCGAGTTCAAGCAAGAGTTCAGTGACGGCGCTGCCTGCGCTAACAACGCGCTCTGAGGATGGCGTTTCATTGGCAAAAAGTTGACTACTCGCGAGTAGGGAAATAGCTGCCGTGATAACAGCATGAATAGTGATGCGTGTGTTCTTCATTTTGAAAGGATCTCTATCTTACTTATTTTTATGATGGCTCTTCAGTGAGTAACTGAGTTGCTTGAATTCCGTTTTCTTGTAAAAAGCCGAGAAGTTGTACTAGCGACTGAATATTCGCGGTTTTTTCTGCTCCAATTACAATCGGTTTATCGCTTGACTTACTCTCTTCTAACAGCGCGAGGGTAAAGTTGTCCCAATCGATATATGTCTTGCCGTTAATAGCCCAGTAAGGCTCGTCTTTAAGAATATTTACCGTGATGGATTGCTTATCGACATCTGCAACAGCCTGAGATTCTGTGCTCGGTAAATTGACGTCTAATGAATCGAGTTTGACCGCTGCGGTTAACATCAGGAAAACCATGACGATAAAAATAATGTCTAACAGCGGTGTTAAATCGGGGGTTAAACCGTTACGACTATTTTCTTGTGGTGTTTTAATCATTTAGTTGCTGCCTCAATCTTCTCAGAAGAGCGCAGTGTTACTTTTGAGTGGTCTGGCGAGACATGCTGTAACGAGATACCTTCAAGCCATAAGTTGACGTAGTTTAAAGTGTGCTCAAGCTTGGCGATTACACGATCCGCCCACAAACCAATGATCTGCGCTCCTGAAATGGCAGGAAGTGCGATAATGAGACCCGCGGCAGTGGTGCGCATAGCAAGACCTAGGCCGTCAGCCAAATCATTCGGAGTGATATTCCCCGTTGAAACCGCGATGCCTTTAAACATGTCAATTAAGCCAAGTACCGTACCAAGCAAGCCAATTAAAGGGCTGATGACGCCAATCAGCGTCAGCAAACGAAGGCCGGAATGCAGCTGATGGCGTTTTTCTTGCAGCCAAATACCTGCGGCATCCTCTCTTAAAGATTTCGAGAAAGAATGATGAGCAAGCAACATCGCAACACCACGGTACAGAAGCGGCCGCTTATTCGACAACTCTTCAGCAAGTGCTTCAAGCTCGCTCCCATTTGTTGGGTCTAATCCTGTGAGCTTTTGGCGAATGGCTCGCTTTCCTACACCAAGGCTAATTAACACATGGAATAATCGCTCGGCGATGATCATCACCGTTAGAGCTGAGCAAATGATCAAAGGCCATGTCATCAGCCCAAATTGAGTTTGTAATTCTTGTAGTTGTTCCATTATCCATCCAACTTAAAACGAACAGGTACTTGTACTCGGTGAGCGACTTTTAGCCCACCTGAAATATGTGGTGTAAATTGCCACTGTTTGATCGCACGAAGTGCTGAGGCATCTAGCGACTCTGTGCCGGAAGACTCAATCAAAACCTGTTTAATCTGGTTACCATTCTCATCTAGCCATATCTCATACAAGGCTACACCCTCAATACCGCGTCTTTGTGCAGATCTTGGGTAACGGGGTTGTGTTGGTTGACTCACAAACGTTGGTTTGTCGACCAAGACAGGCTGAGACGTTGCCCCTTTGGATTGGCTCGCAGGTGCGGATTGTTGAGCTACCGTCTCTTTCTTCACTGGTTCCGTTTTTTTCTTTGGTTTCGCTTCGGGCTGAACCTTTTGCTTTGTTACGGTTTTGGTGGGCTCGACCGCTTTAGGTTTAGATTGTTTAACCGGTTCAGGTTTTTTCTCTACTACCTTCTTCTTAACAGCGTCTTTCTTGACGACCTGTTTTTTTACAATTTTCTTTTCTGGTTCAGGTTGGTCTTGAGGCTGCTGCTCTTTTGATGGCGCTACATTTTCTGGTGTAGATTTTTCGACAGCGGGAGGAGCAGACACAAGATTTAGACTTACCGAACTTGCTGGGTTTCCAGCCGGCATCGCGAACACCTTTGTCTCTTGAGAAACAAAAAGAAGTGCGGCATGGATGACAAGGGAAGCACCTCCTGCAATGACATATCTTTGTACGTTCACGGAATATCTCGGGAAACTATGAAAACTTGGGAAGATTATTACTTACAATGGAAATAAGATCAATTATCAATTGCATTATCATTACGCTCAAATTATGATTCTTGCAGAATTTTTAAGATCAGCTTCCATCCCTTACATGATGGGAGTTAAGCGAGTATATATGAGCGTCGATATCGATAAGCTTGATGAATCAGTGTTGGGCAGTGATAGTCCTGATCCATTGCGATTTGCTTTTGTTAAGAAGCATTCTGCACATGCCGGGGGAGCGAGCGTACCTGTGCCCTCGTCTCAACAACAGGCGATTTTTTCGAGTATTACGGCTAACTCAATTAAAGCGACCAATAAGCGCTGTCTTTATATTCATGTTCCGTTTTGTCGCGTTCGTTGCACTTTTTGTAACTTCTTTCAAAATGCTGCAAGTCGCACACTGGTTGATGAGTACTTTGAAGCATTAATGCAGGAGCTTAGAGAGAAAGCGGCATTACCTTGGACACAAAATGGTATTTTTCACGCCGTATATATCGGGGGCGGAACGCCAACGGATTTATCTCCAATACAGGTTCGTGTGTTAGGCCAGGCTATCCGAGACCACTTTCCTTTGGCCGCAGACTGCGAAATCACCTTAGAAGGTCGCATCAATCGTTTTTCTGATGAGTTGTATCAAGGCGCTTTAGACGGTGGGTTTAATCGTTTCTCTTTTGGTGTGCAAAGTTTTAATACACAAGTGCGCCGCAGCGCAAAACGTTTAGATGATAGAGAAGATGTCCTCAAACGGGTGAGCGAGATCGCCAAAGAAGACAAAATTCCGGTCATTATTGATTTACTCTATGGCTTACCTTATCAAACCAAAGAAGTGTTAGAGCAAGATTTAAATGATTTCCTCTCGACTGGCGCACACGGACTGGACTTGTATCAGTTAGTGGTTGGTGGGTCAGCTCCCATGCTCAACCTCGTAGAAAAGGGAAAAATCCCGCCACCTGCGACCACACCAGAAAAAGCGGGAATGTATGAGCTCGGTGTGAACTTTATGGCCAAACACCATATGAAGCAACTGAGTGTGAACCATTGGGCAATCGATAACCGCGAGCGTAGTTTATACAATAGTTTAGCCAAGACTTATGCAGAGGTATTGCCAATTGGCTGTGGTGCTGGAGGTAATATCGGTGGCTACGGGATGATGCAACACCGCACACTAGAGACCTATATTAAAGCGGTCAAAGAAGGTCAAAGCACCATCGCGATGATGATGAAGCAAAGCCCTCTAGAACCACTTTTTTCTGCACTCAAATCTGCGTTTGACCGTGGCATTGTTCAAGCAAATCAACTTCCATCATTTATGGGAGAGGACGCGTTCGGGTTTTTATTGCCTCTATTTAAAGTGTGGCAAGCGAAAGGCTTAGTACAACTACATGAACGTAGCGCAGTCCTTACTCTTGCAGGCAGCTTCTGGGCTGTGTCATTGGCTCAAAGTTGTATTCAGGTACTCACGTCAGAGATGAACGAAACCGTACCGAAAGCATCCAATAATTAATGAAAACAAATTGAACAAAAACGGAAGACACAATGGAATCAATCAAGCAACAAGTTGAAGTATTACTAGAGCAAGAACCACAATTATTGCCAGCTGCGATGGCAGAGCGTCTTGGCATTTCCGAGTTTGAGGTTGTTGCGGCTCTACCTCAGGAAATGGTGGCTATTGCACCAGGAGAGCAAGCGCAAAGCATCTTAGAAAGTTTGGTTGGTTTTGGCCCGGTGACGACCATCGTCCACTCTTTTGGTTCTATCTTTGAAGTTAAAGCGCCGTTTCCAAAAGGAAAAGTGGCGCGTGGCTATTACAATTTAATGGGTAGAGAAGGTGAACTGCACGGCCACCTTAAATTAGATAACGTTAAAAATGTCGCATTAGTCAGTAAACCGTTTATGGGTAGAGAGAGTCACTATTTTGGTTTTTTCTCAGAGTGCGGAAGCAATATTTTCAAGGTTTATTTAGGCCGTAACGAAAAGCGCGAGTTGATTGAAGAGCAAGTAACCGAATTTCGCGCCCTACAAGCCGAATTAAAAAAGTAATCACAAACATAATCGAGGCTTAACTCGAATACTAATTAGTAAAGTCAGGTATCAATATGGATCAACAAGTTAAACAAGAGCGTTTGCAAGGTCGTTTAGGGCCAGAGATCAAAGAGTTCCGTCAGGAGCGTCGTACACTTCAGCTTGCAACTGTCGATGCAGAAGGTCGCCCGAATGTAAGCTACGCGCCTTATGTCCAAAACCAGGAAGGTTATTTCGTTCTCATTTCTAAAATCGCTCGTCATGCCCGTAACCTTTTAGAAAATCCAAATGTTTCATTGATGATGATCGAAGATGAAGAGTCTTCAAAGCAGCTGTTTGCTCGTAAGCGCTTAACTTTTGATGCGGTAGCAAATGTAGTTGAGCGAGACACAGAGATGTGGCAACAAGTTGTTGGACAAATGAAAGAGCGTTTTGGTGAGATTATTGATGGTCTAAGCCAGCTAGAGGATTTCGTTTTGTTCAACTTAAAGCCAGAATCGGGGCTATTTGTTAAAGGTTTTGGTCAGGCGTATCAAGTGTCTGGTGATGATTTAGTCGATTTTGTTCACCTTCAAGAAGGTCACAAGAAAGTCGAAAGTGCCTGATTGTAAACCGATCATATGAATGTCGATCATTTGGCATAATGAACGTTTAAAGGGAGTTAGGTTATACTGACTCCCTTTTTTATATTGGAACAAAAGCATGAAACCTGTAAGCAAGGAATTGAGCGAGATTTGCTATCCGTTTATTTACGAGGACAGTCCGGTTTGTGACTTTGAAATTACAGCAGATGAACTTTGTAGTCGTATTGGCCTTGTTCTCGCTATGGAATTGGACGAGTTTAGCCGCGATATACTGACAAGAATGCAGCCTAATGTTTATCATCTAAATGGTTCGGTTCGCGGAAAATTAGCGATTACAGAAGCGGAAGTTGAAGAGTTAAAGGCCGATTATGCTTTGCTCAAGCAACGTATTGATGGCGGCTTCAAAGGCTTTGTTCTACCCGGAGGGCACTCGGCAGCCAGTCAATTGCATTTGTGCCGTTGCCAAGCTAAAAAAACGGTACGAGCATTAGTTGCCGTTGAACATACAGGTAAGAAGCAGCCCTCACCTATTTTGTTTCGTTACGCGAACTTATTAGCGAATGTACTTTACAGCCTAGCTTCTTATATTAATCATGCTCACCAAGTCAAAGAGACGGAATTCGTTTCTCGTAGTTACGCGATGCCAAAGAAGTGAGCTGAGAAATTAGCGGATGTGAGCATCAGGGATAGGACAAGCACTGCATTATATTCTCAAATCAACTCGTCCAATAAGAGTTAAGAAGTCATAGCTTTGGCTTCTAGCTCTTTTGCTCCGCGAAGCATCGCTTCGATTAGTTCTCCAGCATTGAACTTCTCAAGTGCCTCATGCGCGCCAACTTGGTGAGCTCTGTCTACACAGATTTCGCTCGATAACGATGTATGTAAAATGCGGTATGAATGGTTCAGAGAGGAATTATTCTGAACTTCAAATGCTAACTCATAACCGTCTAATCCGGGCATTTCAATATCGCTGACCAGAATATCAATTGGGCGATGAGCCGCAGCGTCACTTTTCATCAGTTCCAATGCATCTAAACCATTTTTACAGATTTGATACCCAATATTGATGCTATCGAGTGCGTCACACAGCTGTTTACGAGCGATGGAAGAGTCATCCACCAATAGAATACTGAGTGCTTTTAGGCGTTCTCGCTCAATATCTGTCAGCATTGGGATCTTTGAATTCTCGTACTGCGGATAAATTTTGGAAAGTAGCAGCTCCACATCCAGCATTTGAACAGTTTTGTCCTCGTAGCGAGTAATTCCAGTCACGAAAATATTTTTTCCAGCGCTCGGAGGTGGCGTTTCAATAGCTTTCCAATCGCACTCAATGATCTTCTCTATACTACGAACCATAAAAGCAACCACGGTTCGCAAGCAATCTGTCACGATCAAGTAGCAGCTTTTATATTCTTCTTCACTTATAGGACGAAAGCCAACAGCTGCTGACATATCGATCACTGGTACTGTTAAGTTACGTATCGTAACTGTTCCAATGACGTGATGATGCGAGTAAGGGATCTTCGTCGTTGGCATGTATGGGACGATTTCACGGACTTTTAGCGTACCGATAGCGAAACTCTGTTGCAGGGTGAGCTTAAACATCAACATGCCCTGAGACTGATTCGCTTTGCTTACGACTTTTGCCATGAAAATAACCTTATAAATACCACCGAATTGTGTCTAATCTAATCTTATCAGACGAAGGCTTCAACCATCGGAGAGACAAATGTGAGCTTTTTAGACAATCTTTTAGAGAATAGTGATTAACTGAGCAAAACTTGTTTGTATTTTAAACTCATTATGTAGACGATTTTATATTCCTCGTGTATTGGGGCCTTTACCGCTGAGCTATTATTAAGAAATGTTTGGTCTGTTAAAAAGGATTGGGTACACTTGCGCGACCAGAATAGTGAGAGATAGATCAATGGCAAATACAGCAGCCGCATTACATATTCTTGTGAAGCACAAAGAGCAAGCGGAAGACATAATCAAGCAACTGAAAAAAGGCGCTAAGTTTCAGACATTAGCGAAGAAGTATTCAACTTGCCCGTCAGGCAAACGCGGTGGTGACCTTGGTGAATTCCGCCGTGGTCAAATGGTACCTCAGTTCGACAAAGTGTGCTTTTCTGGCGAAGTGTTAACGCCGCATTTAGTTAAAACCAAGTTCGGTTGGCATGTTGTAAAGGTGCTTTACAGAACATAAGGCTTGGTATCGACCTAAACATTGTCAGATGAAACCCACAAGCATTAAATATCATCTGTACGGTCTCTTTTCACCAATCACTACCGTTATGACATGGCAGATACATTCTGATCTGCCATGCTCAACCAAACGCTAATCTTTCCAAACTAGAAACTCATTTATATGCAGTTAACTTGGCTTTTCTCATAAGTCGTTATCCTATTTCAAGCTTTGGTATGAGAATACGTTTGCTGGTTGTATCAATTATCAATGCTATTCCTTGCTGGCGAACTTTGGTTCATGTTCGGACGCCATTCGCATATGATAGCGACCTTATAAAAAATTAACCCCGTTCATAATTTAAGATGTCCCTGACTCATAAAGACTATTTTAAAATCGCATTTCCTTTCATCGTTTCTACTGTTACCCAACCATTATTGGGGGCGGTGGACACCGCGGTGATCGGTAAACTCGGTGTGGCTGAGATGATTGGTGGTGTAGCGATCGGCACCGTCATCATGAATACCTTGTATTGGCTGTTTGGCTTCTTCCGCGTCAGTACTACCGGGCAAAGTGCAATCGCATTAGGTAAAAATAGCCCAGAGGATCAAGCGAGTAGCTTATTGCGTCCTTTCGTGCTTTCGCTCTGCCTTGGCTTGATTTTCATTGCGTTGCAGTCCGTGATTTGGATGGGGGCAGAGCTGATTATCTCCCCTGATGCAGTCGTGGCCGAAAACGCTAAGATTTACTTCGATATTATGATCTTTGGTGCGCCATTTGTACTGCTGAACTACACCGTGATTGGTTGGTTGATGGGGCAGGCGAAAGCCAAAGAAACCTTGTTCACGCAAGTGTTTGGTAACGTGCTGAACATCGTGCTGGATATCGTATTTGTGTTGTACTTCGATATGGGGATTGCTGGTGTTGCGGTGGCGACACTTATCGCGCAAATCTCGACGTTTGTTATCGGTGCAGTGCTGGTGTTGAAAACCTGTCGCTTCCCGCTGTTTGATTACATTCAGACCGCAAAAATGACGCGTAAAGATCTCAAAGTCATCGCGTCTTCCAATATGGATCTGCTGCTTCGTACTGTGTGTCTATTGGTGTTCTTCAACATGATG
Source organism: Vibrio sp. 1874 (assembly GCF_033344395.1). Classification (NCBI taxonomy): domain Bacteria; kingdom Pseudomonadati; phylum Pseudomonadota; class Gammaproteobacteria; order Vibrionales; family Vibrionaceae; genus Vibrio; species Vibrio sp. 1874. The sequence goes on from NZ_JAWPOR010000001.1 coordinate 545,350, forward strand.
GCGCGTGTAGGCTCTCAGCTTGGTTCTGATGTGCTTGCTGCGAACGCAATCTTGATGCAAGTGACCTTTATCGTCAGCTACATGTTCGACGGTGTGGCGAATGCGTCGAGCGTCTTTGCAGGTAAAGCAGTAGGGCAGAAGAATAAGACATTGCTTGATAACGTGATTAAGCTAAACACGCAATGGACCGCAGCGTTCGTTGTTGTCTTGACCTTGCTGCTAGTGCAGTTCAAACACCAAGTGGTGTCGTTATTTACCACTTTGCCAAATCTTGTTGAGCTGTATTTGGACATGAGCCCTTGGTTATTGGCATTCCCGTTGGTTGCTGGTTTTGGTCTTACGTTTTACGGAATCTTTACCGGTACAGGGACGACGCGACCAGTGCGTAACTCTACCTTTCTAACCATGGTGTTGTTCTTAGTGACTCAATTTATTGCGGTGCAATATTGGGGCAACCACGGTTTATGGCTGGCATTCACGTTGTTCTACGTTGGGCGCTTTGTCTTCTTGTTTCCATACCTCGGTCAAGTTAAACAAAAGTGTCTTTAATACACACTGTCACAAATGACCTAACTTAGATGTTCTTATCACAAGGGGGGGAGCTATCTGCCCTTGTTGATAAATCTGAAAAAGGTGATGAAATAACCTTTCCGACTGGTTTCCTTGCTTTAACCCGCATGATATTATTTGTGATGTTATATTATTACATTTAGTTTGATGCCGTGATTTCTCGACCAATACTCTCCGTTAATAATCTCAGCCTTATAGACTCAGAACGCACACTCTTCAAAGACATTTCTTTTGAGCTGTTTCAAGGTGAAGTTCTTGCCATTATGGGACCTTCCGGCATTGGTAAATCCATGTTGTCGAAAGCCGTCGCAGGTTTTTTGCCGTCTGATATTTGGGTAGACGGAAGTATCCAGCTTAACAGCAGTGAAGTCGCACAAACTGCCATGCTGCAACGCAGTCAATCGCAGCGTCCTGCGGTCATTTTCCAAGATGCACTTAAAGCGCTGAATCCATTGGCGTCTGTCGAACAACAACTGTGTTTGGCATTGACGGGCAACAAAACACGCTTGTCTTCAGCAAACCGAGACACGGTGACGACCTTGTTGTCTCAACTCGGATTTGCAGATCCAAAAGCAGCATTGGCGCAGCATCCAAGCCAGCTATCTGGTGGTCAGCGCCAGCGTATTTGTATTGCGATCGCGTTGCTTGGTAGTGCCAACTTGATCATCGCGGATGAGCCCACCAGTGCGCTCGATCCAATCACCGAAGCGGAGATCCTTGAGTTGTTTCGCAGTAGTGTTCAGCAACGCAACATCAGTGGTTTGTTGATCACGCACGACCTATCTGCGGCTTTGGCGTGTGACAAAGTCTTGGTGATTGCGGACAACACCATGGTGGCTTATGGCGCACCATGGCAAGCCATTCAGCAAAGTTCGCATCCTTTCTGCCAACAACTTGCGCAACTGCTGCCTTAACCTCATCTCTGGAGCCTATTTTGACTAAGCACAACTTGAGCGGGCACACGCAGCCTAAATCGGCGGAAGTTCGCTTTGAGCAAGCCAGTGTTCACTATTACTCCAAACCAAATTGGTTGGGGGGCAAACCGTTTAAAGCGCTCGAACAATTGGATCTTGCCATCGACACAAAGAACATTGCGATTGTTGGTCCTTCTGGCGCGGGTAAATCGACCTTGATTGAACTTCTATTTGGTCTTCGTAAACCCACATCTGGTGAAGTGTATGTGTGTGGCTATCCGCTATCGCGTAGCTCGGCTAAGCAGCGCCAAGAGTTGTGTCAGCACATTCAATTGATTCCGCAAGAGCCGCAGTCGAGCTTGAATCCTTATTACACCGTTCGTCAGATCTTACTGGAGCCGCTAAGCAATATTGGTTTAACGCAAGAGCTTAACGAGAAGGTGGAAAAGGTTTTGGCGGATGTCGGTTTAGATCTCACATTGTTGGAGCGTAACCCGCAGCAGTTATCGGTTGGGCAAGCGCAACGTGTGGCTATCGCCAGAGCTTTGATTGTCGAGCCTTGTGTTTTGGTTGCCGATGAGCCAACCAGCAGCCTAGACCCCGTCAGTCGTAAACAGATTCTCGACCTGTTGGCAGGCATTCAAAAGAGTCGTCAGATGCGCCTGATTTTGGTGACACATGACCTCGATGCGGCACAAACCCTATGCGATGAAATCCTAGTGTTAGACAAAGGACGCGTTGTCGAGCACGGCACGGCACAAAACGTGACAAATAATCCATCACACTTGATCACGAGAGCCTTGATGAGAGCTCAACACAAAAGTAATGAATTCACAAAAACCATTGGAGAGGTTTCTTATGCACCTTAGTACTCCCAAGTTAGCTTTGTCGCTGGCTTTAAGCGCACTGCTGACGGGTTGTTTTGACTCTGGCGAAAGCAAGCCAGAAGCGGGAAAAGCAGCTGCACCGCAAGCAACGGAAATTCGCGTTGCCATGATGCAACCACCACGCACAGGTTTGTCGCCACTTTCAGATGACGCGTTCAAACTGTCACGTTGGAGCACGGCAGAAACGCTAGTGAACCTAAACGATCAGTCGGTAGCAGAGCCTATGCTGGCAACAGAGTGGGAACAAGTTGACCCAATGACGTGGCAATTTAAGGTACGTAAAGGCGTGAAATTCCACGATGGTTCTGAGCTTGATGCCAACGCGGTCGTGAACTCTCTGCAAAAAGCATTAGATGCCGCACCTAAACCACGCATCTTGGACGGTATCGAATGGCAAGTTCGCGCATTGGACGACTTCACTGTTGAAATCAAAACGACCTTTAACGATCCACTGTTGCCAAGCCGTCTTTCTAGCCCACAGCTAGCGATCCTTTCTGGTGCTGCATATCAAGAAAACGGTCGTGTTGTGCCAATCAATGCGGGTACGGGCCCATTCGTTCTGACAGAAATCAACGGGACAACCAGCGCTAAATTGAAGCGTTTTGATGGTTACTGGGGTGAAAAAGCGAAAGTAGATAGCATTTTTGCGGAATACGTACCAAACGGTTTTGCTCGTGCTGCTGCACTACGTACCGGTGAGGCGGATGTAGTTGAAGCCGTTCCTGTTTCGCAAATCGCGATGATGGAATCTTCACAACTGCATGAAGTTGCAATGCCACGTACCAACACGCTTTACCTAAACAATAAATCAGATGTGTTTAGCCAGTTCGGTTTGCGTAAAGCAGCGGCTCAAGCGGTTAACCGTGAGCAAATCATCAAAACGGTTTACGAGAACCACGCCGATTCAGCAAAAGGTTTGTTAGGTCCTGCATTGGCATGGGCTCAACCAATTCGTGATGCGAACCCTCGTATGGAAACCATGGAAATGCGCCACGCGAACGGAGAGAAGATCACCATCGGTACATTTACCGACCGTGCTGAGTTGCCAGAAGTAGCGGTGCTGCTAAAGCAACAACTTGAAGCGGCTGGCTTTGTGGTTGAGCTAGACGTTCGTGAATACGCACAAATCGAAAACGATGCACTAGCAGGTAAGTTCGATGCGTTCTTGTTGTCACGTGCAACGGTGCTGGATTCTGGCGATCCAGTGGCGTACATGCAAAGTGACTTTAGCTGTAAAGGTTCTTACAACCTAGGTCAGTTCTGCTCTGAAGAAGTGGACGCAGCATTGAAACACGCTGATCGTCAACCTTTGGGTGAGAAACGCCAACAAGCGATCATCGAAGCAGAAAGCAAAATCCTTGAGCAATACGCTGTGATTCCACTGCTTCACGAGCGTGTAATCCAAGGTGAGAGTGATCGCGTGAAGAATGCACAACGTGACCCACGTGAGCGTCGCCTGATCGACCAGTTTACTGAGGTGAACTAACTCGATGTCGTCTGTTGCCAACATGCGTTCTCGTTGGAGCGCTTGTATGCCTGAATGGTTTACGCGTTTTTTGTCGCGCTTCCTGTCACTCGGGGTAGTGGTTGTGCTGGTGGGTTTGATGCCGGATATTGCCGGTATCGACCCAAGCCAATCAATCCTCCGTGCTCGTGCGGGTGCTCAACAATTGCTGACGGCAGAAGCTCTGCAAGCAATTCGAGAAGATCTTCAACTTGACCGCAGCGCTGCTGAGCGATTGTGGGATTGGCTGACGCTTGCCATGCAAGGAGACTTAGGTGTCTCTTGGGTGAGCGGCGCATCCGTGATGGAGAGCGTTCAACAAACCGCAAAAACGTCGCTATTACTGATGCTTACAGCGTTAGTTATGGCATTTGTAATGTGTATGGCGAGCGTCCTTTACACTGTGCGTCGTTGGCAACAGAATCGTTTAGACAAACATCATGACACGCTCAGTTCGGTGTTGGTCTCACTGCCTGAATACGTGATTGCTTCGTTGCTGATCATGGTGTTTTCCATTTGGTTGGGCTGGTTCCCGCCTTATGGTTGGCAAGGCGTGCAAAACCTCTGGCTACCAAGTTTGGCAATGGCATTGCCTGCTGCTGGCTTGTTTGGGCGCTTGCTCAATGACAGCCTCAAGCGTGTACTAGATGAGCCTTGGGTGATCAGTTGGCTATCGGCGAACGTCAGTAAGTTTCAAATATTACGCTTTGCCTTGTGGCGTGCTGTTAGTAACTTGATTCCTCAAATCGCAATGACGGTGATCGGTTTAACCGGCGGCGCGGTTGCTGTGGAGCAAGTGTTTTCCATTCCGGGTATCGGACGACTAATCTTAGGCGCGGCGAAGTCACAAGATCTGCCGATGCTGCAAGGTGGCTTGTTGGTGTTGCTGGTGTTCTCGATGTTGATCAGCAGTGCGAGCATCTTATTGCAACGCTGGTTACTCGGGCACAGTGTCACAAGTGGCAAGCTGATCAGCAGTCACAGTACGTTCCGTTTTACCCAAAACACCACCAAACGCATCGTCAGTGCGACAATCTTTGCGTTGCTGATTGGTTGTGCGGGATGGGCGTTAATGCGCGATCCTTACACCATCCAATTTACCCGCCTTGAATCGCCAAGCTTGGCTGCCCCGTTTGGTGCCGATGCGGTCGGGCGAGATCTGCTTGCTCGCGTTGGTGGCGGTATGATGTCGACAATCAAAATGGGCATCATCGCGACGTTCCTAAGTTTGGTGATTGGTTTGCTGCTCGGCTTCGTGACTCGTTATAGCCAAGGCTTAATTGAGATCACCAAAGGTGTGCCATACATCGTGGCGGGTCTACTGATTGCTGGTCTAACGGGGATGAACCCAAACAGTGCCTTGATTGCGATTGTTATGGTGTCATGGGCACCATTAGCGGCGCACTGTGCGAGCTTGTTGATGGAAGCCAAAGCGCAGCCATATACGCATCTTGCGCCCATTTGGGGAACCAGTCAGTGGCGAGTACTCCGTTACTACTTGTTGCCTTATGTGCTGCCGCCATTGATTCGTCATGCGTTTCTGCGTTTGCCTTACATTACGCTTAGCCTGACGTCTCTGAGTTTTATCGGACTTGGCGTTAAGCCGCCCGAACCTGAGTGGGGCTTATTGATTGCTGAAAACTTGCCTTACATAGAGCGCTCACCATTGGGTGTCTTGCTGCCAATCTTAGGCTTAGTTTTGATGGCAATTGCGGTGAATTTGATTTTTGATGACAAGTGACGAGCAGCGATAAAGCGAAGTGAGCTTCCATATCCCAGATGTAATCAGTAATTTGGTAATTTAGAAAACAAAAGGATGTGTTTTCTGCCAGAAAGTACACAGCACGGTCTATGTATATTGGAAGCACCTATAAATTAACGAGTATAAAAGTTACGCGAACTCAGATATTTAGGTAGTGTTACTCTTTATACACACGTAATCCTTTATCCGTTAATTCTTGAGTGACCACTTCGGATAGGTTTCGATCGGTAATAATTCCGTCCAATTGCTCGATGTCTAATGCATGAAAGCTCGCTATCTGACCGTATTTAGTTGAGTCTGAGATCAGATAATTGGTTTGTGCCGCCTTGATGATTGCTTTTTTAACGAGAACTTTATTTTCATTAGGTGTTGATAAGCCTTTCAAGCTCCAAGATGAAGTCGAAATAAAGGCGATATCAATATTTAGCCCATTCAAGAACTCTGCGACTTTTCCTCCAATGGTGGATTGGTTCTCGCGGTCAATTTTTCCCCCAGTGTGGTAAAGCTCACATTCACTGTGCGTCATAAGGAAAGCAGCAATAGAGAAGTCATTGGTGATCACTAAAAGATCATTACGATTTGCTATTTGATGGGCGATTTCTAGAGAGGTTGTTCCCGCATCCAAGTAAATCGTAGCGTCTTGACCAATTAACGTAGCCGCCAGCTTACCAATTTGAATTTTTTCATCCGCTTGTTGCTCGACCTTCGCATCATGGGAAAGTTCGGAATGTAGAGCTTGAGCGAGTTGCACTCCACCAGAAACAGAAACGACTTTACCTGAGGATTCAAGCTTCACGATATCACGACGAATGGTCATATGTGATACGCCAAGGTGGTCGGTTAAATCTGAAATGCTTAACACTTCTTGATGTGATAACAGGGATAATATGGTTCTTTGACGTTCTGCTGGGATCATAGTTTCACTTCTATATTCTTGTTTTTCAGTATCCTACCAATCTTTTCATTTGTTGTGAATATCTGTGAATTATGTTCTCAACGTTGTAAGAACAGCCTTCGCTTGTGTTAACTGCTCGGAATATCTCTGCCCATAAAGAGGTATATATCACGACATTGTTAATTTGTGTGAAAAAATGTGATTCAAAGCGAGGTCTTAGTATTAATCTTCACATATAATCACATCAACCAAACAAGAATTAACAAAGTTTAATAGACCAGAAGGCATTGTTTTTATGAGTGAAGTTCAATCTGTAGGTGTTATCGGTTTAGGCTCTATGGGAATGGGCGCCGCAAAGTCATGTGTGCGTGCAGGCCTAGATGTCTATGGTTTCGATTTAAATTCTCAAGCGCTTGAAGAGTTAGGTTCATTCGGTGCAAAAGCTGTTTCTACAAATGCAGTTGAGTTTGCAGATAAGCTTGATTCGGTTCTAGTTCTTGTTGTGAACGCAGCTCAAGTTAACACGGTCTTGTTCAAAACCGGTCTTGCTACAGCGCTTAAGCCGAATACGCCAGTAATGGTTTCAGCAACCATCTCAGCAGAAGACGCAAAACAAATTGAAGCGAAATTGGCAGAACACAATCTTGTGATGCTTGATGCACCGGTATCTGGTGGTGCTGCAAAAGCAGAATTAGGTGAGATGACTATTATGGCGTCGGGAGCGCAAAGCACATTTGATGCACTTGAACCAGTACTCAACGCAACGGCAGCTAAAGTCTACAACATCGGTGAAGCGATTGGCCTAGGCGCAACTGTGAAGATTATCCACCAATTGCTAGCAGGTGTTCATATCGCAGCTGGTGCTGAAGCAATGGCATTAGCGGCACGTGCAAACATTCCTCTTGACCTGATGTACGACGTGGTGACGAATGCAGCGGGTAACTCTTGGATGTTTGAGAACCGCATGAAGCATGTAGTTGATGGTGATTACTCCCCTAAATCTATGGTCGACATCTTTGTGAAAGATTTAAACCTCGTATCGGACACAGCAAAAGATCTCAAATTTCCACTTCCTCTATCAAGCACAGCACTAAACATGTTTTTGAGTGCAAGCAATGCTGGTTTTGGCCAGGAGGACGACAGTGCCGTTATCAAGATTTTTGATGGTATTGAGCTTCCAGGTGTAGAAAACAAACAGAAATAAGCGCACGTAAAACGGAGAAAAAATGATGTTATTAGGCGTTATCGCAGACGACTTTACTGGCGCAACAGACATCGCAGGTTTTCTTGTAGAAAACGGCATGCGCACAGTTCAGCTTAACGGTATTCCAAAAGAAGAGATTGATGTAAACGCAGATGCGGTCGTGATCAGTCTTAAATCTCGCTCTTGTCCTGTAGATGAGGCAATCGAGGATTCAGTAGCGGCGCTTAAGTGGCTGCAAGCAAATGGCTGTCAGCAGTTTTACTTCAAGTACTGCTCAACGTTTGACAGCACAGCAGAAGGTAACATTGGTCCTGTAACGGATGCACTGCTTGCAGAGCTAGGTGAAGCGTTCACCATTGTATGCCCATCATTACCAGTGAATGGTCGCACAGTTTACAACGGCCATCTATTTGTATTCCAAGACTTGCTAAGCGACTCAGGTATGCGTAATCACCCTGTGACACCAATGACTGATTCAAGCCTAGTTCGTATGATGGATGCTCAATCTCAAGGCAAATCTGGCCTGGTGAACTTCCAAATAATTGAACAAGGTGCAAAAGCGGTAATTGGGCGCTTTGAAGAGCTAAAAGTACAAGGCAACCGCTATGCAGTGGTTGATGCATTCAATGCAGAGCATCTTGTCACACTTGGTCAAGCGGCGAAGTCTCTAAAACTGGTAACTGGTGGTTCTGGTTTGGCTGCGGGTATTGCTAAGAACTGGATAGAGAACCTTGAAGATCAAAGTGATGCGAAGCAAGAGGGGAACCCTAAAAAGGCACCAACCGTTGTGTTATCTGGATCTTGTTCTGTCATGACCAACCAACAGGTCGCTGTTTACAAAGAAAAAGCGCCACACTTTGCTATTGATGTGAAGGCGTGTCTGACGGAAGAAGATTACTTAAATCAAGTGTTTGATTGGGTCATGACCAACATCGAAAGCGAGTTCGCACCACTGGTTTACGCAACCGCAGATGCAGCGGCGTTAAAAGCGATTCAACAAGAGTTTGGCGCGCATGCTTCAAGTCACGCGGTTGAACAATTCTTTAGCCAACTTGCAGTTAAACTTCAGCAGAACGGTGTGAAAAATTTCATCGTTGCGGGTGGGGAAACCTCAGGGGTTGTAACCCAAAGCCTAGCCGTAAAAGGTTTTCATATCGGTCCTCAAATCGCACCAGGTGTACCTTGGGTGAAGTCACTTGAAGGCGAGCTTTCTTTGGCTCTGAAATCGGGCAACTTCGGCGATGAACACTTCTTTGCCAAAGCACAGTCGTTTTTTGAATAGGTGAGGTTGTGATGAATAAAGAATTGATGACAGAACAACAACTGCGAGAGCAAATGGTCACTATGGCGCGCTCTATGTTTGAACGTGGCTATGCGACTGGCGGCGCTGGCAACCTTTCTCTAAAACTGCCTAATGGACACTTTCTGGCAACGCCAACTGGTTCTTCGTTCGGCCGCTTGATTGCTGAAGAGCTTTCGGTTGTGGATATTGATGGCAACCATATCTCTGGTGAAAAGCCATCAAAAGAAGTCGCTTTTCATCTGGCGATTTATCGAAATAACTCAAAGTGTAATGCGATTGTGCATCTGCATTCTACTTACTTGACGGCGCTTTCTTGTCTTGAAGGTCTAGATCGCGAGAATGCCATCAAAGCTTTTACACCTTACTTTGTAATGCGCATTGGCGAACTGCCAGTGATTCCGTACCTGCGCCCGGGCGACCCTCAGATTGCTGAAGAACTTGCGCAACGGGCTAGTGACTACCGAGCTTTCCTCCTGGCGAACCATGGTCCAGTGATCACGGGTACGGACTTTGAAGATGCAGTGGATAACGCAGAAGAGCTAGAAGAGACAGCGAAGCTAGCGTTCATTCTTAAAGACAGCAACATCCGCTACTTAACGGATACTGAGATTCAAGACCTAAAAGGGAGAGGTAAGTAATGGCTAAATTCGCGGCAAATCTGACAATGTTATTCACAGAAGTTCCTTTTCTAGATCGTTTCGAAAAAGCACACCAAGCGGGCTTCAAAGCGGTGGAATACCTTTTCCCATACGCATTCGAAGCGCAAGAACTAGCAAGCAAGATACAGCAGTTTGGTTTTGAGCAAGCGTTATTCAACATGCCTCCAGGTGATTGGGATGCAGGTGAACGAGGTTTTGCGGCTATTCCGGGGCGTGAGGATGAATTTAAAACGAGCGTCGAGACTGCGCTGATGTACGCCAAGGCACTGAACTGTAAAAAGGTTCACGCTATGTCTGGCATTGTTGATTCACGCTTCACTCGTGATCAGCATATTGAAACCTTTATCTCAAACATTCGTTATGCAGCGGATAAGTTTGCCGAACATGGTGTTGAGCTGATGATTGAGCCACTCAACAATCGCGATGTACCGAACTACTTCGTTGCACATCAACGTGAAGCGGTGGAACTCATCAAACAAGTGGCTCGTCCAAACGTGAAATTGCAGCTCGATCTCTATCACGCACAAATTATGGACGGTGATCTGAGTACGTTGATTCGCGATGTGGCGCCATACACAGGCCATATTCAAATTGCTTCTGTGCCTGAAAGGCACGAACCATCGGAAGGCGAACTGAATTACCCACACCTATTCAATGTTTTGGATGACTCTGGTTACCAAGGCTGGATCGGTTGTGAATACAACCCAAGGCATAGCACGCAGCTGGGCCTTAGTTGGGTTAAACCATACCTATAACAATTTTAATTTCTATCCATAAATAACTTGAAACCAATTACAAAAACAAAGGGTCGTGACTATGAATATTATCATAACTGGAGGGGCGGGTTTTCTCGGAACCCTACTTGCCAAATCACTACTAAAAGAAAACAAAGCTGAAAGTATTACTATTGTCGACATTCAAAAGTCGCGCTTAGAGGGCATTGATGACCGAGTCGTTTCTTTAGTCATGGATATGACAAAGCGAGAAAATATAGACCAAGTTATTACTGCCGAAACGACACACATTTTTCATTTAGCGGCAATTGTATCGAGCCATGCTGAGCAAGATTTTGATTTAGGCGTAGCTGTAAACCTGACGACCACACAGTTATTGCTTGAGCGTTGCCGTAAAGTAAACCCTAATATTCGTTTTACGTTTGCTTCATCTTTAGCTGTATTTGGTGGTGATCTTCCGGAAACGATTACACCAATAACAGCACTTCATCCTCAGTCATCCTACGGGACGCAAAAAGCTATAGGTGAGTTATTGGTGAACGACTATGCCCGTAAAGGCTTTGTTAAAGCTGTATCCGTACGTTTACCGACTATTTGTATTCGCCCTGGGAAACCAAACCTTGCCGCTAGCTCTTTCGTAAGCGGAATTATTCGTGAGCCTTTGAATGCTCAAGAATCAAATTGTCCTGTAGACCCTACGCTAAAACTTTGGATATCGAGCCCGTCTAGAGTGGTGGACAATATTCAATATGCAGGGCTAATGCCTTATGAGCAGTTAAATAATCTGTCCTATAGAACGCTTAATTTACCTGGTATTCAAACTACACCAGCTGAGATGATTCAAACAATGGACACTCTAATGGGTAAACAACTTTCTAATTATATTACCTATGAGCATGATGCGGGTATTGATCGTATTGTGAGTAGTTGGCCACAAAAAATTGATTGTACTAAAGAACTGGAGCTTGGATTTAAATCAGACAGTAATTTCAAGGATGTATTACAACAATTTATTTCTGTTAACAATATGGAGATTGTCTAATGTTACCAACCTCAGTAATTGGACTAATAGTAGCCGTATCAGTCCTTGTTTTTCTTGTATTACGTACAAAAGTACATGTGTTAATTGCGATGTTAATTGCGGCATGTATCGCAGGTATTATTGGTGGGTTAAGTGTTGACGACACGATTGCGACCGTTAGCAAAGGATTTGGTGGAACATTAGGCGGTATAGGGATTGTCATCGGTCTCGGCGTTATGATGGGGGCTATTTTAGAGGCTTCTGGAGCAGGAGAAAGTATTGCCTATAATTTTATAAAGTGGTTAGGAAAAAAGAAAGAAGAGGCCGCTCTTGCTGTAACTGGCTATATTGTTAGCATCCCAATCTTTGTGGATAGCGCGCTTATCATTCTTTATCCAATTGCGAAGTCTTTGTCAAAAACGTCCAATCGCTCGATTTTAACGCTTACGGTTGCTCTGGCGGGCGGCTTGGTCGTAGCGCATCACGCTATTCCGCCGACTCCAGGACCTTTGGGCGTTGCTGGTATCTTTGGTGTCGATCTTGCCAGCATGTTAGGTTTTGGTTTGATGATCGCAGCGCCTTGTGTCATGGGTATTGTTTGGTATGCAAGATGGTTAGAAAAGCAGTTTCCTGAATTCATTCCAACCGAACATTTCTCGAAGTCTAGTGAGCAACTGATTAATGATCACAAAGAGTACATTGCAAGTAAAGAAGCGAAAGACCTACCATCTTTAAGTAAATCTATCGCTCCAATTATTATCCCTATTTTACTTATACTTGCGAAATCAGTTATGGGTTTATTAGAGGGGACTTTCGGTTTCGAAGGGCTGACTGCAACAACATTTGGTCAATTTATCGCTTTTATCGGCAGCCCTACTATTGCACTATCAATAGCGACGTTACTAGCGGTTTACACATTGGGTAATAACCTTACCAAAGAAGAAGCGAATGAAAAGATGGAACAAGGAATCTCCACTTGTGGCATCATTTTGTTAGTAACAGGAGCTGGTGGCGCGTTAGGTGCCGTATTGCGTGAAACGGGTGCGGGCGCAGAGATTGCCAACCAAGTTGCAGGGCTTCCTATTTCTGCGGTTATGATTCCATTTATTATTGCGACGTTAGTTCGTATTATTCAGGGCTCTGGTACAGTCTCCATGATAACCGCTGCTTCTATATCTGCCCCAGTTTTAGTGAATATTCCTGACGTTAACCTTTTATTCGCAGCGACGGCAGCTACGATGGGATCTCTATTTGCTGGCTACTTTAATGACTCGCTATTCCATATTGTTAATCGATTAATGGGGGTGACTGAGGTTAAGAAACAACTCATTATTTGGACTATTCCAACAACAATTGCTTGGGCTATTGGTGGTTCATTAGTAATGATTCTTAACTTATTCTTCGGATCTCATGGTTCAATCTTTGATCCCGTGTTACCACTTGCTGTACTTTTGGGGTGTGTTGCATTTACAAAATCTTACAGCGCTAAGCACGTCGAATTACAAGAGGTATAAAGGTTTACTTGTACTCTTCCATAAAGTAAAAACCTATCACAACATGTATTTTTATCAGATGGTTTAGAGATTGTTAATAGTATGAACGGCCCTATGTTTGGGCCGTTTTAGTTCTTATAAATAAACTATTTAACTTGAACCGATATAGGTTCCGTTTTCAACTTAATCAATATGAAATGGAATTGTTATTTCCCGCTTAGTAAGCGATTACCTATAAAGGATCTATTCGAGTTTAACCCTAGTGACTTTACTCTAGCGAAGTAGGGTTACTTTATATAAGAGTCCAGTACTTTTAATACGACTTCCATATCTTTTTCACGTTGAGTTTTGTCTTCCTCAAGTACGACGTGTTCAAGTAAGTGACCTTTAATTACTTCTCGCATCAAACCATTTACTGCCCCCCGAATAGCGGCAATCTGCTGCAACACATCTTGGCATTCATGCTCTTCTTCCAGCATTTTTTTAAGTCCATTCACCTGACCCTGTATTTTACTGACTCGAGTGTTGAGCTTCTTTTGATCTCTGGTTGTATGCGACATGTCTTATCTTCTTTAAGTTACGGGCCGAGTTATTCTAACTGATAATGTAGCACTCAATTTATACTGGGGGGTAGTATTTAATACTAGGGGGGAGTATAGTTTGCGATAAATTAGAATCAACAACAGAGAACAACAATGGATTTTGTCGCGTTACTACAACAAGGTAATGGGTGGTTCTTTATTCCCAGTGCCATTTTGCTTGGCGCTTTGCATGGTTTAGAACCTGGGCACTCTAAAACGATGATGGCGGCGTTCATTGTCGCGGTGAAAGGAACGGTCAAACAAGCCGTGATGCTGGGTTTAGCTGCCACACTTTCTCACACTGTAATTGTATGGTTAATCGCTGTTGGCGGGATGTATATTAGCCAGAAATTCACCGCTGAAGCGGCTGAACCATGGATGCAACTTATGTCTGGGGTCATTATCGTGACAACCGGCGTATGGATGTTTTGGCGGACATGGAGCGATGAGCGAGCTTGGAACAAAGCTCAGGATCATGCTCGCGATTGGACGACGCAAGTTGTGGATACAGGACATGGGCATGTTTCGCTTTCGATTACAGAGGAAGGGGAGCATCACCGTTTCCAGTTGCGAACACTCAGCGGTAAACCTTTAACTGCTGAAGGTATCAAGGTTTCGGTATCGAGTGATGGTTATCAACCTGCTGATATCTATCACTTTATAGAGCGTGATGGATACTTGGAATCGGCGTCTTGCATTGAAGTCTCTAATGGACTTTCTGTCACTTTGATCATCGGGCACCATGATCATACCCATGACTTTGATGTACATTTCCGTTCTAGTTCTCATTTAGAAAGCGAAGATAAGGAATATCAAGATGCTCACGAACGCGCTCACGCTTTAGACATTCAAAAACGCTTTGAGAATCGAGACGTGACGAATGGGCAAATTCTGCTGTTTGGATTAACGGGCGGTTTGATTCCATGCCCTGCTGCGGTAACGGTTTTGCTTATCTGTTTGCAGCTTAAGGCAATGACTCTTGGTGCGACTTTAGTTGTGTCATTCAGTATTGGCTTAGCCTTGACTCTGGTTGCTGTTGGCGTTGTGGCAGCATTGGGCGTGCAAAAAGCGACATCTAAATGGAGCGGTTTGAATGATGTTGCACGTCGAGCTCCTTACTTATCGGGCGTCTTGATCAGTGCAGTTGGTTTATACATGGGTATGCATGGATACATATCGCTGACGAGTTAAACTCTGTGATAAAGACTCTTTTCCTTTCTTTTTGTATGGGTAATGGCTTCATGCCTTGGTTTGCCTATTTTGCTGCCGATTCTTGATTGAGAATCACTCGATCCGACATCGCTGCCATATCTACAAACCAAGTCATTCTCGCTTCACCAAGCATCTCGGATTACAACCGCTGCAATTGTGGCTCTAATATCTGAACCTGAGATACTAAATGATAAAACGGGAGCACTGACCACAGCGCTCCCGACGGCAAAACGCTAATTAGAACTCTTTTCTTTAATGTTCGATACCAATTTGGTCGCATAGTTAAATTTAACTATGCAAACGTTTCCTTTTGCGTACTCGTCCCTTCGCCAAACCTCGTAGAAATGTGACGTTTTGAAGACTTTTTTTCCTTCTGTCTAAAGTAATCGGGAACCAAGCAGATACATAGTTATAAAGTTATGTCTTGCTCTGCCAAACAGACCCAAAATGCAGTTTGGTTGGTTTTGGAGAAGAAAGGCTTAGCGCTCGATTAATGAGCATCAATTGAATTGTATTGAGACAATTATAATGAAAAGAATCATCTTATTAGCAGTCTGCGCCATGTTTGGTATTGCTGTCGTGGCGAGTATGGCATCAACGTACCTAATTTCGAGTCAGAAAATCGATGACATCATCTTAAACAAATCCCAAGTTCAAGCTGAGTTTCTAGCGGGAAATGCGAGTTATATTTTGGAGAACTCAGCCAATCCAATGCAAGATTTACAATCGCTTGTTGAGGGGCTGAAACAACGTTCAGACGTGAGTTATGCCGTTGTAATTGACCGTAACGTAACGGCAGTAGCCCACAGTGATAAGCACAAGCTGAACAAAACCTATAACGATGAATATACTGTTGAAGGCGCGACGAGAGGTGTTCAACAGTACTCAAAGTGGTATGCCGATGTCCAGAAAGTATGGGTGTTTGACATCATGGCACCAATTTATGTGGATGGTCAGTTATACGGTACTTTTGATATTGGTATTCCTATTACCGAAGTGAGCCAAGCGACGAATGGAATTATTACTTACCAGTTGATCTCTATGGTGGCGATCTTCGTTATGTGTGTTTTGATTCTGTCACTTCTGCTAAATAAACTGATGAGACCGCTTTCTGCGCTTAAAGACGCTCTACAAGACATCTCAAAAGGAGACGGAGACTTAACCGTTCGTTTGCCAGCGAAAGGTAATGACGAAGTCGCGCAAATTTCTTCTGCTTTCAACGTTTTTGTTGGGAAAGTACATGAGATTATTACACAAGTTGTAAATACTGGTGTGGAGCTTAATAGTTCAGCTGTCGCTTTGCGTGGGCAATCTCAGCAAGCGCTCACAAGAGGGCAAGAGCAGAACGAGCAAACCATGCTGGTTGTCACATCCATGAACGAAATGATTGCGACGGTCAATGAAATTGCCTCCAATGCTGCCGGAGCGGCAAATGCTGCGAGTGCAGCAAGTAATGAAGCGCAAGATGGCTACACGACGCTAGAAAGAACCAAAACGGCGATGACTAATCTTGAAAACGAGATGAACAGCACTTCCAATATTATCGTGAGTCTTGCTGAAAATACTCAGTCGATTGGTAGTATTCTAGAGGTGATTAGAGGTATTTCGGAGCAAACCAATCTATTGGCTCTCAATGCGGCTATCGAAGCGGCACGCGCTGGTGATGCCGGCCGAGGTTTTGCAGTAGTCGCTGATGAAGTTCGCAACCTAGCGACTAAAACGGCTCATTCTACCGATGAAATTGACAATATGATTCACCAGCTACAAACTGAAGCTCAAAGTGCGGTGAATTCAATGAGTAATAGTAAGACTCTTATTGAAGAAGGAACGGCAGAAACTGAGTTAGCTCGACAGGCTTTAGAAGCAATAGCTGAACAAGTGACGACTATTTCAGATATCAATACTCAAGTAGCAACCGCAACAGAACAGCAATCAACGGTAGCAAACGAAATTAATATGAACATGGATACCGTCAGCCACTCAGTGAAAAGTGCGCTAACGGCGAGTGAGCAACTAGAAGAATCAAGTCAACAACTCGCGGAGCTATCGCGAACACTCGATCATCACGTAGGAGCGTTTAGAATCTAAACGCCAACTGACCCTCTTTAATAAAAAGCCAGTAAATGTTAATTGCTGGCTTTTTTATTTGAAAAATCGAGTCTCAAATCGCTTAGCGGTGTTTGTCCTTTCTAGACGATAAAACAGAATACGATAAATTAGTTGAGTAAAGCTTAGCTAGGCGTTAAGTTTTGCGTTTTGCTTTAAATGTTCAACAAACATAGATATTTTCTTAGCTACATGTTTTCTAGACGAGTAAAAGGCGTAAAGCACTAAATCCTCAGGTTCGTACTCTAGAGTGACGATTTCTAGCTCACCATTTTTGATCTCATTTTGGCATGACTCAATTGGCAATATTGCGTATCCAAGCCCTGATAACGCGCCATATCTGGCGAGATGACCGCTGTTTACTTTGAATGAAGATTGCACAGTTTGAGTAATATGGCCCCCAACAGGGTTTTTGAATACCCATGGTGCACCATTTACTGCGGTAAGCGTCGTGATGCAGGGAACATGACTTAGATCCGTAATTTGGTAAGGGGTGGCGTATTTCTCAATTAGTTGAGGCGCGGCTAAAATGGCACTGGGCCAGCGTTTTATCTCTCTCGCCACCCAGTTACTGTCTGACAAAGTCCCTCTATGAAAACTCAAAATGACATCAAAGCTATCAATAACATCATCTTTAGGGTTTAGCGTTGTATCGCAAGACAAAGAGATTGACGGGTATTGCGTGCAAAAGGTGACAACCGCTTTGGCCAGTACAGGTGTGTCTGGCATAAGAATTCGCAGTTCCCCTGTTACCGTGTGTGAGTGGCGCGTTACCGTTTCTAGTGCGGCGTTGAGTTGCTCCAATAACGGACGAGTGCTGCTATAGAGCTCTTCTCCAGCCTCGGTAGGCGTCATTCGCCTTGTTGTTCTATTGAACAACCTAATGTTTAACTTTTCTTCAAGCAGGGCAATGTGTCGGCTGACATTTGATGTTGGTATATTCAAACACTCAGCGGCTCGCTTAAAGCTGCTGTTCTCATAAACACAGTGAAAACTTTTTAACCAGATTTGGTCAACGTTATCAAACATTTCATTATCCCATTTTATTGGATTATCAAGCCAGCATATCGCACTTTATCCCTGTACTAAGTTACATACAATTTTATTTACAAGTTTAAGCGAACAAACAACGAGATATCGCGCTAGAACGTAATCAATAGTGGTGAATTTATGAGCTGGTTAGAACGGTTATTTGAGAATAAAAATATAATAGGTTCGCGCAAAGCGTCTATCCCTGAGGGCGTTTGGACAAAGTGTCCTGAGTGTGAACAAATACTTTATAGTGCCGCGTTAAAAGAAAATTTGGAAGTATGCCCTAAATGCTCATATCACATGAGAATGGCTGCGCGTCAAAGGTTGATCTCTTTTCTGGACCATGGAACACAACAAGAGTTGGCAAGTGAGTTGGAGCCACAAGATATTTTGGGTTTTAAAGACTTAAAGCGATATAAAGAGCGAATTGCTTTAGCACAGAAAACGACTGGAGAAAAAGATGCGTTGGTGGTGATGGAGGGCAAGTTATTGGGTCTGCCTGTTGTTGCGTGTGCATTCGAATTCTCTTTCATGGCAGGCTCGATGGGCGCAGTGGTTGGCGAGAAGTTTGTCCGAGCAGTTGAAAGCGCAATTAATACAAAATCTGGGTTAGTATGTTTTTCCGCTTGCGGAGGGGCGCGCATGCAAGAGTCTTTGGTGGCACTCATGCAAATGTCAAAAACCAGCGCCGCGTTAAACCACTTATCTGAGCACAGATTACCCTATATCTCAGTATTGACGGACCAAACTTATGGTGGCGTCTCGGCGAGTTTAGCCATGTTAGGAGACATCAATATTGGTGAACCTAAAGCAAGTATTGGCTTTGCGGGAAGACGGGTCATTGAGCAAACGGTACGTGAAAAGCTACCAGACGAGTTTCAGCGAAGTGAATTTTTACTAGCGCATGGTGCGCTAGATATGATTGTCGATAGACGTGAAATGCGCGATCGCGTTGGCCGCTTACTGGCTAAGTTAACCAACGCGAGGGTGGTCTCAGAATAGGTTGTATTAAAGTTAGACTTAGTACTTGCGTTTATTGAGCCGTAATCATTACAAACCGTTCATTTTGCCCCCATCTTGGTTCCGCATTCATTAGGCTGAGATCCAACGCCGTTTGGTATGGGTCAACAGCAAAATGGTCGCTTACTAACCCCCAGAGCATCCAGTTGATTGCGGTTTCATTCTCGGTAAGCTCTTCGAGTGGCGCTTGGAGGAAAAAGTACTCATCTTCGCCATCGTAACCGAGCCGATCATAGATAATGTAGCGTAGCTCTCGATCCAAATCATGTTGGAGGTTGATTGAGTCGTACAGTTGCTCTTCTGTTGGGCCATTCTCATGGTGATAAACATTGCGTTTTGACTCTTTGCGTAAAGTACCTGCGCCAGTTTCAATGCTTACTTTCTTTTGTGAGTGTTGCTCAAGAACTTGAATGATTTCATCCTCTAGTTGATCGAGTTTACTCAGCAAAACTTGATTGTTTATGTCACCAGCGGGGGAGGCCATCGTTTGGAAGGCTTTCACTCTCTCGTAGACTGCTTTCCCGTGAGGAAGGGCTGCAAAACACTGTTCTTGGAGCGCTTCATTGGCTTGCCAAATGCCCGAGTAGAGCTCGTAATCATGTGTATATGGTGGAAGCTCTTCAGTATCTTCCCCTAATAATTCTCGCCAGTGCTTTTGCCACTGTTCTTCTTTTGCGTGTTTTACACGCGCGTATTGCTTAACCCAGCGGTTACGAAGTTTTACCCCAAAAATGGCAAGTCCCCATGGAGCGAGCAAATAAAAATAATAGTGAGAAGAGTTATCCCAAAAGTAACCGTAAACGTAAACACCAAAAGCAAGCACCCAAGTTCCAATAGTACAAGCAATAACCCCGGACATTATTGATGATTGGCGCTTTGTTTCTCTTAATGTATTACCTTCAGCACATAACCAAAAAATGCCACCAAAAACAAAGGCAAACGTTGTCATGAAGTAGGCAATCCCCGCTCCCAAAAATCCCCAAAGTGACATGTATTATCCCTAGCCAAATATCTGCTTTATTCACTCATCAATGACTGGAGGAGTAAATGTGTTTGATTTGGCG
Source organism: Vibrio sp. 1874 (assembly GCF_033344395.1). NCBI lineage: Bacteria > Pseudomonadati > Pseudomonadota > Gammaproteobacteria > Vibrionales > Vibrionaceae > Vibrio > Vibrio sp. 1874. The sequence goes on from NZ_JAWPOR010000001.1 coordinate 565,311, forward strand.
GAGAATTTACCATTAATGCCAGCCTTTTGATATGCACTCGATGACTTATTGGGAATGAGTCACAAATAAAAATAGATGGTATCAAGCATCAAAATTTAATTTAGAACCTTTGATTGTCGTGAACTCTATCTGGAAGAGTTAAGGGGGGCGTTTAAGGGCAATTTTCCTCATAAAGTCGTTATTTAGAAAAAGGTAAATTAATGTTTTTATTGATAATTGTGAGTTTTTTGGGAGTGGGATTGCTCCCATTTAATTAGAGTAAAAGACCTATTTTTGGGAGCGGTTTCATAAATTTTATGACACTGATTTCACTGTTTGAGCTGTAAAGAATATAAATCCCCACTCAATGTATGTTAATAATCAATGAGTGTTGTTATGTCTCATATCCGTTTTTTCCCGCGCCATCGTTTGGCGCTTGCTTGTATGCTAGCGAGTGTGTCTGGCTTCTCTTTTGCACAAAATCAGTGTGCTGTTGCTGATTTACAACAATCGCGAGATCTGGCTACTGCCGTTTCTGGTGCTGAGTATGATTGCTACCACGCTTGGTTTTCAGCACCTTCAGAAACGCTGAATGATATCTATAGTGAAGCGAGCCTAAGCCGTATCCAAGTCGCGCTGGATCAAGAAATCGCTCGCTATCGTGGTGAAGCAGATCAAGCTCGTATTCTAGAGAACCTAGGCGAATTTATTCGAGCGGCCTACTACGTTCGCTACAACGCTGGTACTGGTACACCTGAGTTTTCGCAAGCGTTGAGTCAGCGTTTTGCTCAGTCGACGAACCTATTCCTAAACAACCCTCATGCTTTGGATCAAGGTCGTGAACAAGTTGGTGCAATGAAGAGCCTGACTTTGATGGTTGATAACGTTAAGCAGTTGCCGCTGACCATGGATAGCATGATGGCCGCGTTGATGCACTTTAATCGTGAAACCGCGCAGGACACGCAATGGGTCGATGGTTTAAACAACTTGTTCCGCTCTATGGCAGGCCATGCGGCGAACGATGCGTTCTACCGATACATGGCAAACAATACACACCATATTGATACGTTGGTGAAATTCGCATCTGATAATGCTTGGGCATTAGATACGGATGCAAGCTTTATCGTTTTCAATGCATTACGTGAAACTGGTCGTTTGCTCGCGAGCCCAGATCAGGAGACCAAACGCAAAGCATTGGCAGTAATGCAACAGGTGATGCAGCGTTATCCACTGGGTAGTGAGCATGACAAACTATGGCTTGCTGCCGTTGAAATGATGAGCTACTACGCACCAGAAGGCCTAAATGGTCTGAATATTGAGCAAGCCAAGCAAGATTTAGCTGCACGTGTAATGCCAAATCGTTTTGAATGTCAGGGACCTGCCATTATTCGCTCTGAGGATCTGACCGATGCTCAAGCAGCGAAAGCGTGTGAAGTGCTAGCGGCAAAAGAAGCCGACTTCCATCGAGTTGCGAATACGGGTAATCAACCTGTCGCTGATGATTTGAATGATCGTGTTGAAGTGGCGGTATTCGCGAGTAACACTAGTTACGTTGATTACTCTTCATTCCTATTTGGTAATACAACGGACAACGGTGGTCAGTACCTAGAAGGTGACCCTTCAAAAGCGGACAATACTGCGCGTTTCGTCGCTTATCGCTACGCGAATGGTGAAGATCTCTCTATCTTGAACCTAGAACATGAATACACGCACTATTTAGATGCACGATTTAACCAATACGGTTCGTTCAGCGATAACTTGGCTCATGGTCATATTGTTTGGTGGCTAGAAGGTTTTGCTGAATACATGCATTACAAGCAAGGTTACCAAGCTGCGATTGAGCTGATTGCAGATGGTAAACTTAGCCTTTCCACTGTGTTTGATACCACGTACTCTCACGATACCAATCGTATCTATCGTTGGGGTTATCTAGCTGTTCGATTCATGTTAGAAAATCATCCACAAGACGTCGAAAGCTTGTTGGCATTGTCGCGCTCTGGCCAGTTCGAACAATGGGCACAGCAGGTGACGTCTTTAGGTCAACAATACGATGCTGAGTTTGAACGTTGGTTGGACACATTAAAAGTGGAACCTGAGCAACCTGATACAGACCCAGAAGAGCCAACAGAACCAACAAGCCCTGAAGCACAAGTGACTGAATTGACGGCGAACCAAAGCCTTCAGCTCAGTGGCGAAGCATACAGCGAAAAACTGTTCTACGTTGATGTTCCAGCCAACACCGTTAACTTCAATGTATCTATTGAGGGTGCGGGTGATGCGGATCTTTACATGAGCTACAACAAAGTCGCGCATTACTATGATTTCGAAATGAGTCAATATGCTGATGGCAGCAATGAAGAGATTGTGTTTGAACCAGAGCAAGATGGTTACGTTAAAGCGGGTCGTTACTACATCAGCTTAACTGGACGTGATAGCTATGACTCAGTGAATCTTGTGGCTGCGTTAGAAGTGGAAGCGCAAACACCGCCAACCCAAGTGCAAGATGATTTAGCACCTGTGGTATTAGAGTCTGGTGAAGCCAAAATGCTTACCGTTCACAAGCAGCGTTATGCAGCAGTTTATGTGCCTGAAGGTGTTGAAGAGGTTCGTGTATGGCTAACGGCTCACTCTCAAACTGGTAATGTCGATCTATACGCGAGTAGGGAGCATTGGCCTACAGTAGAGCAGCACGAGTATGCGTCCAACTATGCAGGCAGCAATGAATACCTTGCGATTCCTGTTACTGAAGCAGGGTACGTGCACTTCGCTCTTCAGGCTCCAGAGCAAGGCGATGACGTTGAAATGCTAGTGCACTTCAACTAAACAGGTTCGATTAACTAAAGTCGAGATAAAACGTCGCTGATACAGCGACGTTTTTGTTTATATCGGACACGATTATAAACAAACAGCGGCGAATGCTAGTTAATCGGCTGATCTATCGAGTTATCAGTTGCCCTTTTTCTAAACGGCTTTAGGTTTGTATTGCAATTTACCGCGCACATAAACTTTTTTAGCGACGCGTTCTGTGACCTAGCTTCTGATTTGTGCTTCCCAAATGGATACAATATATATGCACCCCGTGCAATAAAGTGAAAAGGGAAAGACATGAAAACGCTTATTTATGAAACGTTGATTAGCCTTGCTAACCAAGAACCAGAACAACATGCAAGAATCCGACAAAATCTCTATGAACAGTTGGATCTGCCGTTCGATAAGCAGCTGGCTTTGTATTCTTGTGCCCTTGGTCCTGCAAGTTCAGGCAAGTTGGAGAGCAGTCAAGGCATTAACAACGCGGTAGATTGCGCGGTTAAACTGCTTGAAACTCCTGAGCGCTAATTCACTCGTTGTTTTAATCACGGCCCGAACCCCAAGGGCCGTTTTTAATTGCGGTTAAATTGATTTCAACGTCGTTTTTACTCTGCTCTTTCCGCTAGCACTTCTTTGAATGCAAACATGCCGTTTAATGCCGCGGGAAAACCTGCGTAGACGGACATCTGCAAAATGATCTCTTTAATCTCATCCTCGCTACAGCCTACATTCAGCGCTGCATTTAAGTGCACTTTTAGTTGCGGCGCGCAATTCCCCATTGCCGTTAGCGCGGCGACGGTTGCGATTTCTCTCGATTTTAGGTCTAAGCCCGGGCGAGCATAAATATCGCCAAACGGATACTCAATGGTGTACTGAGCTAAATCTGGACAAATATCTTGTAAGGTTTCGATGACATTATGACCAGCGTCGCCATCAATTTGAGAGAGTAGTTCTTATCCTTTGTTAAAGCGTGATTGTTCCATCGGTATGTTCCTAGTGAATAAACGTAAACACACCTTAATCGTTAGAGTTAACTCTAAGTCAACGAACTTTTCCGCTTTTATACAAGGCAATTTTTTCTTCTAGAGCCGATAAGTGCTTTTTCTGTTGCTCAATGTGGCGTTTGAGGTTTTCTTGGTGTTGTTCTAACAGGGCTTGACGTTGTGGTACAGATTGAGAGCCGACTTCCCTTAATTTGGCATACTCTAGAATCTCTTCAAGTGGCATTGCAGTTTCTTTTAAACGCTTAACAAAGCTTATCCAGTTTAGATCTTTCGAACTATACATTCGATGTCCACTCGCGTTTCTATGGACATGTTTAAGTAAACCGATTTTTTCATAGTATCGAAGTGTATGAGCAGATAGCCCGACGAGGTCAGAAAATTCTTTGATATTCATTATTATCCTCCAAGGTAGAGCATACCCCATAGAGATAAGCTAAGTTTCGCATTTTGAAGTCATTTCGGGACAGATACAAACAGAAATCTTTAGTCTTTTAACGCTAGGTATGGTGATTTACTGGATTTTTGAAACGCGCCAAACGTGATCCATCTGCCAGTTTCGTTTTATTAACAATTGATTACTCAACGGGTTGGCTTGGCTATTTTTATCCTTTGGGCCTATTTTAGGGCGTACATAGGTCTTATGTTCTATCTTTTTAAATTTAAGTTTTTGTTAATCAAAACAATGCCTTAGTTTTGTGTTGGTCTGTTCGGGTTGTATGTCGTGTGCCCGTTATTCACTCAGAACGATTTATCGCTGTGCAATGGATGAGTCGCTACGCCTTCGATTTCAGCCTTGAGTTAGTGCTAAAAGGGTGAGTGCCTCTGATGAATAGCTTTTATAATTTCGATTATTGAATTCACTCACAAAAAAATGCAAACAAGTAATCGTGAGTGGAAACGAGCAGGAGAACAACATGAGTGGCTCACAGGAAACACAATCATTCGGTGCAAACGTTATCTTACATGCGTTTGATTGGAAGTATGCTGACATTGCCCAACGAGCAAAAGAAATCCGCGAGCTTGGTTATGGCTCTGTGTTGGTTTCGCCACCAATGAAAAGCGCACACGATGAGCGCTGGTGGCAGCGTTATCAACCACAAGATTATCGTGTTATCGATAATGCTTTGGGTGATACCAAAGATTTTATTCATATGGTTCGTGAACTGGAGCAAGTTGGTGTGTGGGTTTATGCCGACGTAGTGTTTAACCATATGGCAAATGAGGCCCACCTTCGCAGAGACCTTCAGTACCCAAGACAAGAGGTCTTGGAGGAATACCAGAACAACAAACAGAAATATCAGTCGCTAGCGTTGTTTGGCGATCTATCTCAACCACTTTTTGATGAAGAGGACTTTGTTGAAGCATTCGGCATCAAAGACTGGAAAGATAAGTGGCAGGTTCAAAACGGACGTATCACAGGTGGACCAACCGATCCTGGCTTGCCAACTCTTCGTGTTTGTGACCATGTCGTTGAGCAGCAGCGAGCGTACCTAAAGGCGCTGAAAGCTATTGGTGTGAAAGGTTTTCGTATTGACGCTGCGAAACACATGACGTTAGAGCATCTTAAGCGTGTTTGGACAGACGACATCACGCGGGATGTGCATATATTTGGTGAAATTATTACCGATGGCGGTGCGACGGAAGAAGAGTATCAGCTGTTTCTTGAGCCGTATCTACAGGAAACTCGCCTAGGTGCGTACGATTTCCCTTTGTTCTCAACCATGTTTAAGGCGTTTGCTAAAAAGGGCAGCTTCAAGTCTCTGATTGATCCCTATTGTTTTGGTCAGGCTTTGTCCCCCGGTCGTGCGATTACATTTGCTATCACACATGATATTCCTAACAATGATGTCTTTCTTGATCTCATCATGGACGAGGAAAACGAATGGTTAGCTTATGCCTATATTCTAGGCCGAGATGGCGGTGTGCCGTTGATTTATACCGACTTAAACACCAGCGGTATTAAAGGTAAAAATGGTCAGCCAAGGTGGCAAGGTGCATGGAGCGACCCGAGAATGGCAAAAATGATCCAGTTCCATAATATGACGCATGGCGAGCCGATGAGTGTTCTTGAAGGTAACGATGACATGCTCGTACTTAAGCGAGGTGACAAAGGTATTGTGGTGCTTAATAAATCACAGCGTCAACAGTCTTTGACATTAAAAACGGATGGCAATTGGGTTGATTTGATGACAGAACAAATCATTCCAACTGACGGTAAGTTAATCGTACCATCTAAGTCGTCGATGTTACTTGTCGCGAACTAGAAGATGTACACACCGAGCTTAGCAACTTCGGTGTGTATGTTTTTCATCGTCATTCACGTTCTGCTGAAGTTCAATAGAAACTCAAACTCTCTCGTTTTTGCTAGAAATTTATGAGCACTCGTTAACGCAACATTCTGCTTTTAAAAAACCAATTACGTCATCTAAGCACTGATACTCTGCAACACAAAAAAGGGTTCTACCCTCGCGGCGCTGGGTGAGAAGACCAGCTGAAGCAAGGCTCGAGATATGATGAGAGAGAGTGGATGCTGGAATGCCAAGCTTTTCTTGTACGCCGCCTACCGCGATACCTTTGTATCCCGCTTTGACGACTTCTTTGTAAATACTTAAACGAGTCGGATGCCCTAACTCTTTTAGTGCTTTAGCAACGGCTTCAAGCTCCATACTGACCTCTAAAGAATGACCACAGTAATTTTGTTTCGATAATAGGGAAAGTCTCGGTAAATGCCAACTATTACGATCTCAGAACAATTTAAATCAGATGAGATTCATGCTGGCTAATGCCTTCATGACAACAATTGTCTGTTCTAATGAGACAGATCAATCTTCATTATTATTTCACGCCACGTTCAAAATCCCTCGTCTACACTCAATGTTGAGTTGTCAGTTGGCAGACCAAGGAGGCGGCCATGATTGCGGTTCATAGAGATTATTGTTTGTCTAACAGTTCGGATTTACATGCCCACGTTAAAGTCAACCCTGTTGGTAAATTAGAAGTTGAGATTGTTGAACTTCAAGAGCGCCACACCACAGAGTTTGATGATTTGTCTTTTGAGAGTCGTGGGTGTGAAACTCGAATCTGTGGTAAAGAAGACACAACTCCGTGGCAGTTCAATCTTGCAGTTACTGATGCGTTAGAGCTTTCTCATTTAGTGGAAGAAGCAAACGAAGAGTATGAGATTTTAATGAATGATCTTATGTAATATCGAGAAGATCATTTTATCCTGCACGGCGTGTGGCTCTGTACTGAAAAAATAAAAACCTCCCAAGTGGGAGGTTTTAATATGGAGTGCGTTATCGTTGGATAGGCTCTTCTCTTGGTGGTGTTAGCTCTTGGACGTTATCTTCATTAAAATCATCGGCGTAACCTTTAGGTGGCGGTGTCCAACCACGTTCTGACCGCGATAGTTTGTCATGACGATCTTTTTGCATCTCTTCCGCCATTTTCTCCTCTAACTGAATAAACAGTTGTCGGAAATTGTTGTCATAGCGTTCACCTTCAGAATCATCTTCCCAAGCTTTGTAGAGTATTTCTGACTTACGTGCTTCAACACGCTTATATGTCGCCTTCTGCTGTTCAACAAAGAAGGGGTGAATGCCAAGGGCTTTCATTGTGTGACCGCCCATCTCCAATGCAGAATGGTAGGTCTCTGATTCAATAATATCAGCCCCCGCTTGACGCAAAAGATAGCCATGTCCACGGTCAAAGGCACGTGCAATCACTGTTACTTTTGGGTACGTGTGCTTAACGTACTTCACCAGTTCTACACTCGATTCTTGGTTATCAATCGCCACAACCAACGCAGCGGCGTGCTCAATGCCGGCTGTATGTAGCATATCTGGTCGAGTCGCGTCGCCAAAATAGGCGCGAGTGCCAATCTGGCGCATGTTATCGACTTGGTCAGATTGATGGTCAAGTACCACGGTAGTCACGCCGTTTGATACCAATAGGCGATTCACTATTTGTCCAAAGCGGCCGATGCCGGCGATGATCACCGTGCCTGTTTCCTCAATCGTATCGCTTTCGCGTTCATTTGACTGGCTTTCAAAGCGCGGCAGAATCACTCTATCAAACAGAATAAACAAACCTGGTGTCAGGAACATCGAAATCGCAACCACTAACGCAAGAGTTTGTGAAAGTTCAAATGGGATGACGTGGTTTTGCACTGAAAAGCTTAGAAGCACAAAGCCGAATTCACCTGCTTGAGCCAAGCTTAGGGTAAACAGCCAGCGGTTGCTGCCTTTCACCCTAAATATCAGTGCAAGAATAAACAGCACCAAGGCTTTCAAAACCATCACGCCAATAGTCAATGCCATGACCAACCAGAAATCACCAAAAAGGACCGAGAAGTTGATCCCTGCGCCAACGGTAATAAAGAACAGACCTAACAATAGGCCTTTAAATGGTTCGATATTGGATTCTAACTCGTGGCGGAATTCACTGTTCGCCAATACAACGCCAGCCAAGAAGGTTCCTAAGGCAGGAGATAAGCCCACTAAACTCATCAGTGCAGCGATACCAATGACCAGCATGAGTGCAGTTGCGGTAAAGATTTCTCGCAAACCAGAGCTAGCCACATAATTGAGCAGAGGTCGACTTAAAAAGTGTCCACCAACGACGACGATTGCAATCGATGCTGTGATTACGATGCCGTATGCCCAGCCGGGCAACCCCGCAACGAGGCTTAATTCTTCATGGTGCGCTGCGGCTGTTTGAGCCGCGGACTGTGCCTGTTCAATTAATTCAGGTAAGGCCAATAGAGGAATGAACGCCAACATTGGTATCACTGCAATATCTTGAAAAAGCAACACGGAGAAAGCGTTTTGTCCACCTTCCGTCTTCGTTAATCCTTTTTCGCTAAAAGTTTGCAAAACAATCGCAGTAGAAGAGAGGGCGAAGATCAAACCTATGGCTAAGGCTATGGTCCAAGGCTGGTCAAAATACAAGGCAATACCCATAATCGCCGCGACGGTACCGCCGACTTGCAGACCTCCTAAGCCCATTAAGCGATTGCGCATCGCCCACAACATTTTGGGTTCGAGCTCTAAACCAACGAGAAACAGCATCATCACCACGCCAAACTCGGCAAAGTGCTGGATTGTTGTTGTTTCTTCACCGACTAAACCGATAATTGGGCCAATGACCACACCTGCGATGAGATAGCCTAAAACGGACCCAAGTCCCAAACGCTTAGCAAGTGGGACTGCAATTACAGCAGCAATCAAATATATGAAGGCTTGTAAGAATATTCCTGTCATGAAGCCTCCTTAATGAGCTCTGGCAATGCGCTGTTAAGCTTGATTAATGACGCCGCAGCTTCAACATCCAACCTATCTTCGACTAAAGCTGTTAGCAGGCTCTTGTACCGCTCAACATGACGAGGGATTCGCCCTTCTTCATCTGCTGTACGTGCGCCAAACATCGCGAGAGGGGCAATGTAGTTCATGCCGGTCAGTGCGGACATTTGTTCAATGGGCGCAAGCAGTTGACGAATCGTAAAGTGGTTGTAGCCCTCTGCCTTATAAGCTTCTTCTTTGCCCCCTGCAGACAGCACACAAAGCATGGTCTTGCCTTGCAGTGCTGTGCCATCTGTACCGTAAGCAAAGCCATATTCCAAAACCAGATCTTGCCACTCTTTTAAAATCGCAGGCGTTGAATACCAATATAGTGGGAATTGGAAAATCACCACGTCATGCTCACGTAAGCGTTGCTGCTCACGGTCGATATTAATATCGAAACGAGGGTATTCGCCATAGAGATCAACACATGTCACGCCTTCAATTTTTTGAGCTTCTTTGAAAAGTGGAGTATTCACTTCTGAACGATGCTGGGAAGGATGAGCAAAGAGAATGAGTACTTTTTTATTTGCCATAGGGATCCTTGCTATCTAAATAACCATGCCCAGTAGGAGCGCGGGTTGGTTAGAAAATGTAACTCATAAATGATCGCCAAGCTAGTTTGGAAAACTGTTTAAGCTGTTTCAATATCAATAAAAAACCACCAAATAAATTGGTGGTTTTGGGAAGCGTTACGTTTTACTAATCATGAATAGGGACGACTAGAATATCCACCGGTGACTTGTTAATTAAGTGTCTGGAGTAAGAAATAATCTTGCTCCAGAAATCTTGGTGGTGACCACAAATCAGAAGATCCACTTCTTGCTCTTTAATGGTGACCTCTAATTTATCAGCCAAGTCGCCAGTACCTACGAAGAAATGTTTAAGTGGGTAATCCATGTAATCACTAAATGTTTTTAAACATTCCATTGAATGCTCATTCAACGGCCTTTGATCCGGGTTTTCTTTGATGTCTACAAGCTCACGATAGATTTCTCCGTGCGTACCATCAATATGAATAAAGGATATATCGGAGTCGAGATAGTTTGCCATTGATACCGCTCTGTCGATAAGCACGGTGCTTTCATCTGACAGTTCGAGTGCAACAAGGATATGTTTGTATTTCATAACCACGCCCTTATGTGGATTATCTTTACCCTAAGCATAGTATGGCTTGGATAAAAATTGTGTTGCTAAGATCTCGAAATTGTTCAAAGACTTGTTAAAAAGTTAATGTGATATAACAACTTACTGTGAAACTTTCTTTTTGTTCACATTTGGTTAGAAAGCTTGCTTCTTGAACAAAAAAGCGGCTACACTCTGCGCATCATTTCTCTAGGAGATTACGCCAACATGAAGAACTAAACCTGTTATCCATATTTTTACTTATTTTTTGGATCTGCAGGGTTAGTAGGCGTAGCTCACTTTCCGATATTTCTTTGCAACAAGACGACTTTTTGATTTGACGTATATCGTCGAACTTTACATAGAGCTTAATGCGTTTGTGCACGCGTTTTGTTGCCATTTCAAATCATAGCTACGGCTGTTGTCCCTGTCATACAGGAGGCAAATTATGCCAGTTTTACAAGCTTTTAATGTTAGCCATCAGTTTGATAATGGCGATACGCTATTCCAGTCTATTTCTTGTTCCATGACTAAACGACGTGTAGGTTTGGTTGGGCGCAATGGCATCGGTAAGTCGCTTTTGGCTTCCATTTTGGCGGGCGAAACTCAGCCTGCCAGCGGTGTTGTGACTGCTCCCTCTTCTTTCATGATGTATCGCCAGCAGCCGTCTGATCTGCTTTCAGGTCAGCAATCGATCGCCCAGTTTCTGGGAACAGACTCGGCCTTACATGCTTTGAAGCAGATTGAACAAGGTGATGTTTCTGAGCATTGGTTCGAACTGGTTGGCGAACAGTGGGATATTGAACTGAAACTCAAACAGCAGCTTGCTGCGATGGGCTTGCCGCAAGACCCTGATTTCTCTTGTGCTCGGCTCAGTGGTGGTCAGTTGGCACGTTTGCAGTTATGGCAGTTGTTTGAAAACGAAACGGAGCTTTTGATTCTCGATGAACCATCCAATCACCTCGATATCGAGGCGAAACAATGGCTGATAGAGTCTATGACGCATTTCAGCGGCGCGATTTTACTCATCAGTCACGATCGTGAGCTGCTGCGAGAGATGGAGGAAATTTGGGAACTCTCGGGCCTAGGCTTACAGGTTTTTGGTGGAAACTACGATGTGTACGCCGAGCAAAAACGCACTGAACTGCAAGCGATCGAGAGGCAGTTAGCGCAAGTCGATAAACAGAAAAAACGGTTAGCCGAGCAAGCCCAAAAAAATCGCGAAAAAGCAGACCAACGCGCCGCGCAAGGGAACAAACTGCGCAAAGACGGCAGTCAGCCCAAAATTTTGCTTGATGGAAAAAAGGATAGCGCGACCGCCAGCGCCTCAAATCGCAATAAGAATGAGCAACTCAGACAAGCGCATTTACAAGCCAAAGAACAGGCGTTGCAATTGCGACATGAGCAACTCAAGGCGCAAAAGCTTTATCTTACAGATAATCCGAACCGTTCGCGAAAAGTATTGTCGATACAAGAAGGTATATTACCTTTTGGGAATTCTACACCTATCACGTTGCAGATTTTTGCGAACGACAAAGTCCATCTCAAAGGGAAAAATGGCTGCGGAAAATCAACCTTGTTAAAGACGTTGCTTGGCGAGTTATCGTTGCAGAGTGGTGAGCTGAAAGTGAATACGCCTTTGTATTATCTCGACCAACATTTTGGTGCAGTGAATCCAAATCTTTCGTTACTTGAAAACGTGATGGAGAGCTGCCAAGAGATGACGGAAAGTGAAGCGAGGACCTTATTGGCCGGGATCGGTTTTCGTCGAGATGCTGTGTTTCGGTTGGGGCGCCTACTGAGCGGTGGCGAGAAGATGAAGCTCGCGATGCTGATAGTCAGCCACCAAAACTCTCAGCCTTTGCTGCTGCTTGATGAGCCAGATAATCATCTCGATCTGGAGTCAAAAATAATGCTTAGTCAGGCGTTAAATGTATACAAAGGTGGATTTGTTCTGATTAGTCACGACCAAGATTTCGCTTCTGAGTCTGGGGTTTTGCGCCAAATCAAGCTGACTTAGACGAAAGAGAGTAAACGCCATCGTGGCTCTTCAGTATTGTTCCCAAGTTCTACACTTCCACTTACTAGTTTGTAGAACTGGAAGGAAATGAGGGAGTTAGGATGGCTTTCACAACTCGTTTAATGAAATTAGATTCATTTTGTCGATATATAGTAGAGTTCTGATGTATTGCACAAAAAGACAACAGAAAAATAAAAAGGAATTTCATGAAAAAGAACACCCTAGCACTCACAACGGCTCTCGCACTCGGAAGTGTGTTGTCTGTGGCGTATGCAAATGAAGCGGCGCAATCGTCGGTTGAACAGGTAAGCCCCAAAGCCATCACGTATCCAACCACACAAAAAGTGGATGTTGTCGATGACTACTTTGGTACAAAAGTGAGTGATCCTTATCGCTGGTTGGAAGACGATCTCAGCCCAGAAACCGCAGAATGGGTTAAGGCACAAAATGCAGTGACGTTTGATTATCTGTCGAAAATCCCTTACCGCGAGCAGATTGAAGAGCGCATCACTAAGCTCATGGACTACGAAAAGCAAAGCCAACCGTTCAAAGAGGGTAAGTTCACTTATTTCTACAAAAATGACGGGCTACAAAACCAAGATGTGCTTTATCGGCAGTTAGGTGATGGCGAAGCAGAAATTTTCCTCGATCCAAATACTTTTAGTGAAGATGGCACCACATCGTTAGCGGGAGTGAGCTTTTCACGTGATGGTTCTTTGGTTGCATACAGCATTTCGGAAGGCGGTAGCGATTGGCGCAAAGTCATTGTGTTAGACACAGAAACCAAAAAGCCCGTCGGCGAAACGCTGGTGGATATTAAGTTCAGTGGCATCAGTTGGCTCGGCAATCAAGGCTTCTATTACTCAAGTTATGACAAGCCAAAAGGGAGTGAACTTTCCGCGAAGACAGACCAACACAAGCTCTACTTTCATAAGCTAGGGACGAAACAAAGTGAAGACCAATTAATTTTCGGTGGTGTAAAGGACGAAAAGTATCGCTACGTTGGGGGTTACACGTCGGAAGATGAACGCTACTTGTTTATCTCAGCCAGCGTATCGACGTCGGGCAACAAACTGTTCTTTAAAGACCTGAGTAAGCCAAATAGCCCGCTGAAAACCATTTTAGATAACACCAGTTCTGATACTTGGGTGATAGACAACCAAGGCACGAAACTGTACTTGGTTACGAACCTTAATGCGCCGAACAAACGCGTCGTGACGGTGGATGCAAGTCAGCCGCAGCCCAAAAACTGGAAAGATGTGATTCCTGAAACAAAGAACGTGTTACGTGTTTCTACCGCGGGTGGCAATTTGTTTGCGAGCTATATTGTTGATGCGATCTCGATGGTGAAGCAATACGACATGAACGGCAAACTCATCCGAGAAATCAAATTGCCTGATATTGGCAGCGCATACGGTTTCTCGGGGAAAAAAGAAGAAACCGAAGTCTACTACTCTTTCACCAACTACAAGATGCCAAGCACTACCTATCGTCTGAACATCAAAGATGGTGATAGCGAGGTGTACTACAAATCTAAAGCGCCATTTGATCCAGCTTTATATGAATCTCGCCAGGTGTTTTACACCTCAAAAGACGGAACAAAAGTGCCGATGATCATCACCTATAAAAAGGGGACTCCGATGGACGGCAGCGCACCAACCATTCTATATGGTTATGGCGGTTTCAACATTAGCCTCACGCCATCTTTTAGCCCGACACGCGCGGCTTGGTTAGAGCTTGGTGGTGTTTACGCGGTAGCGAACATTCGTGGTGGTGGGGAATATGGCAAAGAATGGCACAACGCTGGCATTCAAATGCAAAAGCAAAATGTGTTTGATGACTTTATTGCTGCGGCTGAATTCCTAATTGATGAAGAGGTAACGTCATCAAACAAGTTAGCCATTAACGGTGGTTCGAATGGTGGCTTGTTAGTAGGGGCCGTTATGACGCAACGTCCAGAGCTGTTTAAAGTGGCGCTGCCAGCAGTCGGCGTACTGGATATGCTGCGTTACCATACTTTTACCGCAGGTGCTGGTTGGGCGTATGACTACGGCACGGCAGAGCAAAGTAAAGAGATGTTCCAATATCTGAAAAGTTATTCGCCGGTGCACAATGTAAAAGCAGGGGTGGAATACCCAGCAACATTGATTACAACCGGTGATCATGATGACCGTGTTGTTCCTGCTCACTCATACAAATTTGCAGCTGAGTTGCAATCGAAGCAAGCGGGTTCAAATCCGACCTTAATTCGCATCGAAACCAATGCAGGACATGGTGCAGGCACACCAACGCGTAAAATAATTGAGACAAATGCAGATATTTATAGTTTTGCACTGTTCAATATGGGAATAGAGAAACTGCAATAGTGCGAATTGTTTGCGTTTTAGTTATCGAAACGCATCGGCGCTTTATCGCTCGATAATAAAAGGGAATCACAGAGAGTGATTCCCTTTTTATTTATTATAGGCCTACTATTCTAATCTGATGCTAGGCTAATCAAACTAAGATTTTTTAAATTATTATAATGTTCTAATTAATCTGAAGAGTGTTGTACGATCGAAATGAAACATTGATCGCGATCACCTAAATCCATTGCACTCTCTATTTATATGGTAAAATTAATTAATCATTTTTTCTAATGATAATTGAATTTTCATAATTTTTAATATTTCCTTCTTCGTTAGTATTACCAAATTTCAAGTTATATAAGATATAAGTAGCGGTGATTGAACTTTTACGATGCTTTATTTTATTTTAATTAAAACGTCGAATGTTTCGTCATTATTGAATTTGCTTTGATAATTTATGTTATCCAAAGCGAGTTGTGTTGCTTGCTATTTATGATGACCTCATTACGTGAATAATTTTATAATCATTAAAATGGATACAGTTTTATGAATTTAGTGAAACCGTCTGTTGCCATTATGGTTGCAGCCCTACAACTCGCGTCTTCTGCCTATGCGCAGACAAACAATAACGAAGAACTACAAGATATGTCTGACCCACTTGCGGTATACACCCAAGCTGGCTTTGGTATTACTGATAAAGGCGCGAACATCAAAATCGGTCAAACTTACCAATCTAGCCAGCCTGGTACCATGGCGATGAACATCATTGAAATGAAAGGCATTGGTGGTGAGCTATTTGGCATTCGCGACAATGACGATCCAATATATGCCAACGTTGATGACAGCATTGACTCTTTCAGACTACGTAATTTCCAAGTAGAATTCGCAAAAGGTCTAGGCCGTCAATTAGATGTAAACTACGACGTTGATAACGATAAATTAGATGCATCTTATAGCTTTATTCAAGGTCTACCTAAGTTTGGTATGTTGCAGCTATTTCCTTTAGCTGGTGCGGGTGTCACTATTGCTAATGATTTTAGTGGTGATGACAAAGGTTATGAAATTCCAGGTACTTTCACTGTTGTGGGTATGTACTCAAAAATTGAATTAACCGATAAAATCTGGATTAACTACAACCCAATGTATATGCATACGTTGTCAGGGTCTAGTCAATATAAAGATATTTATTATGCAGGTGAAGATAATATCTTGGCTCATGAGTTTGCGTTGTCTTATCAAATTAATCCTCGCGCAAATATTCGTTACTTTGCAAACTGGAATGATCACGTTAATTTCGGTGATGGTGATCACCGTATCGAATTTAACTACCAATTCTAACTCCCTCGTTTATTTCCAGAATAGAAAGTGTGTTTATCCATATATTTAAATATTTAGGCTAGGGCACTTTCTACATAAAGTAGGTTTATCATGAAAGCCAAATATAAATTTGCGTTGGTATCTATTGCTATATCTTCTGCATTACTATCAGGATGCAAAACTGGCGATATCGCAACGAAAACTGCCCAAGCACCCTCTGTTGAAACCGTTACCCTAACCGAAACAAAAATCACTCCTTATCATACTTTTATCGGTCGAACTGAAGCGGTAAATGACGTTGATATTATGCCTCGAGTCGGTGGCGAATTAACCGCGATTCATTTTAAAGATGGCGATATGGTCGAAAAAGGCCAATTGCTGTTTGAAATCGACGACCGTCCTTACAAAGCGGCACTGGCGTATGCAAAAGCGTCGTTGCAAAAAGCAAAAGCACAACTCGTTCAAACTACGCGTGATGCAGAACGTGTGAAGAAACTCATCAAAGATAAAAGCATCAGTGAGCAGCAATACGATGACGCCATTGCCGCGCAAGCCGCAGCGATTGCTTCGGTAGAAGAGGCGAAGGCGACGCTGGTTTCAGCAAGGCTCGATCTTGAATTTAGCTCTGTGCGTGCTCCTTTCTCTGGCCGCGTGGGGTTCAGCAACTTCCGAGTGGGTGACCGTATTTCGAAAATTCAACTCGTTCCTCTTGTTTCGATCACTCAAATCGACCCAATTCGCTTTGGCTTTGATGTGGATGAGAAGCTCTACCGCCGCGTAAGAAGCGCGATTGATGTGGCTCATCGTAACGATGACAAACTGGATGTTGATTTAACACTGACGCTTTCAGACGGTTCATTGTATCCGCTTGATGGCAAGATCTACGCCGTTGGCAACAAGATCGATTTAGAAACAGGCTCAATTCGAGCAGAAGCACAATTTGATAACCCAACTTACGCGCTTATGCCGGGTGAATATGGCAACTTGACCATCAAGCTGCGCAACAAAACCATTGATGGTTTGCTTATCCCATCGGCGGCTGTTCAGCAAGACCAAGCGGGTGACTACGTCATGGTGGTTGGTGATGATCACGTGGTGTCTCGTCGTAACGTTGAACTTGGTCAGACCTACGGTGTGAAACGTGCTGTGCTGACTGGCTTGGCGGCTAACGAAAAAGTCATCGTTAATGGTCTTCAAAAAGTGCGTCCGGGTGCAACGGTGAAAGACGTTGAACTACAGAGTGAACAAGGCTGAGTGAGTACTGATGTTAAGTAAATTTTTCATTCACCGGCCGAAGTTTGCTTTGGTGATCTCACTGGCGATGACATTGATGGGTATGATCGCCCTGAAAGTCTTGCCAATTTCTGAGTATCCTCAAATCTCTCCAACGGTAATTACGGTGAGCACCATGTATCCGGGTGCAAACGCGGACGTGGTTAAAAAGACGGTAGCACAACCGATAGAAGCCAAAGTCAATGGCGTTGAAGACATGATTTACATGTCTTCTGTGATTGGTAACGATGGCTCATACACATTGCGTATTTACTTCCGAGTGGGCGCAGATGGCGATATGGCGCAGGTTCGTGTGAACAACTTGGTGGCACAGGCGACGTCATCTCTACCACAAGAAGTAAACCAAATCGGTGTGACGGTTAAGAAGAAATCTTCCGACATGCTGGGCGTTATCACACTGCGTTCTCCGAAACAGTCTTACGACAGTATCTACCTTTCTAACTACGCGGATCTCAATATCGTTGAGCGTCTAAAACGTATCGAAGGTATGAGTGACATTACGTTGCTGGGTAAGAAAGACTACTCAATGCGTATTTGGTTGAACCCAAATAAACTGGCCACCTTGAAGCTTTCAGCTAGCGATGTTATTGGCGCAATTAAAACGCAAAACATCCAAGTGGCGGCGGGTAAGATCGGTGGTATGCCAGCTCCGGGTGACCAGCAATATCAATATGTTTTGCAAACCAAAGGTCGCCTTACTTCTGCGGAAGAGTTCGAGAACATCATCATCCGCGCGAGCAAGAAAGGTTCTTTGATTCGCTTGAAAGATGTGGCTCGTGTCGAAGTTGGCGCACAAGGTTACGAAGCTGATGGTCGTATGAATAACGAACCAGCCGCCGTTCTGGCCTTGTACCAGTTGCCGACAGCGAACGCGCTAGACGTGATGGAACGCGTGAAAGAGGCCATGAAAGAGTACGAGAAATCGTTCCCAGATGATTTGGTCTACGACATCGCTTATGACTCTACCGAATACGTAGAGACATCGATTGATGAAGTGTACGAGACGCTGGTGATTGCGGTACTTCTTGTAACCTTCGTTGTGTACGTTTTCTTGCAGAACTGGCGAGCGACCATCATCCCAACCTTAGCGATTCCGGTTTCCATCATTGCGACGTTCGCAATCATGGGCGTGATGGGCATGACCATTAACACCATCTCGTTGTTTGGCTTGATCCTCGCCATCGGTATCGTGGTGGACGATGCGATCATCGTGGTGGAGAACGTGGAACGGGTTATCCATGAAGAGCATTTAGACCCGATTCCGGCCACTATCCAAGCTATGAAAGAAGTGACGGGTCCAGTATTGGCAACAACGCTTATTTTGTTGGCGGTATTCGTACCGGTTGCGCTATTGCCGGGTATTTCTGGTCGGATGTTCAACCAGTTCGCGGTCACCATCTGTGTGTCGGTGCTGATCTCTGCGATCAACGCATTAACGTTAACGCCAGCGCTTTGTGCTTTGATGTTGAAATCTACTCACTCGCAACCTATTGCGCCTTTGCGTGCGTTTAACCGAGGTTTTGAAGCAATAACGCGCAAATACCAAGGTTTAGTTGGCTTCTTGAGCCGCCGCATTGTGCTGAGTATCGGTGTTTATGGCGCGCTTATTGCGGTGCTGGCATTTGCGTTCATGACCGTACCTTCTTCTTTCGTTCCGAACGAAGATAAAGGCGTGTTCATGGTCGAAATGCGTTTGCCAGACGCAGCAGCATTGCAGCGTACTGCACCATTAATGAAGAAGTACGTTGATGAGCTAAAACAGATGGAAGGTGTGGAGAACGTGGTTTCGGTTGCGGGCTTCTCGGTAATTAACATGGCGTCGATTCCAAACTCGGGCATGTTGATCATCAAACTGGATAACTGGAGCAAACGTAAAGACCCTGAACTACACCAACGTGCGTTGATGAACAAAGTTAACCAAATGCTGAACTCAACGCCAGATGCCGCTTCGTTCGTTTTCGCGACGCCGGCAATCAAAGGCATGGGTGCGGTGGATGGTTTCAACCTTGTGCTGCAGGACAACTTGGGCCGTTCTCCACAAGAGTTGGCAAAAACAACCGCTGATTTTGTTGCCCAAATCAACCAACTGCCTGAAGTGGCGCGTGCGTTCTCGATTTTCCGTGCGAACATTCCGCAACGCTACATCGATATTGATCGCGATAAAGCGATTTCGATGGGCGTACCGTTGAATGAAATCTTCAGCACACTGCAAGCACAGTTGGGCGGTGCCTACATTTCTGACTTCAACTTGTTTGGTCGTTCGTACCAAGTGAAAGTGCAAGCAGAAGAGCAATACCGTGACAACATCGACGACATCGACCATCTGTTTGTTCGCTCAAGCTCTGGAAAAATGGTGTCACTGGCAACGCTAGTGAAAGTGAAGCCGATCTTCGGCCCTGATACCTTATCGAACTACAACATGTTCAGTTCTGCAACCGTGAACGGTGCGTCAGCGCCAGGTTACAGCTCGGGTGATGTTGTAAAAGCCATTGAAAAACTGGCTGCGGAATCTTTGCCAAGTGGTTACTCGTACGAGTGGTCAGGCATGACTTACCAAGAGATGAAAGCAGGCAACATGGCGCCAATCGCGTTCGCATTGTCTTTGCTGTTCACCTACTTGTTCTTGGTGGCTCAGTACGAAAGTTGGACTATTCCTGCTGCGGTAATGATGGCGGTTCCAGTCGCGATTCTCGGCGCAATGGGCACGCTACTGCTGGTGGGACAACCGTTCGATTTGTACGTGCAGATTGGTGTGGTCATCTTGATCGGTATGTCCGCCAAAGTGGCGATTCTTATCGTGGAATTTGCCAAAGTTCTGCGAGAAGAAAAGGGCTTATCAATCATTGATGCTGCCAAAGAAGCTGCTCGAATCCGTTTCCGTGCAGTACAGATGACTGCGTTCGCCTTCATCTGGGGGGTATTCCCGTTGGTGATTGCATCGGGTGCCGGTGCGGCATCTCGTCACTCACTGGGCTTTGCGGTATTCGGCGGCATGATTCTTTCTACGTTTGTAGGCACGTTGCTGACGCCAGTGTTCTTCGTGATGATGCAATCTCTGCGCGAGAAGTTTAAGCGAAAGAAACCCTCTGAACTTAAGGTGAACGAGCAATAACGCTGATTTCAACTGACTGACTCCACAACACCCCCACGCTGTGTGCGATTGGCCAATGCCTTTCATTGATATACAACCACCGTCGCAGCGAGCTCTCTACTGACGTGTGCTGCTGCGCAAGCGGGTGGGTTATACCTTTACGAAACAACAGCATCGGATATTGGTTTGGCATCCGCTGGTATGGCGGCTCGTACGCAAGATGCCTCAGTAATGGCAGCAAACCCGGCTGGTCTGGCGAATGTTTCTGGTAAATCTTTCTCTGGTAACCTGATTGGCCTTTACGGTGACGCGCAACTAGACACGATGACTGGCGATGCGGGCAACGTGATTGGTTTTGTTCCTATGGCGTCGGCATTTTACAGCCAACAAGTAAACGACAAATGGACGCTGGGTATTGGTCTGTATGGCAACTACGGTCTTGGCCTCGAGTACGAAGGTCTTTTGAATAATCATTTAGATATTCCTACAGCAACGACGCAAGCCTTAACCATTCAACCTTCCGCTTCTTACCGCATCAATGATCACTGGTCTGTGGGTGCGGCGCTTGGCATTCAGTACGGTATGTATGAAGTGGAAACGAAGGGAGCCCTGAACTTCAATGACGAAGACCAAGATACTCAGCTCAACGGCCGAGTAGGTGTGCTTTATGAGGCAACACCAGGCACGCGTCTTGGGTTGTCTTACTCTTCTGAAACCGAATTTGAATTCGACAATAGTAACTCCATTGCTCCACAACAACTGATCTTCAGTGCTTACCATGAAGTGAATGATGACCTAGCGGTGATGTGGAACGTGAACTGGCAAGACTGGAGCGAATACACAACCACGCTGGGCGTAGAGACACAAGACACTTACCAAATCGCATTGGGTACTCAGTACAAACTGAATGAAAAAATGATGTGGAATGCAGGTTTTGCATTCGATACCAGCATGTATGAAAGCCAATCAAACGGTGACATTACCGTTCCTACTGGCAAGGCGTACCGCATTGGTACAGGCATTGATTACAAATTGGATTCAGAAAACTCAATTGGTTTCGCGTTTGAAGCGATCTTGATGGAATCGTCAGAAACGCCACGCTTACAAGCTGGCTTTGATGAGCCTGCGCTGTACTTCATGAGCATGAGCTACAACTGGAAAAACTAATCATTCCTAATCGCTAAAACGCCTTCCTTACAGGCCATTCTACCCTAACTACCTGCACTGGATGCTGTCACGCCATCTAAGGTAGTTAGGGCGGCTTTTGTCACATCCAGTGAGTGATGATTCAAAAAATATCTGCGCAGCTAAGTGCGGGTATTCAACATCTCAAAGAACTAAAAAATGAAAAACAAACTAGCGTTAGTGTGTACGACTTTGTTGGTCAGTACGCTGGCTCATGGTGCCGAGCATCGAGTAAAAGACAATAAAAACAAGTTGGCGGATGACCCAACAAAAGTCATCACGAAATTTGGCGCGTCGTACGCAAACAACTACGATTTTGATGATCAAAACATCTCATTCTCGGGCTCACTTGCGCTTGACCAAGCGCGCAAAATTAACCTGCGTATCAATGATGATGCGAGCGAGTGGCGTATTGGTGGCTCGTGGTTGTTTCCGGTCGGTATCGTGAACTTCAACTTCGGTAAAAATGAATACGTAAACGGCGCGGATCAAACCAACTACAGCGTTGGTACCTTTATGCCGCTAAGTTATTTCGGGATTGAGCCAGCAGGCTTCCAAATTTTCCCAATGGCAGGCTATACGTACAACACTGGTGATGTTCCTGTTTGTGACGGTGCAGAAAGTAGCCACTGTAGCGAGCCTAACTTTACGGGCACGCCAAGTGCAGAGAATGGCTTCAATATGATGAGCTCTTCAGGCAGTAGCGGTTACGTTGGTGTATTTGCGCTGAAATCGTTTACCAAAGAGCTGACGTTAATCAGCTTCGCAGCGGGCACTTACGGCTCAGAAAACAGTGAAGGAGAGAATTACAAAGGCTTCTTTGGTGGGATCGGTCTTGGTTACCTTGTGAACAGACGCCACTCGTTTAACGTAATGACGTTTGTCATGGACAACAACACCTATTTGGATGAAGCAGACAAGCGCATCGTATTATCATATCAATATCAATTCGAATAAATAAAAACGCTGCCCAAATAGCTGCGTTTTTACTTTGATAGAATGAACTAGTGAATTGAGTTGTTTTCTTCGATCTTTTTCTGGTATTGGTGTTTTAATATATACATGCGCTTAACATCGCTGTAAGCGCCGTTAATAAAGTATTCTTCTACAAGGTGACCTTCTTCGATAAAGCCGCATTTTTTGTATAAGTGAATAGCGACTTCGTTATCCACTGCGACTAATAAGTAGATTTTACGTAGATTAAGAATTGAGAATGAGTAATCTAACGCACGATTAATCATCTCTGTCGCATAACCTCTGCCTTGATGCTCTGGGGCGATGATTATCTGAAATTCCGCGCTGCGGTGAATGTAGTTAATCTCGATCAGCTCAACTAAGCCAATTACGATGCCGTCTTCATCTTCGACGACAAAACGCCTTTCAGCGTCATCATGTATATGTTTTCGATAAAGTTCTTCGAGCTCGTCATAAGACTCGTAAGGTTCTTCGAACCAGTAGGCCATGATATTTCGGTTGTTATTCAGTTCATGAATAAAGCGCAAATCAGAACGCTCTAATGCACGCATTTTTAGGCCTTTCTTCATCATTTTTCTCCAATGAGGGCGGAGAATACCTCCGCACTTGATGCTAGAAAATATTACCGTATTTCACAAGAATAGCGCATCTTTTTTTGGAAAATATCCTGTGATTTTCAATGTGGAAACTTAGAGTTCACGACAAATATAAATTAATCTTTACGATAAAAAACTCGATTAGGTGCTTTGCCTAATATCGTATTAAATACCGCGCAACGACTTAGTGTCTTAATCTAAACAAACAAGGTATTCAATATGTTTTCAATCGGTGACGTAGTAGTAGCGACTAAAGGTATCGATCTTGGCGAAATGGTTGTTACAGGTTTAAGCAGTGGCGGTTTTTACACACATGTAAAAGCAGGCGAAAAAACACTAACTTACCCAGCTAAAGATCTTAAGAAAGCATAATTAAATTTGCTCATTCTTATTTTTAACTGGCTTAAAGTTCGTACTAGTTATTTTAAGCGGGTTAGAATCGATAAAAGGTAGCGCAATGAGTCGCTACCTTTTTTTATTTTTTCTACCTTTCTTCACCAATATGAAACTCAACGCGATTTCTTCCAGTTTCTTTTGCCTTGTAAAGTGCTAAGTCGGCGCGTTTAACTAATGGTTCAAATGAGTCGTCGAGACGACAGACTTGAGTTACCCCAATACTCGCGGTGAAGCTCATATCACAACCTGAATGTTGAACGGTCGTCGTTTCTAGTGCATTACGAATTGTTTCTAATGTGTCTAGAGCTTGCTGTGATGAGCGACTTCTTAATACGATGGCAAACTCTTCACCGCCAACTCTGGCAAGTAAGTCACAATCAAGTAGATGACTTTTAATAGTATTGACTGCATGGATCAGTGATTTATCGCCTGCGTCATGACCAAATCGGTCATTGAGGCTTTTAAAATTGTCGAGATCTAAAATAGCAACATGGAAGTCAATGCCCAGGGTTCGGTATTCATTTAGGCGGCTTTCGATTTGTCGCATGAACTCTCTGCGGTTTGGAATACCTGTTAGATCATCCGTCGTGGCGAGGTGTTCCATTTTCATAATCTGTATATGAAGGGCAATGTTTAAAGCAATCCAATTAGCGATGCACTGAAGCTGTGCCGCTTGTTCGTTTGTGTAAATGTGCGTTTGATGATGCGCAACATTAAGCGTTCCTAGGCAGACTTTACCGTGCATTAAAGGCGCGTCCATACACGTACCCATACCATTGGATGCGAGCATCACACAATCGATCTCATCAGATTGCGTAACATCGTCGCAGATCATCAGTTGTTGCTTTTTGAACACTCGGCCAACAAACGCTTGATGAATGGGCACTAAAAATTCAGCGGGAATCGCTTTACTACCAGAGAAAGAGTAGACCTTTAAATGATCATTGTTTTCATAAAGTGTGATACTCGCACGGTCAGAATTAAATATACGATTTATCCATTCTGCCACCGTATCAAGTACTTGCTGTAGTGTTTCCGATTGAGCTAAAAAGTGAACAAACCCTATCGGCATACATATCGGACTTTCCATGTTTTGCATCGATAAGTCATCAGGGTTAAAAGTTCTTTCAAGTCTCAATAGACATCTCCTTGGCAATGTTGCAAATAACAACAATAAATTACGTGAAGCTATTTTGTAGAAAATGTGCTTCTTGGTAAGAGTATGGTTTAATTATCGCCATTTGTGTGAATTTGGTTGCTTAATGTGGGCGTTAACTCACCCTAAATAAGTAAATCTTATACCTATTTATAAGTAAGTCATTACTCAATAAGTGGTGTTTTTAAGATGGAAGTACAGAATGAGCCCTTCTGGAAGAGAAGGGCTAGAAAAGGATACAAATAGGGTCAGGTGAGTGATGACTTAATTGTCTTTGTACTTTTGTAAAATCAACTGACTTATCTGCGCAACGAGTTGGTCCCTAGCTTGAAGTGAGAGCTCGGTTTCTGTGACATAAATACTAATGTAAACAGGTCGATGATTTTCCTTCCATATAATCGCGTTAATGCCACGCGAACCATGACCTCCCGCACCAGAACGGTCTGCAATAGACCAACCTGTTGGTAATACAGAACGCATTAACGAGTCTGAAACTTTGTTGTCTTGCATCCAGATTTTTAATTGTACACGAGACTCATAAGACAACGTTTCGCCTTCGATCAAGGTTCGCAGAGTGTTTAGTATGGCGTTAGGTGTGGTTGTATCGCGGCTGTCGCCTGGTGTGGCTTCGTTCAAGCGAGGTTCTATTCTGTCTAGGCGCGTTGCTTTATCTCCAATTGTTCGCAGAAACATTGTTACGGCTTTAGGGCCGCCAATTTCATTTAATACCAAGTTGGCTGCAGTATTATCACTCATTAACATAGCGGCTTCACACGCGTGCTCTATGCGTGTGTTTTGGCCTGCGAGCTTATCCATCACTGGAGACCATACAACGATACTGCGCTCATCGACTTTTGCGGTCGCATTCTTACTTAGCTTACCGCTGTCCATATCACTTAGCATTTTGGCACAAGCTAGGGTTTTGAATGTGCTCATGAGTGGGAAGCGTTCATCGCCACGGTAGTCCCAACGCTCGTCTGCTTGGGTATCCCAAACTGACACCCCAATTCTGCTTGAGGTTTGTTGCTCGAGGAGAGAAATGTCCTCATTCAGTTGGGACGCGTAACTTAGGGTTGAGCAAACCATTAGCCCAGCCAACAAAAATAACTTTTTCATGGATCGTGTTCTTCAATTTTAGTTTTAGTTCGCACCGTAGCGATGTCACGTAAACTATAACGAGCCAATACTCTAAACACTGTTAAATCTATGTCTATTTTATGTAGGATTCTTTGCAATACGCTTATACGGTCTCAATATGAGGAGAAGAGTGTTGCTATCAAGGCCCGTAGTTTGGCTTATATATTACGTCGGTGATTCGGTCATAAAAATATCTTAGCGTGAGACACTGGCTCAGAATTTCTTATCATGAGCTAACGAATAGTTTGATCCAGAGAAATAAAAGGAGCTGAATCATCAGCTCCTTTGTCTAGTTGGATAATTACTTACAGTTCAATCTTTTTAACCATGCCCGATTCTGCATGGCCCGGAATGTTGCACGCGAACTCAACGTTGTTGTCACCGTGGAAATGCCACAACAACTGCTTCGCTTTGCCTGGTTCGACCGTCACAGAGTTGCCCGAGTCGTGCATATGATCACCGCTCATTGTCTTCATCATTTCGCGATGTTCTAGCTGCTCTTTAGCCGAACCAATCGTAAACTCGTGGTTGATCTTACCTGTGTTCATGACTACAAACTGCACCACATCGTTTGGCTCAATCTTAACGTCTTTCTTGAACTTGATGGTCATGTCATCACCCAAGATTACGTGTACCACCTTGTCTGGCTTTGCCCCTTTCGCTGGCATACCTACTGCCGACATGCCCGGCATATCCATCATGTTTGAATGGTCCATTTTACTGTGGTCCATCTTCATGCTGCCGTGGTCCATGTTTTCATGCTTCATGTTGCCATGGTCCATGTTCGCGTGGTCCATGTTTGAATGATCCATTTGGGCAAACGCAGTCGTTGTTGTTAGGGCTAGAGCAAGAGTGATTAGTGTCTTTTTCATTTTTATATCCTTGTTTTAATTCATTAATAACTTGGTTGCTTCCCCTCAAACGGCATGTTTGAGAGGAAGGTAGGGATTAAGCGTTGTTGTTTACATCACTAGCTTGAGTGCTAGCTTGGTGATTAGTCGCATTGCTTGGGCGCAACTCACGTTGTTTCCACAGCTTGAAGATGGCTGGAAGCACTAACAGCGTCAGCAGCAGTGCTGATGCCATACCGCCAATCATTGGTGCAGCGATACGTTGCATCACTTCTGATCCTGTCCCTTCGCCGTACATGATCGGAATCAGACCAATAATTACTGTTAGTACCGTCATCATTACTGGGCGAACACGCAGGCCTGCACCTTCACGAATGGCATCGGTTAGGTCTTTCGCCTCAAGCTTCTGTTGGCTCTCTTCCGCATCCAGCTTTTTGTAGTGCCATGCTTGGTTGAGGTAGACGAGCATGATGACCCCAATTTCAACCGCGACGCCTGCTAGGGCAATAAAGCCGACCCCAACGGCAATCGAGAAGTTGTAGTTGAGGATATGCATGAGCCACAAACCACCAACCATAGCGAGTGGTAGGGTAAGCATGATGATCATCACTTCACCGACACGACGGAAGCTGAAGTAAAGCAGCAGCATAATGATGGCGATGGTGATTGGTACCACGACACTCAAGCGGTCTTTCGCACGCTCCATGTATTCGTATTGACCAGACCAAGCCAGCGAGTAACCCGCAGGAAGTTCCAATTGATCAGCAACAACCTGTTGTGCTTCTACGACGTAAGAGCCAAGGTCACGACCATCGATGTCGACAAATACCCAGCCGTTTGGACGCGCGTTTTC
The DNA here is from genome assembly GCF_033344395.1 of Vibrio sp. 1874. NCBI lineage: Bacteria > Pseudomonadati > Pseudomonadota > Gammaproteobacteria > Vibrionales > Vibrionaceae > Vibrio > Vibrio sp. 1874. The sequence continues at coordinate 592,784 of NZ_JAWPOR010000001.1, forward strand.
TGTCTTGATCATCGGAGGGCCGTCTTCGTAACGAATGTCCGCTACATCAGCCAGCGCAATACGGGCGCCATTTGGTGTAACTAACGGCAGGTTTTGCAGTTTAACCACTGAATCACGGTAGTCTTGTGGGTAACGAACGTTTATTGGGTAACGCTCCAAGCCTTCAATGGTTTCACCCACATTCATGCCACCCACCGCAGTGGAGATCACTTGCTGAACGTCTTTGATGCTTAAGCCATAACGCGCTGCGGCACGACGTTTAATGTCGATCGTGACATAACGACCACCTGCTACACGTTCTGCATAAACCGATGCCGTGCCTTGTACGCCGTTAAGAATTGGCTCTAGCTGAGAGCCGATCTTCTCAATCACTTTCAGATCTGGGCCCGCGATCTTAATGCCGATAGGGGTTTTGATGCCCGTAGCTAGCATGTCGATACGCGTTTTGATAGGCATTACCCAAGCGTTAGTAAGACCAGGGAACTGAACCAACTTGTCGAACTCTTTGCGCAGTGACTCGGTTGTTACCCCTTCACGCCATTGATCGCGTGGCTTCAACTGAATCACGGTTTCAATCATGGTGAGTGGCGCTGGATCGGTTGCAGTCTCAGCTCGGCCAATCTTGCCCCATACGGTTTTCACTTCTGGAACGGTTTTGATCAGCTTGTTGGTCTGTTGTAGAAGCTCGCGCGCCTTACCAATTGAGATACCCGGATAGGTCGTTGGCATGTACATCAAGTCGCCTTCATCCAGCGGAGGGATGAACTCGCTACCCAGTTTACTGGTTGGGTAGTAAGCCGATGCCATTAGGCCTAATGCGATAACAATCATGGTCTTAGGGTATTTTAAGCTGGTGTTCAACAGCGGGCGGTACAGCGCGACCAAGCCGCGGTTAACCGGGTTTTTGTGTTCCGGTAACACCTTACCGCGAATGAAGTAGCCCATAAGAACAGGGACGAGTGTGATCGCCAAACCTGCTGCCGCTGCCATGGCGTACGTCTTAGTGAACGCAAGCGGCGAGAACATCTTGCCTTCTTGGCCTTCTAAGGCGAACACCGGTACGAAGCTAAGAGTGATGATAAGCAACGAGAAGAACAGCGGTGCGCCGACCTCTTCTGCGGCTTTGCCAATTACTTGCCAGCGGTTTTTTTCGGTCAGTGGCGTTCGTTCAATGTGCTTGTGAACGTTTTCAATCATCACGATTGCACCATCTACCATGGCACCGATGGCAATCGCGATACCACCAAGGGACATGATGTTGGCGTTGATGCCTTGCCAATGCATCACGATAAACGCAGTGAGAATGCCAACCGGTAGGCTCAGAGCGATAACCAACGAAGAACGAATGTGGAACAGGAACAACGCACACACAATCGCAACGACGATGAACTCTTCTGCAAGCTTCTTCCATAGGTTTTCTACCGCTGAATCGATAAGGGTAGAGCGGTCGTAGGTTGCCACAATTTCTACGCCTTCTGGTAGGCTGCGTTGTAGGTCTGCAAGTTTGTCTTTGACTTTCGCAATCACTTCACTGGCGTTTTCACCAAAACGCATCACGATAACGCCACCTACCGCTTCACCTTCGCCATTCAGCTCTGAGATACCACGGCGCATTTGTGGGCCAAGGTTAATGTCTGCGATGTCTCCTAATAGCAACGGCGTGCCTTTCTCAGTGACTTTGAGAGGCAGTGATTTGATGTCTTCGATGCTGGTTAGGTAACCCGTGGTACGAACCATGTGTTCGGCTTCGGCCACTTCGATAACGGACGCGCCGGTTTCTTGGTTACCATTTTGGATTGCCATGTTCACTTGCTGCAAAGTGAGGTTGTACGCACGCAGCTTGGCAGGGTCAATCTGCACTTGGTACTGCTTAACCATACCGCCCACGGTCGCGACTTCAGAAACACCATCCACGGTTTGCAACTCGTACTTCAAGAACCAGTCTTGCAGGCTGCGAAGATCAGCCAAATCATGCTTGCCAGTTTTGTCTTGTAATACGTAGCTGTAAACCCAGCCTACGCCTGTCGCATCAGGACCTAGCGTTGGTTTTGCGTTCGGTGGCAGCTTGGGTGCTACTTGGCTTAAGTACTCCAACACGCGTGAACGTGCCCAGTACATGTCGGTATCATCGTTGAAAATGATATAAACGTAAGAGTCACCAAAGAATGAGTAGCCACGAACTGTCTCAGCACCCGGCACGGCAAGCATGGCGGTGGTGAGTGGGTAAGTGACTTGATCCTCGACGACTTGAGGAGCTTGACCCGGATAGCTTGTCTTGATGATCACTTGCACATCAGAAAGATCCGGAATCGCATCAACAGGCGTATTCTTTACACTGTAAAGTCCGCCTAATACAAGGGCTAAGGTCGCGACCAACACTAGGAATCGGTTGCTCAGTGACCAACGAATAATAGCATTGATCATAATTAACCCTCGACGGCTGTTGTTGCAGGAACTAGCTGTTTAAGAACGTAGTCAGATCCTTGTTTTTCAACTAGAAACCGAACTCTCTGTCCTTCTTCAAAACCCGATAGATCAACGGCTTCACCCACAGAGAAGTTCATCTCGCCAGCATCCCAGTTCCATTCTGCAACCGGTAGGTGGTTTAAGGTGATCATGCCAAAATCAGCCATCAGCATGCTAATGTCACCAGTTAGCCAAACTTCTGCGGCAATGACGCTGTTGTCTGCCTTATAGTCGATGATTTGGTACTGACCGGACTCCGTCTTTTGCATTTCAAATTCGATAGCCTGACCTTTTTTCAAGTCACCCATTTCAACGCCATCTGCGAAAGTGAAGTTCATTACCATGCCCGGCCAATCCCATTCTGGTACAGGCTGGTGGTTGATGGTCAGCATGCGGTGATCTTTCATCACATCCGTGATCTCACCTTTGGCCCATGCCGTTTCTGCCGCTGCTTCTACACCATTGATGCGAGACAGATCCGCCGACTGGCTTGATTCAGAGTCGAGCATGAAGTGAGATGAAGTAACGATCTTGTCGCCCTGTTTAAGTCCTTGTAATACTTCGATTTGTTCGCCAGCTTCGCGGCCAACTTCAATTCGAGCAGAACGGTATTTGCCATCACCTTCCGCCAGAACAACGCGAGTCATACCGCCAGAGCGGATAACAGATGATTTAGGAATCGTTAAAACTGCGTCGTCAGTGACAGGCTGCAAAGCAATATTGGCAAACATGTTTGGCTTCAATGCGCCATCTGGGTTAGGGAATTTAAGACGCACACGCAACGTACGTGTTTTCGGATCGAGGATTGGGTACACGTAATCGACAACACCTTGCCATTCATTGCCCGGAATCGCGTCAAGGGTCATCGTGGCTTGAGAGCCTGCTTTCATCCAGTGTGCTTGACGCTCAAAGACTTCTGCATCAACCCAAACATTGTCCAAGGGACCTGCACTGATCACCGCTTGAGCAGGGGATAAATAGCCACCTTCACGCACGTTTAAGCTCGCGATAACGCCATCAGCAGGTGCTTTGATTTCAATGGTTTGTGATGCTTTCCCGCTACGAGTAATGGATTTGATTTGAGCACGGTCAACACCAAGCGTTACCAAGCGTTCGGTCGCCCCCTTTACAAGACCTTTGCGGCCAGTGCGGTACGCATTCAGCAATTCTTCTTGTGCTTTAACCAGTTCTGGAGAGTAGAGCGTGAAAAGCACATCGCCTTTCTTCACTTTCTCACCCACAGCATTGATGTAGAGTTTTTCTACCCAACCCGCCACACGAACGTTGGTTTGCCATAACAGACTTTCATCAAAGGCAATATAACCAACCGTTTCGATACGTGGTGATAGCTGTTGCAGTGACGCGTTTGCGGTTTTAACCCCGAGGTTATTTTCTACTGAAGGGTCGATAGTCACAGTACCCGGTGCGTCTTGTTCACCGGATAGATCTTCTGCGTAAACCGGGATCAAATCCATGCCCATTGGGGATTTACCCGGCTTGTCGCGTTTGTAGTTCGGATCCATTGGGGCAACCCAGTAAAGCGGATCATTAGAGCTTGAAGCAGGTTCACCACCCATCGCACTCATGTCGTGAGCCGAGCCCGTAAGAAAATGATTAGCACCAAACCCTAAAGCACCACCAACAATCAGCGCAATGGTTGCAATTTTTAATGTTTTCATTGTTTTACCTTATTTTCCCCTTCACATTTGACGCTACAGCGTTGTTGCCTGCTCTCGTTCACCCAAATCACATAGAGGATCCCTTAGTTTGTTAGGGAAAGTGCTCATGGGATTCTCTCGTTTGCCGCCTAGCTGTAGCCCCAACTGTCTTGGGGAATCACAAATTAATATGTCGAAATAGAGCGAGCTTCCGGTGAAGCCACTTGATAGTCGAAACCACCGAGTAGGGTGGCTAAATTGCTGTTTGCGATGTTGAGATCGGTCAGTAGACGTTGTTGCTCCAATTGCAGAGCCAACTCGTCAGTCGTGGCGGAAATCACATCGTTAAACTGCGCTGTGTTGTTTTGATAACCCCGCTCAACGGCTTGAATGCGCGCTTTCGCTTGAGGCAATAAGGTGGATTGATAACGTTCTAAGCGTTGGGTTAAGTTGCCGCGATCAACCAACAGAGTGTTCACCTTGGCATTCATCTGCGTTAGTAAGGTGTCTTTTTGTGATTGTGCCGCGCCAACTTGGTATTGAGCGGCCGCGAGATTGCGATCTTGGCGGTCACCCGTAAACAACGGAATGTCCATGGTTAGGTAAGCGCTGACCAAATCGGAGGCGGGTTCACCCATCATGTTGTCGGCTTGGCGGTAGGCGTACATTACTTCGACGCCAAATTGTGGGTTGTAGGCTTGCTCAGCAATTTCCACCTGCGTTTTATTGGCAGAAATACTGACGTCGGCCATCTTAACCATCGGGTGTTGGCTGAGTTGCTGATAATGCTTGGTGGAACCCTGACTCGCAGCAAGTTTGCTGTTCAGTGTGTCCCAGTTCAATTGATTGCTCGCGTGCAGAGCCTGTTCGTTTGCCAACCAATCTGACCCCAACCATTCGGAGAGTTGAGAGATAAGACGACGTTGCATTTGTGCGTTGGCTTGCAGTTTCTCATCCAACTTGCTGACTTGAAGTTGGGCGTTGAGCAGATCTTGCGCTTCACTCTTACCAATCGAATAGTTGGTTTGAATAAAGCTTTCCATTTCCTTCATCAACTTGCGGTTCTCAAGCATGATTTGCTCCGCGCGTTGCTGGTAACCAAGTTCTAACCAAAGTTGAGTCATGCTGTTGGCTACCTCAAGCTCACGAGCATGCACTTGAAGACCAAGGCCGTCGGCTTGTTGATTGGCTTTCTTCTGCTGTAAATCAAGCGTAGAGCCACGCTCAAACTGCTGCATTAAACCAACGGAGATGTTGGTCATTGGGTCTTCATCGAATTTGAAGCTGTCGACAGGCAAGCCACCAAAACCTACTTTTAGTTTTGGGTCCATCAAGGTCGCACTCGCGACGCCCGTTTCACGCATGGCAGCAGATTGCGCTGAGTATTGCTTACGATTGCCATCGTTACTCAAAGCGACGTTGATCAGTTGGGCAAGCTTGGTCGTTGAAGCTCGCTCACTTGATGCGGAATTTTGTGCTGCGTGCGTCTCTTTATCTGCGGCGTTAACCAAGGTTGGCGCAGCGACCAGAGCCACCATAAAAATAGGTGCAGCTAAGCGGTATGGTTTGATATCCATAATCTAAATCCAGTGTTCGCCGGATCGATGGAGGTGCGGATTTTATTGCGGGAACAGTAAAGCCTTGTTACCTCATCGTTCAGGCGCATTAAAACAACCTGCGATACACGCGCAGGGTCGAATGCTAGGACGGATTTAGGCTATAGGAGGTCGGTACAGGTCGCGGCTGACGTGTACGACAGGGGAAGCAACTTCAGGAGTAATAGTTGCGCGATAGACGACGGGCATCGGGCTATTGACAGGATTCGGTAGGGGGACGAAAACTATCGTACACGCGGCAGTACAGCAGGTATGAACCATGCCGGAGCCACCACCACAGTTCATGCTGGTTTCTCTTGCATCGCCATCTTCGGACATAGAAGCGTCAGTCATGGAGACGTCCATCATGCCAGGCATACCGCAGTGTTCGCTGTCACTCATCATAGAAGGATGGTGAGCCATGCCAATAGACATCATTTGAATATTCATCAACGGCTCACTGTTCGCCACACTAGATACCAATAGCACTAGCGTCGTGAAGAGAGTTAACCAGATTGTATGCAGCGATTTTAAGTGCATACCCTTTCCCATGTGTTTGATGAAAATGATGAAAACCCTTCGATTCTAAAGGTTAACCTAAGGGTAAGGTCAATCATTTATTACTCTTATTATCAAAATAGTCCAACCCTTCTGTTTTCGCACTTTCGAGGGAGTAAAACGTTTGTTAAACACCGAGTGTTGAAAGTTAGCGAAAGAAGCCCTCGCTTTTTATGACACGTGAAAAATGTGGTTTATAAGTTTTACATCACACTAACTTGTCTTACAAATGATTATCCTTATAGAATGCATGGTTTTGCTTGTGCAGATTTGGATTTGCTTTGCTGCGGGGGTTGCATGATAGAAATTGTCATCGATGGAAAATATAGAATTGTAGAAGAGGGTCTAACCCTTTTAGAAGCAGCAAAAGTGTGTGGGGTCGAGATCCCATCGCTGTGCGGAATGAACAAAAGTAATGAAAAAGTACCGTGTGACTTGTGTGTGGTTGAAGTCGAAAGCGGCGGTACTAAGCGTGCGTGTGAACTTGAAGTTTACCGGGGCCTTAATGTGGTCACGCAATCAGAACAATTAAGCGAGCACCGCAGAAAAGCACTCAACCGCATCATGACGGACCATTACGCCGATTGTGAAGCGCCATGTAAAACCGCGTGTCCAGCGGGCGTTGATATCCAATCGTACCTTTATCACATCGCACAGAACGATCATCAAAAAGCGATTGAAGTGATTAAGCGTACGCTTCCTATGCCGTTATCGATTGGCCGTGTGTGCCCGGCATTTTGTGAGAGTGAATGTCGCCGCTCGTTAGTCGATGAGCCTATTGCAATTCGTCAGCTAAAACGTCATGCCGCGGATGCGGATTTGTCTGCGCATGAAGCCTACGTACCAGAAAAGAAACCAAGCAAAGGTTTGAACATTGCTGTCGTCGGCAGTGGTCCTGGTGGTCTGACAGCTGGCTACTACCTATCGAACGAAGGCTACGACGTTACGGTCTTTGAATCCATGCCAAAAGCGGGTGGTTGGTTGCGTTATGGCATTCCAGAATACCGTTTACCAAAAGACATTCTCGATAAAGAAATCGAACTGATGTGCCGCAATGGCATGCAAGTTCACACCAATCAAAAGCTGGGTGTGGATTTCACGCTTTCTCAATTGAGCGAAGAATACGACGCAGTGTGTTTGGCGGTCGGCGCGTCTCAAGCGGTTGAAATGCACTACACAGGCAGTGACCTTGAAGGTTGCTACTTAGGTGTTGATTACCTCAAAGATTACGTTACCGAGCAAAACTACGTCACGGGTCAGAAAGTCGCGGTGATCGGTGGTGGTAATACAGCAATTGACTGTGCTCGTACTGCGCGTCGTGCTGGTGCAGACACCACGTTGATTTATCGTCGTACCCGTGACGAAATGCCGGCAGAAGACTACGAGATTGTCGAAGCGGAACACGAAGGGGTGAAATTCCACTTCTTGACCAACCCTGCAGAAAACCTTGCCGATGAAACCGGACGCGTGAATGCGATTCGTCTAGAGCGCATGGCGTTGGGTGAGCCGGATGCATCTGGTCGTCGAAGCCCTAAACCAACTGGCGAGTTCTTTACCGAAGAGTTCGACACCGTGATTGCGGCAGTATCGCAAAAGCCAGACCTGAGCTTCCTCGAAGGCGAAGATTTATCGATTCCACTTACGCGATGGAATACCTCTGATGCCGATGAAAAGACCATGCACACCGGTACGGGTAACATCTTCAGTATCGGTGATTTCCGCCGTGGTCCAGCAACGGCAGTTGAAGCCGTGGGTGATGGTCGCGTTGCGGCAAAAGCCATTGACCTGTTTTTGAATGGCGATATGGCGGATATGCCAAAGGCAGCGTTCAACTCGCGTAAAGAGAAGAAACTCTCTCAAGTTGATCCGCTTCACTTCGAGAACATCCAGAAAGTCGCTCGATCTATCATGCCTGAGCTGACTCCAGCACAACGCGAGCAAAGCTTCGCTGAAGTGGAGTTAGGCTTTGATAACGAAGAAGCGATGAAAGAAGCGGCGCGCTGTCTAGAATGTGGCTGTCAGGCAAATACCGATTGTGCGCTGCGTGATTACTCCACCGAATATGAAGCTGAGCAAAGCTTTGATTTCTCCTTACAGATTAAATCACATCAAGATTGGTTAGATCTTCGTGCGAAAGACTTGCGTCATAAGTACGAAGTTGACCGCAGCTCTGAGTTTATTGAGTTTGATGCCAACCGCTGTATTAGCTGTGGTCAGTGTATCCAAGCGTGTCGTGACAAAGCCGTGCACGGCGTACTGAACTTTGTGTGCGACAAACAAGGTCGTCCTGCATTACGTCCTGACGACCGTCCACACTTTGGAAGTAACAAGAATGGCTTAACCCTAATGGGCGATTCGAACTGCGTGCAATGTGGCGCGTGCGTTCAAGTGTGTCCAACGGGCGCGATGGTCGATAGTCGTGACCGCTCACAAGGTCGTACTGAAGATCTGAAAGCGGTCGACACCATTTGTACGTACTGTGGTGTGGGTTGTAAGTTGACTATGTTCGTGGACGAAGCAACCAATACGATTCGTTACGTGAAGGGCGGTGACTCGCCAGTGAACCAAGGCATGCTATGTGTGAAAGGGCGCTTTGGTTTTGATTTCATCGGCAGTGAAGAGCGTCTTACCACGCCTTTGATTCGTAAAGACGGTTGGTTGCAGCCTGCGAGTTGGGAAGAGGCGATTCAACTGATTGCAAGCAAGTTCTCTGGCATCAAGCAAGATTTTGGCAGCAACGCATTGGCGGGTTTCTCTTCAGCGAAAACCACCAACGAAGACAACTACGCGTTCCAAAAATTTGTCCGTCGTGAACTAGGCACCAATAACGTCGATCACTGTGCGCGCTTGTGTCACGCATCGAGTGTAACCGGTCTTGAGGCATCACTCGGTAGTGGTGCAATGACCAACGACATTCCAAGCATTAAGCACTCGGATGTGATCTTTATTATCGGTTCGGATACTACATCAGCACACCCGATCATCGCTTCACACATCAAACAAGCAATTCGTCACCACGGCGCTCGCTTGATTGTGGCTGACCCGAAACGTGTCGATATGGCAGAGCATGCTGAGCTGTATATGGCGCATCGTCCGGGTACGGATGTGATGCTCCTAAACGGTGTCATGCAGCAGATCATTAAGAACGGCTGGTACGATCAAGAGTACATCGAAGAACGTGTCGACGGCTTTGATACCTTACTGCAAGAAGTGATGTCGCCAGCTTACAACCTCGATAAAGTGGAATTGGTTACGGGCGTAAAAGCCGAAGACATTCAAGCAATGGCGCGTATGATTGGTACGGCAGATCGTACAGCTGTGTACTACTCGATGGGTATTACTCAGCACACGACAGGTCATGACAACGTGCGTTCTATCGCTAACCTGCAATTACTGTGTGGCAACATCGGTATTGAAGGTGGTGGTATCAATCCGCTGCGTGGTCAATCAAACGTGCAAGGCGCGTGTGATATGGGCGCTTTGCCAAACAGCTTCCCGGGCTATCAAAAGGTATACAACCCAATTGTGCGTCAGAAGTTTGCGATTGAATGGAATGCGCCAAATCTGCCTTCTGAGCAAGGTCTAACCCTGACAGAAATCATTGATGCGGCTTGCCATCGTGACGTTCGTGGTATGTACATCATGGGTGAGAACCCAGTGTTGAGTGACCCGAACCAAGCGCATGTGATTGAAGGTTTAGAAGCACTCGACTTCTTGGTTGTTCAAGACATCTTCCTAACGGAGACTGCGCAATACGCGGATGTGGTTCTGCCTTCTTGCTCGTTTGCAGAGAAAGCGGGTCACTTCACCAATACAGAACGTCGTGTACAGCGTGTGAATCCGGTTGTCACGGCACCGGGTGAAGCGAAAGAAGATTGGTGGATTATTCAAGAAATTGCCAATGCCATGGGCAGTGATTGGGATTACCACTGCGTGTCTGATATCACCAATGAAATCGCACGAGTGACACCTCAATACGCGGGTCTTCGTTGGGATGCCATTACGCCAAACGGTGTGCAATGGCCTAGCAACAAGAACAACCCTGCGGGTACTCGCATCATGCACCAAACCCAGTTTACTCGTGGTAAAGGGCAAATGGTGGGTGTACCGTTCCGTTATGCGGCTGAGCTGCCAGATGAAGAGTACCCACTTGTGTTAACGACGGGTCGCGTACTTGAGCAGTTCCATACTGGAACCATGACGCGCAAAACCAAAGGGTTGGATAATCTTGCTGGCCCTCGTGCGATGGTGAGCGTGGAAGACGCAGAGGCACTTGGCATCAGTAATGGTCAGCGTCTGACGGTGTCTACACGTCGCGGCAGCATTGAGATTGATGCCTTTGTGACTAAGCGGATTCAAAAAGGTGTGGTGTTCATTCCTTTCCACTTTGTTGAATCGCCGGTGAACCGTTTAACGACAACGGCGACGGACCCGCATGCGAAGATCCCTGAGTTCAAGGTCGCTGCGGTTAAAGTGGAAGTGAGCGAAAAAACAACGCAGACAGAGTCTCTCGAAGATAGTTACCAACACGTTTAAATTCGGTGAGTCACATTGTTGTGGTCACTGACAATTTGAGCCTAGTTGATGGGCGGATAATCTAATCTTGATTTCCGCTCTCACTACATTCACTCGGATTGTCTTTTTCTTCCAACTCCTTTTACTTTTCTGTTATCACCGCGCTCCGGTTAGTTTTCCTTTCTTACTTCTTACTTCTTACTTCTTACTTCTTACTGTCTCTGTGGCGTATTTTTGTTCAAGCCCATGATGAGAGTGCAATAAAGTTTGTTGTTGAGCTTGTCATAGAATTGACTGTCTCTGACTGTCCCCTGTTATTTGGGCAAGTTCTATAACCTAAACTTTGCTCGCTTCCTATACTGAATTAACGAAGCAAGATTTTTATAACAACAAGAGGAAGCTTGTATGACAAGAACAACCTCATTTGCACTCGTTTTATTACTTATGTGCGCATACTTTGGTTACAACCGTTATTATGTATACCCCCAGCAGTTGGAAACACAGGCGAAGTCCATGCTAATACAAATGGCAAATCGCGAAGAGTGGGTCGATGTGTTTGAGATGATGAATCGCGTAGACGCGCACAAGGGCCATTTGGAACTTGTTGCTGACGTGACATCCTCTGATGGTCAGCGTGCGTACAGTGAAGGTATTATCACGTACACGGATCGCGAAGGCGTTGTCTGTAAACAGGTAGTGTTCAACTTTAAAATAAACTCTTTGAAAAACTACAATATTTCCGATTTACGAGATTGTTCCTACGGTGAGTACTATTAATATTGTCTGAGAGTTGAGCTCGATAGCGCAGTGTATGAATACAGAAACAAAAAATAGCCCTTCGTTGGGGCTATTTTTGTTTTTAAGGAATAAACGCAATATCGTGGAATTAGTCGAGTGATTTTTTGAAGCGAAATGAAGCGACAATAAGGCCGATAACGGTGAATCCAAGTAACCAAACTGTATCTCGCCATAGCTCCATTAGGTCTGCACCACGCAGCACCACGCCACGAATAATTCGCATAAAGTGGGTAGCAGGCAGCGCTTCTGATATCCATTGTGCCGCGACGGGCATTCCTTCATAAGGGAACATAAATCCGGACAGAAGAATCGACGGCAAAAGAATAAACACCGTCATCTGCATGGCCTGAAGTTGTGTCGTCGCAATGGTGGATATCACCAGACCTAAGGTTAAACTCGCGGCGATAAACAACAGCGTGCCAAACAATATCTGACTAATGGCGCCGTTTATCGGCACACCAAATATCCAGTGCCCCAAGCCTAAAATGATAAACACCTGAATCAGACCAACAAAGATGTAGGGAATGATCTTCGCCACCATGAGCTCGATGGAGTGGATTGGCGTAGTAATCAGTAACTCCAAATTGCCGCGTTCTCGTTCTCGAACAATGGCTGCACTGGTGAACAAGATCATCGTCATAGTCAGAATCACGCCCAATAAACCGGGGACAATGTTCACCGCCGAGCGCCGACTCGGGTTGTAATACAGCGCAACTTCAAAGGTTTTGGTTGGGGCAGGGCGTATCTCAAAATCAAAATCCGTTAACGGCATGGTTTGTAGTGAGAGAATTGCCGAGCTGATCATGGTGTCTGAACCATCTACAATCCACTGCCCAAGCTCTCGCCCTTGCACCATACGTTGGGTTAAGTCGCTAGGCAGAATTAAAGCCGCTCGCACCAAACCGTCTTGAATGGCTTGTTCTGCTTCTGATGCGGTAGCGAAGGTTTCGACCACATCGACCACTTGCGTTACTTTAACGGACTCGGTAATTACACGCCCGGCAGTACTGCCACTTTGATCGACGACGCCAACGGGGATGTCGCGAATATCCGTATTAATGGCAAAGCCGAATAGCAGAAGCTGAATCAGGGGGATCATTACGACCATGCCAAAGGTAATGCGGTCACGTGAAAGCTGACGGATCTCTTTGATCATTACCGCTTTCATACGGGCAATAGATTTCATCATTGGCGACCTTCTCCCGTCACGCTGACAAACACATCTTCCAAGCTAGGACGAGCAATGTTCATCTCGCAGCCATCAAGCTCAGGAAAGGTTTGGGTTAACCATTCGATCGGTTGTTCGATGTGCTGGTGGATTAAAATGCGTAAGCGAATGCCTAGCTGTGCGGCTGAGCGGACTTCTTCACGCTGAATGACTTTCTCTTTTAGCTCGCGTAGGTTGTCCGCTTTGACTTCGACGATGTTAACGCCCATTTGCGCCATGAGTTCTTCTGGCTCACCATCGGCGCGGATTTCCCCCGCTTCCATAATCGCCAGACGATGGCAGCGTTCTGCTTCGTCCATGTAGTGCGTAGTGACCAAAATCGTCGTGCCTTGGTCAGAGAGGTCAAACAACTGCTCCCAGAAATCGCGTCGGTTCTCTGGGTCAACCGCAGACGTGGGTTCATCAAGAAACAACAAGTCTGGTTTGTGCATAGTGGCTGCGGCAAGAGACAAGCGTTGCTTCTGGCCGCCGCTCATTCCTCCGACGCGCTGTTTACGCAGTTGGTCGAGACCGTAGGTGGCTAGTTGTTCTTCGATGCGAGCCTTTAGGGCCTTGGTTTCCATACCAAAGATTTGTCCAATAAACTCAAGATTCTCTTGAACCGTCAGGTCATCATAGAGGGAAAACTTTTGTGTCATGTAGCCAATCTTGAGGCGCAGAAGCTCAGATTGTTTTGGGATCTCTAGCCCGAGTACATCGACATTGCCCTCGCTTGGGCTAAGCAAGCCCGTCAGCACACGAATGGTTGTCGATTTACCGCAGCCGTTCGGGCCAAGAAAACCATAAATACTGCCTTTGGGCACATTGAGCGTGATGTTGTTGATGGCGGTGAAGTCACCAAACTTCTTCACTACATTTTCAGCTTGAATCGCGAATTCGGTCATTGGCTTACTCCACCAAATCCACTTGCGCTGGTATACCTGAAGGCAAGGATTGTGCGGAGTCTTGAAGGTCGACTTCTGCTAGGTACATCAAACGCGATCGTTCTTCCTCGGTAAGCGCGAAATAAGGCGTGAATGAAGGCTCAGTCGCAACCCAACGAACGGTGCCGCTATATGGTTGCTCAACGCCATCTACATGCACGTTAACCGTTTTACCCGGCACAAAATCGACTCGGTAGTTGGCAGGAACGTAAACGCGAGCGTATGGGACGCGGCTGGCTTGTATTACAGCAACTACACCATTCACAGGAACGCGTTCGCCAAGGTTAAACGGTAGGTTATCTAACAAGCCATCTCGCGTGGCGGTGATGGTGAGTTCTGCCAGTTTCTGTTCTTGTAGTGCCACATCGGCTTTTGCTGCCATGAGTGCGGCTTTTGCTTGTTCAATATCTTCAGGACGAGAGCCAGCGGTCAGTTTGCTGAACTCTTCTTGTGAGGAGTCTAGCTCTGCACGGGCAGAATCTCTGGCTGCTAAAGCGGTGTCTTTTTCTGATTGGCTGATGAGTTTTTTACGAACTAACTCCGCCTTACGTTGGTAGTTCTTTTGCGCTTCAACCAATTGAGCTTCCGCTCTGGCAACGCGTGCTTGCGCTGCGGCAATGTCTTCTGGTCGCTCACCATTGGTCAATTTCAAAAGATAGGCGTCAGCCTTGGCTTGTTCGGCTACGGCGTGAGCTAAAACGGCTTCTTGGTTCTTTGTATCGAGCTGAACCAGCACTTCTCCTTCGGTGACTTGGCTGCCTTCCTTGATGGGTAGGGCACGAATTATCTCGCTAGAGGTTGCAGTAAAGGTTACGCGGTCACGTTCCAGTGTGCCAAGGGCTTGCTGTCCGTCATCTTTGGAACAGGCAGTTAAAAGAGTCAGGGCTAGGGTGCCAAGAATGATTCGCTTCATCATGCGACGCTTCCTCTAAGAAGGTGAGCTCGAATTCGTATCAAGCTATAGAAGAGTGTGGGACTGCATTCAGTGTAACGTGAGTCAGTTTTGTCCGGCTAGGAAGTTAATTCCTTCAATATTCATCAATTGATTAATTATTGAAACTGGCTTTATCCTGCTGAAGCCGTGCTTTACTTGGCTCTTTTAAGTTGATTACATGAATATCATTTAAACAAAAATCTTGCCTTTCATGTAGAGCACGCCGTCGCCAGATACTCTTACTTGTTCGCCAGTAACTTCACAGTGCAAAATGCCTCCGCGCTGAGAAGCTTGGTAAGCGACCAGTGATGTTTTGCCTAACGCTTCTGCCCAGAATGGTGCTAACCCAGCGTGAATCGAGCCAGTTACGGGGTCTTCGTCACCACCATTTGCAGGCCAAAAGTAACGCGATACAAAGTCTTGTTGATCACCTTTCGCGGTAACGACCACATCGTAAGGAGCGAGTGTCTTGAGGTGCTCTGAACGGTATTGAACCTCAAGTACCTCCTGCTGGTTGCCGACCACCACGAAATACGCTTGAGGGCTAAGCAGTACGCGTTCCACATCGCAACTTAGGCCATCAATCAATGCCGAGGGAATATCAGAAACGGCTTTTGGAGGACGAGCAGGGAACGTCATCTCGATCTTACCTTGCGCATTCTTCTCTACGGTGAGGGTCCCTACTTCCAGAGTATGAAATTCAATCGTGCCATTAATGCCAAACTCATCAAACAGAACTAACGAAGAGGCCAGTGTTGCGTGTCCACAGAAATCGATTTCAGTAATCGGAGAGAACCAACGAATCTCATATCGGTTTGCGCCAATGGATTTTAGAAAAGCCGTTTCCGACAAGTTGTTTTCTGTCGCGATATTTTGCATCAATTCTGGGGCTAGCCATTCCTCTAACGGTACCACCGCTGCTGAGTTGCCTTTGAATTGCGTATCGGTGAAGGCGTCCACCACGTAGATATCCAATTCCATTTTCCTTCCTTATTCCGTGAGCGATTAATTAGCATAAACCAAGTGCAATTAAGAGAGTAAGAAATTTGTGTTAGAATCTTAAAGTGTCAAAATTATAGATTATTTTGTGTTTTTTGATACTTACTGACAAGGATTCGGACTGCTGGGTACTTACACTAGTGTTGAATTCATTGAAAGGAAGAAAAACATGAAAGCGATCTACAAATCAGTTTTGGCATTGAGTGTTTTTGCGGTCGGTTCTGCCCATGCATTTGAACTCGTGAGTAGAGATATTCAAGAAGGCCACCCGATGGCGAAGACATTTGAATACTCTGGTTGGGGATGTGATGGCGGGAATCAATCACCACAATTGATGTGGAAAGAAGCTCCAAAGGGCACAAAAAGTTTTGCGATCACCGTGTATGACCCCGATGCGCCAACAGGCAGTGGTTTTTGGCATTGGATAGCGTTTAATATTCCATCCACCGTTAGCGAGCTGCCTCGAGGCATTGATATGAACAAGTTAGGCGGCAAAGAATCTCGTATTGACTACGGCACAACGGGGTTCGGCGGCGCGTGTCCTCCAAAGAATGATGGGATGCATCGTTACCAGTTTACGGTGTGGGCATTGCCAACTGAAGAACTGAATTTGGATGAAAACACGCCACCAGCCATTGTAGGGTTTACTTTGAATAGTGTTGCTTTGGGTAAAGCGACATTAACCACGACTTACACGCGATAATTGAATATAAGGGGAGAGAATGGGTCACCAATATCAGGTTACGCTGTTTCGTGCGGAGCAGCAGCAGAAGCTTCGTAATGTCAGGATTCACTCCCCAAGCATTATTCAGATTGTTAAGGGGAGTAAACATCTTTTCTGGAAAGACGAAGTACTCGACATCCATCATCCAAATATCATGCTTTGTGAAGCAAATGCATCCCTAAATTTTGAAAATCTTCCTCTACAAGGGCGATTTCTTTCTCGAATGTTCAGTTTTCACTGTGTGCCTAGCGATGAAATGTTGGAGCTAAGCATGAGCAACGCATTAGGAAACTATGTACCCGTTGTTGAGACAGATAAAGCATTGCAAGCGACGTTAAATGCTTTGTTTTCGTTTGAGCGGGAAAGCTTAAGTGAAGCGACACAACGCTATTGGATTATGGGCCTATATCAGCAGCTAGCTGAGAGAGGGTTATTGCATCGGTTGTTCTCGAGTTCACATATCTCTTTTAGTCAGAAACTTAGTCGTTACTTATCGCGCTCTCCAGGGGAGGAGCATTCATTAGACATGGTCGCGGGGCACTTTTCTATGAGCCGAGCAACATTGATACGAAAACTGAAACAAGAAGGTACCCAGTATCGCGAAGTATTGGCAGAAGTGCGCTTAAATCACGCACTTTACTTGATGCAAAATGGCTCGTATAACGTTGCGCTGCTTGCACAGTTGTGTGGTTATCAGTCAGAGGGGCGTTTTAGCCAACGCTTTAAAAGTAAGTTCGGCCTAACGCCCAGCGAGTATATTAAAACGGTAGTGAGTTAATGTTTTACCGCTTTTTTATTTTTTGTGCTTTTTAGGTTAGCCATAATATTTGGCTTTCATTCGCAATGCTACGTTCACCAAAGCAATCAATACAGGCACTTCGATCAGTGGACCAATGACACCAGCAAAAGCTTGGTCTGAGTTTAGGCCAAACACCGCGATAGAAACCGCTATTGCCAATTCAAAGTTGTTGCCTGTTGCCGTGAAAGCAATCGATGCGTTTTTGTCGTAGTCGATGCCCATTTTCTTACCAACGAAGAAGCTGACAAAGAACATCAACACAAAGTAGATAGCCAGTGGAATTGCTACACGGAATACATCCATTGGCAGTTCAAGAATCATTTCACCTTTCAAGCTGAACATCAGTACGATGGTTGCAAGCAGGGCGATAAGCGTAATCGGTGAAATGCGTGGGATGAACACGTCGTTGTACCATTGTTCACCTTTCGCAGCGACCAGCCATTTACGGCTTAGGAAGCCCGCTAGGAATGGGATACCAAGGTAAATCAGAACGCTTTCCGCGATGTCCATCATCGAGATATCAACCACGAAACCTTCGTAACCAAAGACTGGTGGCAACACAGTGATGAACAACCATGCCATCACACTGTAAGTCACGATTTGGAAAGCGCTGTTTAGTGCAACTAGGGCTGCGCCGTATTCTTTGTTACCGCCACCGATATCGTTCCAGACAAGCACCATCGCAATACAACGAGCAAGACCGATCAGAATGATACCAACCATGTAACCCGGATGATCACCTAGGAAAGTCAATGCAAGGATGAACATCAAAATAGGGCCGACAATCCAGTTCATGACCAAAGACAGCGTGATCGCTTTTTTATCTTTCGTCACTGTGCCTAGCAAGTTGTAGTTCACCTTTGCGAGTGGCGGGTACATCATCAAAATCAAACCAATCGCTAGCGGTACGTTTGTGCTACCAACTGACATTGACTCGTTCCACTCAGCAACTTGAGGGAATGCTGCGCCAATACCTACACCGATTGCCATTGCCACAAAAATCCACACCGTTAGGTAACGGTCCAAGAAGCTCATTTTGTCGCTGGCACTATTTAAAACTTGAGTAGTCATAGTGTTCTCTTATTCGTTTATCGTCGAAAGGCGATAGTTAAAGGTATAGTTTATCTCTGCACGCCTGAACAGCGTGCAAAGGGCATTAATCAAATAACTTGGAAAATCCTAGATTGAACTGATCAAACGCGTCGCGTTGAATGCGGTAACACACCTTAGGTGGGTTTGGCTCGGCGCTGATAAAGCCTGCTTGCTTTAGAATACGCAAGTGCTCGGAAACAGTAGATTGCGCAAGACCCAGTTCAGAAACCAAATCACTGTTCAAACAACCGCCCATGGTATCGAGCGTGTGCAGGATATGCAGAATGCGCAAACGTGCTGGATGCGACAAAGCTTTTGCTTGCGCTGCTAGAGTTTGTTCTTTCTCGAGCTGTTGTTGCGTTGTCTGAAAAACGACTTCGCACGTGTCCTTGCACTTATCACTCATTCGCTGGCCTTAATAGTTAATCGTCGAATTGCGATAAAGTGTACGCCTGCTCTGTGGAAGATGCAACAAGTCGATGAAAAAATTAATCGTGAAATAACGATGGATAAAAAGTTGAAAAAATATATCTTTTAAAAACAGTGATATAATTAAAAATTAAGTAGGTTACTAAAAGTTAACTAATTGCACTATATTTCTAGGTTACCATAATAAACCACATCCGACGCACAATGGTTACTGCGTCATCTTGTGAACTTATTTAAAGGTAATCCCATGAGCAACGTACTGATCATCAATGCACACGAACCATCACCATATTCAGAAGGTCGTCTAAATGCTTCTCTTGTCGACAAAGCACAGACGCTTCTGCAAGCAAAAGGCCATGAAGTTCGCGTTGTGACAATGCAAGATGAGATCAACGTAGATGAGCAACTCGCACACTTTGAATGGGCTGATCGCGTGATCATCCAAAGCCCAATCAACTGGATGTCTGTGCCTTGGTCATTCAAAAAATACATGGACGACGTGTTTACTGCGGGTATGGGCGGCGCACTGTGTGCATTTGATGGCCGTAGCGCAGAAGAACCAAAGAAAAACTATGGTACAGGCGGTACTCAAACCAACAGCAAATACATGCTTTCACTGACATTCAACGCGCCAGAAGAATCGTTTGATGATGAGAGCGAATACCTATTCCAAGGTAAAGGCGTGGATGATTTGATGTTCCACATGCACGCTAACTTCCGCTTCTTTGGTATGTCAGCATTACCTACATTCGCTTGCTACGACGTGATGAAGAACGCAGATATCGAAAACGATTTTGTTCGTTTCGAAGCTCACATTAACGAAAACTTCTAATCCTTTTAGAAAGATAGTGCGAACTGAATGATGAATTGAGATGGACTGCTGTACGCGGTCCATTTTTATTTGTTTGCGGCGAGGTGACGTTTTTATTACTCTAAAGCACTAAATGTATCTAGCTTACTTTTCGTTACCTAGATTAGGTGCGTATCTTGAGGTGTATTGTGGAAAGCAGAATCAGTGTAGATAGCAAAGGTCGTAAGTCAGTGGCGAACGTATGTGCGGAGCCATGTGCTATCGAGAAAGGGATGCGTTTAATTGGTGGTAAATGGAAAGGTTCTCTGATTTATCATTTGAAAGACGGCCCAGTTCGTTTCAATGACTTAGCACGCATGCTAGGCGGTGCAAGTAAAAAGATGATCGACCAACGTCTTAAAGAGCTAGAAGCGGAAGGTATGGTGGTGCGTAAAGTGATCAGCGACCGCCCAATTGCAGTCAGCTATGAACTAACAGAGTTCGGCCGTACCGCACTTAAGATTCTTGATGATTTGCGAATTTGGTCTGAAAAGCATCAAATTGAGCTTCGTTAAGACCAAAGTAGTTAATCGCAAACGTCACTCTCTTTTGAAAGCTGATTAACAATACATCGCCGTTTATACCCAAGTAACTTAGATGTGCTTCATTCAAATCGTAATTTGTTTCGTAAAACAACGTACTCTTTCGAGTCAGGCATATCGAAGCTACTTGAGCATAATCGTACTTTTTAAGTTTTTGATTTTTAGTTATTATCTTATCATACTTAATAAGTTGTAGAATAAATCACTCACTTCAGTTGAATTTAAAAAAGCACTATTTAATTCCAGTTTCTTTTCAAAATCGGAATATTTATCGAATTCCTCTTTCTCAACTAAACCTATTGGTGAGTTGTCGTTAACGTGGCTTTCATATTTTTTGATGGTATATAATTTAGACTTTTCGTCAAAATATTGAATTATCTTAATGTTAACGTCAGGTCTCTCCGTATTATACGTGATCGTAATTTTTTCATAATCTTTATTAATCGGAGTCGTAAGCCCTGTAGGGTAGATGATTTTAAACCCATTAATGTCATTCTTCTTCGTGCTTTTATAATGTTTTGAGTATGAAAAGTTTTCAATTGCACTTTTAGTGACGATAATTGACTCACCTTTCTTCAAACCGTATTCGGTACATTCATAATCGTCGACAACCGTAGAATTTCTTGTCTTTTCAATCAGGTAGGACATAGTTGCAGATGTCCCTCCGTGTTCCAGTTTTTGTTGGTTTACAGAACAATAGAAATGACCTTTGTCCACCGTCATTGCGTTGACTTGTTCCGGATTTGAAATGGTGGGATGTATATCTTTTGCTGGATCGTTGTCGCTTCCTCCTGAACCGCATCCAACTAATCCGATACAAACGGCCATATAAAGCAAAGAGATTTTATTCATACTGTATTTCTCAATTAAGATGTGTGATTGCAAATAACGATTAATTACATTTTTATAAAGTGAAATGTTTTTTATTTTTAATTGAACGGTGTTTTATTGTTAATTTAATCGTTTGCTTTTATTTTGTCTCTTACGGTATCTATGTTTTCATTTATGGTGTGAATTGTTAGAAGTGCACAATAGTGAGTTGCAGTAGGATAATAATCGCTAGCTAACTACTTGTGTAGGTATCGTTATGATTTATACATCCGTTAAGTCTAAGTTTTTAGTCTTAATTTCATGTGTTTATCGTGAAAGTGACTTAGAAGTAAATACTTAACGTTGTTTGAGGGGAGCCTGAACTTCACTGATCTTGTTTTTCATCAAGGCGTTGTATAATGAACAAGGACTCTATTTCCAACTTGTTGATACATATCAGATCTCACGGATCTGATATGCATTCCAAGTTATTCTCACTAAGGCAAGAATCCTAGCTTATTTAAGGATAGAAAGTTTACTTGGGTGTAGAAGATATTAGTAATCCAATGTGCCACGGATAGGGTAGTTATTGTTTGGATCGCGAATCCATGCCAATCCGCGTGATAGCGCGCCAAGCTCAGGGCGAACAAACGGGTTGTTTGAAATATCCACCACGTGTAAGTCGCCGTGTTCATTCACCACAAACAGACCTGGTTCTGCGAAATTATGATCGGTTTCCTGTTCAGATCGAGGAATAGATACATACAAGCCTAGCGTTTTCATTTGTTCTTCGGTCAGGCCGTAAGCGATAGGGAAGCTGATTTCGAGTTTCTCTAGATGCCCCTCTAGCTGTGCTTTTGAATCGCCAGAAACGGCAAGAATATCGACGCCAGCATCAGCGAAAGCCTGTTTGTAACTCTCAAGCTCGTTGAGGTACTTAGTACAAAGAGGGCAGTGTTTACCACGATAAACGAATACTGCTTGCCAAGTCGCATCACCTTGCGGCTGACCCAACGTTACGCTTGAACCATCTAGCAAAGTGGCTTGAAGATGAGGGAAGCTGTCGCCCGCTTTAAGTTTCACTGAAGTTGCCATATTGACTCCCGAATTGGTGGTGTATATCCATGAATGCCCCTTTCTCAACAAAGCGATTGGGGGATGAGACTTCAATGTAGACTCTGTTTTGCGGTGTTTCAACTAGTTAACTTTTAGTAACCTGCAATAAGGTATTAGAGTGCAAAAGATGAAAAAGCAGAACTTAAGATACAACGAAGTGGGGGTGTAGTATCAGGAGCTAAGTTCTGCTTGAGGTTAGGCTATGACCACTGGAACATATCGTTAAGATAAACCAGAGTCATCACTTCTATTTTATTACTCGATTGAGCTAGGCGTTGCTGAAAAAAGTACGCCATCATTGGCTTCTTCATTTTTTCCTCCTTTAGCTGACGAGTAAATTATGTGTATAAAAGGGGATATAAAAAAGAGAGTGCTTTTGTTGGCTTTTTTCCTAATAACGTAAATATATGGAGCTTTAAAGCCGAATTTGGAGGTTAATTGTGGAAAAGGGGAACAGATAATTAGGAAGTTTTCTTATTTTATTACCGCCAACTTAAGTAAACTATTCCTATCCACAAACTTCACAGATCTAAGGTTGATTCAGTGTCTGATCTCAATTTGTTTCGCTATTACCAACGATTACTCTCGTTTAGCGTTGGTGATGAAACAAAAACCACGTTACAGGACATTGCCGACATCATGTTCACTTCTTCTCGGCATGCTCGTAGCCTGCTAACGCAAATGCAGCAGAAGGCGTGGTTGAGCTGGCATCCGAAAGCTGGGCGGAACCAACGATCGACTCTCATTCTGAATATGGAGTTAGACGTTTTAAAAGAGAGCTTGGCTCTTGAACGTATCAAGTTAGGCAAGTATGAAAAAGCGCTGGCGATATTAGATGAAGACGAACTGGCATTTGGCCGTTTGTTAAAAACAACGTCTGGTGCTTCTGTGCAAGAAGGACAGCTCAATATTCAATTAACCTATAAGCGAATGTTTGAGCGCGTCGTTCCACATCAACTTCAGCGTAGCAGCGAACGTTTCTTATTAAGGCAAATCTATTGTTGCTTAGTTTCGAGTGATAACAATGGGAAAGTGCAACCAGAACTCGCACATCACTGGCGTTATGACGAAGACACCTACGAATGGACTTTCTACCTTCGTCCAGGTCTGACTTTTCATAATGGTAATTCCATTGATGCAGAAACAGTGGTTAGCTTGTTTGCAAAGTTGAGTTCACTACAGTACTACGAAAAAGAGTTGGCACATGTTGCTAACATTACTGCGCCAACGCCACTGAAAGTTGTTTTTAAGCTTAATCGAGCTGACTTGGGCTTTGCTGGACTTATTTCTGGGGTGAAATACGGCATTCAACCAGTAAGCCAAGTTAACGTAGCGAATAACAAGCTGGTGGTCGGAAGTGGCCCATTCTCTGTTGTCGAGCACAATGAAAGTCGTTTAAAACTGCAAGCATTTAATGGTTACTACGCATGTAGAGTTCTAACGGATTTGGTGACTATCTGGATTGTTAATGACGAGCAGATGGAGAACCCGTCATTGGCAGCAAATACGTTGCAAAGGGATGCTTCGCCCGAGGAGGATTTGTGTGGACACTATATGTCGACGCAAAACCGAGAAAACTCATCGGCGAGCAAGCGTAGTCGAATAGAAGATGGTTGCTTATTCGCCTTATTTAATCAGCACGCTAAGCACAAACTCTCTTTAGCGCAGCGCCGTTATATTAGTGAGCTAATTCAACCTGAGCACTTGGCCGAAGTGATGCGCCGCGAGAATATTGTATTTGGGAGTATACCCGCTTATAACCTGCTACCAGGTTGGAAGCCAGTGCTCCGTCCGTTCAGTGAGCCGCTTAAGTTACCTAAACACATTACGATAGCCGGATATAACTATACCGCGTTGCGTCGCTGTGCGCGGGCTATTTCTAATCGTTTGGTGAGTGTTGGCAGTAAAGTAGAAATTGTTATGTATTCCTATCGTGAGCTGAACGAGAAAGCTAAGAATGGTGAGCTAAATGAGACGATGGTCGTGACGAACATAAACCTAGATGATAATCGTCATGCCTCAGCGTTCACGAACTTCTTCAGCAACGCTGTGCTATTCCACACTTTGGGAGAGAAGAACGCACAATGGTTAGATGAACAACTACAGAGAGTCAGATCTTTCGTTCCACTTGAGGACTACCTTAATGCATTGGAGCCAATTGCATCGACGTTGATCAGCGAATACTGGATTGCACCTATGTTCCACCATACACAAACTTTGCGCTTCCAAGGTGTGTTAGAAGACGTCGCTCTTACTAACTGGGGTTGGCCAGATATTCGCTCGGTGTGGTCTGCGGATTAACTGCCTTAGTTATATAGCAAAGTGCTGCTTCACGAATTCAATGAAGGCTCTGGTTTTCGCTGATTGATAGATAAGTTGTGGGTACACCAAGTAAACCGCGTTGTGCTGGTGGTCAGTTTCTTCCGATAGAACCTGCACTAGACGGCCGTGCTCAACGTCTTGTTCGACAAAGTAACTTGCTAACCGAGCAATGCCATTGCCAGACAGGGCTGATTCTTTGAGTAAGCGGTTTTCATTGCTTGAAAGCCAACCTTGGGTTTGAACTGTTCCCGTTTTTAACGGCCACTCTTTTTGATGCAATGTGGTTAAGCATTGATGCTCTTGTAAATCATCTAATGTCTCCGGCGTACCTTCTTCTTGCAGATACTGAGGAGAGGCAACCAGCCAGTGGTGGTAGTCCAAAAGGTGATGAGCAATCATATTCTCTGGCGGCGTTCTTGTCGCTCGAAACGCAAAATCAACGCTGGTTTCTGTCAGATTAAACGCTTGATAGCTAGAAAGGATCTCGAACTCTACGTTTGGATGTAAAGCGCGAAACGCTACGCACAAATCATGCAGCACCGCTTCGGCAAACATCTTGGGAGCGGTAAGACGAATCAGACCGTCTATTTGTTCAGATCGCTGACTTAAACTCTTTTCCATTTCCATTACGCGGCGTTTGAGATCTTCCGCTTGTGCAAAGATCGATTCACCTTCTGCCGTCAATCTCACGCTGCGTGTAGTTCGAACAATCAAAGGCGTGGCGAGTTCCGATTCCAATCGCTTGATTTGTTCTGACAGGTAACTTTTAGAAATGCCAAGTTGCTCCGCTGCCCTAGAAAAGTTAAGTGTTTGAGCCACTTCGGCAAACAGCATCAGTTTTTCGATTCTCTTATAATCTGCCATCTTGATTGCTCGTCTTTATTGTTCGCTTTAATTGTTCGGTAGCGAGGATAATGAATTCGATTTTACGGTATTAAACTAATTTTTACGAACGGTAAGATGGTTAGAGTTAACTTAAGAAATTGAAGATGCAGAAATCGGAAAAGTGAGAATAACGATGAACAATCCAACACTACCGCTCGCCAAAACCTTACCTAACGTTAGCCGCTTGGTCTTCGGCTGCATGGGGCTTGGAGGGGAGTGGAATCGCAACCCATTAACCGCCCAAGATGAAAACCAAGCTTATGCCGCTGTAGAGGTAGCATTAGAGGTGGGCATCAATCTCTTTGATCATGCGGATATCTACAAATTCGGTAAGGCAGAAGAAGTGTTTGGGCGCATCTTAGCCAATGACTCAACCTTACGAGAACGAATTTATTTGCAATCCAAGTGCGGCATCCGTCTAGGAGATGAGCAAGGTGTTAAGCAGTATGACTTCTCTGCTAAATGGGTGACGGCTTCTGTTGAGGGCATTCTTGAACGCCTTGGCGTGGAAAACCTTGATGTTTTGATGCTGCATCGTCCTGATCCTTTGGTTGAATTTGAAGA
Source organism: Vibrio sp. 1874 (assembly GCF_033344395.1). Classification (NCBI taxonomy): domain Bacteria; kingdom Pseudomonadati; phylum Pseudomonadota; class Gammaproteobacteria; order Vibrionales; family Vibrionaceae; genus Vibrio; species Vibrio sp. 1874. The sequence continues at coordinate 618,591 of NZ_JAWPOR010000001.1, forward strand.
ACTGGGCACAGCGCTAAAAGCTCTGAAACAAGCTGGCAAAGTTAACCACTTCGGTGTTTCTAACATGAACAGTGCTCAAATTGATCTTCTTCAACAAGCTACGGGCGAAGTTGTTGTGGCGAACCAGTTGGAAATGAGTCTGGCTAAGTCTGACTTCATCAAGCAAGGCATGGGGCTTCCTTCGTCTGCATCTGACTACGTTGCAGGAATACTGGAACATGCCCGTAAGCACAATATCCAACTGCAAGCGTGGGGCAGTATGGCGCAGGGAAGATTCTCAGAGCGTGGTTTACATTCTGATGATCACAACACCAGACAGATTGCGGAGATGGTGATGGCGCTAGCAGCTGAATATGGCGTGCCGTCAGAGGCGATTGTTTTAGCCTTCCTAACGCGTCACCCAAGCCAAATTCAACCTGTTATTGGTACTGCAAACCCACAACGTATTCGCGCTTGTGCTCAAGTAGAGAGCGTCACGCTATCACGTAGCCATTGGTATGGCTTGTTCGAGAAAACCCTTGGTCATGAGATCCCGTAGGAGAGAAAAATGAAATACGTACAAGTTCAAACTCTAATTCAAACGGCATTGGAAATTGCGACTGCTCGCAAGCAAAACATTGCGGTTGCCGTGGTTGATACACATGGAGAATTGCTCGGTTTTGCCCGAATGGATGATGTGAGTGTGCAAGCAGGTTTGTTGGCACAGAACAAAGCTTACACCTCGGCTAGAGACCGTCAGCATAGCGGCAATCTGGGTGCTTGGGCTCGTGAGACGGGTAAGCAGTTGAGTTATTGGACTGACCCGAAGATCACAGGCTTTATGGGTGGTGTGCCTATAGAACAAGAGGGGAAAATCGTCGGTGCAATTGGCATTAGCGGTTTGGCTGAGCAAGATGATGAAGCACTTGCGATGGAAGTATTAAACGCGCGTTGAGTATAATGTTTATCAGTAGGTGTGATGCTTTGTCCAGCTTTGTACTCACTGTAGGGACTCAAGTTCACAGGCTTCGTCGAGTCACAATGCTATCTAATAGCCTGAAGTAAGCAGAAGTTGAAATCGCGAACTATGATTAATTTATTTGAAAGCTTTGAGGCCTAAATATGTTTCATAAGGTATTCGTTTCGCTATTTTTTGTTCTCCTCTCAGGCTGTGGTACGAGTGACAGCGCGTTAAAAGAGAGCGGTTATGATGAAGCTTATATCCAAGGCTTTCATGACGGTCGGCATAGTGGTATGCAAGAGGCAGGGAATGATTTTGAACACTATATTAAGGACGAAACAAGGTATCAAACCGACTCAGATTATCGACAAGGCTGGGATGCTGGTGAGGTAGAGGGTAACAAGTTACAAAAGCAGGCGACCGCGATAGGACAAGGCATGATTGATAATTCGTATGAAGAACGTGATGTCTTTGATCCTGATAAAGTGGCGAAAGATGCAATAAAAGGCGTTGATACATCGGAATTGAAAAGCCTAGAGTAACGGACTGATATAAAGAATAAAACTCGTCATTTGACGAGTTTTATTTTTGTCTAAACGATTCATGTTTCAACGCTCAACAGGGCATTCATCGTTTGAGTATGAGTAATGTGGTTAATCACCTTTCTTGTTCTTTTGTTCAAGGATTAACGATAACAGGCGAACGAGCAGGGACTGAGCTTCCGGTGAGAGCAATCGCGCCACGGCTGTTAAGTCATTTGCTGTGACATGCTGAACATCACGTACATCTAAGGCAATATCTAGGTCAGTCAAATGAAGCGAACGCAATATGGCACGATATTGTGAGAGTTTAAGATCGGACTCTCCGCGCTCGATCCTTTGATATGTTTTTACGCTCATTCCAGCGATGTTTGCCATTTGCTCACGGGAGAGGCCATTCGATTTTCGTCTTGCGATCAGTGCTTGAATTATAGGGTCTACCTGCATGTGCTCTCCTGAAAGGACAGTTTTGACCTAAACGGAGCAAGAAGTGGACCAGTTTAACCACCACATATTTACCTGCTTTGCAATCAGTATAAAAATAACTGTCTTATAAAAACGTAAATATTTTAGTCAGTTATTAACTCAATGGAAAAGTATCAATCATACAAATCAATAGAAACGAAAGCTTCTATTCGCAAAATGCAACGCATTTTAGATCATTTATTTAGTGAAATTGATCAGCAACATCGTGAGACTAAAGAGAATGTTGTGACACTGATTCAACAGTCACAACAGCGATTGATGAACTACAAAGAGCTTTACCTTCACAAAGAATCGATAAGTGAAGTAGAGCTGCGGATGGCGCATGAAAATATGAGTGAGACTGAGAAGCAGGTCGCCGATATGGGTATTCCAGTGTTAACTTATATCATTGGCGCGCTAGATAAAGCGTATTAACACAGTCGTAAAGTCGGGCGATACAAGATTTACGCAATTTCGATCAATTGATGACATCTAAAAGAAAGGATGCAAATGCTGGGGAACCACACCCAGCATTCGGACACTCATTTACCTATATTTTCGAACCGTAAATCAGTGTTTAGAGGTATGTGAACCGAACAGTGTCGGTACGCAGCGAATAATAGCGATATTGTCCGATCTAGGCTACGTCCTTGGAATCTAACACCTTCACTTAAACTGTAAATTAATCTGTACACCCAGCCAAATTGAGCCATTGAGCACGTTCTGCCTTCTTTTTAAGCGATAAAAGACTAATTAGTGACGAAAAAAACAACACATCTTAGGTAAAAGATAAGAGTTGTTAAAATATATCGCTATAAGATTGACCTTTTGCTTTTCAATCGTCCTGCTTATGCCTTACAATCTTTTCGAACCAAATCCATTCATAACGAATGGGGTTGATGAATTAAGATGAACAATTTTGCTTCGAACCCAAAGTTGCGCACATTTCATCAGCGATGACATCGCCAAAAATGACTCTCAAGTGTTCATGTGCAAATGATTAACCACCTTTTGTTGCATGTTTTCTTAGCCATACAGGGCTCTTGTAACATAGTGCTCTTGTAACCAAATTTTGACTAAGTCGGAGCGTTTTGTTGTGTGCTTTAGATAAAGCACAACTGGTGAGAAATTAACGGATTGAATTTAGAGGTATTAACCGTGAACCTAAAACTTGTCGGCAGCTCCCTGATCGTTGCAGGTACTGCTCTTGGCGCTGGTATGCTTGCTATACCAATGGTGCTTGCTCAATTTGGCCTCCTTTGGGGCACTCTTCTTATGTTGTTCATCTGGGCTGGAACAACTTATGCTGCGCTGCTCCTTCTTGAAGCCAGTTGTAAAGTAGGTGGTGGTGTGAGCATGAATGCAATTGCTCGCGAAACGCTTGGTAAAGGAGGCCAGTTGGTAACCAACAGCTTGCTTTACGCCCTGTTAGTTTGTCTATTAATGGCTTACATCATTGGTGCGGGTGATCTCGTACAAAAAGTAACAGCCTCAATTGGGCTTCCAACATCTACGATCTCAAGCCAAGTCGGTTTTACTCTTTTAGTTGGTATCATTGTTTCGGCAGGTACAGGGGTAGTAGATAAGCTGAATCGCGGTTTGTTCCTAGGCATGATCGTAGCGCTGATCATGACACTTTTTGCGCTTGCACCAAGCGTCTCGTTTGAAGGACTTGATGAGGTTGTGAGCGACGATAAAATGGCACTTATCAAAACCAGTTCGGTGCTTTTCACCAGTTTCGGTTTTATGGTCGTGATCCCATCGCTTGTAACTTACAACAAAGAAGCGAGTAAAACACAGCTGCGTAATATGATTATCGTGGGCTCAACTATTCCGCTTGTTTGTTACCTGTTATGGTTGTTAGCGGTTGTCGGCAATCTACCACCTCATGAGCTTGTTCAATACTCCAACGTAACAGAGTTGATCTCGGTACTAGGTCAGCAATACGAGGGCTTAGAGTTCATCCTATCCATGTTTACTGGTTTGGCACTACTAACGTCGTTCTTAGGTGTTGCAATGGCGCTATACGATCAAAATGCAGACCTACTGAAAGCAAGTAAGCCAGTGATTTTTGTTACTACTTTTGTGCTACCACTATTAGGTGCTGTATTTGCGCCAGAACACTTCCTAGCTATTCTCAGCTACGCGGGGATTATTCTTGTGTTTCTCGCGGTCTTTGTTCCATTATCAATGACCATGAAAGTGCGCCGAGTGCCGGTAGAAGATGACAATATTTATGAAGCTGGTGGCGGCGCAATGGGAATGAGCATGATCTTCCTATTCGGCTGTTTCTTGCTGTTTGCCCAAGCAGTATAAAATCACGCTAGCTTATTTAAAAACTGAGCCGCTCGTAGTCAAACGGGCGGCTTTTTTGTATTCATAGCCGAACCCAGGCCACTCGAAGTCATCAGCATTTGTGATGTTTGACGTTCCTCGGATAATCACGGTTAGCGCTGACTTTTTAGTAAAACTCCTTAGCGAAAGGCTGACATGTACAGTGATTCACCCTTCTATTATATCGATGTTGATATGAATAAGAGGCTCTGTTGTGTCAAAGCAATTATCTTTTGCCATGGTTGGCGTTATGTTGTCTTTAGGTGTGTTGAGTACAGAAGCGGTGGCTGACCCGAAGCATAAGCATGGACATCGGTACGATCACCATCATGCGCATAACTACCATCATAAACACAAGCGCAAGCACAAGCATAAACATAAACACAAACATCGTGACGTTATTTATGTGGAGACCAGACGACCAAGGCGCAGTTACTATTACCATGACCGAATTCCTCGGAATAGTACCTACATAAAGATTGGAGATTTCACTTATCTAAAAGTGGACGACCGTTATTATCGCCGTTCTAATGATCGCTATATCCATGTCGAGTTCAATTAAACTTGAAAGGGCACATAGTCGGCGTTCTTGTAATGTTGAGCTTAATAGCAACAACATGGCACATGTAACATCGACCAATACTAGGGTTGAGGGTTAAAAGCAAAAACAGCGAGCCGGTGCTCGCTGTTTTTGCTTAGATGAGTGTTAGACAGTAAATCTATTTAAGATTTGATCTTGTTTATGTACATCTTCTTGTTGCGCCTGCATCGCGTCGTTGGTTCGATTTGCCGATTCGGCGACTTGAGTCGATAGGTCTTTAATATTCACCGTATTGTTGTTGATCTCTTCAGCGACAAGGCTTTGCTCTTCCGCTGCTGAGGCAATTTGCAAGTTCATATCGGAAATACGCTGAATCGCGTCACGAATGCGTTGTAACGCACTATTTGCTAAACCCGCTTTTTCAACGGCCTCTATAGCACTACCTTTGCTTTGATGCATGGCATTTGCCACAGATGAAGCGCCAGATTGTAGTTGCTCAATCATAGTACGAATCTCTGTTGTCGACTCTTGAGTACGTTGTGCCAGTGTACGTACTTCATCTGCAACAACGGCGAAGCCTCGGCCAGATTCTCCCGCACGTGCAGCCTCGATTGCGGCATTCAACGCGAGTAAGTTCGTTTGGTCCGCAATATCGTTGATGACTTTTAGAATCGTTTCGATATTGGCAGTAGCAGATTCCAACACTTGTACTTCTTCGACTGCAAGGTCAATGCTATCGGAAAGCATGTTTATCGTTTGTGTCGATTCACCAACGATAGAAGACCCCTCAACCGTTGCTTGGTCGGCTTCTTTGGCTGCACTTGCCGCACCTTGCGCATTATTAGCAACCTCTGTCGCGGTGACAGACATCTCATGCATCGCGGTAGCAAGTTGTTCTAGCTCTTGCAGCTGAGTGTGAATTGCGCCTGCCGAGTCTTTTGCGCCCTCAGCGGTGATTTGAGTTCCATTTAAAATTTGATCAGAAATACGTTTCGACTCAATGATTTGCTGTTGTAAGTTCTCCATGAACGTATTGAAGTTTGTGGCAAGCTCAGAAAACTCTTGGTCAGTATCTGTTTCGAGGCGTTGTGTAAGGTCGCCTTTCCCTGATGCTACATCTTTAATCGCATTGTTTAGCGTGTCCAAAGGACGCATGAGAGTGCGAATCAACAGAGTTAGGGCGATAATAGATGCAATCACGGCAATGATTGAATAAATAATAGCGTTGTTACGAAGCTCTCCTACGGCAGAATAGGCAACAGCTTCATCGATCACCGAACCTACGTACCAGTTCTCGCCAGGAATGTGAGTCAGGTTAACCATGTAGCGGTTGCCATCAATCTCAACATGTTGTGCTGATTGCGTAAGTTCGATTTGCGGGAGGTAGCTACCGACTTTCTCACCGTTGTATTTACTTTGAGGGTGAGCAATGGTTGTGCCATCAGCGGTGACCAGAAATAAGTAACCAGCATCAAACAGATTCACTTGGTTGACCAGATCTGAAAGGGTAGTTAATTCGAGGTCATAAAACATACCGGCTAAAAACTGGCCATTTTCTTTTACTGGTGTACCAACAGAGATGATAACGTTTTTCGAAGACGCATCGACGTACGGATCGGTTACGACCAAATCGCCTTTGCTCTTAGCTGCAATAAACCAAGGACGCTGACGTGGGTCGTAGTCTGGACCCGCATCCCAGCCGTCGTCATTTTCAATCACAAAGCCATTACTTTCATAACCAAAACCGATGGCAAGGAAGCTGCTTTTTGGCGTCGGTCTTTCAAGTATGTTTTGAACATAGCTATGTGAACTGGGATCAAGCTCAATCACTTCAGTAATGGAGCGAGCGAGATCCTTCTTTGCATTCATTTCTGATTGCACAGTGTTACCAACACTGGTCAATATCTCGTTGACACTTGAGTCGATTTGCTCCTGAGTTTGGGAGCGGATGGTCATAACTTGTTGTGTCGACAATAACGACACGGTAATTAGCAGCAAAAATGAAGAGGCTGTGACAACCTTATGTCTGAATTTCATGAGCTTTCCTCTGATTCTCCCGGTTGGTTCCACTTTGCTTTCGCCTCTTTTAAACCGAGCGAATTGGGCATAAAGAGAAACCTATTGTGTTTGGTTATATTTTTATCGACATCTTTGTCAAAAACATGAACTCATTTGTCGTCTTTTTTAACTAAATTTAAACAAAACGATAGTTTACGTTAAAACTTGTGAGTGTGATCATGTTTGCGAGCTCGATTAATGAAATCGTCATAATGAAAAGAATTGCTTAACAAACAGTGGTATCAACTGGTTTTACAGGTGAGGTGATGAAAATTTTGTTGGTGCTGACAGGTGTTTTGTTTAAGTTTTGTCTTTGTAAATTATGAGCTTTTTACTAAAAGCCTAATGTGGACGGAGTTTTAGGTATAAAAAAGGCCCCGACGATGCGGAGCCTTTGTTAATTGACGTCTCGATTTTAGAAAATAAGATGAGCAACGCCAGCAATCACAGGTAACGTGATTAGCGTACGTAAAATGAAGATTACGAAGAGCTCTACAATGTTTACTGGAATTTTGCTGCCTAACAGTAGGGCACCTACTTCCGACATGTAGATAAGCTGAGTTACTGACATTGCCGCAATAACAAAACGTGTCATTTCGTTATCGATTGAGGCCGCTAAAATTGCTGGAATAAACATATCCGCAAAGCCAACAACGATTGTCTGTGATGCTGCAACAGCTTCAGGGACTTGCAGTAGCTCTAGGTATGGGATAAACGGTTGACCCAGAATTGCAAATACAGGCGTGTATTCTGCAATCACCAATGCAACGGTACCAAGACCCATCACTACAGGTAATACGCCAAATACCATGTCGACTGCGTTGTGTACGCCTTCTTTAAATACAGACTGAACCGATGTGACTTGACCAGCACGCTTAAGAGCTAGATCCATACCCCAAGAGAATGTGGTGTGGCCTTCTGGCACTGCATCTGCGTCTTTATCAGGGTTGCTACCGTCAATGTAGCGATCTTTCTTCAGACTAAGCGGAGGCAGGCGAGGAATGACAATCGCAGCTACGATACCAGCTAGACAGATAGCGCCGTAGAAAGGCAAAAATAAGTGCTCTAGTTTTACCTGAGCGATAACAACTAGGCTAAACGTGATCGATACTGCTGAGAAAGTGGTCCCGACAACAGCCGCTTCACGCTGAGTATAGAACTTATTTTCGTATTGCTTGCTGGTTAGCAAGATACCAACACTTCCGTCGCCTAACCAAGATGCCATACAGTCAATTGCACTGCGGCCAGGTAGGTTGAATACCGGACGCATTATTTTACTGAGTAACGCACCAAATAGCTCCAGAAGACCGAAGTTCAAAAGAAGCGGAAGCAGTAAACCCGCGAAAATGAAAACGGCAAACAGAGTAGGTAGGAGACCAGTAAGAACAAGCCCGCCAGTGTTCTCTTCCCAAATTGCTTTTGGACCCACTTGGAAAAACGTCATTAACACGGCAGCGCCGCCGATTAAACGAACAACGAGCCAAAGTGGAGATGGGTTGAAGAGACCGTTTAAAAAACCATTACGTAAAATTGCAGCTGGCTTAAAAATTTTGCAAAGAACAGAAGCAACGGCCATGAAAGCGATGATACTGGTGACGATAGCAATCAAGGTATCGCCTAACACCGCTGGGATGACTTTTGCCATCACTGCAACGGGAATGGTTAGGCCGCCATCGTAAGAGATCGGAGCCATAAAGAGTAGAAGACCAATTAGGGAAGGGATGAAAAACATCCAAAAGTTGCCCTTAGGAGCTTCAGTAGCATTAGTGGTGTTATGCATAGTTGTCTCGTGTTACTACTAGTCAATACTTGCCATTTCCATGACATAAATATTCACTAAACATCCGTATTTAATCACAGTTTTGCGGAGGGTACCCGCAAACTGCATCCATTGCAATACTATTCATTAAATACATCTAGTTATTCAGCCGATTTGTCGGGTAATTGGTCAAATAACGTCTAAGTGTATGCGAATATGTTGCTTGTGTTAGAAAATTGTAGCACGAGAGGCGAATTGCGCAGTGAATTATGGGGCGCATTGTGACTGGAATAATAAAATGGTAAACAAATGTGATTTTGATCTGACTAACTTCTTAGCCAGAAATTCAGTTAGCCTTATCTATTCTAAGGTTTTTAGTGGTGTCAAAATACCGTTCAGCGTTTCTTGTACCGTTGCAGTGTGAACCTATTGAGCCAAATCCGATTGAAGCATGTCGCTTCAATCGGATCGAAATTTTATGCTTTTTGTTGACGGCTAAGTATGTATAGGTAACTCCAGTAAATCAGAGCCGTAGAAAAAGCCAATATTGCTGGGAAAACCAGCGTATATAAACCATATACCGTAAATAGAGCCGCTCCCGCGACGCCGCCAAACAAAAAGCCAAAGAAAATGAATAGGAATAATTTTGCTTTACGTCGGTCAAATTGACGACCTCTCAAACTCTCTCCAATCATAATCCCTAGATCGGTGATGATTCCGGTCATATGTGTGGTTCTGACTACTGCGCCGCTAAACGTGGTGATCATTGCGTTTTGTAATCCACATGCTGCTGATGCTAGATATTGGCCGTACAAATCCCCTTGCACCAAAAAGCCCAAGCTGAGTAAGAGCAAGCTCCCTTCTATGCACAGTGCAACACCATATCTTCGCCCTAGTTTTAACGCACTGCTTTCAATAAAAAAGCCGCTAAAGGCAGCGCCAATCAAAAAGCTAAATACGATGAAGAGCAGGTGAATGGAGCTATCCACACCTGTTAGCAAGCTGTTCCCTAGCTGAGTTACGGTTCCCGAAAGATGAGTTATCGCTTGGTGTTGAAAGCCGAGAAGACCAACGGCGTTGACGCAGCCCGCGAGAAGAGCTAGTAGAAACGCGCCATATTCCACCCAACGAGGAAGTCTGGAAATCACAATAAACCCCCACCAAATATTAGGAGCCGATTATAGCGCTCACACCGAGTTACGAAACCCTTTACAGTAAAACTCGATTGATCATTCTCAAAAAAATCTCACTTATAGGGTGTTTGTCCGAGCCAAAGTAAATATGTGAACGCGGATTGCTCGCTAGCAGATGTGTTCCGTTGTGCATTCGAAACTCACCCACCCGTGTTTCATTTGTTCATAGACTGAAACGGTAGGTTGGTGGAACTCTTTATCGGTAAATAGACCGACGGGAATGATCATGATTTCTGGGTATGCAGCAACGAACAACCTCATTGTCGTGCCGCAGGATGGACAAAAGTCATACTGAACCTCACTGCCATCATCGCCAATTCGGGTATAGCTAGTGACTTCACCGTTTAAAGTGACATGCTCTTTTTCAAAGCGAGCTTGTACCCCAAAAACACTGCCAGTTCGTTTTTGGCATTCGAAGCAATGGCAGACAGACGTGTGGGTGGGCTCTCCCTTACAACGGATCTCAACTAAACCGCAGGCGCACTCGCATGTATGAATGGTTTTTGTCATCGTGATTACCTATTTGTCCCAATACACCAATAGACCTAGAGCACAGAGCTTATGTCACTGGCTCGTTATGAGCTCTGGACTTGAAACTATTTGGATACAATCAGTTTAGTTTAATTTTGAAACACTTGAAGAGGTGAAATCATTTGGGTATACAATGGTATACTCGCTTTTCGTTTATACCTTGAAACAAGGAAGTCTTCATGACTCACAAAAAAATCCTGCCGATACCACTTATTCTACTTATTCCAATCGTTTTATTGGTTGTGGTTGTGATCGCGGGTGTTTATCGCTTTAGTTTGTCTGATGACGAGATCATGGCTAAGTTTCCTCAAACAGAAGTAGAAACGAACGTTATTGTGCAAGAGACGCTTGGTATCACTGCACGTAATCCTTGGACGATCCAAGTCCCCGAGCAGGGTGCGGTCACTTTTCTTGATGAGTGGGATAAAGAAAACGGCTATTTGATAGGTGGCTATGATGCAGGTGCGACGAAAGGTCAGGTACTTGTTCCAACTGCGTCGATTAGCCAGCGTGAGATTGAAGGTGTTTCATGGGTTGTTGCACCGATGATTGTAACGACACAAGGTAGCGGTTCGTTTAACTATGTTGGCTTGTTCAAGTTTGACCCCGTGCCGAGCCGAGTTGTACTTTTAGACAGTATTTTTGTTGGTGACCGCGTGAAATTTACTCAGCTCGAATGGAAAAGTGATACAACTATCACTCTTTCATATTTAGCGCACGGTGACGATCAAGCAATGGCAGACACGCCAAATCAATTCAATTCATCCACATTACAGCGTGTAGGGAATAACTTACATATGCAACAGTGATGAATTTTTTTTGAGTTCTGTAAAAATTCAGTATTTTCTGCGCTAGATCTCGAAATTTCCTAGTGATTTCTTATTCGGGAATGCATAAGCTATGAGCCTTGTTTGAAAGGAGATAGTAATTCCCGTGTCTACAAATGAAATTACAAGACGGTTGCCGAATCTGACAAGTCGTAGAGCGCTGCTGTTATACTCCTTGCCAGTTTTAGTTGCGATTGGTGTTTCTCACTCTCTCAAAGAGTCATCTTTAACCAAAACCATCGCATTGAACCTACCTGAATCTCAGGTCGTTGAAAAAATTCTTGATGCGACAACTGCCGAAGTTGTCACTCCCCCGAACTTCGAATATCAAATCCAAGCAGGTGACAACCTAAGCACTATTTTTAGTCAGCTCGGTTTCGGTTACAGCTCGTTAATGAAAGTAATGGAAACGGATTTGAACTACTTGGCACTTGATACACTTAAGCCGGGCAATACGCTCCGTTTCTGGCGTGATGATGCGACAGGCGAGTTAGCGAAAATGGAACTGCAATTTTCTATTGCAGATAAAGTGGTCTACAAGCTGAATAGTGATGGTAGCTATGACTTTACTGATATTTCCATTCCTGGCGTGTGGAGCCAAGAACCTTTAGTTGGCGTTATTCAAGGCAGTTTTTCTTCTTCTGCGAGTCGTTTAGGTTTAACGTCGGCGGAAGTGAGTCAAGTCGTAAGCTTACTCAAAGAACAACTTAACTTTGGACGTGATCTTCGTGCAGGTGATCGATTTGAAGTTGTTCGCCGCTCACAAAGCATCAATGGTGTACCAACAGGTAAGAACGAAATTGAGGCGATTAAGATTTATAATCGCGGCCGCGAGATCACCGCTTACCTTCATACTGATGGTCAATTCTACAATGCCAAAGGTGAAAGCTTACAGCGCGCATTCCAGCGTTACCCTGTAAGTAGCCGTTGGCGTATCAGTTCTGGCTTCAACCCTAATCGTTTACATCCAGTAACGGGGCGTGTTGCGCCGCACAACGGCACTGACTTTGCTGTACCAACCGGTACACCAGTCGTTTCTACTGGTGATGGTACAGTGATCATGACTCGTAAACACCCTTATGCGGGTAACTACGTGGTTGTTGAGCACGGCAGCAAATACAAAACCCGTTACTTACACCTAAGTAAGATTTTGGTGAAGAAAGGGCAAAAGGTTTCTCGAGGCCAGCGTATCGGTCTTTCTGGTAAAACAGGTCGAGTGACTGGGCCACACCTTCACTATGAGTTGATTGAATACGGCCGTCCAGTTAACGCTATGCGAGCAAATATCCCAATGGCGAGTTCTGTTCCTAAGAAAGAGATGGCTACTTTTGTCGCGAACAGAGATGAAATGGATAGACTATTACGCGATAAAGAGAAAGCAGTGCTGTAATAAAGTACTTCGCTCAAAAAACAAAAAGAGACTAAGCATAGCTTGGTCTCTTTTACTTTGTGCATTAACTAGATTTGAATTCTATGACAGCAGTCTGTTCAGTACGTTAGGCACTCCGTACTTCACGTTCATTTATCAGGTGTACGATTTCTTCAACACTGTGTGGACGAGAGTAAAAATAACCTTGGATGTAGTGGCAGCCCATTTCAATTAACTTTTGCAGTGCTCTATCGTCTTCTACGCCTTCGGCAATCAAATCCACATCAAGCAGCTCTGCCAATTGCGCTATCAAAAACACCACTTGTTCAGAGGTTGTATTTGAGAGCATGTTCTGCACAAAGGTAGCATCGATTTTGATGCTATCAATCGGATAATTGTGTATATAGTTCAAGCTTGAGTATCCCGTACCAAAATCATCCAGTGCGACTTTAAAACCCAAGTATCGCAACGAGTTAAGTACCATCTGTTCACGGCCACTTTGTGAGAGTAAGACGGTCTCGGTGAGCTCTATAACAAAGTCTTTTGCTTCGTGCTGATACTTTTCAACCATGTTGGTTAAGTGATTAATATAACGGTTGGAATCAACCAGCTCATACGCTGAGCAATTGATGGAGAGTTTGACTTTATAGCCTAGGTTCGCTTCGAGTTCTTGCTTTGCGATACACGCGAGTTCAATAATCCGTTCACCTAACTCGATAATCAGGCCTGATTGTTCGGCAGCTTCAATGAACTCCGCTGGAGAGATATTTCCATAGATATTGCTATTCCAACGAGTCAAAATTTCAAAGTAATTCCAGCGGTCGCTCGTGATATCGACGATCGGTTGAACCACTACATACAACTCATCGCTGTCTTGTATATCAGTACTTAGCTGGATTCGCATTGCCTCAATAAGCTGCGTCCTACGGTGGTATAACGCACTAAGGTGTGTGTCGTAATGCTGAATCCGTGTATCGCGGTGTTTTTTACAATCTTTGAGAGCGAGACTGGCATTCAAAATCAGCTCATCGCTGTTCAACATATGTACTGGGGCACGTGCAATACCAATACTAACGGTGAAAGAAATCCGGTTAGATTTGTCGCTGTAGCCGCTTTCAATTTTGTCGAGTACTTCCTGACACACGGCGACAGGATCTTCGTCGTACGTGATGAAGGCGAATTCATCTCCTGCAACACGGAACGCATTGTTTGGCGACGACAAGCTCTGTTGAATGGCGTTAGCTGTGAACTTAATGATTTGGTCGCCGATATAGTTTCCGTTGATATCATTGATCGATTTGAAATTATCGATATCAAGATACGCCAAACTGAATGGGCGAGTCGCCTGCTGCGTTAATGTCTCCAAGGTATCAGCTAAACAGCTACGGTTGAGCAGTCCAGTTAGGTTATCATGCGATACCTCATAGCTAAGCTGATTAAGAAGCTTATCTGAACGTTCACTGACCCACTTTTCACGTAAGCTATGAATAATGACATTGGCATAAAATCGGTGGAAGTCGAGGATATCTTGCGCTTCTTTCGCGTGGATGCTTCGGGTAAAGGTAGACAGTAAAATTCCCAGAACTTCGCCATTTTGTGTCTTCAATGGCAGGCCAATGTAAGCTTGAATGCCATCTTCTTGAAACATCTGATCTTCAGGAAAACGCTTGTATACCTGGTCTTGATAGAAAATATGTTCGCCAATGTCTTTCGCCACTTTTTCACAGGGGGTGCCTGAAAGGTGGTAGCTTAGGTTGTCTGTAATTTTTCCATTGCTGGCGAAGGAAATGGTATGAGCCGAATGCTGAAGATGCGCAACTTCTACAACGCAAGTGCAATGGCTCTGCAAGTGTTGATGAATATCTAGCGTGACTCGGTTTAGCTGAGCCGTGCCGTTTAGCTTCAATATCTCATCAATTTTGTGGAAACTGATTTGTACCTGACCCATTGAGCATTTCACCTAGCGTTGTTATTAACATATCGTGTAAGACACGACGAATTATTATTTGATATGCATCAAATAAACTATCGGTTACTAAGGCAGATTTTTCAAATTTTGTGAACGAACAAATCATTATTTTCATGTTTTTATGCTTGAACCTTTTAAAGGTATAGCGATAAAAACGCTAAGCTAGGCGCGCTTCTCCTCTTCTAATCGTGATTTGAGATAATCGAGGAATAGCTTAGTCCGGGTATGCTGATAATCCAGCTTTGGATAGTAGGCATATACAGTGGCTTTATCCGCTGTGATATCGGGCAGGATAGGGACTAACGCGCCGGATTTGAGATCATCTTTGATCATGACGTTATTCGTCATCAGAATACCCATGCCTCTTTTGGCACCATGAAACAGCGCTTCTGGGTTGGTCGTGGCAAAGTTACCGGACAAGCTGATACGCTTACCTCGATTTGTTTTGATTTCTCGTGAGGGTTTTTCTCCCCAAATCAGGACATTATGCTCTGTCAGATCCTCAACGCATTGCGGTGTTCCATATTTTTTTAGGTAACTAGGCGCAGCGTAAAACTGGGCTTTATGTTCGAAAAGCGCAGTAGCTTTGAAACTTAGAGAGTTCAGTTGCTCTAATTCCCGGCTAATAAACAGGTCTAAGCTTAGCTCTGGCAATTGGCCTGGTAGCGTTGTTGTTAATTGAAGTGTGATGTCTGGATATTTCTCAAGAAAATCATCGAGATAATGAACTAGAAACTTGGAACCAACGGCCAGTGTCGCGCCAATTTTTAATAGCCCCGCTGGTGATTGGTTGACTGAGCGAGTTTCATCTAATACCGATTGCCATGAATCAAGCTGACTTTTTGCTCGTTGATAAAACAGCGCACCAGCTTCAGTTTGGCTAATTGAGCGGGTCGTACGTTTGAGTAGTTGAACGCCAATTTTATCTTCTAGCCATTGAACTCGCTTACTGATAGCTGAGCTGGTGGTATTGAGTTTCCGCGCTGCTGCATTAAAGCTACCTTCTTCGACCACACGAATATAACTCTTCACGCTTTGAATCCAGTCCATTGTATCTCCTTGGGAATTAATTCCTTTCCAACTTAGCTGATTATCATCTTTGAGTATCAAATATACACTGTTTGCCATCAATCTGTCACAAAGTAGGAGGAACGTTTGCGTAAAACACCATTGTTATTAGCGATGATGATCATTGCCACAGGCCAAGTTGGCGTTAGTATTTATCTTCCTTCTTTGCCGTTGATTGGTCATGACTTGAATTTGCCGCAACATTCGATTCAGAATCTCGTCACGCTATTTCTCGTTGGCTTCGGTATCTCTCAGCTTTTTTACGGCCCATTGTCTGATGCGATTGGTCGTCGGCCGGTGTTTATTTTGGGGCAAAGTGTATATCTAGTTGGTACGGTTATTTGCATCGCGTTTTCGGACAACATTGTTGCCCTTGAAGCGGGACGGTTACTGCAAGGCCTAGGAGCGGGCAGCGCTTCGGTACTTGGTCGGTCAGTACTGCGTGATAGTTATGACGGTATGCAATTAACCAAAGCGCTATCTTATATTTCAGTCACTGCTTCAGTGATGCCAATTATTGCTCCGCTGTTTGGTGGCTGGATTGCTTTTCACCTGAGTTGGCATGCTGTCTTCGTGTTTGTGCTGATTTACTTAATGGCAATTTTTACACTTGGTTTATTGGTGCTGCCAGAAACGCTGCCTTATCCGAAGAGAAAATTTAAAGTAGGCGAAGTAAGCGCGAACTATTTGCGTCTGTTAACGAATACACAAGTGATTGGTAGTGCGAGCTACAACTGGCTTAGTTATTTATCGGCTCTGGTTACGCTCTCCTTGTATCCATTTTTAATGCAACAAGAGTTAGGATTGACGGCGGCAGATTACGGCTCTTTGATGATCATACCATCAGTTGGTTTGCTGACGGGTAGCTTAGTGCTGAATTTGATCAATGCTCGTTACAAAGCTCAGCAAATCTTGCTGATGAGTTTCGCGATTGTTGCTGTTGCTGGCTTCATGTTGTTGGTTACCCCCTTCAGTGTATTTTCATTGCTGACGGCATTCACGTGTTTAAGTTTTGCTCAAGGCATGTCATTCCCAGTATCGATCAGTTTGCTACTTTCACCACATAAGCAACAGGCAGGCGCGGTTTCTGCGCTATCTGGTTCTATTCAAATGTGTTTAGCAGGTTTGTTTGGTGGGTACTTAGTAGACTCATGGGTTACGAATCAGCAGCAGCTTGGGGTGTTTTATTTGTTTATTGCGTTACTTTCTTGCTTTGTTCTTGTACTAAGCCAATTTCGTAAAGTGCCAGAAGGGACGGTTCAAGCAGAAACTTCCATCTGAATATACTTGCAACCAGAAGGTCGGCTTTCTAAAATGCGCAGCTAAATTAAGTCTGGCCTGTTGTGTATACTGAATGACTTGGTTTGAAAGGAAGAGGGCGAACCTTGATACTTCTCTCAAGCTTGGAATACATTTCTGCCCAAATGACTATCCGATCTCTAATCGTTAGGTGAAAGAATGCAACAAAACGAATTTGAAACACTGGTAAAAGAAATTACTCAGCAAGAAAGCATGCCAAAGGCACTCGAAGTCTTGAAGGCGTGTGAGGAAGAAGAAGTTGCACAAGCGGCACAATCCCTAACGGGTCAGTTTGGTCTTGCAGAAGTTGATGGCGAGAAACGTATTTACCATATTACCACTCAAGAAGACGAGTCCGGAGAAGAGCAAGAATACGTAGAGCACGTCATGAATGAAGGCGATCACTTGATCAAGTTTGCAGCGTGGTTCTTTGAAACATTCTTTGAAATCAAACAGAAAGATACGTACGTCGCAGCGGGTAAAACATACCAACAACCTAAGCGATAGACGCTCATTTCAAAAAATCCACGAAAACTAAACTGAAAGTTAATTACAAAATAAATGTGACTGGAGTCTTGTTTTTATCTAATTGTGGTGTAAAATTACAACATAGTTAAGTCAATACATTCAGGAGAAGGTCATGGGTAACGAACTTGGTGGTGCTTATATTGGCCAGATGATTGCAAAAGACGCGATGCACAAAGCGCTTTACGGTAAAGCGAAGAAGAAAAAAGCTTCTGTTTTTGCTCGTGTTATTAAAAAACTGGCGAAATAATTTAAAAAGCCCTGATTGAAAAATCAGGGCTTTTTGCTTTTCTCTGTTTTGTTGTTAGTAAGTAGCCAACATATTGCACAACATTGGCAAACGCTACTCAAAGGCTGATGACATTTAAATCTAGAATTACGCGGATTGGCTTGGTATCTCCACAACATTATTAGGCACTTTATCTAGCCCCTTTGCTGATAACCACTTTTCTAAATTGTCAGCGCCTCCAATATATTTTCCATCTAACCAGATTTGCGGCACTGTTACCGGTGTTTTTTCGCCAATGATGGCTTTTACTTCAGGAATCATGCGGTATAAGGCGGCGCTGTCTTTAACTACATCACGGTACTCATACTGAACACCAGCCTCGTCAAGTAATTGTTTGGCTTTGACACAGTAAGGGCAAGTTGCTTTACCATAAACAATGTTGCCTTTTAGCTCATCGCGTTTTACCCACTCAGCAATAACAGACTGTACAAGCACACCCCGATTCAATGCTTCTCCTTGGCTGATAACTTTCCCTTCGACAAGAAGAATGGGTGCATGCCAAGCCCCCGCTTTTAATGGTTCCCACCAGTGCGATAACCAATCTTTTACTTCAAGTTCAACGGGCACATCGGCTAGTTCGTTTTCAAAAGTATCCTTTAAAATATCTTTGGTTAATGTACATTCACCACAAGGAATATTGACTTTGAATGGGCCCCAACTACCAGCCCAGCGATACAGTGTAATTTTGATTGGTTGACTCATATGGGTTCCTCATTTCCTTTCCTGAAAATATAGAACTTTTAAATTAGATTTTTCTTTCAACTAACTTTGTCTTTTTCGCTTCCCAATGCGTAATAAACGCAATAGATGCAATAATAATCGCAGCACCTAACCATAAACGACCAGGAGGCACCCAACCAAACACCAACCAACCAGCAACAACATTCAAAGGCAGTTTGGCGTGATCAAATGGTTGCACAAATGAGGCGTCTGCTACTGCATATGCTTTAACGATAGCCCATTGAGCGAGTGCTGTAAGTGCACCTGCGGCTAAAAGCACACCCCATATCGTCCACGTATCTGGCATAGTAAACGTCGGTATCGCTAACAAGATATTAAATGGCGTTATCAGCAGTAATAAATAGACAACCATGGTTGAAGGCGGATCGTTTACCGACATTTTTTTAACCATTAATGAATACGTTGCCCAGAAAAATGCGGCGCCAACAGGGAGCAGGGTCGCCCATGTAAATGAGTCTGCCCAAGGCTCAAGAATGATCATGGCACCAACAAACCCCGTCAATGTAGCGAGCCAGCGTGCAGTACCTACTTTCTCTTTGAGTAACAAGCCAGAACCAACTGTGGCAAATAACGGAGAGGTCATGAGAAGTGCAATGCCTTGCCAAATTGGAACTGGGTAAGCGAGAGCCCATAACCAAAGTTGAATCCCGATAACAGAGAGAAAAATGCGGAATGCATGCCAGCCAAAGTGTTGGGTTCTTAAAGAACGTCTAATCCCAAGTGTACGTAGGTAGGGCAGAATAACAAATAAGGCGATTGCATATTGGAATAACGCAAATGTGGTGGAAGAGACACCAAAGTTGATGCTAGCAATTTGGGCGAAGCTGTTCACTATGGCGAATGCCAAGCCAGCTGTTAGCATCCAGGACGCACCTTGAACAGGATGATGATTCAATTGAAAAATTCCAGTTTGATAGAGGTGGCGGGATCATACGTCCTATTGTTTTTCGCGCCAATAAAAAAATGCCTCCCAGAGGGAGGCGACATTACCAATTCAAAGGACGTGCCTGTTATAACAGGTACAAAGAACGAGAAGCACAAACGCTGCCATGCATTTGCATAAATAATATTGCAGAACACGTGCCAACTTTTATATGTTTGATTTTAAATGGTTTTTTTTGTTTTTCTATGTTGTCGATTAGGTGAAATGCACTAACTTAGTGATCAATCGCATTAAAAGAGGGCAGAAGTAGGCGTCGTTACGCTCGTTTTTCATTGCTGAGCGATGCTTGGATAGTGTGAAAACTTATCGAGTTGTGTTGGGTTAAATAAAAAATGGCCAGCAAAGGTGCTGGCCAAGTGGACTCGCTCTTAGGACAAGAGTGAATTAGAAATCGTAACGTACGCCTAGGCGCAGTGTATCTTCGCCTTCTGTTACTAGACCTGTTGTTGCATCTTTTGCTTCATCAAGTTGGTTGATGTAGTAAGACAGGTAAGTACGGAAGTTGCTGTTTAGTTTGTAGTAACCAACAAGCTCGATACCTTCAACAGTGTCGTACTTTGAACCGTTGTCTGGATCATTCTCTTGAGCTGTGTATAGAGCTGCAAGTGTCACTTTGCTTGCTACTTTGTAGCTTGCGACTAGCTCGTAAGCCGTAAAGTCTTCAGAGTCAGTCAGGGAACCTTGAGAATAAGTACCTGCTAGGTAAAGGTTGTCCATCGAGTAAGCGATACCACCTAGAATTTGATCTTCAGAGTTATCTTTATCTACATCGCCACCAGAGTATGCAAGACCAAAGTCGAGGCCCATTGGTAGTGAGTACATTCCAGAGATGCCGTATTTATCTTCGTTATCGCTAGAGTTTGCTTGGTAGGTTGCTTGAAGTTGTAGTGCATCAAACGCACCACGGTATGCGAAAACGCTGTCTTGCTTATCAGAAGACGAATCAATAACTTGCTGAACACCAGAGAATTCAGTGATATCCGTCATGTCAGAGATGATGACTGCAGCCATGTCTTGACGACCTACAGAGAAAGCACCGATATCAGAGTCGACGCCTGCATACATGTAGCGGTTTTTGAATTCACTCTTGCCCGTTTTTTGTTCGGCTTCGTAAACACCGAAAGCAGAAAGGCCGTTGCCGATGTCTGTTTTACCTTTTAGGTTAAGACGAGCACGGCTTTTATCTTCCATGGAACCTTCAACTTCAGCACCGTCTGAACCGATGAAGTCACCACGAAACTCAACGCGGCCGCCAACTTTTAATTCAGTACCGTCGTTTTTGTATACAGTTGCTGCGAATGATGGTGCTGATACCAATGCTGTAAGAATTGCAGTAGTTAGTGCTGCCTTTTTCATTTTCTTATTACCCTAGTTGTAATCGATGGGCTTTCTTGCCCGATGTGTTGATGACGCTAAGGTAAATGCTGAAAATGAAAGATAGATTTCTGTTAAGTTATGATTTGATTGCACTTTTATTGCTGGCAAGAATAAGTGCCCCTTCTCATACCACTTATAAAAAGAAAGGTTTATCTTTTTTGAGGTTTTTTCCTCTCCGTTAAAGACTGTGTTTTTTTCAAAAAGTTCCTGAATTGCTTCTTGACCCTAAATGTAAGTAAACATTTCAATTTAGCAGGGAAGTTTGGCCTAAAAATAGCGAATCATCAGCTATTTGTGAGCTAACTCTCTCTAAAGCATTTCTTATTGTAAGGTTTTTATTTCTCGATTTTTTGAAGGCTAAGTAAACGATTGCTTTTTAGGTTTTGTCTGAGATCTTTTCACTCGGTTGTCAGGAACTAATCAAATAAAGTGTCGGCAGTTGTTACACAAAGGTAAAACTAATCTGGTGGAAACGATGCCTCGGATAGCCTTTGTATTCCTCTCTTTGTTCATCATTTCGTTTTTACGAAAGTGAACCAAAGCCGGGTCTAAAACTGACTAACCAACTAATAAGTAATGGATTTAGAAATGAATAAAAAATTATTAGCAGCGGCAATCGCGGCAGCAACCTTCGGTACTCAAGCAGTTGCAGTGGAACTATATAATAACGATGGCACAACATTTTCGATGGGCGGCCACGTTTCTGTTAATTTAAATGGATCAGAGCAAGGTGACACGGATGTGGGGACTAACTCTCCTCGTATCAATATCTCTGCGACACAGGATTTGGGTAATGGCTTCACCGCAGACGCACGTGGTGAATGGGCGCTAAACTACTTAGACGGTGGTGAAGAGTCGTTTAAAACTCGTCTAGGTTACTTAGGTGTAACGCATGAGGTTTATGGTCGTGCAGTAGGTGGTACGCAATGGTCACCTTACTACGATGTCGCAGGTATTGCAGATATGCCAATCGCGTTTGCCAACGACTTCATCTATGACGATCATGGAAACCTTGGCACAGGCCGTGCGGATAAAATGCTTTCTTACCGTAATGCCATCGAGTTGGGTGAAGCGGGGGTGATCAACTTTGGTCTTGGTTGGCAGGGTGCAAACGATGATTACACACGCAACGATGCTGGAGTTATAACTGGCGGTGCCAAATACGATGACCGTGTGCAAGCTGCGCTTTCTTACTCAATCATGGGCGCTAAAATCGGTTACTCTTACAATGGCGGTGATTTCCAGCACCCTGCATATGCAGGTAAGCACACGGCGGAATCACACGTTGTATCAGCATCTTACGGTGCGTACGGACAAGGCCTATTCCTTGCTGCGGTTTATGGTTCAAACGAAAACATGAACTTCAGTGCAAAAGGCGACCGTTTAGAAGAAAGTGATGCGTACGAGGCGATCATCGCATACGCTCTGGCGAACAGCCTAAACTTGAGTGTTAACTATGAGATGGTGGAAGGTAAAGAGTTTAAGAGCTCTAAAACAGAAACTGCTCGTGAAGAAATGGCACTACAAGCAGAATATAACTTCACGCCTAAATTTGTTGGTTACGCGGGTTACCAGTTTGACCTAAATGACGACAATGGTCGTGAAACTGATGACAAATGGGCGTTAGGTGCTCGTTACTACCTATAATAGGGTTTAGCGAGAACTATTATTCAAGCTCATTGATCTAAAGCCAGCCTCGTGCTGGCTTTTTTGTCTATTTGTTTTACAAATACTTTGCTGTTTCAATTAGATGATACAAAACTCAAAACGGGGTGAATGTCTTATTTTTTACACTAGAGGTTGCTATTTAGTGTCGTTAAGTCAATAGGTTAGATTATGATGGGATTTTTGTTTTGCAGGGAAGAATGATGAGTGTTATTCAAGTTGAAGAAAAGAAAGTAGAAGTGGGTAAAGTGCTTTGTGTTGGACGAAATTACGTTGAACATATTCATGAGCTTAATAATGCAATGCCTGAGCAAATGGTGGTATTTAATAAACCCGCAACTTCCGTATCAACAACTCTGCGTTCATTCCATCAAGAGCCCCTTCATTATGAGGCTGAAATCTGCTTTTTGATCAAGGATGGACGTTATTCAGCGGTTGGTTTGGGATTGGATCTGACCAAGCGTGGTTTGCAATCCTCGCTTAAAAATCAGGGGTTGCCGTGGGAGCGTGCTAAGGCATTTGATGGCTCTGCTGTGTTTAGTCGGTTTGTCTCTTTGGATAACATTGATATCAACGATCTTAACCTTGAGCTCTTAATTAACTGTGTTCGTGTACAAAAAGGTCACGTTAACCAAATGCTCTACCCGCCGCTAACTATCCTGGATGAATTAACCAGTTACACAACACTTCAAGATGGCGATGTAGTGATGACTGGTACACCAAAGGGCGTTGGTGAGGTACATGAAGGTGACATCTTCCTTGGTCGATTAAAGTGTGGCGATGTCACCTTGTTGGAGATTGAGTGGTTGGCGGATTAAAGCCAAATTCGTAGAACGAGAAATACCACCATACTGATAACCGTCGTTAAAAGAACATTTTTAGTAAAATACGCGATTAAAGCAGCCAGTACGGCAGCCAGTAAAAATGGGTTTTGCACATTGACGCTGAGCTCCCCATCGGGAATGAAAACGATCGGTGCCCAGATCGCAGTCAGTACTGCGGGGCTAGCGTAATTGAGTACTTTTTGAGTGCGCGTCCCTAATCGCAATGGTAGCTTGGGTTCTAAAAACAAGTAGCGGCTGGTGAAAACAAGTACCGTCATCAGCAAAATAGCCAACATGATCATTAGCGTTTCTCCTTTACTTGTTCCACAAAGTAACCAGTAAGCATGGCTAAAATGCTCGAAATCATCAAACTTCCCTCAATTTGATAATAGGTTAGGGCAACTGAGCTCACCAAAGACACAATAACACTCGCGAGCACCGCTGCATTTTTAATGGTGGGTACTACTATCGCGATAAAAGTAGCGGCTACAGCAAATTCCAAACCCATTTCGTTCAGTTCAGGGATTAGACTTCCCGCAATAATGCCCGTCAATGTCGCGACATTCCAAAACAGGTAAAAACTCAGACCAGCCCCAAGTGCATACCAGCGATTAAATTGTTTATCGGAATGGTGGCCTACAATCGCAAACAGCTCGTCAGTAAGTAAGAAGCCGAGTGATAATCGCCATTTTAGAGGGAGCGGTGCAATTTTACTGCGCATCGATACACTGTAGAGGAAGTGTCGAGAGGTGATAAAAAACGTTGTCAGTAACATGGTCACTAGGCCTGCTCCCGTTTTAATCATTCCCATCGCGACGAGCTGTGCAGAACCTGCGAACAAAATGGCGGATAGTGCTTGTCCTTCCAAAGGGTGAAGCCCAGTATCAATTGCGAATGAGCCTGCGAGTAAGCCCCAAGGAAGCACTGCGATACTCAGAGGCATCATCGCAAGTGTACCTTGCCAAAATAGCGTGGCTTTTGATTCTTTTTGTAACGGCAAAGTGTGGTCCATAGTTTCTTCTTATTTATTCCTAAATCAGATTACCAAGATAGCTCGGTAGTCGCATAACGCCTTGTACAATATTGCTGCTTTAGCTGTGACGGACGTATTGGCCGGGAGTGACGCCCATGGCTTTTTTAAAGTGTCGATGCAGATGGCTTTGATCATGGAAGCCACATTCTTGTGCCACGTCTGAAATTTTTTGTCCCATTTTTAATAGCTTCTTCGCCATACGTAAACGTTGCTGAATTTGATAGGCATGAGGCGGAAAGTCAAATTGCTTTTGAAACTCTCTCAGTAGATGAAAAGGGCTTAATCCAGACAGTTTCGCGAGTTCTTCTAGTGAGACGTCCGTTTGTGGAAAGTCTTCCAAAAATTCTCTGACGAGCTGCACTTGTCGCTGAGCTCTGGTTGACTCTTTCAGTGGTGCCCGATGAGTGCTGTGTTTACTGGCTAGCTTGATCAACGTGCCGTAAACCAAAGTTTCTCTCAATAAACGGTTGTCTGATTTTTCTAGTGTTTCAAATACCAATCGTAACTGACTAGCCAGCTCAGGATCGTAAACCACAGGTTGAGGGAAATAGGGCAGAGCTACATTTGGTGAACCAAGCTCTTGTCCTAAAGTTTGAAACTGCTGAGGTACAGGGTACATTGCTTTGTATTCCCAGCCGCCTTCCGAGGCTGAATGCCCGTTGTGTACTTCATCTGCATTAACAAGGATGATGCTGTCCTGTGGCGCTATATGATTCCCGCCCGTTCTAAAAAATTGTTGTGCCCCTTTTTCGATGACACCAATAGTGTAACCTTCGTGGCTATGGCGTGAAAAATTCTGCTTCTCATACTTTGCATCGAGAAGTTCTAAACCGCCGAGCTCTTGAGCTATCTTGAAGGTAGCGATTTCCTTATTCTTTTCTTTCATCTTTATCCGGTCTGCTCAAGAAAATCATTTTAGAAGTGTAACGGATCCATCGTGCTTATTTTTGTACAAAATTGCTATTCGATTTTGATAAACAGGCGAATTGATTGCTATTTTTCGGCTGGGCAAACTATGATTTTTATTTTTTGATTTATCTTGGCTATTTTGGGCTGGATGATGTCATTTTGTTGGTATAACATTCGCCGCCTTGTTGTAGAAAAGCGGTTCCATCATGATTGATTTATCTGTACTTCCTGTTTATCTCACCGCAGTAGTGGCTTTGTTGCTGTTACCAGGGCCCGATATGTTGCTGATAGCGAGCTCTAGTATGAGTTACGGTAAGAAGGTCGGTCTTTTTGCTAGCTTAGGCAATGCGACGTCTGGTGTTATTCTTACTTTGCTTGCTGCAATGGGCGTATCTACCCTGATTGCCATGAGCCCAATAGCCCTTAAAGTCCTTCATCTACTAGGTGGCGCTTACTTGCTAAAAATGGGTTGGGACTGCTTACGAGCTGAGGCATCTTCGGCTCCGGAGCTTGATGGTCAAAACAAAATGGCATCAACTTATTATCAACGTGCTTTGATGAGTAATTTGCTCAACCCTAAAGCCTTGGTCTTTTTTGTGATGTTTTTGCCGCAGTTTGTCTCAAGCAATATCACGGCATCTTCTGGTGAGCAGATGCTAGCGCTAGGGTTATTGTTGAACGTTCTTGGCTTGTCATTCAATTTATTACTTGTTGGGTTAGCAGGCACATTGGGCAAAGGGCTGCTCGAGAACGAAAAATTCCGCACGTATCAACATAAACTAATGGGGTTAGTGTTTGTTATTCTGGCGTTGTGGATGCTGAGTAGTTTCGCCTTGTAAAGTTATCATATTCCATCAGAAAGCCAGCAATTGCTGGCTTTTTGTTTTAGGATATTGGTGTTTCCTAAGGAGAGGGTATATGACGCTTGAATTTTGTTTAAATCCAGATCAAACAGACCTTGATTTTGTTCGTGAAGGTATTCGATCTTATAACCGACTGCATTTACCTGAAGGGGAAGTGCATGCTATAGGCTGTTTCGCAAAAGATGAGAATGGCAAGATCATGGGTGGCTTGACTGGCGAAATGTTTAAAAATACGGTGTTTGTTGAGTTTTTGTGGGTAGACGCTGAAAGTCGAACCTCTGGTCTCGGTAGCCAATTAATGTCGATGCTAGAACAAAGAGTAAAGCCTCATGGGGTTACCCATGTTTATTTGGATACCTACAGCTTTCAAGCTCTTGAGTTCTATCTCAAATTGGGTTTTGAGAAAGTGGGGCAGTACTCAGGCTATCCTGCAGAGGGCATCCACAAGTACTTTCTACAAAAGGAAATTGTAGGCTAGGGAAAGCACGGGTTAGCTTGACTTGTTCTAGTGAAAATCAAAAAAGAGGCGCGAATTTGCGCCTCTTGTTGTATCAAATATCTATGTTTCTCTTTGACTTACAAACTTTGCTGGTGCGCGTCGATAAGTTCGTTCATCTTCGCTTCTGCTGCTTGCTGTGCTTGTTCATAGCTCATATCCGCAGGGAAGAGGTTGATGACTTCGTAGTAACATTTTAGTTTTGGCTCAGTACCAGAAGGACGAACAATCACGCGAGATTGATCTTCTAGGTGATAAATCAATACGTCACTTGCTGGTAAGTCAATGGATTCTTCAGAGCCGTCGTCAAACATGCGAACCGATGTTTTAAGATCTTCGGTTACTGCAACTTTTTTACCAGCAATCTCTGTTGGTGGATTGGCTCGGAGTTTGTCGCCGATTGGTGGAGAGTTCGGGTCGAGAGCGATGCTGCGTTGTGCGTTGAAGTAGAAACCGTGCTCGCGGTACAGCTCTTCCAGTTTATCCCACAGTGTTTTGCCTTGCGCTTTAAGCTTGCCTGTTAGCTGTGAAAACGCGACGATTGCAGATAAACCATCTTTATCCCACACCTTGTTACCCACGGTATAACCGAGCGCTTCCTCATAAGCAAACAAGAATGGGTTGGTTTCTGTCTCTTGTTCCATGGCAACGTTAGTAAGCCATTTAAAGCCAGTTAATGTTTGATAGTATTGTGCGCCATGCGCCTTAGCGATGCTGCTCAGCATTCTTGAGGATACGATGGTGTTGCCAACCAAAGCGTTAGGTTGCTGTTCCAGCAAGTAATCGCCAAACAGTGAGCCCACCTGATCACCTGTTAGCATTTGATACTCGCCATCTGGGCGTTTAACTGCCACGGCAAAACGGTCCGCATCTGGATCGTTCGCGCAAGCGATATCGGCATCTACGGACTTACCTAATGCCATCACCATATCCATTGCACCGGCTTCTTCAGGGTTTGGGAAGTTGACGGTTGGGAAGCTTCCATCAGGTTCGCGCTGTTCCTTAACACTTGCCACTTTTTGGAAGCCTGCGTCGGCAAGTAGCGTTTCCGCCATATTCGCGCCAACGCCATGCATTGCGGTGTAAGCAATAGATATATCGGTATTGTTGTCAGGAGTAAGCAGCGCGTTTTCATTCATTGTCTTACGGTAAGTTTGGTAGTAGTCGTCTTCCAACCAAACTAACAAACCGTGCTGTTTTGCATCATCGAGAGACATTAAAGGTAATGGCTTCGTTGTTGCGTCATCAATTTTCGCTGCGATTCCAGAGTCGTGCGGAGGAATAATCTGTGCGCCATTTTCCCAATATACTTTAAAGCCATTGTATTCTGGTGGATTGTGGCTGGCAGTAACAACAACAGCGGCCGCCGCATTCAATGTACGGACACCAAACGCGACAATTGGGGTTGCTGCAACGTCATACGTTAGGTAAACCTTGATACCAAGGGCCGTCAGTACGGATGCGGTATCATGCGCGAATTGTTTTGAATCGGGACGACCATCGTAGCCAATAACGACACCACGACTCGCGGCATCTTTGACTTGCTCAAGCAAATAGTTCCCTAAACCAGTGGCGGTCTCTTGAATCACCAAGCGGTTCATTCGGTTTGGACCTGCGCCCACTTTTCCACGTAAGCCTGCAGTACCAAAGGCAAGGCGTGAGCCAAAGCGATCAGTAAGTTCTTGTTCATTGTTCGTATCGACGAGGTGTTGTAGCTCTTCACGAGTCTTAGGATCAGGGTCTCGTTCTAGCCATTGAGTAATTAGTGCTGTCATATCAGTCATTCCTTAGTAGGTGGAGCCTACTTTCTTGGACACTTCGTTTGGTAAGTATCTCAATGTTTTCTTTTAAATCAATGTAAATGGTTCTCAATTACATTTCAAAGAGGGCAATCGATAAACCGAATTAATTTTTCTTATCCGAACAAAATTTAATCATATTTAATTTCTTGAAGAACCTTGGAACTATAACTAGCCTTTTAACATAAATATAACAAACCGTGTCGAAATCGTAGTTTTTGTGATTTTTCGTAAAGTTGTTCGATATTTGCATCGGGACGCAAGGAAGCTCGCGTAGGCGTAGCGGCTGAGCAGAGGAGAGATCTTTTGAAAAGATTAACGACTACTCTAGCCTTATCACTGAATGTGATTTTAATCACATTTTCCTCTTTTGGTTGGTCAAAGGAAAATGACTACAACATGACAAAAGGGGTCACAGAGATAAGTGGGCAAGTGTATGAATTACATATGCTGATTTTCTATATCTGCTGTGTAATTGCTTTGATTGTTTTTGGTGTGATGTTCTATTCCATCTTCCGTCATCGCAAGTCAAAAGGAGCAGTTGCCGCACATTTCCATGAAAGTACAAAAGTGGAAATTATTTGGACGGTCATACCCATCATCATTCTTGTCGCTATGGCGATTCCCGCAACGAAAACTTTAGTCGCAATGGAAGACACAAGCCAATCGGATATCACGGTCAAGATCACAGGCTCGCAATGGAAATGGCATTACAGCTATTTTGGCGAAGATGTTGAGTTTTTTAGTTTGCTTGCCACCAGCCAAAAACAAATTGATGGAATCGAAGCTAAAGGCGCACATTACTTACTGGAAGTAGACAACCCTTTGGTGTTGCCTGTGAATCGCAAAGTGCGTTTTTTGATGACTTCTGATGATGTCATTCACTCTTGGTGGGTACCAGACTTTGCCGTCAAGAAAGACACCATTCCAGGTTTTATCAATGAAGCATGGACAAGAATTGATGAGCCAGGCGTATATCGCGGTCAGTGTGCGGAGCTATGTGGTCGTGCACACGGATTTATGCCAGTGGTGGTGCATGCGATGGAAGAAGAAAAGTTCGATGAATGGCTAGCGAGTAAGAAGGAAGAACTCGCGCTTCAAAAAGCGGCGGCACAAGAAGCGCTCTCTCAAGACTTATCTATGGACGAATTGATGGCGCAAGGCGAATCGATATACACGGCGCGTTGCGCTGTGTGTCATCAGGCAAATGGTGAGGGGATTCCGGGTGCATTTCCCGCGATTAAAGGCAGTCCTATTGCAACCGGAGATGTTACAGAGCACATAGATATTATTGTCAACGGTCGCCCGGGCACCGCAATGCAGGCTTTTTCTAATCAGTTAAGTGACAAAGAAATTGGCGCGGTTATCACATATCAACGAAATGCATGGGGCAACGATACTGGCGATACAGTGCAAGCATCCGATGTGAATGCCTTTAAGGCACAAGGCAGTGCTAAGGAGGAAATATGAGTAAGCCAATAGATAAGGCAGTGAAGTCTGCGCCAGCAGAAGCCAGTGCGAACAGTACCATTGCGATTGATGATGGTCACGAGCATCATGCCCCCCAGGGCATCACTCGTTGGTTGTATTCTACAAGTCATAAAGACATAGGCACCCTCTACCTTTGGTTTAGCTTTGCGATGTTTCTAACAGGTGGTGCGATGGCAATGATCATTCGTGCCGAACTGTTCCAGCCAGGGCTACAGCTAGTCGATCCGCAGTTTTTTAATCAAATGACCACGGTACACGGTTTAGTGATGGTATTTGGTGCGGTGATGCCAGCATTTACTGGTCTTGCTAACTGGATGATTCCGATGATGATCGGCGCTCCAGATATGGCGCTGCCGCGCATGAACAACTTGAGCTTTTGGATCTTACCTTTTGCATTTCTCATCTTGTTGAGCTCGTTGTTTTTACCTGGCGGCGGTCCTGATTTTGGTTGGACGTTTTATGCTCCGCTGTCCACGACTTATGGCCCGGATAGCACTGCGCTGTTTGTATTCTCTGTTCATATCATGGGTATCAGCTCCATTATGGGCGCGATCAACGTTATCGTGACGATCGTAAATATGCGAGCTCCGGGAATGACTTGGTTCAAGTTACCAATGTTTGTTTGGACTTGGTTAATTACCGCTTTCTTGTTGATCGCGGTTATGCCGGTACTAGCGGGTGCAGTGACCATGGTTCTTACTGACAAATATTTCGGGACTAGCTTCTTTGACGCAGCTGGTGGTGGTGACCCGGTAATGTTCCAACACATCTTTTGGTTCTTTGGTCACCCAGAAGTGTACATCATGATTTTACCGTCGTTTGGAATCATCTCCGCCATTCTGCCTGCTTTCAGTGGTAAGAAGCTGTTTGGTTATCATTCGATGGTTTACGCGACGTGCAGCATTGCATTGTTATCTTTCCTTGTGTGGGCGCACCACATGTTTACCACGGGGATGCCAGTTTTTGCTGAGCTCTTCTTCATGTATTGCACTATGCTGATTGCGGTACCAACGGGGGTTAAAGTCTTTAACTGGGTTGCCACCATGTGGCGTGGAGCTCTGACATTTGAAACGCCAATGTTGTTTGCCATTGCCTTTATTGTGCTTTTTACTATTGGCGGCTTCTCGGGACTGATGTTGGCGATTGTGCCGGCGGATTTCCAATATCATGACACTTACTTCGTGGTTGCCCATTTCCATTATGTGTTGGTATCTGGTGCGGTATTCTCGATCATGGCAGCAGCATACTACTGGCTACCTAAGTGGACGGGCAATATGTACGACCACAAGCTGAGTTTATGGCATTTCTGGTGCTCAATTATTTCCGTCAATGTCCTGTTTTTCCCAATGCACTTCCTAGGCTTAGCAGGCATGCCAAGGCGCATACCGGATTACGCCATTCAGTTTGCTGATGTTAATCAAATAGTATCAATTGGTGGGTTTGCATTTGGGTTGTCACAACTGATCTTCTTATGGTTGGTGATCAAGTGTATTCGTGGCGGGGAGAAGGCTTCTGCAAAACCGTGGGAACGTGCGGAAGGCTTAGAGTGGACAGTGCCAAGCCCTGCGCCGCATCATACGTTTACTACACCGCCTAAGATTGACTAGCAAAGAGTGGGGTGAGTGACATGAAACCGAATCCATCAAACAAGAAGCTCACCGTGAAGTTGCTTTTGGCGACCCTGTTAATGTTTGGCTTCGGCTATGCACTGGTCCCACTTTATGACGTGATGTGCGACGCACTGGGAATCAATGGAAAGACAAGTGAAGTAGCCGCCATTCAACCGACAGGTATGCAACCGGACATGAGCAGAACTGTTCGCGTGGAGTTTATGGCGCATGTCAGCCCAGATATGCCTTGGGAGTTTAGACCCAAAGTGATTTCGATGGATGTTCACCCAGGTGAAGTCGTACAAACCGAATACCTTGCATTTAATGAAAGCGGGCAGAAGTTGGTGGGGCAAGCCGTTCCTTCTGTTTCTCCCGGGACTGGAGCTGCTTACTTCAATAAGATTGAGTGTTTTTGCTTTAACCAGCAGCCTCTGGATGGTAAACAGCAAGCTCAAATGCCGTTGATTTTTTATATCGAACCGGACTTGCCGGAGTCTATACACACGTTAACGCTGTCTTACACACTCTATAAACTTCCCCCTCCTACAGGCTCTTAGCCACTCAGGGAGAGAGATACAGACCAAGGTTGGTCAGTAAGGAGAGAAATTATGAGTAACAAGCCAGGAACATATTATGTTCCCGCTCAAAGTAGCTGGCCGATCATCGGTGCATTTGCTCTGTTTTTGGTTGCTGTTGGCGCAGGCATGACCGTCCAGGGGACACAAAGTGACGGTGCAGTGGGAACCATTGGTGGCATTGTGCTAGCGGTGGGCTTCTTGTTCTTGCTTTACATGTTGGCTGGTTGGTTTAGTAATGTGATTACTGAATCACTGAGTGGAAAATACAGCTCGCAAATTACTCGTTCTTTTCGCCAAGGAATGAGCTGGTTTATCTTTTCTGAAGTGATGTTTTTTGGTGCCTTTTTTGGTGCCTTGTTCTACGCCAGAATGATTTCTGTGCCTTGGTTAGGTGGGGCAGATAATAACTTCATGACTAACGAAGTCCTGTGGCCAACCTTCGAAGCGATGTGGCCACTCACACTGACGCCGGGAGGAGAAACAACACAAGCTATGCCGTGGCAGGGCATACCCCTTACCAACACTATCTTGCTGCTATTGTCGTCTATTACGCTACATATGGCGCATATAAGCCTTGAACAAGACAAAAGAACGGCACTGATTGTTTGGTTAGAGATAACCATCGTACTTGCTGGCTTTTTCCTATATTACCAAGCGGTTGAGTATGTTCATGCTTATCAAGACATAGGGCTCACGTTGCAGTCCGGTATTTACGGTAACACGTTCTTCATGTTGACGGGGTTCCACGGTTTACACGTTTGTCTTGGGGCTATCTTCTTGATCGTGCTGCTGTTCAGAATCGCTAAAGATCACTTTTCGCCAAAGAACCATTTTGCCTTTCAAGCGGGCAGCTGGTATTGGCATTTCGTGGATGTGGTTTGGTTATGTCTGTTTGTGTTTGTTTACGTACTTTAGGCGCAGTGTGAACTCTTGGTTCGACTAATAAGGGCGAGGGTTTGGTGCTAGCCAACCCGAGCTGAGCGCAATAAGCAAAAGGACGACCACCAAAGCGGAGAACATGACTCGACGGCCTAAGTAATGACTCATGGGTTTGTCTCTTTTTTTAGGATTATCTGGGTCTTCACGAACCATTTCGATAAGCGCTTTTGCGAGGTTGAAGATAATGAAAAGCAGCAAAAGGACAAGCGTCAGTTTGAATAGAAATACGGTGGACATGGCACCTCCGGTTTCATCATTGTTGTTATCAAGACAATTATGGCTATCGAAACGGTTTTGGGTTGCAGTTGGTTTAACTGTGGTTGTGTTTTCTCTTTTGGTCAAACTGGGTTTTTGGCAGTTTGAGAGAGGGCAAGAAAAACAAGCATTGGAACAAGCCATTCTCGCGCGTGCGGATAGTGCGTACCGAGCACTAAGCGTCGTTCTTGAAGACAACGACTGGCGAGAGGAAAGTATCCTCGGGAAAAAAGTGGAAGTTAATGTTGTTCCTCAGGCGTTTCCCGTAATTTTGTTAGACAACCAAACGCATCAAGGCAGTGTGGGATATTTAGCATTTCAGATTGTATTGACGAGCGATGAGCCTAGTGCCTATGCGTTATTGGAGCTTGGTTTTGTCGAGGGAAGAGCAGAACGCTCAGTGTTACCAACGGTCACCAAACTCGATAATTCGATTTTCATCACAGGACGCCTGTACCGAAAATCTACTAATCCACTGAGCTCAGAGTTAATGCCGGAAGTTGGCGATGTTATTCGCGTGCAAAACCTAAACATCGCGCAATTGAATCAGCTACTGAATATTGAACTTATGCCCGCAGTCTTGCAGCCAGACAATTTAACTCGTTGGCCCTATGACTTTCCTTGGAATCCATTGCCACTCAATAGTGCCAAACATTTCGGCTATTCGATTCAATGGTTTTCGATGGCAGGTGTTTTCTTATTACTGACTTTAATTGTTTTTGTTCGTTGGCAAAAAAAGTTGCGTCACATGGAGGTGAAGCATGACATCTAAAGTAACCAAAGGACGACTAATGTTGATTGCGCTGGTTTGTACGTTCGCGCTTCCCGCTGTCATTGCAAAAGTCATTCTCACACAAGGGTGGTATCAAAGCGGAGTGACCAATAGAGGCGAGTTAGTCGAACCATACACGACGTTAGAGCAGCTTGGTCAAGAGTCACCTCTCAAAGACCATGGTTGGCAACTCGCTTATGTATTGCCTAACGAATGCACTGAACAGTGTAAACAGCAGCTTTACCTGCTTCAGCAAAGCCATGTTGCTTTAGGTAAGTATCAAGAGCGAGTAGTGCCAGTCGTTTGGCAGACTGAGCATTCAGATCCCATGGAAGTATCGATGTTAGCGATGCAAATGAATGAATTGGTTACCGCTAAAGTGAAACCTGGGCAAATGTTGATCGTTGATCCTCTTGGGCAACTGGTGATGTCTTACTCGCCGAAACCAAATGAGGACTTAGTCCTAATGAATAAAGGTATGTTGGCGGACTTACGCAAGCTCTTAAAACTGTCACGAGTCGGTTAGAGGAAGTGCATATGAAATTAATTCAGTTGGTTAGATTCAGTTTGCTCCTAACTCTCGTGGTGATCATGCTAGGGGCATATACTCGCCTTTCAGATGCAGGGTTAGGTTGCCCGGACTGGCCTGGTTGTTATGGGCACTTTTCTGTGCCGCATCAAGAAGAAGACGTCATACGTGCTAACCTGAACTTCCCCGAGCGGGCAGTAGAGCATGAGAAAGCATGGCTTGAGATGATTCATCGCTATTTTGCAGGAACGTTAGGTTTAGTCATTTTTGCGATGGCAGCGATATCAATAAGGTCTGAGCGTGTAAATTCAACCATTCCGATGTTGCTCAGCGTATTGGTGATTGGGCAGGCACTTTTGGGAATGTGGACAGTTACTCTTAAATTAATGCCCGTCATCGTGATGCTTCACTTGCTCGGTGGTTTTGTTTTATTGGCGTTACAGGCGATTTTTTACTGCCAATTAAAAGCGCAAAACAATCTCTATTTCTCTCCATCTTCTAGCTCTCTGAGAGGCTTTTCATTGTTGGTTTTCCTGGTTGTTTTGGTGCAAGTGCTCCTTGGAGGATGGACTTCGTCAAATTATGCTGCGCTGATGTGTACCACACTGCCGATTTGTGAGGGAGACTGGATGAGCCATCTCTCATGGAAAGAAGCGTTTTCTTTCTGGCAAACTGGATTCGAGAATTATGAATTTGGTGTCTTGGAGTATCCGGCAAGAATGACTATACACGTCACTCATCGTATAGGTGCTATTGTTACCGCCACCGTGGTATTGGCTTATAGTATTGGGCTTATGAGGCAAGATTCTCATCATTCACAGAGAATCGGAGGGTGGTTGTTATTCACTCTGGTGTGCCAAATTATGCTGGGTGTAAGCAACGTAGTATTTCAACTTCCTATCTATGTCGCGGTGGCGCACAACCTTGGTGCCGCTGTTATGTTGAGTCTCGTTTGTGTTAGCCAGTTTTACTTGTGGCAGGGTAAAACGGCTTGGAATTACACCGCGAAAGGAGTTCGCTATGAGTAAAGAAATCGCGCTGTCGTTAAATGGGCGAAAGCGACTAAGTTCAGTTTATTTGAAGTTAACGAAACCTAAAGTGGTGGCGTTAATGTTGGTGACGGCAGTAGTAGGGATGAGCTTAGCCCCGGTTGATGATTTCCCCTGGTTGCAGGCGGTAGTTGGCCTAACGGGGATTGGTCTGATGGCAGGGTCTGCGGCAGCGTTTAATCATCTAATTGACCGCCGAATTGATGCGAGAATGGCACGTACACACAAACGACCATTGCCATCGGGTGAGACTAAACCATCATCGGTGATAGCCTTCGCTACAGTTTTAGGTGTCTTAGGGTTTGTACTTCTCTATGCGATGGTCAACCCGCTGACGGCATGGTTGACTTTGATGAGTTTGCTCGGCTATGCGATGGTATACACAATGTACCTCAAACGTGCTACGCCCCAAAATATCGTCATTGCAGGGATTGCCGGTGCGATGCCGCCTCTTCTCGGTTGGACTGCTGTAACAGGGCAATTACATGCGAATGCTTGGCTGCTCGTGATGATCATTTTTATCTGGACGCCACCACATTTTTGGGCTCTGGCTATTCATCGTGTCGAGGATTACCGCAAGGTAGATATTCCCATGCTGCCAGTGACACACGGCATTGAGTACACCAAAACTTCTATTCTGTTGTATACGGTGCTATTGACTTTGGTTTGTGTCCTACCGGTTTTGGTTGGTATGGTCGGCGTGGTGTATCTTTTTGCCTCGCTACTACTCAATGCTGGCTTTATGTACCATGCATGGAAGCTAAAATATGCACCAGAGCCAAATACCGCGATGGAGACGTTTAAATTCTCTATATATCATCTTTTGGCGTTGTTCATTGCATTGCTTTCGGATCACTATATTGGTTTTTAACCTCTCTTAAAACAGAAAACGCCGCGTGGTTCGCGGCGTTTTTGGTTTTGATACTTTGGCTTTAAGATAAAGCTTTCTAGATTTATTGAATTTCTAGCAGTTCAACATCAAAGATCAAAACACTTGCTGGTGGAATTGGGCCAGAGCCACTCTTACCATAGCCAAGCGTGCTTGGTACGAAAAGGCGGATTTTCTCACCTTCTACCATGTATTGTAGACCTTCTTGCCAGCCTTTAATGACTTGGTTAAGACCAAATGAAATCGGCTCACCACGATTAACAGAGCTATCGAATACCGTGCCATCAATCAAGGTGCCGTGGTAGTGTACTTTTACTTTACTTGTTGCCGTTGGGTGAACCTCACCTTCGCCTTTTTCAAGAACCATGTATTGAAGGCCACTTTCTGTTGTGATGACGCCTTCTTTTTTCGCATTTTCTAGTAAGAATGCTTGGCCTTTGGCAAAGTTTTCATCTGCTACTTTATGGTTTGTCCAAGTACGGTAAATGAAAAAGCCCGCCAAAATAAAAATAATAAAAGGAAACAAAAATTTAGACACGTAATCTCCTTGTCTATTTAGGTTGTTTTAGCAAAAAGTTGATGGTTTCTGCCATGGCTTCAACGCTATCATGACCACCAGTAATCACTTGATATTTTCCGTTTACGATAAAGGCTGGAACGGAGTTAATTTGGCCGCGAGTCGTGATCGCTTCTGCCTTAGTGATGTACTCAAACAGCGTTTTTTGTTGTGCTTCATCTAAATGGTAAGGGCTGATAAGGTTGCGAGACTCAAAGGCTTTCTCAACAGCGATTTGGCGTTCCTCAGCCGTTGCATCGGCACCCATTTGCACAGCAGTAAAAAGATCTGCCATAAACGCTTTATCTGGTGTTGATTCAAGCTGCATTACGGCAGTATAGAAGATGATGGCGCTCACTTGTGCACTTTCATTGAACGTTACATGCATTTTTTCAACGCTTTGATCGGTCAATGATTCAATTTGAGGGACAAACTCTTCCATTGAGCGGCAGTGGCCACAAGTTAAAGAGAATGCTTCAGTCAGGGGAGCTAAATCATATTCTTCAAGGGATACTGGCAAAACTTCGTATTGTTTGCCTTGCTGAGGCTGACTCTTGCCGCTATCGCATGCCGACAAAGCCATTACGGCAACAACAACAGCAAAGCCTTTCGATATGGTTTTTAACATAGTAGTGCTCTAAATGAGAAATTTGCGTTAGTTTATCGGTTAACGATAGTGACTAAAACCATTAAATAACAATAAAGTGAGACCATTGGTAACAGACTTTGCCTGACGTATGGGCTGTAAGGGTAGGGTATTTTAGTGTTGCTTTTTATTTGAGAGATGATTTTGCATTGACTCCAGTGGCATGAACGCTGCATAGACAAACCAATCGGTGGACAAAAGCGCTAAAGATTCGGCGTGTTTTGTCGACACAATGAACAAGAGTTTTTCTACGTTGGTAATGGTATGAAGCATTGGTTTTTAATTGTTTGTGGCATTCTGGCCGGGTGCAGCAGCCTCGATCAAGATATGGTCCCTGGTGGGAACATTTTAGATACAGCTCCTAAATCAAACACTGAGCTGAGACACCCAGAGTGGGGATACCCGAGCGCATCCAATGTGGCTTCTTCCCCTCGTTCATATCAAACGGCGAGGGCGTCAGTAAAAAAGTCGCAAAACGTGACCTCTCTGGAAATGTTCCTGAGCAGGCATAACATTCCTCACGAGACGCTCAGTGGTGGTCACCTGATGATACGTTTGAAAGAGCAAGTGCATTTTCAAACGGGTTCTGCACGGTTATCTGCTCAATCTCAAGACTGGATTCGAAACATTGGTCACTATCTGGCTGGAAGAACTGATGTTGATGTCGTGATTGATGGTCATGCGGATAGCACGGGAGCTGAAAGCTTCAATGACACGCTATCTGAAAAGCGAGCTCGTGAAGTAGAAAAACAACTATTGGCGACGAGTATTCCACGTCAACGAGTGTTTTCTAGAGGCTTCGGAGAGTATGTACCGAAGTGCAGCAATGCGACAGCGAGTGGTAAAGCTTGCAATCGGCGCGTAGAGCTAACATTGATCGTGGATGAATAACGCAGACGTTAGGCGGTAATCTTCGTTGTGTTGTTCTCGCATACCCGTTATTTGCTTAGTGGAGTTTAAGTTCGGAGTTGAGCAAGAAGACTGAATAAGGAAAGCTCGCACGGCAACATTTAGCTAGAAAAAATAGAAAAGAGGCACCGTTAGGTGCCTCTTTTACATCCGCCAATGTTCATAGGGGGAACTTAGGCAAATTCTTTTTCAACGTAAGCGACGATGTCAGATGACTCGTATAACCACTGTGTCTCGCCATCTTTTTCGATACGAAGACAAGGGACTTTAACTCGCCCACCACCTTGCTCTAGTTCAGCTCGATGAGTCGGGTTATTTTTTGCATCACGTAGCTCAATGTTCACCGATTGACGCTTCATTGCACGGCGGACCTTTACGCAAAAAGGGCAGGCTTCAAATTGGTAAAGTGCGTATTGTTTCGCTTTTTCATCAATACGTTGCTGTTCTTCTGCGGTGCGCTTAATACCACGAGGTGAGAACACCGCGTTCAGCAATAAGATAACCTTGCCTAAAATCCAACGGATAAACTTCATAATGATCCCTTGATGTTCATTGGGTAATTGTCCTTTAAGAATGCAATCATGATGCTTGTTGCACTGAACGTGAAGTCTATCAGTTGTTTGAAATGGATAAAACCATGTATTTTATGCGGAAAATAGACGTTTAAACCAACCCCAAAAGCCACTTGCTGAAGCCGGACGGGCTTCTTTACCTTGATAAAAACTTTGCATGAGTTCGGTTCTGAATGCATCAACGTCCATGCGTTTTATGACAAGCTCATGCTGCAATGTATTTTGAGTCTGCTCGGCATGATCGTGCGCCAAGCTGAAATCCATATTTAAATAGCCTTGCGTGTATAACCAAAGGTGGGTGACTAAGATTAGGTCTTCAGCAGATTGGTTAGTAAACTTATCCGCGTGCTCATTACCCAAGGAGTCAGTCAGAACTTGCTGCATACGCTGGGTAGAGTGAGCATGTTGCTCGTAGTTAGCACTTGCTTCAATATGTGATTTGGTCAAAAGGCCAAGCAGGTGAAGAGTAGGTGCTGTTGTGGGTTTGTTCTCACAAACTTTTGTAAATAGTTGTGACTGTTCTTTTAACCAACGTCGCTTTGCTGCTTTATGTTCTTTAACAAAGGGGATTTCTTCAAATCCCATCTCTTGACTCAGTTCACTAAGAGACGTCATGGTTTTTTAGTTCCTTCACCGTTACTTCGATATGTTGATCATTGATATCAACAAAAATTGAGCTGCCAGTAATCATAACAGAAAGGCTAGTACCTCGGTCAAGGTGCTGACAAATCAAGTCGATAGCGTCATAGTCAAAGCTCTCTACGTTGACGGGAAGCATTGAGAACTTTCCTGACATTTTGTCCCACCAGACAGCCGCTTTGGTGTTATAAGTGTAAACTTTTACATGCTTTGCGAGGCGAGAAGCTTTCTTAATTCTGTCTGGTTCTGGTTCGCCAATTTCAATCCAGTGAGTAATGCTTTGATCATCGCCAACATGCCATAAATCAGGCTCTTCAATCGTAGAGAGTCCTTTTGTAAACTCCAGATTGCTTTGAGCATTTAAACAGTAAGCTAGAATGCGAGCCAACATTCGTTGCGGCTTTTCAGAAGGGTGGAGGGCGATAGTTAGATTTTTAGAATCGTAATAGTCATTATTCATATCGGAAATGGCGATACGAAATTTGTAAATGGTTGGTTTAAGAGCCATAGATTTATATCGTTTTGTTGGCAAAATAAGTTTTAGGCAAAAAAATAGCCAGCTTTAAAAGCTGGCTATCGTATCAAATTCTTTAAGAATTAAAGTACTTTGATTTGCTCTGCTTGAGGGCCTTTTTGACCTTGAGAGATAACAAATTCTACTTTCTGGCCTTCAACTAGAGTACGGAAGCCGTCACCAGTGATTGCAGAGAAGTGAGCAAATACGTCAGGACCGTTTTCTTGTTGAATGAAACCGAAGCCTTTAGTTTCGTTGAACCACTTAACTGTGCCAGTAGCTGT
Organism: Vibrio sp. 1874; assembly: GCF_033344395.1. Lineage (NCBI taxonomy): Bacteria > Pseudomonadati > Pseudomonadota > Gammaproteobacteria > Vibrionales > Vibrionaceae > Vibrio > Vibrio sp. 1874. The sequence goes on from NZ_JAWPOR010000001.1 coordinate 659,179, forward strand.
GTTAGACATGTCTATTTCCTAAATATCTAAATAATGTAATCTTTCGCCTCAACGGCGCTTATAGCGTGGAAAAATAAATTGCTATTGCGTACCACAGGACGACGGGTTACAAGTAATCCAACGAAATGTGAAAACAAAGAACTTTCTTTCTAGCCGTGTTTGAGTCTAGGTTAATTCCACGAAGAGTCAACATATATTAGTGCTTTATGGACAAATATTTGTATTTAGTCACTATTTAACCAGCATGTTTTTGATTAAATTTCAAATAAATGACGGTGATGTGAAGTTTTTTAGCATAAAATTCAACTAAATCTATAAATTTGACTTATTTATATAATTATTGTCCAATCTGGTTCGACCATTAAGGAGGATTTATGGCAAAGCGTAAAATCAGTCCTCAACCGAGTGGCTCACAACATGAGACCGACTTCGGCAGAGGTGAAATCAAAGACAACGCGCTAAAAGCGGTTGTTACCAGTCAGCTGTTCCAAACACGAGTCGTTAAAGCGAAAAAAGGTAAAGGTAGCTTCAGCCGTAAAATGAAGCATAGAGGCAAAGAGCCCTATTCAAAGTTCTCCCCAAGGTGGATTTTGAATAGGGCTTTTTTATTGGTACTAGGTGTTTGCAAAACTGATGATAGTCAATTTTTTAGTACCAGATAAGTTTTCCTAATTTATCATGTACTGCTTCAACTGCTTCAACTGCTTCAACTGCTTCAACTGCTTCAACTGCTTCAACTGCTTCAACTGCTTCAGCGAACCAGGCGTTGAAAGTACCAATTAAGTACTAAAACTTACTAAGTTAGATTCATATCAATAAGCGTCACTTCCTGTCTTATGCAACTCTACTATATCTTTAGTCTAATCAAACAGCCGAGATTATGGTTTAAAAAGACTGGTGAGAAGTAGGTATGTCATCAACGAGTTATGGTACTTATGGTTGCAAATGTAAAAAAGCGTGTGCTTCTTTATTACTAGTGTGGCTGTCCATTTGTCCGATGGCGCATGCGCACAAATCAGAGTCTCATTCTTTAATTGTTGCTAACTCCAAAGCGTGGAAGCCGTTCTCTTACCTTAGCCCAGATGGTGAACCTAAAGGTATTTTAATCGACTTTTGGAAAGAGTACGCGGCGAACAACCAAATCGACGTTCAGTTTCTCCTTTTGGATTGGGATGCTTCTTTACAAGCCGTAAAAGAGGGTAAGGCTGACTTTCACGGAGGACTTGTCTACTCGCCCGAAAGAGCGAAGTATATGGACTTTGGCGCAGTCATAATGCCTATCCAAACCAAACTGTACGTAAATAAAGATGTACTTTCGGTTGATATCAGGAGTGTTTTAACTGGCGAAATGACGCTGCCAATTGGCGTTGTTAAAGGAAGTTACGAGTCTGAGTTTGTTCAGACGAATTATCCAAATGCACCTATTGCAGAGTACATTAACAATGATTCGATGATACAAGCAGCCGTCGATAAAAAGGTGCTGTACTTTGTTGCAGACCTGCAAGTTGCTAACTTTTATATGGCAACCACGCCGGGAGCGGGTATGTTTGTCCCGACAATTAGCTTGTATAGTAAAGATCTTCGGATTGCTAAAGGAATGCATAGTGCAACTTCCATTTTAGAGGTATCAAGAGCGTTTGAAAAAGTCATTGATACGGATCGTGAGCGGATCCTTACCCGTTGGAGTGTGGTGAAAACGGTTTATCCACTTTATCTTTTCCCTATTGCTATTTTCATTATGGCGATTGCAACGCTTTATCATATTTTTGCCCTCAAACGTATGGTTGCTCTTCGGACAAGGCAATTAACGATTGCCAATCAGCAATTGCTGGAGATGACGTTGACGGATTCTCTCACAAAGCTATACAACCGTAGACACCTGATTGAGCAATTGGCGCTACTGAATCATTTGAAGCGAAACTTAACGGTGATGGTGTTTGATATTGATGATTTTAAATCAATCAATGATCGATATGGCCACCTTGCTGGAGACCGAGCAATAGTTGCCATCGCAGAAGCCGCTAAGTCGATGACTGATGACCGAATGACATTGGCGAGAATTGGAGGAGAAGAGTTCGCACTCGTTACGTCTTCTCTGTCAGAGCGAGAAGCGCTCAATTTTGCCAATATGCTTTGTAAAGCCGTTTACGATCAGCCTGTTATACTGGGCGGACAAGCAATTCATTTGAGTATCAGTTTGGGCTGTGCTTACTATCCTGAGTTTACCCACATCGTGAGCTTGCAAGATGCTGACGAGTTGATGTATCAAGGTAAGTCTGAAGGAAAGAATCGTGCAGTTTTCCAAGTTATAACAGACTGTCAGCTTCAACCTGCGCTTCGTCAAGTGAATTAGATCTCGCTAATTCAACTGATGCTTCAAACCATCCTCAAGCCTCAAAGTTTTAGTCAGAGTAACGTGGTAAGCGTTGACGATCACGTTGCGTTGTTTTCTTTGAGGCCAATTTGCGTACAAATACTTGCACTTTCATATATATAACCCCCCACCTGCTCACGTTTTTATCATAGAAGCAGTAATTGTTTCAAAGTGATAAGCGATTTCTTGGTAAAGATCAGAACCCCTGTCTACACTCAGTGTAAAGTAATGCATATAAAGCATGATGCATACAGTGTTGTACAAAAACAATTAAAGAAGATAAGAAATAAGTTGGCTTGAGAAGGACGGGGAATGAACAACGAATGCTTTGCTAGGTTCCGAGCTGTCACGGATGAACTGTCAATGAAAGAATCGTTGTCAGTTGGGAAAGACCCTTATGCTCACTATCTCAAAGATATTGTGGGCATTGATTTGTTGTCTCGTGAAGAGGAGTTGCATTACGCCAAACTTAATCGAGCTGGTGATGAAGAAGCGCGCGAAATGTTGATTGAGTCTAATCTTCGACTTGTTGTGAAAATCGCAAAAGGCTACCTCAAACGGCCAGGCAATAACTTTACTCTGCTCGATTTAATAGAAGAAGGTAATATTGGTTTGATAAAAGCGGTCGATAAGTTCGATCCTGAGCCAGGCTACCGTTTTTCTACTTATGCGGTATGGTGGATTCGCGAGAATATAGAAGCGGCATTAATGAACAATGGCCGAACGGTACGTTTACCTGCTCATGTGTGCAAAGAGATAAATAGTCTGGCTTTAAAAAAGCTCGATGCGTCAAAAAGTGAGAGCAAGGAGTTGTCTATTTCTGAACTCTCACGCTGCTCAGGGGTGAAAGCAGAGCGTATAGATGAACTTGTTGCGCTTAGTGGCTTTATTGATGTATCGACCACTGCGGACCTACATCGCGTTCCATTTGTTCTTGAACTGTGTGAAAGTGAGTATACGCCAGATCCACAACAAGACTGTGAAAACCAGTGCTTTACTCAAGCTATTGAAAATATTATTAAAACTTTGCCAATTAAGTTGCAGAAAGTCTTGATCCATCGATTCGGATTATTTGACCAGAGAGTGAAAACCTTGTCGGAAATAGGCCTGTTATTAAACGTGTCTAACGAGCGTGTTCGTCAGATGCAGATAGAGGCGGTTGAACGCGTGCAGAAACGTCTCCGATTCGATGGTTGGGTTTAAGATTTTTAGCCCCTTATCCTAGCCGATTAATTTACTGGCTTGCTACTCTGTTCTTCCGTAAGTAACAGCAGCTCAAGCTGTGCTTTAGCTGCTGCCTCCAATCTCCATACACTCAATAATCGGTTAAGTGCTGCGCGATAAGTACGACTTTTGAGTAAAAAAGCGAGCGTACTTGTGTAGTTGTTTACGACTCGCGCTTGTGTCTCGACCAATGCGGTTTTGTTTTCGATGTCGATGTGTTGAAGGTTAAAGTCAGGAAGAAACGCACACTCATACCATACCTCTACAATTTCACGAATTTCGAGTTCTTCTTCAGGCACGTCGAAGTCTTGTAAATGGTAGTTTTCTGGTATTGTTGATAAATAAACCACATCCAATTTGTCTGCAACAAATGTATACATCGGATTCCTTAGTGTACGCGCTTACAGAGTAAATAGTCTCATCGTTTACATTTTTGTCAATGACCGTGCTCAATTATGAATGATGAACCACACCACATTCCGAACTTAACTTAGACTTTTTAAGTACTTATCGGTTAACCCGAAATACTTCAAGTTGCCATCTGGCTCCAAGACTAAGCTCATATTGGATGTAGAGATCATGCCCGGATCATTCGTTGAGAAAATAACGGTCTTATTGAGTAGTTTGTCGCTGAATAACCGCTTGAAGTAGTGCGAGTTTTCTTGCTCAGCACCATTAAATGGCTCGTCAATGATAATCAAAGATTGTTCGCAGTTACCTAGCCCTAATGCGAGCCGCAGTCTTTGTTGAATACCATTTGGTAAACTTTTACAGATATCAACGCTCAATTGAGTGTCCAGGCCTTGTGGCAACCATGTATCGAGCTCAAAGAAACTCACCATTTCACGCATTTTTTCTGTTGGGATTAACCCATTATGCAAGATGAAGTTAGTCTCCAAGGAGCCTTCAAAAATATGCAGGTTAAACGGGATGTAGTTAATCGAGGTTCGATAGCGGTAACTGTTGAATTGTTTGATGTTATAACCGTCCACCGAAACTGAGCCTTGATAGCGTTCCTCTAGCCCAGCGATAATAGAAATGAGCGTCGTTTTACCGCAACCTGTTGGTCCACAAATCACAACTTTTGCGCCCGGTGGAATTTTAAAACCAAGATTAGTTAAGCCTGTTGCCGCACCACTATAACGATGGCTCACACCAGAGCCGACGATACTACCTTGAAATAGGCGAATAGGGGGGCTTTTCTCTAACGTTAGCTTATCGTCATTCATCGCCATAAGGTTGTTGATTTGCGCAGAAGACGCCTTAATGGATTGGAACTTAGAAATAGAGTTGTAGATGCCCATAATAGGCCCCAACGCCTTCCAGACTAAAATTACGGTAGCAAGCATTGCACCTGCATCGGAGGTGCCGTCCATCACGCCGATAACGGCCGCGACGATACTTGCGGTACCAATAACCTGAATCAAACTCCCGCCTGCTGCCTGAACCCTGCTATTAGTCACTGAAACATGTTCTGCATCGTTGGTGCTTTGTAAATGCGATGCGCTAAAGCGGGACTGGATAACACGCAATAATGGCAAGCCTTGGATGGTTTTTATACCACGAAGAATCTCATTCCATTGGTAAGAAACCATGGCGTTGGCGCGAGAGCTCTTGGACGTGGCTTGCGAGTAGATGTAACGAGAATAAACACAGAACACCAACATTAGAATCAACCCCGCCATAACGACTAGCGCTGCGGTACCAGACATAAGAGCAATGGCAATAATGAATACGATAACAAACGGCATGTCGAAGTAGCTTAATGTTGACTCTGCGGTTACCAAACGGCGGAAAGTGTCGATGTCCTTCAATCGTGCTAACTGAGAAGAGACACCAGCGGTAGATGTCATCGAATAAGGAAGCCACAACAGTTTGGATATTACGTTTTGAGAAATATGCACCGCCAAATCCTTTCCTGATGTGGCGATGATGTTGACCCGCATTTTCTTGAAAAAGTATTCCGAGAACCCAACAATCACAGCAAATAACGTGAGCCAATAAAGCGTGGCTTGCGAGCTAGAGGTTAAGGCGAAGTTGTACACACTCATAATAAAAAAGGGCTGGAGTGCGCCGAGAATGCTGACCACGAAGCTGAGAATAATCAGGCTTTTGAGTTCATTGTTGTAGCGATAAAACGCGTATTTAATCCAGTTACTGCGGTCTTGAGATTCAGGTGGCGGTTCTCGGAATAAGCGGGAGTATTCGCTGATCGAGACCAACAAGCACGGCTTCTTGCAGAGCGGGTATTCAATGGTGTTGTTATTTGTGTAATCAAACAGGATCAGTTTGCCGTCTTTAGTGCCCAAGAAAATCGCAGTGAGGTTTTCTATCTCGATAAAACAAGGATGAGGATGCCCCTCGATGTGCTCCAACGTTTTTAGTTTGGTGACGTCACAACGGTAACCAAGGCGTTCAATCGTAGCGATAAAACTGTCGCTGTCTTTTGGTTTAGGGATAAAAGCGTCGCTGAGGATAGAAGGTGTGCCTTCCCATTCAAGCGCTATGAGGGTGTAAGCTAAACCACGAATCAAAGGTGACTCATTGTATCGCTCGTCATAACTGCGAGCCTCAAAGTCCAACAAGCGCTGAGGGACATTATTAAAATCAACCAAAATACTCATTGGTCACCTCCGGTAAGTTTGACGCGTTTGAGGCGATGATTGAGTTTGTCCATCTTGTTGCTGACGATGATGAGGATTTTGTCGTTGGCGCGATAGGCGGTGCTGGTCAAAACCAATCGAGCAAAGTCGTCATCATAAACACAGTCGATGTCGTCGAAGATCAACACACGTTTGTTCGCGAGTAAGGCACGCACTAACAACAAGGCATAAGCGACTTGGCGCGAGAATGGGTTGCGTAAATGTCCTTTAAGCTCGGTGTAAAAACCAGCGGGAAGGGCATCGATTTGTGCCTTGATGTTCATGGTTTCGCAAAGCGCAAATGCCGTGTTATTTAAGCTCGGGCGGAAACAAGTCAAGTTGTCGATGATGGTGCCTTCGACGAACGAACTGGTTTTGTCGACCATGAGCACGCTATTACGCCAGACGTTGTAGTTGACGTCATCGAGCGGTGTCTCGTTGATTTGGATATCGAGCTTGCTGTCGGTGTTTTGCCGCGTAATGCAATTGGCGAGGTGGGTTTTACCTGCGCCGCTTTTCCCCGTCAGCAAGTAAGCCTGACCGCGTTCAAACTCAATGCGTTGTTTTTCCGAATACTTCACCGAGATGCGCTCGACTTCCGTCGTGTCGTTTTGTTGTTCTATAGATGCAGCAAGCTCAAGCAGCTCGGCGATACGTTGAATATGAAGCTTGTTCAACTCCCATCGACTCACCGTGCGCATTACTTGCTGGTATGGCGCGAAGTAGCGGTTGGTAAGCATGATGATGGCAGCCATGATGCCTTGGCTCGATTGCATGTTGATAACTGCCGTTGCCAAAACCACCACCACACAAGCGATGGAGAGCTGTTGTATGAGCGACAAGATAAGGTTGAAGTTTGATTCAATTTGCTCGTATTTGATGTTCTCGACTTCACGTTCTTCCACCATTTGTGTCATCAAGCTCTCAACGCGATATTCCATATTGCGCGCTTTGATATCGAGTGGGCTAGAGATGATCTCGATGATTTTAGAAGTAGTTAAGCCTTCGATGTCGGATTTGTTTTCTAAGCTGTTGATTTTCTGCTTAGATAGGCTCAGTGCGAACACCGCCAAAATGATGGAGGCGAGCAAGATGGTCACTCCCGCCCAAATGTTGATCACACCGATAATCAGAATGGTCAGTATGCTGACGGCAAGGTTGATCAATGCCCGTACAGATTCTCCGCCAAAGAAGGATTTAATCTCGGGAATGGTGGCAATACGCTCTAAGTATTCACCGGGTTCTAGGCGACGAAACTTCGATATCTCAGCCAAACAGATGGATTGAAACACCTTGTTGGTTAAGTTAGTTTCGAACTGCTTCATGATCACCGACGAAATCTTCTCTTCCTGATTCTTTAAGTGATAGTCGAGGAAGATAGTGATCAAGATGATGGCAAACAGAAGAAACAGCGTGTCTTTGGCTTGGTTAGGTAAAACACGGTCAAAGATAATAAGAATCGAAAAGGGCAGCACTAAACCAAACAGTGTTGAGATGACCGTTGAGAAAGTCAGATAACACTTGTCAGCAAAGTTAATCTTTTGGGAAAAGTGCTCAGTTTGCATTGCGACCTCCTTTCTTAATCGATGGTTTAGAGAGAAGGTGTTTTGGAACTAAGTCTTGATTGCTTCTGCCTTCGATATCGCTCATCAACTGCATGATGCTTTCGATAGATTGAACCGATAGCATGCCTTTGATTTGCTCAAGATTGATCGATTCAATGATGTAGTCATAGCGCGCGCTCTCGTAATCACGTAGCGCGCTGAACAGTTTACTTTCCGCTGCCAGTAAGTCGGTAATGGTTCGCGTACCAAGCTGATAGGCGCGTTGAATGCCTTTGTAGGAAGCGTAGTTGGCACGGATGATGTTCTCGTAACTGCTGATGGCGCGGGAGAAGTCATTAATGTTGAGTACTGAGGTGTTAACGCTATTGCGCGTCGCGAACAATGAATCTTGGTACAGCAGCTCGGTTCGCTCGATGGCAGTCGACGATTTTTGATAACCGTAGTAATCCGAACCGCCGGAGAAAATTGGCACATTCAAGTTCAACCCGACGCTGGTCGAGTTACTGTCCCCTGTTGCGGTTGGGTTGGTTCGGTCATAGTTGTTCGCATCGTCGTAACGGTAACTGGCAGAGAGCGATACGGTCGGCACAAAGTTTGAACCGCTTTCTTTCAAGCCTCTTCGGCTGCGCTCGACGGTTTTCTTCGCAACCAATAAGTCGTTATTGAGCTTCAAAGCTTGTTCAAGAATCTCACGTTGTTCGGATTCGCTGATTTCCGCCAAGGGCACGCTTTCGTAGATGTCCTGTGATGGGGTGACTGGGTATTGAACTTGAATCTCTAAACCGTTCAAAATTACGCGCCGGTCTTTCTCTAAGGTTCTTAAGCGATTGGCAATGCCTTCTTTCTGGGCAATTACCTCATACAACTCGCTCGCCGCAGTGTTGCCAAGTTCCACGTTGCGACGCATTTGGCGCTCACGTGTTTCAGACGATTTAAGTTCTACTTGGGTGGCTTTGATTTGCGCGTTGTTTTTGAGGTATTCGAAATATTGCGTCGCGATTTCAGAAATGGTGCTCTGGATTTTGTTCTCGTGTTTGATTTCTTCAATGTTGAAATCAAGCTTCGCGGTGCCGTATTTAAAGATGTCACCAAGGTTAAACACCGATTGGGATAAAGACACACTGTAGCTGTTCGAGTTGTAGCTAGAACGTGTATCCGGTGTTCCCGTTAATATGGTTTCGTTTTCATTCCATGTGGTATCAGCAGCACCGTTTAAAGAGGGTAGAAACTTAGAACGGCTAATGTCGATGTTGTATTCGTTTTCTTCCACGCCTTTGTCACTAGCGCGCAGAGATAAATTGTTTTCCAAGCCGAGTTTGACCGCCTCAAGCAAGGTGGTCGCCATTGCCGAAGGAGCGTTGCTCAATGTAAGCGCTGCCAATACGCAGCTAGTTAAGTTTCTGTACCGCCACATACTTGTTGATCACCTTGATGATTTCGTCGTTTTTATAAGGTTTGCTGATCACGTAATCCATTCCAGCTTCGATACAAGCTTGGTGTTCATTACTGCTGGTCAATGCTGTCGCGCCTATGATGGTGCAAGGGTTTTGTCCGCTCTCTTGTTCGTATTGTCGAATGCGTTTGGTTGCTTCAATACCGCCCATGCCAGGCATGATGCAGTCCATAAAAATGATGTCCGAGCGCTGATTCATGAAGTGCTGAACAGCGTCTGCGCCATCGCCAACGGTGTCGGCTTCGTATTCTTGCTTGCTCAAAATACGTTTGAGTAGAATCTGTTGAACACGGTCATCTTCCACAATCAGGAATGAGCTGTTCTCCATCTGATCTTCTGAGGCTTCCGCTTCCATGATTGCTAAAAGATTGGGGATAAACTCATACGGAATCGCAGGGGAGTTCAGAATCTTGTCGACAAAGGTATGGCTCTCTTGCGCTTGCTGAGTGCTAGTGACCGAGAGCAGCAACTTGGTGTTCGGGTGATTGCGCAGTTGCGATTTCACCGTTTTGCTCAGTGAGGGCAGCTTGTTTGGCTCGAACGTGTCGGTCAGCATGATGGCATCGTATTCGCCAAAGGTTTTTGCCGCAGAGAAGAGTTCGTTCGGCGTTCGAATTGGCGTAATCTCTAAGCCCAAGTTGACTAACATTTTGCTCATCACATCAATGCGCAGCTGAGAGTTGGCACACAGTAATAGGCGCTTATTGTCGAAGCGAGTTTTCTCGGTGTGGAAGCTTTTGGCTTTCAAATCGAGCTGAATTTGAAAACGTTCCTGATTGCCCGATTGATACCAATGGCTCTCGTAATAGCCATAATCTTTCAACACGCTTTTCGCCAAATCGTCTTTGGTTGCAGTGTGCTGTTTATGGTCGCTCCAGTGTAGGGTATTGAGCTTGGCAAGCGGCACATCCAGCGTGGTTAAGAAGTTTAGATTGATGGTCAGGCGGGTATTTTCAATGTCTGACGCCGCACCTGATTCAATGGTGACAAACAGTTTCTTGTCGGCTTTGAGTTGGATGGCATTTGATAGCTGAAGGAACAACACCCAGAATAAGCTGGTGGATTGTCCTTCAACACGGTTTGGTAAGTTATCTGAGATAAAGCAGTCTAGCTCACCTTCATTTCGCTGCACTTTTGAACTGATGTGAATCATCAATTCAGACAGTACATTCAGCAGTGAAAACTCTTTCGATTTGCTCTCGGTCCCTTGTGAAATGAGTCGGTTGTAGTTCTCTGCCAATTCAGACAGGGTATTGGCAGCCGAGGTTATATCTTGCGCCATCAACACTCCGCTCTCATCGGTCTCTTGAACGAGATATTGCACGCCGCCGTTAATGGTGTTGGTGATGCCACGAATCTCGTAACCAATCAGAGCATAGAGCTGCTTGTAGAGATCGTTATTGCGTTTTTGCTCTTCGAGTTTGCTGAAAATCAGTTTTAGGTGTGAGTAGATCTGACGCTGCTTAGGATTGATGCTCACTTCATTCAGCAACTCTTCCAACCTTTGTAAATCCAGTAGTTTGAGTTCTTGATAAAGCTCATCGAATTCTTGGTCAATGTCTCGCTCATTCGAGCTGGATTTTTTCAGTTTAAGGATTGCCACCAAGTTCGATAGCACTGCGATACCAACCAGTACGACAACGACCACAAACAACCAAATGAAGAACTCGTTTTTCTCCATCATTAGGTCACTCGCATGGTTGTTAAATATGGTCCGGTAGTTGTCGTCCATTTGTAGGTAGTTATTGGTGAGCGAGAGGTACAGTGCCAACACATCGTCGCGTGTTTTTTGGCTGTCTGAGAAGCGATTGATTGCCAGTTCAAGCTGCGTGTATTCGGTCGCGCCCACCAAGCTAAACTCGGTTTTGTTGAGTGACGCGAGCGACTTAAATTGGTCAATTTCGTCTTTCAGAACCTCAAAATCAAGCTCTGTTGTACTGCAATAACGTGCGCTTAAACAGCGTTGAAGCGTTTGAATATCAAACTCGATAGTTTGGTTGAGCTGTTGAGCTTGAACCAACAGAGGCGCGTTTTGCACTTTCTCGACTGAATCCACTTTTTCCCAAGAGATATACAAATAAAAGGCGAGGGCAGCCAGCATCAAGCTGAAAGCGATGCTTAGGCGCATAACAGGAACGGAAATATTGTAAGAAGGTTTGCTACTCATCCATCACCTCTCATCGAATGCGTCTTCGATAGCCGACATAACCGGCTTCGCTGCGTATTCGATCACCCGGCGTGAACCTGTTTTCACGTCTGCGGTAAACTCCATATAAGGGGACAGCTTGTATTGTGTGCCTCCGCGCTCTAGATAGTTTTGACTGATTTGGATTTCCGCGAGGTAGAATTCAGCGTCTTCTTCTTCATAAGAAGAACGGCTGATCGATGCAATTCGACCTTCCAAAAATCCGTATTTGGCAAAGTTGTAGGTATCCATCTTCACTTTGACCGCTTGTCCGATTTCTACAAAACCCATGTCTTTACGCGGGATCTTCGCCTCTCCGTGAAGGGCGTTATTGATCGGTGCAATGTCCGCGATGCTTTCACCTGGCGGTATCACAGCGGAGCGGAAGTTGAAGTGCACTTTATCTACTACACCGTCAATAGGGGCGTAAACCACGAGGCGATCCACTTTATCTGAGTGTTGAGGACGTAATATACGTTTCAACTTTAAGTCCTTGTTTGCTTGAATGATTTGTGCTTGATACTCGGCATTACGATTCTCCACCAAGTCTCGGTACTGCTTCTCTAGTTTGTCGAGTTGGAAGCGCTCATTCATGACCGACTCATCAAGGTTTTCAATCTCACGCACCATGTTTGACTCTTGAACCTGCATATTCAGAACATCGACGTAAGACGCCATTTCCTCTTTGTACAAGGTGTTCTTAATATTGAGCTGCTTGCGTATCAAGGAGAGCTGGTTCTCGGAGCTTTTACGGCGCTTGAGCATTGAATCAATAAGCGAATTCTTATGTTGGATATCGTGAGTGATCAACTCTTCATTGGAACGGTTTTTAGAAAATTCTTGCTGCCAGGTATTCATGTTGACTTGCACTAATTTTGGGTACTTTTCGATGTAGGCAGAAAAATCGGGTTCCACCATATCGCGCAGGCTTTCGTAACGAATCTTGTCTAGCTCAAGCTGAATGATCTCTGTGTTTACCGTATCGAGTTGAGTGTTTCTATCCAGAGAGCGAAGGCGTGCAATAGGCTGACCTTCGTAAACTACTTCGCCTTTGCGCACTAGCATTTCTTCTAGAATACCGCCTTCAAGGTGTTGCACTTTTTCGATGTCAGATTCGAGCAATAGCTCACCGCGCACCGACACCACAATGTCGATACGAGCCTGAGATGCCACGGCGATAGCCACCATGGAAAGCAAAAAGATAACCAGCAAGGTTTTGTGTACGCTGGTCATTGCACTGGCTAGCACGATTGTATCGTCTGTTGTTACCTTCGAAGCTTCGTTGTTCGAAACGAGCGCCTTTTTGAGGTGATGTTCTATTTGCTTATTGCTCATGAGCCACCCCTACGATTCACTACCTGTGCGGCTATCGATTGAATTTTCGATTTTTAACAGCTGGCTAATTTGTTTGTTTACGTTGTTAAGCTCGGTTTTAACATCCTCGATCAATTCATTAGGAGCAGGGAAATGGTGTTTGTTTAAGTGTTCAAGCTTTGCCAATTTTGGTGGTAAGTCGTCATCACATAACAAGACGAGAATGGTCTTTAGTCTTTTTGAATAACATCTGAGTGCTTCAAAACGGTTTTGTTTATGCAGCATCTCAATATCAATCCCTGCGTCACTGAAATCTTGGTAAAAATCGCCTAATAGCAATTGCAGCCCTTTATGGCTGTTGTCGACTGAGCGCAACAGATTTGTCATATTTATCATTATCCCACCGCACTAATTGCTTTAATGACAACAAGTAAGGATCTTTATACTGGGTTTTCAAATTTTTTGTTTTTATGGAACTCGAAAGGTATGAAAAAAGTTGTATAAAAAAGTTGGTTTCTAAAAATGGTGTCCTTTACTGCCTCTAAATACGATCAGTTAGCTAAAAGCAACGGAGGCTGTAATGGCAGGCGACACTAATCAAGAAAAAGACAATGAAAAGCTTAACGATGCGGTAGAGCAAACAGAAACGAAGGATACGGGGACAAAAGAAGAAAAACAGCAGTCGACCGTCTCTTCGACTGTAGCGACCGGTGCTGAAAGTGCAGATGCTGTTGATGAAGCCAATCGTGCGATGGAAGAAAATCCTAGTGGCGCGGGTACGGAAGAAGAAGCAGTGAGCTCGGGTGGCGCAGTTCAAGAAGAGGATACTGAAAGTAGCAGCGACTCTGACGCTGCACAATCCAATGTTGTTGATAGTGTAGCTTCTAGCGGAGAATCAGGTGACGAGGCTCTGGGCAGCGGTGGTTCGGATTCTGGGGCGGGTGCCCAAGCGGTCGGTGGTGGTGATGCCTCTGGCTCTGAAGGTGGTTCGGACGCAGAAGGCAATGAAGCGCAAGGACAAGCGGTACAAACTTCATCTGCGCCAAGTGCTTCTTCAGACTCTGAAGGTTCTCAAGGTGGTGACGAGCTAGATTCAGAAACCACTGAAGAGAGCTTCGCGGTGGATGTACAAGACACCAGCGAAGAAACTACGACGCAAGTAGAAGACGATTTCGACTCCGAAACTACGAGCGAAACGTTCCAGATTAAAGTCGAAGGTGAAAATGACGCGCCAGAAGTAGGGCAAGATCTGGCATACATCATGGATGAAGATGGCACTATTACCTTCACTCAAGAACAACTTCTCGGATACGCGAGTGATGTTGATGGCGATGATCTTGCCGCATTCAACGTGCAAGTGGGTGCTAATGCATCGGTTGTGGATAATGGTGATGGCACTTATACCGTCACACCTGATACTGATTTTAATGGTGAACTCGGCTTAACGTTTGATATCAGTGATGGTCAAGAAACCATTTCTAGCTCGATTGATTTAACTGTTCGTCCAATCAATGACGCACCAGTGCCGGAAGATAAAACCTTTGAGGTGGAAGAAGACGGCACGCTGATCTTCACCGATGCTGACCTGCTTGCTGGCGCAACGGATATTGAAGGCGATAACCTCACAGTTGAAGGCGTGAGCTACGACGGTGGCGACGGCATCCTGACCGACAACGGTAACGGGACTTACACTTTTGCGCCAAATGAAAACTTCAATGGCGATGTAAACTTCAGCTTTGATGTGTCCGACGGCACGGATACGGTTTCTGCCAACATTGATGTCAGTGTTACGCCTGTCGATGACGCACCAGTATCTGGCAATCTTGCTTACTCGGTGGATGAAGATGGCTCGATTCGTTTGAGCCAAGAGCAGTTGTTGTCGCAAGCTTCCGATGTGGAAGGCGATGCACTGACGGCATCTAATCTTTCGGTAGATGGCAACGCGACGGTGACTCAAAACGACGATGGTAGCTTCACTATCACGCCGGACGCAGATTTCAACGGTGATATCGACATCAGCTTCGATATTTCCGATGGCACGAACACCGTTCAAGCAACCGCTGATCTAACGGTTAATCCAATCAACGATTTGCCTGTTCCTCAAGACCAGCAGTTCAGCGTGGAAGAGGACGGCACTCTTCAATTTACTGATGCAGATCTGCTTGCAGGTGCTACCGACATTGAAGGCGATGACCTTTCTGTAACGGGAATCAGCTATGAAGGCACCGACGGCGTTCTAACTGACAATGGAGATGGCACATATAGCTTTGCGCCAAATGAGAACTTCAATGGCGATGTGAACTTCAGCTTCGACGTATCTGATGGCACAGATACGGTTTCAGCGAATGTAGATGTTAGCGTCACGCCGGTGAATGATCCTCCGGTGGCTGGTTCAACGTCTTACACGGTTCACGAAGACAACTCTATTACCATTTCTGACGCGCAACTGTTGGCAAATTCTTCGGATCTAGAAGGGGATGTCTCGATTGATAGCGTGAGCTACTCTGGCAGCGATGGTGTGTTGCAAATCAATGGCGACGGTACGTACACCTTCTCTCCAAATGAAAACTTTAATGGTGAAGTGACGCTTGATGTTGTCGTCGCTGATGAAGAAGGCGCAACGGATGTCACCACTGCTGGCATTACGGTGCTGGAAGTGAACGATCCACCAGTCGCAGGACCAACTTCTTACACCATTGATGAAGATTCTGTTCTGACCTTTAGTGAGTCGCAAGTGCTGTTGAATGCCTCTGATGTGGAAGGCGATGTAGAGCTTGTTGGCATTAGCTACGATGGTCCGGATGGCATTTTCACCGTTAACGATGATGGCACGTGCAGCTTCGCGCCAAACGAGAACTTTAACGGGCAAGTTCAACTTGATGTGACCATTCGAGATGAAGATGGGGCAGAAGTTGATACCGTCATCAATGTGAATGTATTGCCAATCAATGATGCGCCAGTATCGGGTGATTTGGCTTACAGCGTTGATGAAGACGGTGCAATTACGCTCAGCCAAGAGCAGCTTCTTTCTCAAGCGTCTGATATTGAGGGCGATGACCTGACTGCTAGCGATTTGACTGTAGATGGAAACGCAACCGTCACAGCGAACGATGATGGCAGCTTCACGATTACACCAGATGCGGACTTTAATGGTGACATTGATATCCAATTCAACATTACAGATGGCACAGACACTATCCAAGCAACGGCGGATCTAACGGTTAATCCAGTTAACGATCTTCCTGTTCCTCAAGACCAGCAGTTCAGTGTTGAAGAAGATGGCACGCTTCAGTTTACCGATGCAGACTTGCTTGCTGGCGCGACCGACATCGATGGCGATAACTTAACGGTTGATGGCATTAGCTACACAGGCAGCGATGGTGTGCTGACTGACCACGGTGATGGTACTTACACCTTTGCACCAAATGAAAACTTCAACGGCGATGTCAGCTTTAGCTTTGGTGTTTCTGACGGTACTGAGACCGTACCAGCCAACGTGGACGTGAGCGTCACTCCAGTGAACGATCCTCCGGTTGCGGGTTCAACGTCTTACACGGTTGATGAAGACAACGCGATTACCATTTCCGACGAGCAGCTTCTGGCTAACTCTTCAGATGTGGAAGGTGCAGTGTCCATCGATAGCGTGACCTATTCAGGCACCGATGGCGTATTCCAAGACAACGGTGACGGCACTTACACCTTCATGCCGAATGAGAACTTCAGTGGTGACATCAGCCTTGATGTGATTGTGGCGGATGAGCAAGGAGCGATTGACGAAACGACTGCAGGCATTACCGTCATTGAAGTGAATGACCTTCCAGTTGCCGGTCCAACGTCTTACACGATTGACGAAGATTCAGTACTGACATTCAGTGAGTCACAAATTCTTGCTAACGCATCTGATATCGAGGGCGATGTAGAGCTTGTTGGCATCAGCTATGAAGGCTCGGATGGTATCTTTACCGTCAATGGCGATGGTACTTGTAGCTTTGCACCAAACGAGAACTTCAATGGTCAAGTTCAGTTGGATGTGACCATTCAAGATGAGAATGGGGCAACCGTTGATACGCACATCAATGTCGATGTCTTACCAATCAACGATCCACCAGTATCGGGTGATTTGGCTTACACTATCAACGAAGACAGCTCAATCACGTTAAGCCAAGAGCAGTTGCTTGCCAAAGCGGGCGATATTGATAGCGAGAACCTTGAAGCTATCAATCTATCGACAGATGACAACGCGACGATTCAATACAACGATGATGGCAGCTACACCATCACTCCGGATGAAAACTACAATGGCGACCTAGATCTGACCTTCGATATCATTGATAACGATGGCGGCTCGGTACAAGTTGGTCTGGATATTACGGTTAATCCTGTGAATGACTTGCCACAAGCGCAAGATCAACAGTTCACGGTAGAAGAAGACGGCACCTTGCTGTTCACGGATGCAGACCTATTGGAAGGCGCATCGGATATTGACGGCGATGATCTGTCTATCGAAAATGTTCTCTACACAGGTGCGGACGGCGTGCTTACCGATAATGGTGATGGCACTTACAGCTTCGCGCCGAATGAGAACTTCAACGGTGATGTTCAGTTCACATTCGATGTGTCTGACGGCACAGGTTCAACACCTGCATTTATTGATGTCAGCGTGACACCAGTGAACGATCCACCAGTGGCAGGTTCTACGTCTTACACGGTTCAAGAAGACGGTCAAATCACCATTAGTGACGAGCAGTTGTTAGCCAACTCTTCTGATGTGGAAGGCGACGTAGCCTTGGCGAATGTTAGCTACTCTGGTAACGACGGTAGCTTCGTGGACAATGGCGACGGCACATATACCTTCACGCCAAATGAGAACTTTGACGGTAACATTTCGCTCGACGTTACGGTTATCGACCAAGATGGTGCAACGGATACGACAACCGCAGGCATCGATGTTATCGCGGTGAACGACGCACCTGAAACATCAGGCATTCAAGCTGAAGTAGATGAAGATAATGCCATCACCATCACGCAAGAACAGTTGCTTGCGAATGCGACAGACATTGAAGGTGATGACCTTGTTGCCAGCAATCTACAAACCAATGACCCGGATGCGACGATCGTAGCCAACGATGATGGTTCTTTCACCATTACGCATACGGAAAACTTTAACGGTGAGTTGGACTTCACTTACAACATCAGCGATGGCGAAAATGATGTTCTGACCACGTTGGATCTGACCGTTAATCCTGTCAACGATGCGCCAGAAGCGGGCGACGAGATCTTTATTCAAGCGGAAGAAGATCAAACAGTGGGTGTTTCTCTGCGTGAAGAGCCTGCGTTACGTCTCGACCAAGCGCCTGAAAACGGCATCATTGAAGCGAATCTAAATGACGAATGGGTACAGCTAGAAGTCGGGCAGGAGGTGCCTGCAGACACGGAAGTGCGCTTCATTCCAAACGATGATGCATTGGCAAACGGTACGCATACGAGTCAAATTGGTACCTTTGACGACAACGCCAGCCTTGATGATTGGGGTACTGCTGTTGACCCTTACACACGTGAGTTTGTTGATGGTGATTTGAAAGTTACCGTTCAAAGTAATGATGACCCACTCGGTGCGTGGAATGGTAAAACACACATCGGTCACGGTATTGGCGATACTGACCGCCAAGGTTTGAGCGGTGATGAAAAACTGACTGTGACTGTTGAAGGTCAAGACATCAACGAAATCAGTTTCCACCTAGATGGTCTAGGCGGCTGGTTTATGGAAGAGTCTCGCCACTTTACCGAAGTCGAAATTCGCGCATTCAACTCTGATGGTGACTTGATCGACTCGATGACTTACCACAAAGAAGATCGTGGTAGTTATGAGACGGATTACACCCTAACGGTGAACGAGCCGGTATCTTACTTTGAGCTAGGTACGATTCAAGGTAACGGTACTTACGTGGTTCAAAACATGACGGTTTCCCAAACTTGTCATGATGAAGCGGTGTTCACATCTATTGGCGTGGACGGCACGGAAATCACGGAAACGGTAGAACTGAATATCCGTGAAGGTGACAGTGAAATCGAACTGACGGCTGATCTGCCAAATGTGACCATTGATACCGAAGGTTCTACGCAGTTTGCCTCTGTGGTTATCACAGAAGAACAGCTTTTAGCACAAGCGAGTGATATCGATAGCGATGTTCTTGATATTCAAAACCTTGAGCTGGTGGGGGATAACGCGGAGCACGCTACGTTAACCGACAACGGCGATGGTACATGGACAGTCACACCAGATGAGAACTTCTACGGTGAGATTGAGCTTGGTTACCAAGTTACAGATGGTGAACTCACTGACGACAACATCATCAACATCAACTTCGAAGCAGTAAACGATGCGCCAATCGTTTCTGGTCCGATTGTGTTGTCGACTGATGAGGACGTGGGCATTACGTTTAGCGCGGACGATCTGCTTGCCAATGCAAGTGATGTGGAAGGCGATGCGCTGTCTATCTCTGATATCTCTTACAGCGGTGATAACGGTGAGCTTGTCGACAATGGCGACGGCACTTACACCTTTATGCCGAATGAAAACTTCAATGGTGAAGTCGATATCGATTACAAAGTCTTCGATGGCACCGATGAAGTCGATACCCATCTAGATCTGACCGTTATTCCGGTCAACGATGTGCCAGTTCCTGGTGCACCGCTACATACTCAAATGCTAGAAAACGGCACCATCATCATCGAAGCAAAAGACCTGTTATCAGGTGCGACTGATGTGGATGGCGACATTCTGCATATCGAGAATCTACTGCTTGTTGACCAGTCACAAGGTACGTTGACAGACAACGGCGACAACACCTTTACCTTCGAACCAACTTCGAACTTCTACGGTGAAGTGAACCTGACCTTCGACATCAGCGACGGTCAAGCAAGTGCACCAAGCACAGCGAAGATCGATGTTGAGATCGTCAACGAAGGTCCAGAGGTCAGCGGTCCTGTTGATGCGGTCGTTGATGAAGATGGCTCAATTACCATTACTCAAGAAGACTTGTTAGCGAACGCGACGGACGTGGATGGTGACAACCTTGAAGCGGTGAACCTGTCGACCAACGATCCTAATGCAACCATCGTTGAGAACGCTGATGGTAGCTTTACGATTACACCGAGCGAAAACTTCTTTGGTGAAATCGAATTTACTTATGACGTAACTGACGCGATCGAAACCGTCGCCGCGGATCTAAACCTCACCGTTAATCCAGTGAACGACCTGCCAGATGTACCTGATTTGTCCTTCACTACAGAAGATGGCGAAGCTATCACGATTACTGAAGCAGAGCTGCTGGCTCAAGCAACGGACATCGAAGGCGATGATTTATCTGTTGTGAACGTGACGAGCTTAAGCGATACGGTTCAAGTAACAGACAATGGCGATGGCACTTACACGTTAACGCCAGAGCAGGGCTTCTTTGGTAATGTTGACCTTACGTTTGATGTGAGCGATGGCACCGATGTGGTGGCGGCAAACATCGACTTGAAAGTTGAGTTCGTCAACGACGCACCAGAAGCAGCACCAATCGTGGCAGACGTGGACGAGGATGGTTCTATTCTCGTGACACAAGAAATGCTGCTTGAAAATGCCAGTGATCAAGATGGTGATGACCTATACGCAACGGCACTAGAAACCAATGATCCGAATGCCTCTATCGTGGATAACGGCGACGGCACCTTTACCGTTACGCCTTCACAGCACTTCAATGGAGACATCGAGTTTACTTATGAAGTGAGCGACGGTGAATTGAGTGTTGCCAATGAAATGACATTGACGGTGAACCCAGTTAATGACATTCCAATTGTTGCACCTGGCATGTACCACATTGAAGAGGATGGCAGCATCCTGTTCACGCAAGAAGATCTGCTAAGTGGCGCGATTGATATTGATGGTGATGACCTCACCGTTACCAGCATTAACTACTCGGGTGATGAAGGTACTGTAACGGACAACGGTGACGGTACATTTAGCTTCGTACCAGAAGAGCACTTCAGTG
Organism: Vibrio sp. 1874; assembly: GCF_033344395.1. NCBI lineage: Bacteria > Pseudomonadati > Pseudomonadota > Gammaproteobacteria > Vibrionales > Vibrionaceae > Vibrio > Vibrio sp. 1874. The sequence goes on from NZ_JAWPOR010000001.1 coordinate 679,972, forward strand.
GTGACTTGCAGTTCAGCTTTACGGTTTCTGACGGTACTGATGAAGTTGAGCAAGATATTAATGTCCATATCGAAGCCGTGGCAGATGCGCCAGACCTAGTCATCACTGATGGCGATGGTCGAAACGTGGATGACCAAGCGATCTTGGTTGAGCCAGGCGGTATTGTTGAAGTGAACATTGCCGCAGCATTGGTTGACCAAGACTTGTCAGAAACGCTGACGGTGACCGTGGATGGTGTTCCTGAAGGTTCGGTGATCAGCTACGACAACGAAGGGGTGCTTAACGATCAAGACAACGGTATCACCAGTTTCAACGATACTGAAATCACGGTTACGTTTGAAGGTGAAACCGCGGGTTACCAAAACGCAGCTGGCTATTACAAAGTTGATGAAGACGGCAATATCACGGGCGTTGAAGTGGTGTACGAAAACGCCTCTCAAGTTGGCGGAGGCGGTGACCTCATTCCGGGACAAGATCAGTTCAGCTTCCAAATCTCGGAAGGGGAAAGCTTCAACCTATTCTTGATTCCTAACGGTCATAACTTCAATGACTTTGCGTCCATGCAAGATGGTCAGTATGAGTTCCGTGCGGCAGATGGCTCTCCTGCGAACATGGATACGGTCGACCCACAACTCGTGTTTGTGGGTGCTGATGGTTCTGAAACCGTGATTCAAAGCCAATTCGGTGATGCAGTCTTCCATGGTGGTTCAAGCTCAGAGCTCAACCAAGATGGTATTGAACATACCCGAACTACTGTGAACGAAGACGGTGAACTGGTTTACGGCTTTGAAGATCTCTACGGTGGCGGCGATGCCGATTACACCGACTTCAACTTCACCATTGATGTCGGTGAAGTGAACAGCCAGATCTACAGCGGTGAAGTAACAGTAGGTCCAGATGGTTCTGTAACACTTCCAACCACAGCAATTGAACAAGAGCTACAGATTCAATTGCCAGAAGACTTTAACCAACAGCTAGAAATCAATGTAACGGCAACGGCAACAGAGCTATCAAATAATGATTCTGAAACCGTTTCTCAAACCATCTATGTCAATGCAACAGGTGCCCACATTGAACATGCGCCTGAAGCATTGCCTGTTTCAGCGATGGTTGAAGAAGATGGTTCAATCCTAATTACGCAAGAAGATTTGCTTGCTAATGCGCGTGACTTGGATGGAGACCAACTGACAGCGCTGAATTTGGCAACGGATGATGAAAACATCACCATCACAGACAATGGCGACGGTACTTACACCTTAACGCCAGATGCGGACTTTAATGGTGATATCACCTTTACGTTCGATGTGTCTGACGGCGATGATGTTGTCTCAACCAACCTTGAGTTATTGGTGTCACCAGTTAATGATGCGCCTGAACCACAAGATCAAGCGTTCACCGTTGGTGAAGATGGTGTGCTGACCTTTACTGATGCGGATCTGCTAACAGGCGCTACCGACATTGAAGGGGATGACCTATCTGTTGAGGGGGTCACTTACACAGGCGCAGACGGTGTTCTTACTGACAATGGTGATGGTACCTACAGCTTCGCTCCAAACGAGAACTTCAATGGCGACGTGAACTTCACTTTCGATGTTTCCGATGGTACGGATACCGTGACGGCAAATATCGATGTAACAGTGACGCCAGAGAACGATCCACCGGTTGCAGGCAGCACGGCTTACACCGTTCATGAAGACAATTCGATTACCATCAGTGATGAACAGCTATTAGCAAACTCATCGGATATTGAAGGCGATGTATTGATTGATAGCGTGAGCTACAGCGGTAACGATGGTGTGTTAGAAATCAACGGTGATGGTACTTACACCTTCTCACCAAACGAGAACTTCAGCGGCGAGGTGAGCCTAGATGTTGTCGTTGTGGATGAAGAGGGTGCAACGGACTCTACCACTGCTGGCATTACTGTGATTGAGGTAAATGACCCACCAATCGCAGGTCCTACCGCATACACTATCGATGAAGACCAAGTTCTAACGTTTAGTGAATCGCAAGTGCTACTGAATGCTTCGGATGTTGAAGGTGATGTTGAGCTAGTAGGCATCAGCTACGACGGTCCAGATGGTATCTTCTCAGTAAACGGTGATGGTACTTGTAGCTTTGCACCGAATGAAAACTTCAACGGTCAAGTACAGTTGGATGTGACCATTCGCGATGAAGATGGCGCAGAGGTCGATACTTACATCACAGTCGATGTCTTACCAATCAATGATGCACCAGTTTCGGGTAACTTGGCGTACAGCGTTGACGAAGACAACTCAATCACGTTGAGTCAAGAGCAGCTTCTTGCTCAAGCATCGGATGTAGAAGGCGACGCGCTAACCGCATCTAATCTAGTGGTTGACGGTGATGCAACGGTTACGGCAAACGACGATGGTAGCTTCACTATCACGCCAGATGCGAACTTTAATGGCGACATTGATATCACGTTCGATATCAACGACGGCAGCGACACTATTGTTGCAACAGCGGACCTAACCGTTAACCCAGTTAATGATTTGCCGCAGCCAGAAGATCAAGCGTTCACCATTGGTGAAGATGGCGTGTTGATCTTCACTGATCAAGACCTATTGGATGGTGCAACGGACATCGATGGCGATGACCTCTCGATTGAAGGCGTCACTTACACAGGCGCAGATGGTGTCCTAACTGACAATGGCGATGGCACTTACAGCTTCGCGCCAAACGAGAACTTCAATGGCGACGTGAACTTTACCTTCGATGTTTCTGACGGCACGGATACCGTGACCGCGAATATCGATGTGACAGTCACGCCTGAGAACGATCCACCGGTGGCAGGCAGCACGTCTTACACAGTGCATGAAGACAACTCGATCACCATCAGTGACGAGCAGTTACTGGCGAATTCATCAGACGTCGAAGGAGATGTAGCGGTTGATAGCGTCAGCTACAGCGGCACAGATGGTGTGTTCCAAGACAATGGTGACGGTACGTACACCTTCTCGCCAAACGAGAACTTCAATGGCGAAGTGAGCCTAGATGTTGTCGTGGTCGATGAAGACGGTGCGACGGATTCAACTACCGCAGGTATTACAGTACTTGAGGTGAACGATCCACCAATCGCAGGCGCGACCAGCTACTCAGTGAACGAAGACGAAGTCATCACCATTAGCTCTGAGCAGTTGTTGGCAAACGCTTCTGACGTTGAAGGTGAAGTTGCGATTGATAGCGTCAGCTACAGCGGTTCCGACGGTATCTTTACTGACAACGGTGACGGCACATTCAGCTTCGCACCAAACGCTAACTTTGATGGCGATGTTAGCCTAGATGTTGTGGTTGTTGATGAAGACGGTGCAACTGCGTCAACTAATGCAAACATCGATGTATTGCCAATCAACGATGCGCCAGTATCGGGCAACTTGGCTTACAGTGTCGATGAAGACAATTCAATTACGCTTAGCCAAGAGCAGCTTCTTGCCCAAGCATCGGATGTAGAAGGCGACGCGCTAACCGCATCTAACCTAGTGGTTGACGGTGATGCAACGGTTACGGCAAACGATGATGGTAGCTTTACCATTACGCCTGATGCGAACTTCAATGGTGACATTGATATCACGTTTGATATCAGTGATGGTTCTGACACTTTGGTCGCGACGGCAGATCTAACGGTTAATCCAGTTAACGACCTACCACAACCAGAAGATCAAGCGTTCACCATTGGTGAAGATGGCGTCTTGTTGTTCACTGATGAAGATCTGCTTGATGGCGCAACGGATATTGATGGCGATGACTTATCTGTTGAGGGCGTCACTTACACAGGTGCGGACGGTGTCCTAACTGACAATGGCGATGGCACATACAGCTTCGCTCCAAACGAAAACTTCAATGGCGACGTGAACTTCACCTTCGATGTTTCCGATGGCACGGATACCGTGACCGCGAATATCGATGTGACAGTCACACCAGAGAACGATCCACCGGTGGCAGGTAGCACGTCTTACACAGTGCATGAAGACAATTCGATCACCATCAGTAACGAGCAGTTATTGGCTAACTCATCTGATGTCGAAGGCGAAGTAGCAATCGACAGCGTGAGCTACAGTGGCGCAGATGGCGTGTTCCAGGACAATGGTGACGGCACTTACACCTTCTCGCCAAACGAGAACTTCAATGGTGAAGTGAGCCTAGATGTTGTCGTGGTAGATGAAGACGGTGCGACGGACTCAACCACCGCTGGCATTACTGTTCTTGAGGTGAACGACCCACCAATCGCAGGCGCGACCAGCTACTCCGTTAACGAAGATGAAGTCATCACCATTAGCTCTGAGCAGCTATTGGCGAATGCTTCTGATGTTGAAGGTGAGGTGGCGATTGATAGCGTCAGCTACAGCGGCTCCGACGGTATCTTTACTGACAACGGCGATGGCACATTCAGCTTCGCGCCAAACGAAAACTTCAACGGTGATGTCAGCCTTGATGTGGTTGTGACTGATGAAGATGGTGCAACGGTAGCAACCAATGCAAGCATCGATGTATTGCCAATCAATGATGCTCCGGTATCAGGTGATTTGGCTTACAGCGTGGATGAAGATGGTTCTATCACTCTCAGCCAAGAGCAACTTCTTGCTCAAGCCGGCGACGTGGATGGTGATGACCTAACCGCATCGAACCTGACAGTTGATGGCAATGCGACCGTTGTTGCGAATGACGATGGTAGCTTCACTATCACACCAGATGCGGACTTCAATGACGACATTGATCTGAGCTTCGACATTACGGACGGTGATGCAACCATTCAAGCGACTGCCGATCTGACTGTGAACCCAGTGAATGACCTACCAACGGTTGGTCAGCCACAGTTCGTCACGCAAGAGGATACCAGCTTCACCTTCACTGAAGAGCAACTGCTGCAAAATGCAGGTGATATCGATGGTGATAACTTAACGGTTGAAAACGTTGCCTCTGACAGCGGTACCTTGGTTGATAACGGTGACGGCACTTACACCTTCGCACCAAACGAAAACTTCGACGGCAACGTGAACGTGACGTTTGATGTCAACGATGGCACTGCAACGGTTCCTGCTGAAGCGAACATTGATGTTCAATCTGTGGTTGATATGCCAGAGTTGTCGATTGCTTCGGACTTGGTGATTGCGTCTGATAACTTCGAGTCTGGCTCGAACGGTTGGAACGCGAACACTGAAAGCTCTCAAGGCTTCGAAACGGGCGACATGCTGGGTCGTATTGGTGGCACTGGCGGTGATGAAGCGGTCAGCAAAACCTACGAGATCCCAAGTGATGTTAATGAAGTGAATATATCGTTTAGCTTCTACGAAATCGATTCTTGGGATGGCGAGTCGTTCCAAATCTTTGTGGGTGGCGAACAGCTAACCACCTTGGAGAACTCCGCGTTCCGTACTCAAGATGGTACGACAACGCTATACGATTCTGACGGTAACGAAGTGGGTGAAGTGATCCACGGAGCCTCTCAACGTGAAGGCTTCAGTGGTTGGAATGACCAAGCTCACCAAATCAACCTGACGGTTCCTGTCGAGGATGGCGAACTGCAACTCGGCTTCGGTTCAACCTTGAATCAAGACGTTTGGGATGAATCGTTTGGTATCGACAACATCGAAATCACGGTAGCGGATGCGGATTACCAAATTATTGGTACCGAAGATACACCAGTGCCGCTTGATATCGATGCAGCGTTAAGCGATACCGATGGTTCAGAAAACCTCTCAATCTTGATTGAAGATGTGCCAGAAGGCAGCGCACTATCAGCGGGTGTCGATAATGGTGACGGCACTTGGTCACTACAACCAGGCGAGCTAGAAGGACTAGAGTTTATCCCTTCTGCGGACTTCAACGGCGATGTGACGCTAACCGTAAATGCAACCTCTACGGATGTGGATACAGGTACAACGGCGACAGCGACGCAAGATGTGACGATTCATATCTCGCCAACCAATGATGCACCAGAAGTAACGGGTGACATCACTGCAGTCACTGCCGAAGACAACAGCATTACGCTAACTCAAGAGCAGTTACTGGAGCACGCTGTTGATATCGATGGCGATGACTTAAGTGCAATCAACCTGAGCACCAATGATGAAAATGCAACGGTTGAAATGAACGAGGATGGCAGCTTCACCATTACTCCAAGCGAGAACTTCTACGGCGACATTGAGTTTAGTTACGATGTCACGGATGGCGAAGAAGTGGTTGCTGCTGGTCTTGACCTAACCGTTACACCAGTCAATGACGCTCCAGAGCCACAAGATCAAGCGTTCACCGTGGGTGAGGACGGTCTTCTTACCTTTACAGATGCAGACCTATTAACAGGCGCGACGGATGTAGAAGGTGACAACCTAACAGTTGAAGGCGTGACTTACACTGGCGCAGATGGTGTCCTAACCGATAACGGTGATGGCACGTACAGCTTCGCGCCAAACGAAAACTTCAATGGCGACGTGAACTTCACCTTTGATGTTTCTGATGGCACGGATACCGTGACCGCAAATATCGATGTAAGCGTGACGCCAGAGAACGATCCACCGGTGGCAGGCAGCACGTCTTACACTGTGCATGAAGACAACTCGATCACCATCAGTAATGAACAGTTACTAGCGAACTCATCGGATATTGAAGGTGATGTATCGATTGATAGCGTGAGCTACAGCGGTAACGATGGTGTGCTGGAAATCAACGGTGATGGCACGTACACCTTCTCGCCAAACGAAAACTTCAATGGCGAAGTGAGCCTAGATGTTGTTGTAGTCGACGAAGATGGCGCGACGGATTCAACTACCGCAGGTATCACGGTACTTGAGGTGAACGATCCACCGATCGCAGGTGCGACAAGTTACTCTGTCAATGAAGACGAAGTCATTATCTTCACGGAAGAGCAACTGCTAGCGCAATCAAGCGATGTGGAAGGTGACGTGAGCCTAGAAAGCGTCTCTTACAGTGGTAGCGACGGCATTCTAACGGCGAATGACGATGGCACTTACAGCTTCGCACCAAATGAAAACTTCAACGGTGGCGTAAGTCTCGATGTGGTAGTCGCTGATGAAGACGGTGCAACTGCGACAACCAATGCGAACATTGATGTATTGCCAGTCAACGATGCTCCGGTATCTGGCGATTTGGCTTACAGCGTCGATGAAGACGGTTCAATCACATTGAGTCAAGAGCAGTTACTGGCTCAAGCGGGTGACGTCGACAGCGATAATCTAGAAGCGGTGAACTTAACCGCGGTAGCCAATGCAACCGTTGTTGAGAACCAAGATGGTAGCTTCACGATTACGCCTGATGCGAACTTCAATGGCGATATCGACCTAAGCTTCGACTTGATTGATAACGATGGTGCGAGCGTGGAAGTGGGCGTCGACCTAACGGTGAACCCAATTAACGATGCGCCGCAATCAACGCCAGTGAATATTGCTGGCACCGAAGATACCACCATTCTTATCACGCAGGACATGTTGCTTGCTAACGCGACAGACATCGACAACACCTACGACGAACTGTCTGCTGTCGACTTAGTGATTGATGAGCAATACGGTGACTTGCTAGACAACGGTGATGGCACTTGGGCATTCACTCCGGCAGAGAACTTCAATGGCGATGTGCCAATGTCGTTCGGCGTCAGCGATGGTGATTTAGTTACGCCGGTTGAAGGCAATCTAAACATCGAAGCGGTTAACGATGCACCAGAAGCGCCAACCATCCAGATGCAAGGCGAAGAAGATGTGGTCATGGTGATTGACCCAGCTTACATCGCTGATCAAGTTACGGATCTTGATGGTGACGAAATCAGCGTAGAAAGCATCACGGTTCGTGCGCCTGCAAACGCGACATTAACCCAGCAACCAGATGGTATGTACCACTTGGTAACTACTCAAGACTTCAATGGTTTGGTGGAACTGGGCTACACCGCGACGGATGGTGAAGAAGTGGTTGAAGGCTCGTTGAATGTGGATGTCATTCCAGTCAACGATGCTCCATTCAATGTGGGTAATGCCTTTATGGCAACTGACGAGGATGGCGCATTCACCTTCGACGCTGGCGACCTGATGAACTTGTTCGGCGATATCGACACTGAAAACCTAGTCGTATCACGCATTATCACCGCAGAAGGTGAAGATGGTGGTGAGGTAACAGACAACGGTGACGGTACATGGACATTCACACCAACTGGCGATTTTGCAGGGGTTTCTGACTTGCAAGTCGTGGTAAGTGACGGTGAGTTTGAAACAGTACTTGATGTGCCAGTGTTTGTTCGCCCTGTTGCGGATGGCGCGGTCATCACAACCGACCATGATGGTCCATTAGTCTTCGGTGAAGACGAAACAGGTCACCTAGGCTTGAATGTCGGTCTAATCGACGATTCAGAAACGCTAAGTAACCTAGTGATGACTGGTTTCCCTGTTGGCTTCGAAGTTACGGATGGTGTGAATACCATTACCATTACGGAGCCGGGTCAATACATCGACTTGAACGAGTGGGATATTTCAGACCTGCAAATGACGCCTCCGGCTGACTTTAATGGCGAGTTCTTCGTAACCGTGACCGCAACAACGGTGGATTATGGTGACGAGCCAGAAGAGTTCGAAGATGGCATCGATTCAGGTGACTTCGAAACCCTAGCGGGTGAGCCAGTTATTCTAACCGTTGATGACCTAATCGGATTGGCAGAAAACGTGGACGCTGACGCGGGTGATGAAGTGAAATTCGTTCACCTAGCTGATCGCAGCCAAGGTGAGATTGTCGATAACGGTGATGGCACATGGACATTCAATCCAGCACCAGGCTTTACTGGTGAAGCGGATATCGCTTACGTGATTGATAAAGACGGTGTGCTTCATGATGAGCAAACAGGTGTGGTCGTGAAAGAAGATGCGCCACAAGAGAATGCTTCTCCAGAAATCGACAGTATTTCTACCACAGAAATGGCAGCGGATGGCACCTTGTCGTTCACCAATGATGACATGCTATCGACCTTGAGCGATGCAGAAGGCGACAGCTTGAGCATTGAGTCAGTGAGCCTAATGGAAGGTCAAGGTGTGATAGAGACTGATAACCAAGGTAACTACCAATTCACACCAGCAGAAGGCTACACCGGAGATGTTCAAGTTGGCTTCATTGCAACTGATGGTGAAAACCGCATTGAGAGCTTCTTTAATGTCGACATCCAAGGTGAAGGTGAAACCACAACCAGCGAAGGCTATGCACTCGCTGATGATGGTTCACTAACACTAACGGAAGCACAGTTGATTGATGAGCTTGGCATTAGCCCTTCAGCAGAAGTGTTGGATGTCGCCGATGCAAACGATGCTGGTTTCTTCGCGAAATCCGGTGATGAAGAGTGGACGTACTGGCCGAACGATGACTTCGATGGCAATTTGGCTATGGATGTTCAGGTCAACGACAACGGTGAAGTATCGACTCAGAATCTGAGCATCCAAGTTGCGGACGATTCAGCGCAAAGCGACGAGCCACAAATCCAAACTGCTCAAGCATCATCAGAGCAGCAAGTCGGCGAAGCGCAACAGCCTGAAGAGCAAGCAGCAAACGGTGCAGACAGTGAAGAGGAGAGCGCAGCTGATGTGACTGCAGCCCCAGGCGATACCATTTCTATCTCGGTTCCAGATGAGGTCAGTGGTAACGAATCGGTGGATTATGCAGAAATGTCCGGTCTACCTGATGGTGCATCAGTAAGCAACGCACTGGATAATGGCGATGGCAGCTTCACATTAAGTGGCAACCTGAACCAACCAGTATCGGTTGACCTACCAGAAGGTTACGAAGGTACGAGCGAAATCCAATTCCAAGGTTACGATGAATTGGGCAGCGCAGTAGAAGGTGCGAGTGGCAAAGTTGAAGTTGAAGTCGATGATCAATACACCATGCAAGGTTCTGCTCAAGATCAGCAACCAGACATGGCGGGTATGGAATCTGGCGGCAGCGACTGGACAAGTGCGGGAGGTCAAGAGCAAGGTGTCGACTTCACGGATGACTCTGGCAGCTTCGACTCGGATACTCAAACGGGTACTGACCAAGGCAACGATTTCGATCAAAGCTCAATGTAACCAGTCCTAGACAAGGGCAGTGTCATTGCTGCCCGAACCAAAGCCATGCAGAGCCTACTTTGCATGGCTTTTTTGTTGGGCTTCTTTCTATGAGCTGTAGAAAAAAACTTGGAAATTGAAAAAAGTATTCTTAGCTAGTTTATACCCAAGTAACCTCGAGATGTTAGGTTCAGCGAGAATGGCTTGGTTTGTAGACGCGGCGGCGATTTAAAGGTCTAGTGGGTCTAAATCAAGAATCGACAACAAAGTATACAAACCAAGACAGCTCGCCCTTCGGGAGCGTGTCATTGACTCGGTTTCTGTGTCAAACAACTTGGAAAGAGCTGACTATTACGCTGCGTTGTTTTCCTTGACCCCGAATCAATGACAACGCTCTGAATCCTGCATCTTGAAGTCACTTGGGTATAAGAGTCATTTACAAGGAGGAGCGACATGTACCGTTATGTCAGTTCGCCAAAAGCATCGAAGTACATAGTGCCACCACCACAGCATCGAGAGTTGTCGAGTATCGATGTGCCGGAGTCAGAGCTTGAGATGCGTGAAATTCTGAACAATTGGTTTGCTGATGGATTGGCGCCCATCATTCAGAATGAAGACAATTACATCTCTGCTAATGAGCAACAGCGCTTTGAGCAGCTCAGCCGTACGGTGGGCGTGCTACTGCGTAACAAAGATTACTACTTCGCCACCAAGCGGATTCTTTCGTTGTGGGAGCAAGACTGCTTAGAAACCACTTACGTTAATTATCTGATTTTACGTAGTGAGCGCATACCATACTTCGAATAAGTCCCATTTCTTAGCTTGAAATAGTCGTTTACATGGTTTTCTTAGTAACTTTTGATACCTGTATTTAACATTTTTGTAAACATCGTTATATTTAAGGCTCATCGTTGTCAGGAGTTTATGGATGAACCTTACGATATCAGGGAAGTTGCAGCTCAGTTTTGTGCTGCTAGCCGTACTTTTTATGGCATCAGCGGTATTCACGTATCGCAACGTCACCACCGTAGAGCAATACGCCTCTTCGTTACTTAAATCCGATTTACCGACCGTCGACACCAGTCGCGGTATCCAACAGTCCGTTCAAGCGTCGCTGTCTTCTATTCGAGCCTACATGTTGCTAGGTGGCGATGAAGAGGCGAGCGCCCGTCTGAGTGAGGACGTACGCAATATCATGGCATCTACAGACGAGTCGCTTCCAACGTTGCAGGTGTTGATCTCTGAACAGGATTTTCAAGCGATTCAAAGTCAGTGGGATGCAGTCAAAGTCTCTTTGAACAAGCTGATTGAGCTTAGCCACAGTGATGAGAACTTACCCGCGCACAACCTCTTTATTAACGAAGCGGCACCCATTGCAGAAGTGGCACTTGATCAGCTTCAAAGCTTAATCAACGAAGAGTCAGGAAACCCATTTGGTGGAGACAGAAAGCGTCTGTTTAAAGTTTACGCCGACAGTTATACCTCCCTCGCCAATGCACTGTCTGCTTTGCGAGATTTCCTGTTGTACGGGCAGCAAGATCACCTAGACAAATACCACGACTTGATTAAGTACCACAATCAGTCTGTAGCGGAAATCGACAGCAAACTCGACAGACTTACCGATAACGACCAATCACTGTGGTCACTGTTTAAAGAAATGCAGCAACTGTACTTTCCTTTAGCAGAGCAGGTAATTGCATTGCGTCAATCGCCAGAGTGGAACGAATCAAACTTGTTAATGGCGAATGAACTGTTGCCAGCAGCGGATGCACTAGACCAAAGCTTAGAAACGATCGTATTGGCTCAGCAAAGTCGTGCTGATCAAAGTGGACAGGGCATTAATCAGTCGATCAAGAACGTACTCACCACTATGTTGATTGCTGCGGCATTGGTTTTGTTTGCCGCAGTAGCGATTTCAAAATACATGGGCAATACCATTGGTCGCCGAGTGAAAAACTTATCGGAGCGAGCCAAGACGATCGCTTCAGGAGACGTTTCTCAGCCTCCGCTCACTGTTGTTGGGAAAGATGAATTGGCAGACCTTACCGATTCGATTAACCGCATGAACCAATCGTTAGCGAGCATCGTGGCAGGGGTGAGTGAGAAAGCGCACCAAGTGGATACCAGTATGGGGGCTTTGTTGGAATCGGCGCAAGTCACTTCATCGAATGTAGAACAGCAACAGACCAGCATTGTTGAAATGGGAAGCCAATTGGATGAAATCACTTTAGCCGCGCGTAACACCCTAGATCAAGCCAACCAATCAGTGCAGAAGCTTTCTGATTCAAAAGGCGAGATTGAACAAGGTCGTGATGCTTTAGAGCAAAACAAAGTCACTATGGAAAGTTTGCACGGCAGCATTGAAACCGCGAGCACGCAAGTGACGCAGTTAAGCAAAGAGAGCGAAGCCATTGGTCGAGTGACGGAAGTGATTGAAGGCTTAGCAGAACAAACTAACTTACTGGCATTGAATGCCGCGATAGAAGCAGCGCGTGCGGGTGACCAAGGACGAGGCTTTGCGGTTGTGGCGGATGAAGTACGTATGTTAGCGACTCGCACTACTCAATCGACGACAGAAATCAACGGTATCATCAATGCGATTCAACGCTCGACCAATTCGGTGGTTGAGGAGATTGAACACAGCCAATCACTTGCGGAGCAGGGCGCTGAGCACATTGAAAAAGCGGTAACTCGTTTGCTCGTCACTACTGAACAAATTGGTTCTTTGAATGAACAAATGGCAGAACTTGCGGCAGCGGCAGAGCAGCAATCTCATGCGACCAATTCGATCACTGGATTGATGTCCGGTATTACTCAATCAGTGGATGAGGTTTCGAATAACAGCCAACGTGCATCAGAGACATCATTGCAAGTAAAAGAGCAAGTTACTGAGCTGAATCAACAGATGGCAACTTTCAAAACGGCGTAGATAAGATTTACGTCTGTTCATCTACGTTTGAACGTTAACCAAATAGTAAAAAAGCCCCAACCCTTTTTACACAAAAAGGGTTGGGGCTTTTTGTTGGATGATACGCCGATATTCGTCTACTTGCTCATTGGATTTGGCTATTTAAATCATAGCTAAAACCAAATTCTCTTCGCCGAGCCGGAGTCGTAATATGACTCCATCGGCAGCAAATACTGCAAAAGAATTTTTAAACTTTATACCAATCCCGGTAAGAGAATCGTTCGTTACTACGATTGGTATCATCCTTCTAGGAGCAAGATTATGAACAAACAAGTAAGCCTAATTGGTCTAGACAGCGAACAATCAGCACAACTAGCTCAACAGCTAAATCAACTGCTAGCGCATTACCAAGTGTTGTACATGAACTCTCGCGGTTACCACTGGAACATTAAAGGTGCGCAATTCTTCGAACTGCACGTAAAATTTGAAGAGATCTACACTGATCTACAAACAAAAATCGATGAGCTTGCAGAGCGTATTCTAACTTTGGGTCACACGCCAGCGCACGCATTCAGCAACTACTTGGAAGCAAGTGAAATTAAAGAACATCAAAACGCGACTTCTGGTGAGGAGTGTGTACAAGGTCTGGTTCAAGGCTTTAGCGTTCTACTTCTAAAACAGCGTGAGATTCTACAAAACGCGGGTGAAGCAGATGACGAAGGTACAGCGGCATTGATGGGTGACTACATCCGTGAGCAAGAAAAATTAATGTGGATGCTTAACGCTTACCTACAAGGCTAAGCAGCGCATCACCCAAGCAATCCTTGGGAACGCATGAAACAATCGGGAATAAGTCATAAGGGGCACGTTGGTGCCCCTTTTTTTGTTTGCGTATTTTATATGTGTGCTTTATTTGCGTGGTAAGGATTCGAAACGACTCAATAAATCACTGAGTTCATTAAGCGCCAACGAGGCTGAGTCATTGAAGGTTTCTTGATTACCATGATGCACAAGACAAGACGGCATCTGAGCGTTATACGCTGCCTGTAAGTCGTAAAGGTAATCGCCGACATAAAGCACTTCAGCAGGCATCAAACGCCACTCTTTCGCCAACACCTGCAAAGACAATGGGTCTGGCTTGGGCGGGAAGCATTCACGAGTGATGACTCGTTCCACTGAGATTTGGTTGTGTTCTAGTTTGCGCTGCGTGGCGATTTGACAGTTGCGCGTCACGATAGCGGTTTTGATTTCATTTTGATGCAAGTGGGCGAGCAATTCATGGCAGCCAATCATTGGAGCAGACTGCTCAGCATCAGAAATCTCGTAATCAAATATCACGTTATGAGCGTGCTCTCGATGATGAGGATGCTCAAGTGCGTCGACAAAATCCAATAGATCTTCACTCTGCGGACAGCCAAGCTGTTGTCGCAATTCGCCGAAGTTCATATCAGAACTCACCAAGGTGTTGTCCAAATCAAACACCACGGCTTTAATTTTATCGAGCTGTAAAGGGAATGGAATCATAATGACCTCGTACAACTTAACCGAACTATCGTTTTAAAAAACAAAAGGTTATTGTTAAGTTTAGATTCTTCTGCTTAGATTGTACGAAAATAAATCACTAGTACGTCACAAATTAAATAGTCTTAACGATTTTAGTGTTTGATTACCTTTCCTCAAGACGAAATATTTTGCCGCTGTCGGTAGAAAAGTAGATATAACCATCGGGGCTGATGGTTATATCTCTTATTCGCTCACCAAGATTCTCCATTAATCTTTTTGATTCGGTAAGGTTGCCATTATCAATAGAAACCACGTTGATGTGCGCCAGTTTCAATGCGCCGGCGAGGATTTTTCCGTCCAATTCTGGGTATTTATCACCACGGTACAAAATCATATTACTGGGCGCGATAGAAGGGACGTATACCAGCTTGGGATCTTCCATTCCCGGTAACGACTTAGCTTCCCCAACGTCCAACGGTCCCCAATATTCTTTACCATGAGAGACTTTTGCCCAGCCGTAGTTCGCGCCTTTCTTGATTAGATTAATTTCATCGCCACCGCGTGGTCCATGTTCAATCGACCACAGCTGTTTTGTTGCTTCGTCGTAAAACATACCTTGTGGGTTGCGGTGCCCGTAACTCCATATCTCAGGACGAGCTTGGGAAGGTTTGAATGGGTTGTCTTGCGGAACCGAACCATCAAGGTTAAGGCGCACAATACTGCCAGCATGGGTTTGAGTGTCTTGGCCATTATCACGTTCGCCACGGTCACCGATTGAGAAGTAAACTTTGTCGTCAATAAATGAAATTCGACTGCCGTAGTGGCGACCCGTGTCGGTGATGGCATCAGCAACAAAGAGATCGTTCCAACCTTCAAGCTGATTGTTTTGCAATTGCGCCGTCGCTAACGCCACCGTATTGCCTTTGCTCGTGCGCTTGCTGTAGGTAAAGAAGAGTTGCGGGTTTTGCGTATCGGCATTCGGTGCGCGCGCGACATCCAATAAGCCGGCTTGTCCACTGGTGTTCACATTGGGGACGTTAAACAGCTTTTGAGGTTTGCCTGTGGTGATATCCAGCAACGAAACCGTACCGTTCTTTTCATTGACAATAACGCGTTGGTTATCTAAAAACTCGATCCCCCAAGGGATCTGAAATCCATTCGCCACCTCGTTCGCGCGGTATTCGGCAGCGTTGGCAGAAAAGGATAAACAAGTGAGTAGGGCAGCAGCAATCGTTCTCATGGTTCCTTCCAATATGAATCGTGTTAATACTTAAAAGCTAACACTAAAAGACTATGTTTGGCAGAGATTCACTTGTATATGAATGTAAAAAATCCCCGATACGAGATCGGGGATTGAATTAAGGCTAGAGAATTGTTTAGTTAGCGAGATTACATCGCTTCTTCGAAGATCTTAGAAATTTCTTCGTGAGTTGCTTGTTTAGGGTTAGTGAAACCACAAGCGTCTTTCAGTGCGTTGTCTGCTAGTGTTGGGATGTCTTCTAGTTTCGCACCAAGCTCTTTGATACCTGCTGGGATACCCACATCTTTCGCTAGAGTAACGATAGCGTCGATTGCTGCCGCTGCACCTGCTTCAGCAGACATGCCTTCTACGTTTACGCCCATTGCTTTTGCTACGTCACGTAGACGCTCAGGACATACTTGCGCGTTGTAACGCTGTACGTGAGGTAGAAGAATCGCGTTACAAACACCGTGTGGAAGGTCATAGAAACCACCTAGCTGGTGTGCCATTGCGTGTACGTAACCTAGAGACGCGTTGTTGAATGCCATACCCGCCATGAACTGCGCGTATGCCATTTGTTCACGAGCTTCTAGATCTTCACCGTTTTTCACTGCTGTGCGTAGATAAGCCTGGATAAGCTCAATCGCTTTAATTGCTACCGCATCAGTGATTGGTGTTGCTGCGATAGATACGTAAGCTTCAATCGCGTGAGTTAGGGCATCCATACCTGTTGCCGCAGTTAGCGAAGCAGGTTTAGCTAGCATTAGCTCTGGATCGTTTACCGAGATAAGCGGTGTTGTGTGCTTATCAACGATAGCCATCTTGATGTGACGCTCTTCGTCAGTGATTATGCAGAAACGCGTCATTTCAGATGCAGTACCTGCCGTCGTGTTGATTGCGATAAGTGGCATCATTGGTTTTGCAGACTGGTCTACGCCTTCGTAATCTGCGATTTTGCCGCCGTTAGAAGCAACAAGCGCGATACCTTTCGCACAGTCGTGTGGTGAACCACCACCTAGAGAGACAACGAAGTCACATTCGTTATCAGTAAGAAGTGCTAAGCCGTCGTTAACGTTGCTGATAGTTGGATTTGGTTGAGTGCCATCAAACACAACGGTTGCTACATCGCGCTCAGTGAGAAGGTCTTGAACTTGTTTGACTACACCGATTTGGTTAAGGATCTTATCCGTAACGATCAAACCTTTTTTAAAGCCTTGAGATTGGATGCTGTCTGCTGCGTCTTTCAAACAACCAGCGCCCATTAGGTTTACCGTAGGGATAAAAAATGCACTTGTCATATTGGATAGCTCCGTCGTTATTTTTAATAATCTTTCTTAATTTGCCATTTACTGTCGCACATTCGTTTCCAGATTGAAGTTGATCTGAAGCAAGTTTACCTACTTAGAGGTACTTGCAAGAGAAAAACTGTGACAGTGATCTTGTTGCACTGCGTATAAGTGCAACACTGATATAAAGTAGAACAAATATGAAACTATGGACGCAAACGATTGGCAGAAATTGACTTCTGACGCGGATATATCTCTAAATTCGACTAAAGTATAAAAAATCCCCATTAATAACTTAATTATCAATGGGGATAGAGAGGTTTTTTTATAAGATAACTACTAATAATTAAGCTATTTTAATCAGCTTTGATACTAACTTTTCGATACCTGAAGCCGCTTGAGAGATATTCTCTGCCAACATGTAAGCAGGGGTTGAAAGTACGAGGTGTTTTTCATCAAAAACGATGTCTTCGACAGGGCACGTGGTGTGTTCACCGCCCATTTGATTAAATGCTATTGAGACTGCCTCATCGTTGCCTACCGTTCCTTTCACGCCTTGCTCATAAATCATCGGAATAATGACAGGAGAAATACACAGATAGCCAGCTGGTTTTTTCGCATTAGCAAACGCGCGACAAGCTTGAGCTACGTGTGTGTTAATGGAGCACTCTGCACCTGAAACGGCGAAGTCGGTTAAGTTTTTCGCAGCACCAAATCCACCTGGAAGCAGTAGGGCATCGTATTCATCAACGTTAAGTTTGGCAACATCGCCAATGTTTCCGCGTGCGATACGAGCTGATTCGATCAGTACGTTACGGGTTTCATCCATTTCGTCACCAGTTAGGTGATTGATGACGTGGAGTTGGTCAATGTTAGGTGCAAAGCAGTGCCAAGTTGCCCCTGCTTTCTCGATGGCGTAGAGCGCCAACACTGCTTCGTGGATCTCAGAACCGTCGTAAACGCCTGAACCACTTAAAATGACTGCGACTTTTTTCATGTTTGGATTCCTTTACTCTGAACGTTCCTTAGATTGCTCTTCGCTATCTAGACCATGCGTTTCCGAATGTGTTTTAACGTTTTCACTCTCGTCGTCATCTTCATCATAGTAGCGCACAACAAAGGGTGTAAGCATAACACTAGAGGGCAGAAAATGTTTCATATCAACTCCAACGGCTTAATAGAATGATTTTTATACTGATTTTTATAAAACAGTACGTTGAACCTGATCATTTTTGAGTTAAGCTGACGTTTCCTTTGGCATTCGTGAGTGGTAGGTCACATGAAATCAGTGCAATTTCGTTTCACACTTTATGGTTGTATCGCGATTCTCTCTTGGAGTTGTCTGCTTGGCATCGCGAGGTTGGTTACGGAGAGTTTAGGTCCTGTAGGTGGGGCAGCCATGTTGTACTCTCTCAGCTCTGTTTTCCTTCTTATCGTGGTCGGTATTCCAAAGTTGTCTTACTTTTCTCCCAAGTATCTTGTGCTTGGTGGTGCGATGTTCGTCTGCTATGAAATATTTCTCGCTCTATCTTTGGGATATTCCAACTCGCGCGCGCAGGCAATTGAGGTGTCGATTGTCAACTACCTTTGGCCCGCACTGACGGTTTTATTTGCGGTCCTTGGCAGCAATAAAAAAACAAACTGGTTGCTTTATCCAGCAGTTACGCTGGCGTTTGTTGGGGTTGCTTGGACTGTGAGCGGTGAGAATGGCTTATCCATAACTCAGATCATGTCCAATGTTAGTAGTAACCCTCTGGTGTATTTTATGGCTTTCGCTGGGGCGGTTATATGGGCCTTTTATTGCAACTTAACCCAAAGGCAGCAATCTAAACATAATGCGATTACCCTGTTTTTCATTGCAACAGCTGTTTCGCTTTGGGTCAAATACGCGTTTACGGATGAGCCACCAATGACATTCAGTTGGGAAGCGATGGGGTACTTAGTGGCTTCTGCGGCTTTAATGGCTGGTGGTTATGGTTTATGGAATATCGCGATCGTTGGCGGCAATATGGTTTTTCTCGCCACCTTGTCTTACTTCACGCCCATTTTTTCCGCTTTATTTTCTTCCATTATTCTTGGCGTAACTCTGAGCCATAGCTTTTGGCAGGGCGTTGTGATGGTAACGGTGGGCTCGCTGATGTGTTGGTTAGTCACCAAAGAGAAGCGCGAAGCGGCTGGGTAAGTTACCAACGAGATCAGAGAATTTAAGTGAGCAACGAACAGATCTCCCTTGCGAGCTGTATTCGAATACGAAGCAACTAAATCGAAAAAATTAAAAAAGCTCCCGAGATTGGGAGCTTTTTATGGAGTTTTAACGGCTCTTTGGTG
Source organism: Vibrio sp. 1874 (assembly GCF_033344395.1). NCBI lineage: Bacteria > Pseudomonadati > Pseudomonadota > Gammaproteobacteria > Vibrionales > Vibrionaceae > Vibrio > Vibrio sp. 1874. Next base: position 699,289 of record NZ_JAWPOR010000001.1, read on the forward strand.
GCGCTCTAATAAGCGACGTTCAAGTGTAGTTGAAGCTTGAATCTGTGCTTTGACAGTCGCTTGATAAGCTGCTTACGAGTGTGCTCTAGTGTATTAAGCTCCAATGTGTCGTCATCAATATGTACGTCCACATTTACTCGTAGCTCTTGGCCCACCTTCGTTACGCCAGCCAGTTTCAATTGATGCTCAGTCACTTTTTCAATCTCAAGAACATCTTTGCCAACGCTCTGACACAGCTCTTTGCTTGGTGTCATCATTAGTAGTTCACGTAAGGCACCTACTAGCATATCGAACGGTACTTTGAGGAAGTAAAAGCCCATTAAAACCATCATCATGGGGTCGGCATATACCGCATACTCAGAGAATGGCGTTAGTGAAACAGCCCAAGCCGAGATAAATCCTACGGTCACCGCCACACTTAGCAGAGTATCCATTTGCCACTGTTTTTTCTCCGCTTCAATCAAGCCTGATGAGAAGCGGCGGCTGCGTTTCGCCATAAACCACCAAGCGTAACCACAGCCAATAACATTCACGATGCCGAATAAGGTCGCAATAGAAGCATCGACCTCGCGACCTCCAGACATCAATGCTGATATCGCAGAGTAGAGAGAGAAGCTTACAACCACTAAAATGACGGCTGCTTTTATCGCAATAACGATTGGTTCTAAGACCGCTTTTCCAAATGGGAATACAGATTTTGAAGGCTTGTTAATATAGTAAGAAGCGGCCAGTGACAATAAAGTTAACAGTAAGCTGACCAAAGAGTAAACACCGTCAAAAACGATGACAATTGAGCCTACAAGCAAGCCAAGTACCATACCACCAGCAGCGAACCCAGATGCCAAAAGGGCTGAAATGGTTAGAATACGGTTTTCGTTTTTGCTTGTCCTGTCACACATAAAAGATGCCTTTGAATTTTAATACCTTGCTATTCTTCGCTCATAAGGTAATTTAGGCAACCACAAAGTGACCAGTAACTAATCTAAAAAATTGCGCTTTTATTTATGTTCTTATAAAACAACGACTTACTGTGGATTTTTGGTGTCAGTAAAATTGACGCTCACTGATAAAATGTTTAGAAGTCAAATAAATACTCGCTCAATTTATCTGCTAACCACGTCATTGCAGGATGCTCAGCATGGCCGTTAGGTGAAAACATACAGTAGTCTTCTTGCGTCAATCCGTATGTGTGTTTGATAACGGCGAGCTTCTGCTGACGAAGGTAATGGCGGATTAATGGTTCTGGAAGCACGCCCCAAGCGTCTTCTTCTAAGATGGTGTTCAGCATGTAGTCAAAACTCGAAAAACCAATATATCGAGTCGAGAAAGGTTGCAGTTCAGGGTTGTCTTTCTCATTTAGGTACACCATTAATGCTTGCATTTGACTACGTAGATCTTCGTCTGAGACACGGCGCATCTTACTTAGGCGGTGTGCTACACTGCATACTGACATCATACGTATCTTGCCTAATGGGTTATATACGATACGAGGATCGTCTACTCGCTCATAATCAACGCCGAAAGCAAAATCTACTTGGTGGGTACTGACCAAGTTGGCTAAGTCGCCACTGGATGCCAAGATTAAGTTGAAGGTTGTTGAAGGAAAGCGGTTATTCAATGTATGAGATAATTCTTGCCAGAGATCATCAGGTAAGGAGTCGTCACGTGCTACCCAAACTTCCGCGTTAAACCCTTCCGAGATTTGAGCGCAGGTCTTTCTGACCCGTTGTGCGATGATAAGTAGGTGTTCGCAATCTTTGTAAATGGCTTTCCCAGCTTCAGAGAGGGTGAGCTGGTTGCCAGTTCGGTTAAACAATTCAACGTCGAGATCTTTCTCTAATGCCTTAATCGACATACTGAGTTTGGTACGATTGCAGTCGAGTTGCCTTGCCGCTTCAGAAACAGAACCACACTCAGCGATGGTGCAGAAGGCTTCTACTTGAGTTAAGTTCATGATTTGACACAACCAATAAATGAATTCAAATAATTTGGGTATTATGCAGATGCGCTCCCAAAGCCATGAAAGATTATCGAAAAAAACGCGAATCCGCTAGATAAGTCTATGGTCTTTTAACGGTTTTGCGGTAATCTATGTGGGTTACAAAAAGTGAACATGGAGGCCACGATGGCACAAGATTGGGACGGCTTAGCAAAAAACTGGGAATCAAATCCAGCAACAGAGCAATTTGCGCAGTCGGTGTTTGAGCAGTTACAACAGCTAACTCAGCTTGATGGCATTAAAGTACTAGATTTTGGATGCGGAACAGGGCAGTTAAGTCAACGATTGTCACCGATGGTTAAAGACATCGTAGCATTAGACGCATCGGAAGCCATGATTGAGGAACTCGATAAAAAAGAGCTCGTCAATGTAGAACCTGTGGTAGATGCATTATCTCGCGGCTTGGTCGCTCAGCACCCTGCGTTTCGTGGACAGTTCGACTTGGTGGTTGCATCATCAGTTTTAGCGTTCGTGGAAGACTTAGACGCGTCATTAACGATCTCGCATTCTCTACTTAACCACGGCGGCTATTTTGTTCATTTTGATTGGATTGCAGAATGTGAACAAGACGGTTTTACCCTTACGAAGTCTGAGCGTGCACTGAAAGAAGCAGGCTTTACTGAAGTTGAATCGCAACACGTTTTTGACATTACATCTGACGGTAAAACAATGTCGGTATTAATGGGGCTTGGTCGCCGCTAATACTGCTGAATAAAGAACACAAAATGACAAAAGCGAGCTAACAAGCTCGCTTTTTTCTTATCTGCTGAGGGTATATGTAACTTCACTTGCTCTAAACAAGTCGTCGTGGTGCAGGCAAGGACATACTCGAACAACTAAGTCTTCGGAGGTTATTTTGAGACGACTATCCTGCGTATCTCCTCCAGCACTTCAGGGTTGGCTATTGCGCCTAAATTTTCGACGCTTCGGTTGTTAACGACTTGCTTAACGGCTAACTCGACCAGCTTTCCTGAGCGTGTCTTAGGTATATCGCTTATTGCGTAAATCGCACTAGGTACATGCCTTGGAGAACATGCAGACTTTAGCTGTGCTTTGATGGAAGCGATCATCTCGTCATTGAGCTCTACCCCTTTGACTAATCGGACAAACAGCCATATTTGTTCGTTGCGATCGACTTCTTTTCCTACTGCGATCGAATCTAGAATACCGTCTATACAGTTCACTTGCTGATAGATTTCGGCCGTGCCGATTCTTACGCCACCGGGATTCAACGTGGTATCACTTCGACCATAAAACACGTATCCCCCAACGCGAGTCTGTTCAACATCATCGCCGTGGTGCCAAATATTGTCGAACTTATCCCAATAAGCGCGATGATATCTCTCACCGGTGTCGTTCCAAAAGCCAGCAGGGAAGTTGGGTAATGAATTGGCACAAACCAACTCACCGCGCTCTCCCATTACGCTATTACCTTGTGGGTTAAAGACTCGGACATCGACCCCTAACCCTGCTGATTGGCACTCTCCCCGATAAACGGGAGAAATAGGGTTGCCTAATACAAAGCAGCCACAAATGTCTGTTCCGCCAGAAATCGAGGCGAGGTGTACATCTTCTTTAATGTGCTGATAGACATAATCAAACTGTTCTGGATACAGAACAGAGCCAGTCGAACAAATGGTTTTCAGACTTGAAAATGCATCACTTTTCTGCGGAGAAAAAGATGCTTTTTCCAGCGCCTCTAGGTATTTTGCTGAGGTTCCAAATAGCGTCACTTCGGCTTGTTCTGCGAGGTCCCAGAGCACATTATGAGTGGGGTAAACAGGGCTACCATCAAAAATCACCAAACATGCACCGCTCGCGAGTGAAGAAACGTGCCAGTTCCACATCATCCAGCCGCAGGTTGTGTAGTAAAACACTCGGTCGTTCGGTTGAATATCGCAATGCAGTTGATGCTCTTTCAAGTGATTAAGCACCGTTCCGCCGACGGAATGAACGATGCATTTCGGTTTGCCTGTTGTGCCTGAAGAATAAAGCACAAATAGCGGATCGTTAAAATTCACACGAGTAAAAGTCAGCGCTTCGGGGGTGTATTGATTCAGGACGTTTTGCCAATCTTGGGTGCAGACATCGCATTCAAAAATGTGTGGTTTAAGGTAGCTAATTTGGCAAACTTGTTTAAGACCATCAAGATGATCCGCAATATGCTGGTTTTTCTCAGACATATCGAAAGTTTTGCCATTGAATGTATAGCCATCACAAGTAAACAGGATTTTGGGTTTCACTTGACCAAAGCGCTCCAAAACGCTTTCGACGCCAAAATCAGGTGAGGTGGAAGTCCAGGTCGCCCCTAAACTAGTGGTTGCTAGCATGGCTATCACCGTTTGAGGTAGGTGAGGTAAATAACCAGCGACGACATCACCTTGCTTAATTCCACATTCTTTCAACCATTGCTGCACACTCGAAACTTCTTCGCACAATTGTTTCCAGGTGTAGGTCTGTTTTTCTTCACGTTCATTTTCAAACCAAATAGCGAGATCATCGGGTTGGTGACACGCGTAGGTTAGCAAATTTTCGGCGTAGTTAATTTGCGCGTTTGGGAACCATTTTATATCCCTATTTTCAACATGTTGCTGCCAGCGACTTTCTGCTCGCTCTTTTATGGTCTCTCCCTGAGTGCCAATGACGTCGCAGAATAGCCAAACTTCCTGCCAAAATTTTTCTACATGATTGAGTGACCATTGATGCAGATCAGCGAAGCTTTCAAGGGTACTTCCTTGTCGATTAATGTGTTCAATAAACTGTGTAATGTTGGCTTCTTCGATACGACTTTCGCTCGGTTGCCATACTTTGCTGCTCTCGCGCATAGGTCCCTCTATAACAAAGTGATAACAGGTTTTAGTTTGAGAGGAATACACGATAAAGTCAAACAAGCCAGATATTATATCGTGTCATAAAAATCATGCAGTTACGATGTGTTGTAAACAATATGTTACATCGGGATGATGCTGAGAAAATCGCGCAGGGATTGGAAGCTCTTAAGACTACAGATAGGCTTAATGTAAAGGATTTGTTAATGGAGATGAGCCATGACCCAGTATCGTTCTAAACCCGTAAACCAGGAAGGCAGGGTTGAATGGAGCCGTGAAGAAGACGCCATTTGGCGAGATTTGGTAACACGACAAATGGGTGTGATCCAAAACAGAGCTTGTGAGGCTTATTTACACGGTTTGACGCTGCTTGATTTACCTCAAGACCGCGTTCCTCAGTTACCAGAAATTAATCGTGTCTTGATGGAGACAACAGGTTGGCAAGTGGAGCCCGTTCCCGCGCTTATTGATTTCGACCGATTTTTTAATCTACTCGGTAATAAGCGCTTTCCAGTCGCCACATTCTTGCGTACAAGAGATGAGTTCGATTACTTACAGGAGCCAGATTTCTTCCACGAAATATTTGGTCATTGCGCGATGTTAACCAACCCAGACTTTGCTGCATTTACCGAGCATTATGGTCAACTAGGGCAAGCCGCTACCCCAAAACAAAGAGCCTATCTCGCTCGCCTCTACTGGTTTACCGTAGAGTTTGGCTTGGTGAAAGAAGGGGACAAAACCAAAATTTACGGTGGTGGTATTCTTTCATCTCCTGGCGAAACCCTCTACGCATTAGAGAGTGATGCAGCAATTCGCGACCCATTTGAATTACAAACAGTGCTGAGAACGCCTTATCGTATCGACATCATGCAACCGAAGTACTACGTGATTGATGACTTTTCTCAGCTTTTTAAAATCAGTCAGTTAAATTTATTGAAACAAGCCGATCTAGCGATTGAAGCTGGACTGCTTCCTCCACTTTTTGAACCAAAGGAACCTGCTCATGTTGAATGAACAAAAATGCGAAGCTTGTAGTATCGATGCCATTGCACTAAGCAAAGAAGAACAACAATCTCTGCTGCTGCAATTGTCTGATTGGCAGATCATTGAAAGAGAAGATATACCTCAACTAGAAAAGGTGTATAAATTTAAGAACTTCAAACAAGCATGGGCTTTCAGTAACAAAATCGCGGAACTGGCAGAAGATGAGTTCCACCATCCCTCTATTTTGTTGGAATGGGGTAAGGTTACCGTAACGTGGTGGAGTCACTCTATCAAAGGTCTGCATAAAAACGATTTTATCTGCGCATCAAAGTGTGACTCGCTAGCATCGGCAGAGTAGGACATTACCTCATACAAAAAACGCCCGGCTTATGTCGGGCGTTTTGGTTCTAAATGACTTTTACATTACTTTATAGATTGATTCGGAAGACGGATGTCGTGCCCGATACCTCATTGCCAACGACGATAAAATGACCACCGTTACGGGTAAAGTAATTAATGGACTCTGGACCTAAATCGCCTGCTTTTGGATTGTATGTGTCATTCATGCATTCGCCATCTTCGACTTCTGTACATACTGGCTGATTGTAATCACGGCGGTTGACGTAATGCATAAACTGCGTTTGTTTCGGGTCTGTGATGTCATAAATCATGATACCGCCTTGACGCTCCAAGCCGATAAACGCGTAATGACGACCGTTAATTTGTGCTACTTCAATCGCCTCTGGCTCAATACCTTTATCATCACTTCGGTCATCGCCACTATTATTGTTATCGTTGGTGCTGTTGAAGTTCTTGCCTTCATTCAGCAGCGCGATGGTCGCGAAATCGTCACCACTATCGAAGACCAACTTGCCGTTTTCATCCCAAATCGAGAATGAACGCGCGCCAAATGCTTGAACATTCTCTTGTGCAGAAAGCGTTTGTTCCGGCTTAATCACTTTTAAACGCGCGAGTCGTTTGTTGTCTTTTAGTGCCTCTGCCAATGGGTGTTCTGCTGCCACTTTCAGCTTCTTACCGCGCACTTCATCAATATGGCTTAAACAGGTTCCTTGCTCAGATGTATATTCATCTGTACCGAGGTAATCGTCTTCATCCCACATAAAGCCAGCTTTGTCGCACAGTTCTTGAGTGGTTTTGAATCCGTACTCACGCCCGTCGCCTTCATTTGCCGATACGATGTAAGTACTCCCATTCACTGAGTAGCTGTCGATGGTGTCAGGCATAAATAAGCCAACCAGTTGTGGGTAGCTTTTCAAGTTCCCAATGATTTTGTCTTTGTTGGACGCATCGAGTTTAGCGCCCGACCAAGACTTCTCACCCAAGCCAACAATTCGCTCTACTGATTTGCTCTCTGGATTGACGATTGCCATGGCGTTATTTTCTTGTAGCGCGACATAGATTTTGCCGTTATCTGCAAAAGTGAGGTATTCTGGTTCTAGATCTTGTGCGATGGTGGCGTTTGCCCCCGAAATACGCACATTCTTTGGAAGCTCTGCTTTTCGTGAATCATCAAATTCGTTAAAGCCAATTTGTGACACTTCTGCTTGAGTAACACCAAGGCTCAGATCGATCAAAGTGATACTACCTTCAGGGTCAATGCTGTAATCGCTGTTTGGTTCTCCTTCATTAGCGGTTGCGATGTATCGGCCATCTTTTGAGAAGCCAACCATGTCTGGCAATGCGCCTGTTGGGAAAGTCGTGACTAATGACAAATCGCCGGAGCGGTACAAGCCAACAATACCATTCGCTTGTTTATTACTGTTTTCAATCGCAACTGCTACCAAACCATTGAATACAGCGACACTGTTTGCTGCGCCAATTTCAATGCCCGCTGCTTCGCCAGCGCTGTTGAGATCAATGAATGCGCTTTGCGTTGGTACGCCGTTGTCATCCATAGAAAGTACATCGACACGTTTTGCTTGAGCATTAACCACATAGAGCTTATCCGTACAAGCGTCATAACTGACGATTTCAGCTGCCGATGTGTCGAATGGAGCATCAGCAACGGATGTTCCGATAAAAGTTAACCCTTGAATTGACGTTTCCCCAGTAACGGGGGTAGTGGTAGGTTTGCATTGTGTAGCGAATGAAGCCACGGTATCTTCGGGTTGTGATGAACACGCGATGGCAAGTGATGACAATGCGAGTACACCGATTGCCTTTAAAGGGGTGATCATGATATCTCCTTATCAATCCGATAGGTTGTCAATCAGCACGGGTTTTATGCTGCTGTCCATTTCCGCAACTGGAATGATAGAGCGCTGAATGACGTTTGATTTGGTAAGGCTCTGAATATATGTATGATTGATGACTCTTATATTGGCTTTTTATGAAACTAATGTGTCATCAATATGATGAAGTAGGGATAGAGGAATAATGGAATTAAAATCGTTTTTAGATTTATTGGCAGCGTCACCAGAGCAGGTCGAATTTGAAGCAACGATGGCGGTGATCGAAGATAACTATACGTTTGAGCCAACCGCTTTTGTAAATGGTGAGACACAAAACAATGCAGGCGAGAACAACGGTTCGTGTAAGATCTTCGCTTTCGGTTTGCTAAACAACCTAGACAAAGAAGCGACGCTAGCCTGCTTTGGCCGTTTTTATCGTGAAGATGTATTGCAGCATCCAGAGAACAGCGATTACCAGAATATTCGTAATTTTATGGTGACAGGGTGGGAAGGCATTAAGTTTGAAGCGTCCGCTTTAACCGCTAAATAAACACCAGTCAGAAAACGATGATCAGTAAGCCAGTCGTATTACGCAACTGGCTTTTTTTCTAGACATTTTCGGCACAAACACAGCTGGTTGGCGCTTGGCTTGGGTAAATCACGGGTTTCTATAGTAAAGCACCAGCATGTCTCTTTGCCTGCGGCGATATCACAATGGGCTTGAGTCCCGCACTCAGGACAACTGTGCGTTGAATCTTCTCCTGCGATTTGTTCGATAATCGCATCTCGTTGGAGATCGGTTTTGTCTTTCCATTGGATGATTTCATCCATCGTCCGGTGACAACCAGAGCATATTCCGGCGTTATTTTTACATGCTGCTCGACAAGGTGACTTCATTGCTTTCTCGTTCTCATTTTTTATGCCGCGTACTCTAGCACAAAGCGAGTCAAGGCCGCCAAAATAAACGTGACTGCGATTTGCTGGTGAGGAGGGATAACCAGTGTTACCCTTGGGCGAGTTACCTTAACTCTCTGTCACTTATGTTAGAAAAAGAAAACCTCATTAAACTCGCTAGAATGCAAATGCCATTTGGGAAATATGCAGGGCGAGTGTTAATCGACCTGCCTGAAGAATACTTACTGTGGTTTGATAAAAAGGGCTGGCCAAGCGGCGAGCTAGGGGATTTGCTCAAGCTATGTTTAGCGCTCAAAATTGAAGGCTTAGATAGTGTCGTGAAGCCTTTGAAGCGCATGTAATTAGCTACAGAAACGCCCACTCTTGATGAAAAGACTTATTATGAATTTTGATATCGATGCACTGAAACACCACCAATTGGTCGAAGATGGTAAATTAGAGGGATGTTACATTCATCAGCCAGCTCAAGGTAGCCAGCAAGATGACAAAGCTGTTTTGGCAGAGCGCCAAGCGTTGGAAAAGTTGGGATATAAGGTAATACAGGTTAAAGCTAAAGGCGGGACAACAACGTTTGCCGAGGCGATGCAAAAGCTTGCGAAGGAAACTGGTCACCTGCCTAAGGAGTAAGTGAGTGTAACCTGCCACAGCCTTACAAGTTCTCCCACCAGACTATTTTTTCATTCAAAAGAGCCAGACCGTTAGGCTGACTCTTTTTTGTCCCCAAATGAGCTGAAATCAATTTCGAAGTGGATAATAGAGTCCAAGATTTTCAAGTATTTAATCTAATAGAAGGCAAGATCACACTCCTACGCTTATTGACAACATAAAGGGGGAGAATGTCTATTCCTTTACTTTAAATGTACTTAAACATTAACTGTTCAACTTGTGCCATACAGGCTCTTTATCGTCTCCCTCAACCACACGATTTTAGGGTTCTGGTTATTGCGCTTGTGCCAAATCATAGTAAATGGAATCAGTAGCTTGTGCTGATAATCTTCAGCAACGGGGATAGGCAACGCTATTAAGTTGGGGTGAAGCTGTTCGCAGTATCGCTGACAATATTTTGGTGCTGTGGTTAACATTTGATGGTCGGGCTTTTCTGCAACAAATAAAGCTTGCTCGAAACTCGCCATCGTTAGGCTAACGTTTCGAGTGTGTCCCTGCTCAGCCAAGATCTCATCCAACACCCAACTGTCATTTTTCTCCCATGCTACATTGATATGGGCATAGCTTAAGAAAGTATCCAAATTCCACTCTTGCTTGAGCGCAGGATGATCTTTGCGGACATACACCATAGGTAAATCTGAGAACAACACTTCGAAGTTAATGAAATACGGTAGCAGTTCTAACGACTCTTTGGAGCGAGGATGGCTTTCGCGGCCAGTAAAACCAATATCCACTTCACCGCTAGTGATGGCATCTAATGAGTCCTCATCCCAGTTATGGTACTTTACCGTTGAGTCTGGGTAAAAGTCATGGATTCGTTTGGTCAGTTCGTCGACCATGATGAGTGACAATGGCGACTCTACTCCAAGATGAAATTTAACTCCGCTTGGAACATCATCACCTCTGAGTGAAACAATCTGGTTACCGATCTGCATCCAGTCTGACAAAAGCACTTGCACGTTTGTCGCGAGATTTGTTGGTTTTAGGCCTTGCGGCGTATTCACAAAAAGCGGGTCATCAAACCAAGCGCGTAGTTTGCCTAGAGACTTACTCACGGTTGAGGGAGTTACATTAAGTTTTTTCGCCGTTTTAGTAACACTCTGCTCTTGCAGTAGCAATTGCAGAGTGAGCAGTAAATTAAGATCAAGTCGGGCAAGAGATTTCTTCATGAGGCTCACTAACGTTATGATTTGGAAATAATAATATTACGGAGAGTCCAATAACGCCACTAGCAACCAACGCTATCATTAACATCATCACGGCCGACACACCTAGCGTCGCCATCAACCAAATGTAAAGTGCAGACCAAGAAACCTGACCTATGCCAAGCATAGAGCTTGCAAGTCCAGCTTTGCGTGAGAACTGGCTTAACGCTTGGCTCATCGCCACACCAAACCCCATTGGAAAACTCATGCTGAGCAGAGTGAATCCTACCATATAAAGTGTCGGACTATCGCTATTCAAGTGAGCCGCGAGAATAACGATAGCCGACAGAAAATTGGTCATTTGTGCAGCGAACATCAATGTGGTTTGTTTGAAGCAAGAAAGAGCAAATGGAACTGAAAACGATGTCGTCATACCTACCATCGCGAGTAGTGCCATCGTTGTTGAATATTCGCCTCGAGTAAAACCAATTGAATCCATTATTATCATTGGTGACGTATTTACATAAGAGAGAATAGCTGTGACGCCTAAAGATGTATAAATAACGCGCGATATGAAAAAGCGGTTAGATAGTGATTCGTTCGAAGCTTCACTCACCTTTAAAGTTGTGCGCTTGGTTTTAGGCAAGGTTTCTTTCAAGACAAAGCAAGCAATTAAACCTATCACAACACCCATTATCGCCATGGCAGTGAATAACACGGGCCACGGAAACTTGATCATAATCAGATTGCCGATCACGGGGGCAAGTACTGGAATAGAGCAGATAATTCCATTAAGCATCGATAGAACCTTAGCTCGCTCTGGGTCCCCTAGAGTGTCACGCAAAATGGCAAAGGCCACTACATAGCAACATGCGGCACCTACGCCTTGGAAAAAGCGCATTATTAGGAAGCTATTACTGGTCTCAGCAGAGCCCGCGAACATTGATGCAAGGGTAAAAATCACTGCACCGCAAATGGCAACAGGTTTGCGTCCTAAACAATCAGCAGTTCGCCCAACAAAAACCATAGTCGATGCTAGACCAGCGAGGTAAATAGAAAAAGCAATATGAAGTTGTGATTCGCTGGCAGACAGGTCATGGGCGATTTGTGGTAAAGCAACCAAGTAGATATCTATTGCCGTAGGATAAAGCAACACAAAGGCGAAGCTACATATCAGATATCGGGATAAATTAATTTTTTCCATTACTACCTCGTGAAGGAATTGGGCTTACGAGGATGATATGCAACATTACTCATTTTGGCGCGTTACCTTTCTGACAACAGGTATTTCCATATACGACATCAGTAACGATTGTGGCTATAGCAGTCAAATTTGCCCTAAGAAGAACCGTGGTATTGGGAGAAAGTAATCTATACAACCGAGTCCACTACATTAGTTAAATAGACAACGATGGACATTAGTGACCTGGAGTTTTCTCAAGCTATATTAAGCTCTCAAAACCACAGAGCTTAAATAGTGTGGTTAAGCCTTTGATTCGGATGTGGCCTGCCTTTGTAATCTCTTTCCCCAAAATACAATGTGTTTTGTTTTACAGGAGTCAGAATGCCTGGCTCCTTTTCCCTTTGCTTATCGCGAACGCTACCATCTTGGTCGTAGAGTATTGGTTACCGAAACCATTAACTCATGTTAGTGAAAGGAAATTCCTGAACCCTATAGTGCTTCTTTCACCAATCTTCTGTTTGGGCCATTATCTCTAACATCCAGACGCGAAATAGCATAAGATACACGGCCTTTACTAGCACTGAGCCACTCATCGTAATGACAGATAAAACACAGCAAGCGACATTTGCCGATCTTGGCCTGATTCCAACATTAGTCGAGCGACTAGAAGCGTTGGAATACAGCCAACCGACGCCCATTCAATCCCGTTCTATTCCTGATATCCTTGAAGGGAAAGATATTATTGGTGGTGCCAATACGGGGTCTGGTAAAACCGCTGCTTTTTCGCTGCCAATCTTGCAAAAAATTGTTCAGCAAGACGAATCAAACAATCGCCGTGGCAACTTCGTTTCCCACCTGATTTTAGTACCAACTCGTGAGTTGGCATCACAGGTGGCATATAACGTCAAATCTTACTCATACCATCTCAGAGATAAGATCAAAACGGTTGTCGTATTTGGTGGTGTATCGGTGAACCCACAAATGCTGGCGCTTCGTGGTGGCTGTGACATCATTGTTGCAACGCCGGGTCGATTACTTGATCTGGTATCCAGTAACGCGATTAAGTTGGACCAAGTAAAAACGCTTGTTCTTGACGAAGCCGACCGTATGTTGAGCCTCGGATTTACCGAAGAACTGAATAAGATTCTTGCGTTACTCCCAGAGAAGAAACAGACGCTGTTATTTTCTGCAACTTTCCCTGATAAAGTGACGACGTTGGCTCAGCAGTTGCTCCGCGACCCTGTTGAAGTTCAGTTGCAGAGCGCAGAAGCCAGCACTTTGGTGCAGCGCGTGTTTAGTGTAAATAAAGGTGAGAAGACGGCGGTACTCGCGCACTTAATCAAACAGCATCAGTGGCGACAGACTCTGATTTTTGTGAATGCTAAGAATGCCTGTAATCATTTAGCTCAAAAGTTGTCAAAACGCGGTATTACCGCTGAAGTTTTCCATGGTGATAAAGGGCAGGGCGCTCGTACTCGTGTCCTTGACGGTTTTAAGTCTGGCGAGATTCAAGTTCTTATTGCCACCGATATCGCAGCACGCGGCCTTGATATTGAAAAACTTCCAGTGGTGATTAACTTCGATCTTCCGCGTAGCCCTGCTGATTATATGCATCGAATCGGTCGTAGTGGTCGTGCTGGTGAAGTAGGTTTAGGGTTATCTCTTATCGATTACGACGACTACCACCATTTCAAAGTGATAGAAAAGAAAAATAAGTTCCAACTTGAACGCGAGCAGGTAGTCGGTTTTGAAGTGGAAGACGATCAGAGTGAAGCCTACTTTTTACCAATGAAGCCGCGAGCGAAGCCAGCAGGTACGGGTAAAAAGAAGAAAAAGCGTAATCAATAGAAAACGTAAACTACATGTGAGTTTACTTACGGGAGTTGCTGGAGAAAGGGAATGCTCACTAGCTTGAGTCTTCGCTTCTAGCCATTCCTTTAAAGAACAATAGAGCCCTGCTGGAGCTACCAGTAGGGCTCTATTGCTTTTCAAGATAGTGTTATTGGCGACGAGCAGGGCGTCCGCGAGGTGAACGCTTTTTAAATGCAGACGCTGCTTTAGCTTGTGACTTAAGAATAGAGTCAACGGTTAGCGGCATTGGCTCTTTAGGTTCAAGGCCATGAGGGAAGGTACGAGCTCTTGGTGGTAAGTTGTATTCTTCTTCGCTCGCGCGTGGCATACGCTTAAAGCGATAAAGGTAAAAGTTTTCTAATTTTTCTCTCGCCCATTCGGTTTTCTTTAAATACTTCACGCTACTTGCAATCGAAGGCTTAGTGTTAAAGCAATTAAAACGCATTGCTGTATCTAGAATGTCCCAGCCGTAAAAATCTACTAACTCTTGCAACATAGTCTCTAGCTTTAACCCGTGCAGTGGATTGTTCTGTTGCAGCTCGATTCTCTCTTCGTCAGTCATCATTTTTAAGGGCCTTACTCATTAAAGGGCGGAGTTTAACAAAGTATACAATGCAGAGATATCTATAGTTACTTTGCGATGGATGCGAGTACAGTGCTCTCTACCTTGAAAGTATAAATCGGAATTGGCCGCTCTACTTGGCTCTCTGCTCAAAAATGACTCTTAAAAGTTCAAGCGTCCCAGCTCGATGTTAAATTATTGTGTAATAAGTGAGATTTTTGTTGTTCTTTTACTAATGTCTAATATTCCTACCGATAGCAATACATGCTTAATAGGTTCAAATCAAAAATTAGCCATACCACTTTCTTGGTGTGGCCTCGATGTTTGATGTGGGTGTTGTCTCGTATTGGTCTGTCTACCAAGCGAAACTCTAGTTGACGTAGTTCAACGTTGAAACATAAAAGGATGACTCAATGTCTGACAAAAGTAAGACTTTTTACAGGGATGTGCGCAAAAAACCGCATGAATTTGAAAACCGAGAAGACTTTCTAAATCATGATTTAACCGTCATGAGTTTCCGTCGCTGGGGAATTCATTTGCCTTCACGTGATTACAGTATTGAAATCGAAGACTGGGTACCGGCATTAGCAGCAACCATTGGTAAAGTGGTGATGGTCACTGCCATGGTTTCCGCTTTTGCTGCTCAGTTTGGTTTATCTCCGGAATTCATTGCAGAAAACGTGCGTTACGAATTACTTATCGCTGGAGCCCTGTTCGTCATACTGTTTTCTGCCATCCTAAACCCGAATGCAAACTTAGCGGGAACCCATGGCCCAATGATACCGCTGATTCCTATGATTGCAGCTGCAGGAGGGCACCCTCTCGCGCTAGGTTTGATGGTGTGTGTTTTTGGGTTAATTCTCGCCTTAACCAAAGGTGGCTCTAAACTCATGACTCTTACTGGTATCGGGGTTCGAGGAGGGTTGTTGATCTACCTTGGTGCCGTTGGGTTGCTCGGGCAAATTAATAAGACGGAAGCGTGGGCTGCAAGTACGGACCAAGGTTACATTTCGTTTGTGGTCATAGGCCTAACCGTTATGGTTTACGCTTACTTAGCCAAGATCAATAAACGTTGGCTCGCTATCCCATTGTGCTCTGCACTCGCGGGTATTGTTGCTTATTTGATGGGCGCTGAGTTTGCTTTTACCACAGAACCGGGCCTACCTAATTTCAGTCCATTCTACTGGTGGGGGGAAGATACAGGCTGGCAGCTAGGCTGGCCAACCCTAGAGCACTTTATTGCCGTGACTCCATTTGCTCTACTGGCAGTCGCTATGTGGTCCCCTGATTATCTCGGCCATCGTGTGTTTCAAGAACTTAACTACCCAAAAGAAGCGAAAGGTGTACTCATGGATGTCGACGACACGATGGTCGGAGCATCTGTTCGTCAGGGGGTTGGTTCACTCTTAGGGGGCGGAAACCTAGCTTCTTCTTGGGGAACGTACATGATTCCTGCCGCAATTGCCAAGCGTCCTATTCCAGGTGGCGCTCTGTTGACGGGTTTCATGTGTATTGCGGCGGCGGTAATTGGCTACCCAATGGATCTAGCAATGTGGGAACCTGTTCTGCGCGTTGCTTTGATTGTGGGTGTATTCTTACCACTCCTTGAAGCGGGTATGCAGATGATCCATAAGCATAAAGATTCACTCAGTGCAGGTATCTGTATTTTTGCCTGTGCATTCGTTAATCCAGTCTTCGGTTGGGCAATCACGATGCTGTTGGATAACCTCGGGCTTATCGGCGACCATGAGCGTGCTAACGAACTATCGCGCAAAGATAAATATCTGATTCCTGGCACTGCGTTTATCGTATGTGCAGGCTCCCTTGCTATTGTTGGTCAGCTTCCAGGCATTCCAGCTCTTATCGGTTAATCGAATTATGCTCTAAAGGTATAGTGAGAGCAGTGAGTAAAGGGACTTGCTTCTTAAAATAGTAGACAAAAACAAAAAGCTACCTAGTACCAGGTAGCTTTTTGCATGTAGGGTTAGGCTACGGAGTTAGGCTATATGAGTGATTCAATGCCGTATTTTGCGCCGTAGTGTTCAACGACAAAATCAATGTCTTTGTCACCACGGCCTGATAAGTTGATCAAAATCGAGCCGGTTTCTCCTTGCTGTGCGAGTTTAATTGCGTAAGCGACAGCGTGTGAGGATTCAATAGCAGGGATTATTCCCTCTTCACGAGACAGCTCAAAGAAGGCATCAATCGCTTCGTCATCACTGATTGAGCCGTAATTGACACGGCCAATG
The DNA here is from genome assembly GCF_033344395.1 of Vibrio sp. 1874. Classification (NCBI taxonomy): domain Bacteria; kingdom Pseudomonadati; phylum Pseudomonadota; class Gammaproteobacteria; order Vibrionales; family Vibrionaceae; genus Vibrio; species Vibrio sp. 1874. Next base: position 715,863 of record NZ_JAWPOR010000001.1, read on the forward strand.
TCTTTTAAGTAACTATGCTGAGGCCCAACCGATGGGTAATCCAAGCCACTTGCTACAGAGTACACTTCCTGAGGTTCGCCTTGCGCATCTTTAAGCATGTAAGACTTAAATCCGTGCATGATACCTGGCTCACCGAGTGTGAGTGTTGCAGCATGCTCGCCAACCTTTTGCAAAGAGCGGCCCGCAGGTTCAACGCCGTGAATGGCGACTTGTTCATCCTCTAAGAAAGCAGTAAATAGCCCCATCGCGTTAGAACCACCTCCAACGCATGCGACGAGATTATTGGGTAACTTGCCGGTCATTTCTTTGAATTGAACTCGTGCTTCGTTACCGATAATTGATTGGAAATCTCTCACCATTTTAGGGAATGGGTGAGGGCCAACGACAGAGCCTATCGCATAAAGTTGTGTATCAGGATCTTTCAGATAAGCTTCGAATGCAGAATCTACCGCTTCTTTGAGGGTTTTGCGCCCATGAGTGGCAGGAATGACATTAGCACCAAGGATTCTCATGCGGACGACATTCGGATGCTCTTTGGCGATATCAACTTCACCCATGTAAATGTCGCATTTCAAGCCAACCAATGCCGCGGCTGTAGCAAGCGCAACACCGTGTTGCCCTGCGCCAGTTTCTGCAATTAGTTTCTTCTTACCCATCTTTTTAGCGAGAATGGCTTCCCCTAAGCAGTGGTTAATTTTATGTGCGCCTGTATGGTTTAAGTCTTCGCGCTTTAGGTAGATGTCTGCTCCGTATTTTTTAGACAAGTTTTCCGCATGGAAGATTGGGCTAGGTCGTCCAACAAAGTGCTTATACAGGCGAGCGAGTTCCGCATTAAATTCAGGATCTTTGCTGCATTCCTCATAAGCTGCGTTGATGTCATGCATGATTTGTTCAAGCTCAGGTGGAACAAAGCTACCACCGTATTCACCAAAGTATCCTTCTTCGTTGGGCATAGTGAGATCAAACGAGTTTTTCATTATTTACATCCTAGTTAACGAAAGTATTGATACTTTTATACCCAAAATTTAGAAGTGGTTGTGTGATCAGTTGCTTAAATCAGAGTTCGCGATCTAGTGCACTAGTTAAAAAGTACAACTTGTGTAGGGGATAATAGTTGTGATGTAGAATCAGGTGGTTTGAATAGATGCAAAAAAGCCTCGAGAGATCCTAGGCTGTCATAAGAACCTCTCGAGGCAAACAGAATGCTGGAAATACACTCTGCGATGGTGTCTGGAAACAAAAATTAGATTCGTTTCCTTTGTCAGATATTAGGGTTTTAGAATGAGTCGATGTCAGCGAAATGTCACAAGTTAATTGCGGTATTAAAAGCTTATTTTTTATTTTTGATTAATGGATTAGAAAGTAACCTAAAACAGGCTAACCTACCGCGTGTTCCGCGTCTTTTAAGTTGGACATGATCTTTCTTTGTCTCGAATCGGCGTCTTTAACCAACACGTGCACTTTAGCTCCTAAAGTAAACGTGGCGCTCTGGCTGGAAATTTTTTGTTTGACTGCATCAAATTCGAACTCACCATTTTGGAAACTTGATAAAGGAATGAGACCTTCGGTTCGGTTCCTCTAACTCAACAAATACCCCGAAGTGTGTGACTCCACACGCTGTCCCTATGAAGTGTTGTCCGATAAATGGCTTCATGTAATGACATTTCAGTGCTGACTCAACCTCTCAGCTAGGGATTATGTGCTCGTAGTTATTAGAATTTATTGATTGAGCAGATATATTTAATTTCATTTTTTCTCTTATATTCGCCAATCGCTTTTATTTTATAAACTTTATTTTTATGAGCAAAGCATGAGGCGAAGTGATTCAGATATGAATGAGATTAATTTAATTCCAAACTGGAATTGCAAGGTAGGTTGTGTGATTACCTAAAGATGTATACCAAAGTGACTTTATTGAAAGTGATTAATGATGGTGTGGGAGAGGTAAGGTAAGTGATTTGGCTATATAAACTTAGATAGAGAATAGTAAGGGCAGTAATAAGTGGAAGGGGATTGTGGCACCAACAACATTGATGCCACACAAAGAATTACAGAGCAGTTACTTCAGCTGCTTGTAAACCTTTGTTACCTTGTTCAACAACGAACGATACTTTTTGGCCTTCAGTAAGAGTTTTGAAGCCTTCAGAAACAATAGAACGGAAGTGAACGAATACGTCATCACCGCCATTGTCTTGAGAAATAAAACCAAAACCTTTAGTTTCGTTGAACCATTTTACTGAACCAGTTAATTTATTAGACATAGATACCTCTATATTTGATTGTTTTAAATATTGAATTTTTAGCTAATATCAAGTGCTACTATATGATTTTAGAGATAACTATTTTGTCGCAGGAACGTAAACGAGGAATTCGATGTGGAACTGAGAGAAACTTTGATCTTTAATTACATTAATAGCTCTTTCCGTAAGAGCTGATGTGCAGTATACCGACAAAATTAATAAAGGCTAGCCTTTTCTTTTTTATTTTTTGAGTACACCAAGCGCATTGCTTTCAAAGCATACGCTTGGTGTATAAGACGGCGTGATGTTATAGGTGGCGTCGAGCGCTTAGTGTTTTCTGGTTGGGCCGTTACGAACGATGTCTTTACCATTGTCATATACGTGCTGCGAAACCCAGCGACCGAGGAGCAATTGGTGCTTTTCTCCTAATACGGCAACAAATGGACGACCATCGGTATTAGAGGTGGCTAGCGCAACGCCAGTGACACCTTCAAGGCCAAGAGCGCCGCTTTCTACTAAATGCAGAAATGCCTCTAACTCTTCAATCGTTTCGATTACATGGTTATCAATATTCATTGTATTCAATCTCTTCGAATTGCATTGCGGTCGCGTACTCTACCTAAGTTAAGCGTGGAAACCAAGCTTCTACGTGCGTCATGTAATGAGAGAACCTTGCCCTGCCACTAATCATCAATAAGTTAGTCTCGATAGTCCGGAACTTGCCTAGATTCAATGAGGCAGAAAACACTCTCTGGTTAGACATGAGTCACATAATGTTGTCTGGTTTATCTCATCAATACTTTTGCTATTGGATGGGGTAAAGGGGAGTGCAATAATTTGTAAAACTCTTTTCCTAAAGGCTGTTATGAAGAAAGTCCTGATTACCGGTTTTGAACCTTTTGGTGGTGACGCCATTAACCCCGCCTTAGAAGCGGTCAAGCAATTAGAGGCTGCGGCCATAAAAGGCGGTGTGATAGTTACTTGCCCAGTCCCCGTAGTTCGATATGACTCGGTGAAAGTCGTTATTGAAGCAATAGAAGCGCACCAGCCAGACTGTGTGATTACTGTAGGGCAAGCGGCCGGGCGTAGCGCGATAACCCCAGAGCGTGTCGCAATTAATGTCGATGATTTTCGTATTCCAGATAACGCTGGTCATCAGCCGATTGATGAACCCGTGGTGGCCGATGGTCCTGATGCTTACTTCTCGACGCTGCCGATAAAGCGTGTTGTTCAAACGCTGCAAAAGCAGGGGATACCTAGCCAGATTTCCAACAGTGCCGGAACATTTGTATGTAACCACCTTTTTTATGGCATCCAACATTATCTAAAAGACAAACCTATTCGTCATGGGTTTGTTCATATCCCATTATTGCCAGAACAAGCAGTAGATGGCAGTCAGCCTTCTATGTCTTTGGACATGATAGTCGAAGGGCTAAGGCTGGTGGCGCAAGTTTGTATTGCCAATGATAGCGATATCCTGGTAAGCGGTGGAACGATTTGCTAGTAAGTGTTTTAAAATCCAGTAAGTGTCTGAAAGATAATAATAAGCTCGTCGTTTGATGTTGTAGTAAATGTTAGCTTTGTCAAATTTCACAAGTAGCGAAAGGAGTAGCATTGAATAGTCAGGTTAGATGTTGTTCCAAACTGGCATTCCTCTAGTACAGGAGGTGTTAGGGGCTAACTTTACGAAAGGCGAGTTATTATGAAAAGCAACAAAAGTAAGTCAATCGCACTTATCTCTGTCGTTGTTTTCGCGTTGGCTATTGCTGCGCTTAAATTCGAAAACACGCTCGGAGTTCTTCCCATCGTAGTCGCTGTTATCGCGTTTTTTACTTGCGTTATTTATACCAGTAGATACCTGTCTGATATGAAGCGTTCAGAGTTGATAAGTCAACCCAAACAAGCTCGAAAAATGTGTGCCAACGCATCACGCAATGAGCTTGATGAGTGCGATAAAAAGCGTTGAAGCGAGTCACATTCTCCGTATACTTTGCTGGAGCATTAATGCACTAACGTGTCGGAGATAAGCATGTCAAATCGAGTACCAACCAACATACTGACCGGATTTTTGGGTGTCGGTAAAACGACCACGATTTTAAATCTACTGAAGAACAAACCGGAAAAAGAAAACTGGGCGGTTTTGGTCAATGAATTTGGTGAGATTGGCATCGACGGTGCATTGATGACCGACCAAGGCGCGCTGATTAAAGAAGTGCCGGGTGGTTGTATGTGCTGCACTGCGGGTGTGCCGATGTCGGTAGGTATCACAGCATTATTGCGTCAAAAACCGGACCGTTTATTGATTGAGCCGACAGGCCTTGGTCATCCAAAACAGGTTATCGCGACGCTTACCTCACAGCAGTATGAACCTTACGTTGATCTTAAAGCGACGATTGCCTTGGTTGATCCGCGTAACTTAAGTGATGAAAAGTATCTTTCTAACCAAAACTTCGTGGACCAGTTAGACAGTGCAGATATGGTTATTGGTAGTAAGGTTGACCTATGTTCCAGCCACGACATTGATGTGTTTAATGACTGGGTGACGGACCAATCTCCCTCAAAAGTATTCAGTAAGCTTATTCATGATGGTGAGTTACCGATAGAAGTCTTGGATATCGAACGGGTTTACGGCAGCGCTTCTTCCCATATCGAGTCACATCATCATGACCATGCTCACCAAGAGCCTCAATTCCAGTTGCCGCCAGGTGAAGCCTTTGTGCGTAAAGAGAACAAAGGGCAAGGGTATTTTAGTTGCGGGTGGTTGTTTGGGGCAGAGTACACGTTTGATTTTGATAAACTCTTCTCAATGCTTTCGGACTTAACGGCTGAACGTGTTAAAGCGGTGGTCAACACGGATCAGGGGTGTTACGCGTTTAATGTTGCCAACCGAGTCGTGTCGGTGAATGAAATCAGCTTAGAAGGGTTTGAATCACGATTAGAAGTGATAGATTCTCAGCTGTTGCCATGGGATGAACTTGAGCAAATTCTCCTTCAGTTGTCTGGCATCAAGCGTTAAATCGAACAAATGTTAAACGGAAACGGTGAGCCAGCAATCTGTCTGCGTTCGCCGTTTTTGCTTTTGTAGCGTTTCAATGAGAAAAGTGAGATAAATCACTCAAATTCGGGTATAGTGCACGGCTAAATTTTTAAAGCTATTTTTAGTGGTTTGTTTAAGGAATACGCTCAATGTCATTTTCATCTCAAGGTTTTGCGCCAGAAGTGGTTAAAGCACTGGCAGAATGCGGTTATGAAAAGTTAACGCCAATTCAACAGAAGGCGATTCCAATGGCTCGCAAAGGTCATGATATTTTCGCTACAGCACAAACAGGTACTGGTAAAACGGCTGCGTTTTCTCTGCCTATGATTCAGCAGCTGCTAGACAGTAACCGTAGCGCTTCTCGTAAGACTGCTCGCGCACTTATCTTGGCTCCAACTCGCGAGCTTGCTGAACAAATTGCTGACAACATCAAAGCTTACACGAAGTACACCAATCTGTCGGTGGCGGCGATTTTCGGTGGCCGTAAAATGTCTTCTCAGGTTGCGGCACTGGAAAATGGTGTTGATATCCTTGTGGCTACACCTGGTCGATTGGAAGAACACATCGAACAAGGTAATGTCTCGGTGGCACACTTAGAGTTTTTGGTGTTTGATGAAGCAGACCGTATCTTGGATATGGGCTTTATTCATGCAGTTCGTAAGATCATGCTGGATGTGGATACAGACCCACAAATCATGATGTTTTCGGCAACGACTTCAAGCCAGCTAAATCTGTTAGCGAAAGACATTCTGCGTAAACCAAAACGTATCGAAGTAGAGCGTGCAAATACTACGGCACAAACAGTTGCTCACGTGCTATATCCAGTTGATCAAGAGCGAAAAACGGAACTGCTTTCAGAGCTAATTGGTCGCAAAAACTGGAAACAAGTGTTGGTATTTGTGAACTATAAAGAGACCGCAAACGAAGTGGTAAAAGAGCTGAAACTTGATGGTATCAAAGCGGTGGTTTGTCATGGTGACCGTGCTCAAAGCGCTCGTCGTCGTGCGCTAGAAGAGTTTAAGTCCGGTAAAGCACGTGTCATGGTGGCTACCGATGTCGCTGCTCGAGGTTTAGATATTGAAGATTTACCTCACGTTGTGAACTATGACATGCCTTTCTTAGCGGAAGATTACGTTCACCGAATTGGTCGTACAGGCCGTGCAGGTAAGCAAGGCCATGCTGTTTCATTTGTAAATCGAGATGAAGAGCTCACGGTGGTTCAGGTTGAAAATCTGATCCAGCAACGCATTCGCCGTATTGAGCTTGCAGGCTATGAACCAAAACAGCGTGAATCTTACATTGAAAAGCTGCACTCAAAACCAGCATTTAAGAATCGTCAAGGTCGTCGTAATAATCCGAACCAGTCGGCAACAGACCAAGGGTCGGCAGAGCGTCGTCTTGCTATGGTGAAGCGCCTGAAAGCGCGTCGTGGCGCAAAGTAAATTACACAGTCTGTGTGAAAAGAGCCCCTCAATTGAGGGGCTCTTTTTGTTTGCCGTTTCGCGTTAATTTAGGCCAAGCATATTGGGTTCACCACGATAAATAATGCGATCGTTTCCTCGGTGAATACCAAACGTAACAATGACGGGTGGGTTTTCCTCTTCACTTGTAGAGCTATCCCAGTCGTATTTCAGCCAAGGGATGCGATTGCCTGAGCTGTCTAAATCTAGGTGGAATTGTATTTGCTCGCGCGCTGAGTCAATTTGGCTTGCAACGATATCGGTTATCCTGCCAATACTCATCGTTCCAACGCCAGAAAGCAGGGCGTTGTTTGCTGGCGCATGAGACCAAATTGGCGTGCTGAAGTAATATTCACCATTCGCCGTTGTTGAGCTGTCATCGAAGTTAGTTGTAAATCGACCGTTTTGCCAAATTTCCACATCAAGTGGCACTTTGATCACCATGCCTTGGTTGCCACCTACATCTTGAAAGTTCAAACGACCGAATCGAATGTCTGGTTGTTTTGTGAGCATTTCGCTGTTATCAAAGAAATTTACCTCATCAACGGCTTTAGTCGTGACTATACCTATTTTGCTGCTGTCACTGTTAGTCCCTTTATTAAATGGGCCATCAGGATATTGCTTATCTGTCGTGTTCTTTTTCCAGCATGGGCTATTGTTACAAGTCGCATTGGTCGAGGGCTTCTCTATAACAAACGTTCCAACACTCGCGCTACCCAGTAGTTTCCAGTCTACCTTCTTAGGCTTAGGCGGCAAAAACCGATCGGAGTATGAGCTTAGCTCGCCTAAATCGAAATGTTGTTGAAGGTTAGACGAAAAGTGGACGTAATTCTTCACGTTTTCCTTATTCGCATTGAGTGCGACAACATCGTAAGTGACTTTCTCAAAAGGTTGATTCATGTAAGCAAAAGTTTGGCCATGTGGGTAGTGCCATTCTTGGTCTTGCACTTGAAAATATTTTGGGTAAAAACGACCGATGTAACGATAGCTTTCGTTAACAGTCATACCTAGATATTTACTTTCTAGGTTTGCTTTTACTCTCAAGCTCCCGACTTCTTCCCAATATAATCCATTAAAGACGAATTGATCATTCTTGGCTGAATTATGCGCCTGAGCCAGTGAGTCACTACTTTTTAGCAATTTTGAGGTTTGGTTCGCTGTCTCTGATGGCGTATGTTGCTCACTCGACAAGACAACGGATGCTGCTGGAGCGTCATCAAGCATAAAATTACGGGTGATAGAGGCATCACAATAGCGTGCTGATTCAACAGAACCACTTACAGAGACGTCAGGTTGCCAAATGATTGGTTTCACTGTTAGAGAGAAAAGTTCTCCAGCAGCGATAAACCCATCTCCCTGTTTAGAGGTACCAGAAGGCAAAGCACGTTGGTTGTCACAGATAGCCAGTGTCCATGGTCGCGAGTGCACATTAAATGTTCCTTTCACTTCCACTTTGCCTTCTTCTGGGCACTCTTCAAATCCCTCACATTCAAAATGATCGGACAATGTCACTTCAAATATGCCGGATTCGTTCGTGATAAGGCCATGTTCAGACAAGCCATCTTCAAATTCTGCTGAATAGCTAAAGTTTCCTTCACTTCCTCCTAATGGTTGAACCAATGGATGAAAAACCTTAGGCGTACCATTGTAGTTGCTTGCCACTACAGGTTCGCCGGTGGAGGCACAAGCAAGCAATCGCGTATGCACGTTTTCTGGTTTACCTGCAATAACGCGTATTTCATTTAAAGTGGCGCTTTTCGTCTTTGAGTAGGCCTCAAACATAAATGGCGTAAACATAAAGCGAACAGTTTGATGCTTGCTCGTGTCTTTCGCCATAGTGAAAGTTAGTGTGTAGTTGGTATCTAACGAGATCGTATCAATATTATTCGGAACCACTCGAACAACAAGTTCACCATTATCGTTAGATATAAATTGGTTTGCTTCTAATGTCTGCTGACCTTTAACCACCTCTAAAGTGAACAAGTCAGGGTGTGATAGGGCTGCACTGACTTCTGCGCTTACAACTTCTCCATTATTGGTTGTCATTGCTGTAAATTGCGGAAGATCGTCGCCGCACATCAGTGCCATGTCGTCCGATGGTGTGACGCTGAGGTTTAAGTCGTTCTCCGATGGAGGCTGCATGCTGCAATTCGGAACATCTTGAGGGGTGATTGGACAGACTTGGGAAGAGTAGTGACAATCAGCCTCGCCCAATCCACAGTATTGCGTGTATTTGTTGTCTTGTGCTTTCGTTTGTGCACTTCCTGGCGTTTGTTGGATTTCACCACAAACTTGACTAGGCTGATTTGGAGCGTTGTTGAAGTTCAATGTTTGGAAGTATTTAATTGCTGCGGTGGAACTATAGAATGAGCCACTTAATGTAGCTGACGATCCTACAGATTCAGCCGTACCATAGATCGACATATCTTTTATAATCAGAGAGTTGTGCGCAGAAACATCACCGACGACAAAATGGTCTTGTAAAGGATGGTTTGTTTTTAGGTGTAGTGTTTCGCCTTGTGATTCGACCTTACCACAGATGTTTGTATTAAATACATTGGTCGTGCTGTGTGTCGAAATATCACCAATAATGGTGTTGTACGTTCCATCAATGTGAAGTGTCGAACCTGTTAGCTTAATATTCCCGTCTATGAGAATGTTATGCAGCTTTGTTGGGTAAGCCGATAGAAGATCACCATAGATGACAGTGTGTTTGTTTTGGTAATCGTCGAGGTTTGATGCTTTCTCATTGTTAACCGTTAATCCGGTAGCGAGGGCGTGTAGAGAGATACGTTTATTGGGTTCACCAATCGTATTATTCCCCTCTAACACAATGCCATAATCTGCTTTTAACGTTATCTCTTTTTCCGGTAATGAGGAGACAATTTTATCACCAGCGGGTAGGACTAGTTTCCCTGTACAGCGATAAGTCGTGCCATCGCTTTCGATACTAAAACTCTTGTGTGAGCAAAGTTGACCTAACTCAGATAGATCTTTTACGTCATAAGTGGTGGCGTGTGAGGTTAGCGGTAAAAAAAGAACCGCAGTGAAAATACTGCAAAGACGCATCATCAAATGTCCTAATGAGTGGAACAAGATGGCATCAAGCGAGCGTGAGCAAATGCTCACTGAAATTGGAATAGCTGCGGTACTTTTTTGTTTTGAAGCCGCTTAGTTATTGAACTTTGGTTAATTTTTATTTCGTATGTCATACCAAAGTTTAGCGGCCTTATTACAACGTAAGTGTCAGGTTAGTTCAAGAGGTAAGTGTGATGTGTGTCGCTTTATATGTGTAACTATTTGTTAGTTAAGGATAATGAGTAAGCATGTTGGTTCAGAATCAGGAAGGACGCGATCCTGATTCTGAATGTTTATAACGCTAGGCAGCGTGAACGATGAGTGGGGCCATCTGATATAACTCTTCTAGTATGGCTTTCGTTTGTCTCGAATACACCAGACAATCTCGATCGCCAACGAGCTGAATTGCTCGCACTTTACCTGCAACCAAACATTGCCTAATCGTGCGTAGAACCATTTGGATATCAATTTCTGACGCGCCATCAAGGCTGTTTTTGGTTTTTAGAGATCCAAGGTCGATGCTAATGATTATTTGGTCGCAGTGGTCTAGGTAATTGCCGATCTGTTGCTTAACGTTATTGCGATGACGAAAAGAAAACTCTTTCTCGGTCACCCAATCACAACCTTGATCTTCCGCGTATTCCCACGTTTCCTGCTTCGTCTCTTGCTCACTGACGCCAGCAAAAAACAATCGTACGTTTTGATAGCGAGAAAGAGCAAAATGGAATGCAGAGCCTAAGCGTGGCTCAAGTGTCGGCTTCAAGTTCATGTTATGCCCGATATTTACGACACCCACTTCGTCTCGATAGGACACGACCACAGGTAACATGGACAAGATTGCCTCGGTACAGTTAGTGACTAAAACCGGAATTGAGTGACGAGAAAGCGAAAGGCTTAATGCTTCTTGAAACTCGCCATTCTCCAGTTTGTCGTGGTTGAAGTGCCCATAGTTCTCAGCGGTTTCATGATCATGTTGTTGGTAAAGCCAATCACTAGCATTTTCCAAACTTTGATCAGCTAATTCAAACGCGCCCTTAGACATGGGTGGCAAATACTCACACACTGTCATAAAAGAAAAAGGGTAATGTTGCGGCTGCTTCACTGTGTGATGGAGTTTATAGCGTTTGAAAAAGCTTAACATGATGAATTACCTTTCTGGTGGTAGTGCCCTTGCCGCTTGCAGTACATGTAAAATAATGCGCTGCTTGTCCTTTTCGACTCGGTGGGCCGGAGCCATCACCGAGACTGCGCCAATCAGTTTGCTTCCTTTCATTACCGGTGCGCTAATACCTGAAACACCAGGGTCAATCTCAGAAGTACTGACGGCATATCCGTGTTTACGGATGGTTGTGAGCTCTTTTTCCCACTCGTCGCGTCGGTGATCTTGATTAAAATATCTCAAGATTTTCTCGCATCGACTTTGAGGCATAAAAGCGAGCATCACTTTAGATGAGGCACCGCGCAGCAGAGGTTGACTTTGACCCTGGACGAAGCTGCAACGCAGCGCCTGCATACTTTCTTTCTGTCTGACACAAAGCGCACGATAACCAGCTGGTACCATATAAGCGGCCATTTCCCCGGTTTGTTGTACCAACCTAGCCAGTATGGTTTCGACCATGTCGAGCCCATGTTGCGCGGTCTCATAGCTGTGCATGAGTAATAATGCCGCCGGACCAACGACAAATGTCTTGTCGTGAACGCTTTCTTCGATCAAATTCCACTCTTTAAGCAGTTTTAAGTGTCGGTAAAGGCTGCTTAAAGGAACGTTCAATTGCTCGCTTAGCGTTTTCGCCGAAACTGGGAACGGACTAACTGCAACTTGCATTAACAACTGCAGTGATTTTTCGTTTACCTGGTTAGCATTAGCTTTGTTTGTCGTCATGAGAGTGTTGTAACGTGTTGTAGGAGTTACGACAAATATAATTCTTAATCACTGAGAAAAGAAAAATAATTTTAATGGGTAATTCTTACATGATGAGAAACAGACAGGTAAAGAATTTCGCAAGTACCGATAGACATAACATGGTGTCGAATTAAAGTCTCAGGTTTGAGGCGCTTGATACTAAATTGGAACAGGAGTGAATAAGACATTGTTTAGTTTGCGGTATTACTCAGCGTTTCGCATACTGAGTTAATCCAAACAAATAATGTTAAAAAACGTGAGTTGCTAGCGGGTATCGGAATCGAGGTACCATCTCAGTAAATCGGTTTTATAAAAGGTTACTTTTATATGCTGAATAAGGCGATTTTTAAAAAAGCCATCATTTTTCTTCTGCCTATTCCCTTGGTTATTGGAGAGGTTTTGTATTTAGCTCGTGAAAGCGTGCAAAACAATCTCAATCATTTATTAGAAAAAAATGTGCAAATTGCAGATGAAATTTTATTCCAAATAGAGACAGAAAACCGCACGGCGTTGCTACACCCTGAACGATGTGAAGAGCTCCAGCAAAGCTTAATGTTTGAACGAGATATTGAAGAAATGCTCATTGTGAAAGAGGGAGTCATTACTTGTTCTTCGAAATTGGGAAGTATCTCTAAACCGTTAGCTGAGCACATCACCTTTCCTAAGGGACAAACGCTAGCGTTTGGTAGTGTTGATAGCTTGTACGATCAGTTCTTGCTTGTGGTAACGGAGGGAGAGCGGGGTTATCAAGCCGTAACGATTATCGATCATGACTACTTTAATGCAACAATAGGGTTTAACAACGATTTACGCCTAAAACGCTCTGCGCTGTTTATCCATGATCAAGTTTCACCTGAAGGAGCATTAAGAGCGGGAAGTAATCCTATCGGTATCAAATCGTCGCAAATGTTTGAGTATGAAGCTTTGAGCGAAGCCAGCGATCTTTTCGTCAAACAGAGAACACTTTCCTATTTTTTGTACTCAATTCCAATTATTTTCGTTATCTACCTTTGCTTGTATGCGTTGAATAAGTTTATTGATCCCCATCGCAATTTGATACTGGATCTTAAAAGAGCGATAAAAAGAGGAGAGTTGACCCTGTATTACCAACCGCAAGTTAACGTTGATACCGGCCAGTTATTCGGGTTTGAAGCGCTAGTGCGATGGGAGCATCAAAGTAAGGGGTTCATTTCTCCGGATGAGTTTGTCCCTGCGGCAGAGCAAAGTGGATTGGTTTTTTTACTTACTGATTTCGTTCTGGATAAAGCGGCAGAGGACTTCAGTAAATTAGGCTTTGATCAGCCTGTCCACCTTGGTATTAACGTGCCGCCTGGTTATTTAGTCGGACCAAACGCGATCAGAAAAATTCAATTGCTCGACAGACAGTTGAGCCGAAACAAAGTCTCATTAGGGGTAGAGATAACGGAGCGTCAGCTCATTGATTCAGAGGCGAGAAAATGCATTGCAGCGCTGCGAGTGCATGGTATTGATGTGCTGATCGATGATTTTGGAACTGGCCAAACCTCGTTAGCATTTCTACAGCACATGCGCATAGATTACTTAAAAATCGATAAGTGCTTTGTCGAAACCATTGGTATTCCTAGCCTTAGTGCTTCTGTCTTAAAAGCGATGGTTCATTTCGCGGAAGAATTACAAGTACAATTGATCGCTGAAGGCGTGGAAACCATAGCGCAAGCTGAACACTTAAAGCAGATGGGAGTGAGATATCATCAGGGATACCTGTACTCCAAACCATTACCTTATGAGCAGCTTGCGCAGCGAAGTCATTATGATTGGTAGACGTTAGCTCTATAACACTGAGCATTTTCATCAAACACAAACTCTAACTCATTTTTGATGCTATCTAAGCGGTCTTCTTGGTAGTGAGACACATACAATAGTTGGCTTAAATTCTCTCTAGCGATGAGTTCAAGTGTGTTCTTAACTAACCGTCTACCCAAAAAATCTAACCCTTGATACGGCTCGTCCAAAATCAATAATGTGGGTTGTTTCACGATGGCTCTTGCAATCAGTAATAGTCGCTGCTGACCGTACTCTAATTGCTTGAATGAGGTTTTTTTGTACTGGCTCATATGTAAGATATCGAGCCACTCGTTTGCAATATTCATCTCTTTGCGAGTTGGCTGGTTATACAACCCAATCGAATCGTAAAATCCTGACAAAATGACTTCTAATGCGCTGCAATTGACTCGATATTGGAGGTGTAGCGCTGAAGACACCATGCCGATATGCTGCTTAATTTCCCAGATTGTCTCGCCAGTACCACGCTTTTTACCAAAAATATCAATGTCATTGCTGTAGCATTGCGGATGATCGCCAAAGATCAATCCAAGTAAGGTACTCTTTCCACAACCATTTGGGCCTTTGACCTGCCAATGTTGGCCCTTGTCTATGCGCCAGTTCAAGTCAGTAAAAATCTTCTTATCGGTGTATTCGACAGCCCCATTCTTTAGTTCAAATATTGGGTTGTTGAATGGCGTCGAGTGCTGATGCTGACGTATCAAGCTTATCATTTCTTCACTCTGTTGCTCTGACTGAGATTTTATTTGTCCAATGATTGGATGATTATCCCAACTGGACTTATCCATTGTACTATCAAGCTTTCCTGCACTGAAAAGCGCGATGCTATTGATCCACTCAGGCATGTCAGATTCGCGAGAGAAGGTTATGAGTAGTTGCACATTTTGAGAAAGCGAGTGTAAATAGCGAGCGAGAGCAGCTCGGTGCGCAATATCTAAGCCAGTAAATGGATTATCGAGTAATACTAAGTCAGGTTGTGTGGCTAAAGCTCGGGCGAGCATTACTCTTCTGGTTTCTCCGGTAGAGAGAACGCGGAAGCCACTATCTTTAAGATGACTTAGGTCGAGATCATTAATTAGCTGTTCAGTTAAGTTGGTGTCTTGGCTCTGCTCTAGGATTAATGAATAAACAGTGTTCCCTTGGTCGATACGATCAAGAAAATCCGTATCATCCTTTTCTAATTCTCTTTCCAGTAATCGCTGTTGCTCTGATAACGACACTTGCGCAACGGACAGCCCATTTAGCTCAATTTCCCCACTATTTGGTGACATTTCATCACAAATAAGGTCTCCAAGCAGAGAGCCAATATCTCCATCCGCGCTGAATATCCCCCAAGACTGCTGAGTGTTAATTTTCCAATCGTCAATAAACAAGTGTGTCGTGTTTCTCTTAGCTGCAAGCTGACGAAAGTGAATAGTCATTGTGTTTGTCTTCCCTGTTTTCGTTTTAGTGGATTACTTATAACAATTTACGAACTCAGTACGGAAGCGCTTTTGTGTATTAATTTTGAACAGTGCTCAGTCTTGTGCATATTAACGAAGCCTTGTATTAGAGGATAAAAATGCGACTAGAGTCATTAAGTAACAAGTAAACTTGTCAATAATTTTGTTTTATTTTTGAATCAACCTATCATTATGCATGTATATGTTATGCTGATAAATTCATATTTGCCGTTTGTTAATTAATCAATGTAAGGACACATGTTTATGAGTGAAACGGAATACGATTACCCTTCGAGTTACAGCCTAGTTTCCATTACCGATACCTCCAGTTACATCAAATATGCCAGTGAAAACTTTAATGAAGTCGCGGGGTTTGATGAAGGGGAGCTTATCGGTAAACCCCACAATGTTGTGCGTCATCCTGATATGCCAAAACAGGCTTTTAAAGATTTATGGACTCACCTGAAAACTGGCAAACACTGGATGGGAATGGTCAAAAATCGACGTAAAAACGGCGGCTATTATTGGGTTGACGCGTTTGCTTCTCCTATAAAATCTAATGGTGAAGTTGTGGAATACCAATCAGTGAGATTTAAACCTGAGCGTATACACATCCAGCGAGCGGAAAAAGCGTATTCGAAGCTTCGAAATAATCGTAAGCCGTGGAAAATGTATCTTCCTCGTACACGTTTGTGGATGAGATCGGCCTTCTTCCTTTTAATTTCAAACCTTCTTGGCTTACTCATTCTACAAATGAATCAATCACCAGTGATAGCGTTTAGCGTTGTTGCGTTACTTTCCGTTTTCTCTATTTATGTATTAACCAGACCAGTTGAAAAGCTCGCTAAACAGGCTAGGCAAGACTTCAACAATCCACTCATGGAATATATTTATTGCGGAAGAATCAACGATCTGGCTGAGATTGAGCTGGGTATGAAGATGCGTAAGCAATTTGCCAATGCGCTATTGGGGCGCGTTGGCGTGTCTGTAAAAGACTCTTGCGAAGAAACGCGCGCAAGTGCTAACAGTGCTGCGACAAATAGCCAGCAAGTGACGGAGAATTTAAGCGCACAGAAAGTGGAGATTGACTCGGTCGCAACAGCGGTCAACGAGATGCAAGCATCTTCATCTGAGATATCAAATAATGCTCAAGCGACCGCCGAGGCTACGTTAGAAGCGCAAAATACGATGATAGACAGCCGTAGCGTTATCGATAATGTTAACCAATCGGTTTTAGAGTTGGTTGATGAGCTCGGCGAAATATCTAAAGTGGTCATACGTTTGAACCAACAAACCGAGCAAATTGGAACCGTTGTTGAAGTCATCAATGATATTGCCGAACAAACTAATTTATTAGCGTTGAACGCTGCAATTGAAGCCGCGAGGGCAGGCGAACAAGGCAGAGGGTTTGCCGTTGTAGCAGATGAAGTGAGAACCTTAGCTAAAAGAACTCAGGAATCGACAACAGAGATTAAATCGGCCATTGAAGGGATTCAAAATGGGAGCAAATCAGCGGTTTCAGCGTTAGAGAAAGGTAACGAAATGTCGACCGGAACGGTAACATTGCTAGGTACTGCTTTGGATAGCATTCAACAACTGGAATCCCTTGTTCAAGACGTCGTCGAACGAAACCAACAAATTGCGGTCGCGATAGAAGAGCAGGTTTATGTAACGGATGAAATAAATGAAAACATCCAGTCGCTTAATTTAAAGTACAGTGAATCGTATGAACTGATGACTGAAACGAACCATATGAACACCAAAGTGCAAAATTGTACCAATGACCTGTCTGAAATGATTAAAAAGTTTGCTTAAACTTTAGAAAATCTAAAAGCCCGCTAAACATTAGCGGGCTTTTAACTGGAATATAGTGAAGTGCCGGATTCGTTTACGAGCGAGGATTTCTAAATCTCGTTTTTTAAGAGCTAAAACGACGAAAGCTCGCAATAAATGCGAGCTTTCTAAATAAGTGGCGGAGAGATAGGGATTTGAACCCTAGATACGCTATTAACGTATGCCGGTTTTCAAGACCGGTGCTTTCAACCACTCAGCCATCTCTCCGTTGTGGGCGGTATAATAAGGAGCATAGTCTGACTTGTAAAGTGCTGAATTATAATAGAAGTACTGTTTGCTTGTTCTATGATCACTGATGTGATGTTGGACAGTTTGAAAGCGGAGTGAAAAAGGGACAAAAAGTACCAATTTATAGAGTTTTTACTTTATATTGGCGCACGTCAATAAAATGGTGTTTTATTGTTATCTTGCTGATATATAAGACATAACATGCTTTTAGGGTACATGTGTTCGCCCGAAAGTATTTGCAAGACTTTGTGAACTAATTCAAAATTAACTGGTATAGCCAGTTGTGCTTAGAATTCTTAAGGGTGTTTATGAAGGTCACAAATCTATTTAAAGACAAAGTTGATGCGATTTCTGCTCATCAATCCGAGTTTATGAATTGGATGTCTCCAACGTTACGCGATTATTGGAGTGACTTTTTGGGGAAAGCTCAAAATAGCTTTCTTTTCTCAAAAGTTCGTGATCACCAGCAGCCAGCCGTCAACGAAGAAGTTGCACCTCAACCTGCACCGATCGTAATGGCACCAGAGGCTCAAAAGCTTTATGACGAGTTAAGTGAAAAAATTGGCGAAGTTATTCACACTGGTGATTGGGTTCATGTGTCTCAAGAACGTATTAACCAATTTGGTGCGGTAACGGAAGACATGCAATGGATTCATACTGATCCAGAGCGTGCTTCAACTGAATCTCCATTTAAGACAACTATCGCTCATGGCTTTTTAACATTAGCATTGCTGCCTAAACTGACGGATTCAGTTGATCCAGAAAAGCCAATGTTCCCAACAGCTAAAATGGTAGTTAACTTGGGTTTAAACCAAGTTCGTTTCCCTTACCCTGTCAAAGCAGGCAATAATGTTCGTGCAGTCAGCACGTTAACAAAAGTAACGCCAATCAAAAAAGGTTTGGAGATTGAGCGCGAAATTAAAGTGGAAATTGAAGGTATTCGCCGACCTGGTGCGGTTGTGGTCTCTGTAATTCAACTGCATTTCTAATTCCGAAACCGGATAGAACACGACATAGGAAAAGAGAGCATCAAGGTGCTCTCTTTTTTATTTTTACTGATTAAAGTTTTTTACTGGCGTATAACCGTAATCTGCAATCGCTTTTTGTCCCTGCTCTGAACGAAGGAAAGCGATAAAACCTTTACCTGCATCGCTAATCTTATCTACTTTGTATAGCACTAGGAATGGTCGCGCCAACTTGTACTTATGATTGCTAATGTTTGTCGAGGTTGGGTCAATACCATCTAACTGAATCGCCTTGATCGAGCGATCTACTGACCCTACAGAGATAAAACCAATGGCGCGAGTGTTATGGTTAACAATGGTTTTTACCATGCTGTTACTGTTTACAACCAAGTTGTTTGGGCTGATATCCGAGACAAGGCGATCATTAACGATTTTGGTCAGTCCCAGCAAGCTTTCGAAGCTGTAACGTGAACCTGAAGACGCTTCTCTAGTAACCACCGCGATAGGCTGATCTGCGCCCCCGACCTCTTTCCAATTCTTAATTTTACCTTTGTAAATATCAAATAGTTGTTGCTGAGAAAGGTTTTCTACAGAGTTGGTACGGTTTACAACAACAGCGAGGCCATCATAAGCGATAGGGTATACATTGAGATCTTCACCTTTTTCGCTTTCAGTCAGATAGCGAGAGCTCATGCCTATTTCGGCTACTCCTTTATTGACCATGGTGATACCAGCACTCGAACCAATGCCCTGAACAGCAACGTAATCGTCTGGGTGTGTTTTGTTGTATTCCTCAGCAAGTACATCCATCACACGAGCAACCGACGTTGAACCTGAGATGTTGATTTCTTTTGCAATGGTAGGGAAGGAGACTGCTATGGCCAATAACGTCGCCACAGTAAAACGTAACATATTAAACTCCATATACGGGATAAAGCAGAGTTTATGATATTGCGTTCAGGTTACACTTTTGTGAACTGTTAGCGCTAAACAAAGGAATTGTTTCTAGTCAAGAGGTGATGGAGCTAGCGTTTCCAAGTGGATTGAGATGATAATCTGGGCAAAGGATAATATAGCTATCTTATACTTGAGTTAGGTAGATAACTACCATCGGTGATGATGTAAAGGTTATATACTAGGATCGACAGCTCTAACTATCATCCATCGGGAGAACGTTGATGTCAGTGTCCCAAATGGCGACAAGTCGTTTATACAAATCAGTTCAATCGCTCTGCTCTGCGCGTAATGCTAACTTGCCTGTCGAACAGGGCAAGTGCCTCTATGAGCTAGTAGAAAATGGCGTTGAGCTTCATCGGGCGCATTTTCTCCTCGACTCCCAGCATAGCGAGTATACTTCTCCCGTCGCGAAGATCATGTTTGATGAGGACAACCAACTTTGGTATTTCTATGTTCCCACATATCACAACGAGCTGTTAAGGTGGGTGCCTTATAAGCCACTTCCATTTAGCCGAATGCTTGAGGACTTACTCAACGAGTTGGAGCGCGATCCTCAAGCGTGTTTTTGGGAATAGGGCGAGCCCAACGGATGCGAATGCCGACATGATTTATACTTTAGGCCTAACAACTTGGTTTCTAAAGTCTTTGGGGGTCATGTTGTAAACGGATTTAAATGCTGTACTGAAATGCGCTGCACTTTTAAAACCAGACTCAAACGCTATTTCTGTTATTGATTTTTCTGACTTGCGCAGTTGGGTTGCTGCGAAGTTTATCCGTTTCACCTTTAATATCTGAGAAAACGAAAGATCATCTGCGGCGAGGCGACGTTTTAAGGTTGCGATGGACATGCTCATATGAGCCGCTAAGCCTTCTAGCGTGATGTCTTTTTCAATATTACCCTCAATGTACTTAATGGCTTTTTGAGAGTCGCTCAGGCTACTTGCGTCATCTATGATAGATAGGATGTTTGGCTCTACCTCAACCATCAACGACAGCAATGCCATTGCGATATGGCTTTGTGTGTAGTCTGGAGCGTTGCGACTCGCTAACTTAACCAACATGTCCTTCAATTGTGCTACTTCGCCACTGGATTGCGTTGAAAAAGGATAGAAGCGCCTTTCTTCCGTTTTGGAACGTAGCATCGGGTGCGCTTTCTTAAAGTCACAGAATATATTTGGATTGAAGACTAAAGCCAGTGCTTTAAAGCCTCCGTCACTAGAGACGGCTTCTGCACTGCTCAGATCTGCGGAGTTATAGAGTGTGAAATCTCCGGCTTTAAGTTCAAATTGCTCACCATTAGGTTGATGAACTAATAGGGCACCTTCTTCAACAATATATAACCCATTATGTGTTGCAGTGTAACGCTCACTTTTGCGCGCAGTGAAGTGATTAAAGCGAATGATCTCAATGTTCGGCATACTAGTTCTTATCGTTTTACATAACAAATAAAAAAGGCGCTCAATAGAGCGCCTTTTAACTTCATTCGGTATTATTCACTTACAGTCTGTTCTGTTTGTGCTGCTGGTTGTTCAGCGAATACCTGGGTTGGCTTTGCAACTAAACTGCGGTTTTCTTGGTTTACGTCCGTAAGGACAATTTCCAATGTATCCCCAAGTTTGTATACGACCTCTTTATCGATAGAGATGGTACCGTTGTCGCCATTGCACTCAATTCTTTCTTTATTATCAAGAATTAGTGCACCAGGAATAAAGGCTGCTGCGCCATTTTCGAGAAGTCGGACACGTGCGCCTGCACGATTAATATCGAAAATCTCACCTGTGAAACAAGTTTTCTTGCTCGGCTCATCAGCAAGCGTGCGTGCATATAGCCAATCTGAGACATTTCGCTCAGCGATTTTATGATGTTTACGATGTAGAGCTAGCTCTTCGCCTACTTGGTCATCTGGTTTTTGTACGGGTTCTTTACCAAGGATGACGGCCTTCAACATACGGTGGTTGATCATATCACCGTATTTACGAATTGGTGATGTCCAAGTTGCATAGATGTCTAAACCCATTGCGTAATGAGGCAGAGGCTGATTACCCACCTCACTGTATGCTTGGAACTTACGAATGCGGTTATCTAGATAAGACGCTTCTTGAGCTGCCAACCAGCGGCGCAACGCAGCAAAGCCTTCTAGCGTAGCAATAGACTCCGCTGTGAACTCCAACTGGCCTTCTGGATTGACAAGTTGAACCACTTCTTCAATCTTCTCGTTCTTGATACCTGCATGCGTATTGAAGACACCTGTTTCAAATTTATCGCGTAATGTACGACCTGCACAGATGTTTGCGGTAATCATGGATTCTTCAACAAGACGGTTTGCACTGCGGCGCATGTCTGCGTGGATAGCGATTACATCGTTATCTTCACTGAGCTCAAAACGGTAGTCAGGACGATCAGGGAAGACCACTGCGTTTTTCTCACGCCATTCAGCGCGAGCAAGAGAGAACTCATAAAGATCACGAACGATGGTCGCGATCTCTTCAGATGGCGTCCATGCTTCAGAGCTGCCGTTTTCTAACCAATCAGACACGTGATCGTATGCTAGGCGTGCATGTGATTTGATGTTTGCTGCGAAGAATTTAATATCGTCGCCAATCACACCATCTTTACTTACCGTTACGGTACAGCAAATAGCAGGGCGGGTTTCACCTTCAATCAGAGAGCATAGGTTGTCCGCTAAATCACGAGGTAACATCGGGATGTTGCGGCCTGGAAGATAAATAGTATAGCCACGCTCACGTGCTACTTTATCCATTTCATCTTCAGGTGTGATGTAGGCGGTTGGGTCCGCAATAGCGATGGTGAGTTCGAAATCGCCAGATACGGTTTTCTTCGCGTACAGCGCATCGTCCATATCTTTAGTCGATTCACCGTCGATAGTGACGAATGGAACATGAGTCATGTCTACGCGTTCTAGCTCCGCGTCGTCTTTCAGTTCCCAGTTATCGATGCCTGCTGGCTCAGAGTTTGGTAGATCGTTTTGAGCAAGCGTTACCCACCAAGGCGCAATTTTATCATTCGCGTCAGTGATTTTTTCAGAAATTTCTACGAAGAAAGAGTTATCGCCTTTTAGAGGGTGGCGAATAAGATGTGCGACAACCCAATCACCTTCGGCGAACTCGTCAGGTTTAAGACCTTTCTTTAGTTTCGCTTTAAGAGACAGCTTTTTAAGCTGTGGGTGATCAGGTGCTACGTTGAGCTTGCCTTTGAACATTTTTACTCGACCAATAAAGCGAGTCACGGCTTGTTCCAGCAGCTCTTGTGGCTCTGCAACTTCGCGTTCATTTTCGGTGCGGATAATGGCGACGACTTTGTCACCGTGCATGCACTTTTTCATGTACGCAGGCGGGATGAAGAAGCTAGTCTTACTGTCCACTTCCAAAAAGCCAAAGCCTTTATCTGTGGCTTTTATTGAGCCTTCTTTTTTAGGCAGGTTTTCTTGGATTTGCTGCTTAAGCTGAGCGAGTAGTGGGTTATCTTGAAACATCTTTTCTTAAATTACCTATGGAGTTGGGCACACTATAATCATTGCGAGCTATTATTACTACCTGTGGAGCGTAATTTCGCCGTGAATTTTGCCAATTTAACCACGAGAAATTGGCTTAAATATTGATGAAATTCTCATCTGTGAGTTACGCGAATCTACGGGGAATGGTAGGGCTGGTGGAAAAATATGCTAAAAAGATCATTGTTGAGAATAAATTGTGATGTAATTCAATTTTTTCTGGATTTTTTTATGCTTTTAAGGAATAATCCGCCTCCCTTAGTCGTCCCTAATGGCTTATCGCGGTTGTGTACTGTGCTGTGTTCCCGTCTGAATGGAATCAGTATCTGGATGGATCAGTATCGAATTGGAAGAGCATATGGGACTGTTTTTTTGTTTAATTAAGTAGGATCCCAATGCAAGATTCTGTTATTCAATTCAGTGATTTATCTCTGAATGATTCTATCCTTTCTGCTCTAGACGGAATGGGTTTCGTGTCACCAACTCCAATTCAGGCTGCGGCAATCCCACACCTATTGGAAGGTGCTGACGCGCTGGGTAAAGCTCAAACAGGTACAGGTAAAACAGCAGCGTTCTCTCTGCCTCTTCTCAACAAACTCGATCTAAACCAACGCAAACCGCAAGCGATTGTACTTGCTCCGACTCGTGAGCTGGCAATTCAGGTTGCAGCGGAAATGAAAAACCTTGGTAAAAATATCAAAGGTTTGAAAGTTCTAGAGATTTACGGTGGCGCATCTATTGTCGACCAAATGCGTGCTCTTAAAAGTGGCGCTCATGTAGTTGTCGGTACTCCAGGCCGTGTTCAAGATCTTATCAATCGCGAACGTCTACACCTAGACGAAGTTAGTACTTTCGTTCTTGATGAAGCAGACGAAATGCTAAACATGGGTTTCGTAGATGACGTAACTGCGATCATGGAGCACGCTCCAGAGTCAGCACAACGCGTTCTGTTTTCTGCAACTATGCCTCCAATGCTGAAGAAGATCGTTGAACGCTTCCTTCGTGACCCTGTAACGGTTGACGTTGCTGGTAAAAACCACACTGTAGACAAAGTTCAACAACAGTTCTGGGTAGTGAAAGGTGTAGAGAAAGATGAAGCAATGTCTCGTCTTCTTGAAACTGAAGAAACTGACGCGTCAATCGTATTCGTACGTACTCGTCAAGATACTGAGCGTCTGGCTGACTGGCTATCTGCACGTGGCTTCAAAGCAGCTGCACTGCACGGTGACATTCCTCAGTCTCTACGTGAACGTACTGTTGATCACATCAAACAAGGTGTTATTGACATCCTAGTTGCAACTGATGTTGTAGCTCGTGGTCTTGACGTTCCACGTATTACGCACGTATTCAACTACGACATCCCATTTGATGTTGAGTCATACATCCACCGTATCGGTCGTACTGGCCGTGCTGGACGTAAGGGTAAAGCGATCCTTCTAGTTCGCACTAACCAAATTCGTATGCTTCGCACTATCGAGCGTGTAACTAAGTCATCTATGGAAGAAATCCAACTTCCTCTACGTGACCAAGTTGCTGAAGCTCGTCTAGCTAAGCTAGGCGCTGAGCTTGAAGCAGAGAAAGAGCACAAAGCACTAGACAAATTTGCTGAGTTGGTAGAGAAACTACAAACTTCTCTAGACATCGACCCAGCAACACTTGCTGCTATGCTTCTTAAGCGTCAACAAGGCAAACGTCCTCTGTTCTACATTGGCGAAGACCCAATGGTTGAAGCAATTGAGCGTGACAAGCAACGTCGTAAAGAGCGTCGTGAAGGTGGTCGCGATGGCGGTCGTAACTTCAACAACCAAGACTGGGATACTTACCAGCTTCAAGTTGGTCGTGAGCAAGGCGTTCAAGTTAAAGACATCGTTGGCGCTCTAGCAAACGAACTAGGTCTAGGTAAAGGTTCTATCGGTGCGATCAAGCTAGCTCAAGGTCACACATTCGTACAGCTACCTAAAGCAATGACTTCAGACGCGGCGAACAAGCTAAGCAAACTACGCATCCGTCAACAAGATGTTGGTGCTGTAGTATGTGATTTCGATGATTTCCGCGAGTCTCGTGGTGGTCGCCGTGACGGTGGTCGTCGCGATGGTGGTCGTCGTGATGGAGGTGGTTACCGTGGCAACCGCGAAGGCGGCAACCGTGGTGGTGATCGTCGTGAAGGCGGCCGTCGCGAAGGTGGCTTCCGTGGTAACCGTGACGGCAACCGCGATGGCAATCGTGAAGGTGGCGAACGTCGTTTTGATCGCAACCGTGGTGGTGATCACCGTGGTGCACATCGTGGTGAACGTGGTCACGGTCGTGGCCGTCGTACAGACGTATAATCACTAGTGATTAAAGCGACGGTTTAAGTCGCTACAAAAAGAATTGAAAGCCGAGCAAAGCGCTCGGCTTTTTTATGCGCGTCTAATACGGTTTTGCTTTTCATCGTGTTTGTTTACCCAACTTATTACTTCGTCTAAGGGCTGGACAGAACAAGTAGCCCTGAATGATGTCACAGCCTCGACTTCTCAAAAAATGCAGTGTGTCCATGTCTTGAACGCCTTCTGCTACGACCGAATACCCTAATCCATGTGCTAGCGCAATCGTGTTCTCAACGATAGAGCGGGAGCCTTCAGCGCGGCTTGTTGTGAAAAGAAATTAACCAGCTTACCTTGAAACGTATTATCAATCTTTCGACGTTTTTGAGGTTATCTCATAATTTGAATCAGTCATTGGCCTTCAGGTTGTGTCATGTCTTCGATAGACTCAAAGCAGTATTTACGATTAGGGAGCCCAGTAAGAGCGTCATGGACAGCATTGCGCTTCTCTCCTTCAGCAACGGTATGAAGCTCGAATATCGAATCGTTGCTCCACTTAATCACCAGCACGACAAAGATACTGCCGCCAAAAAGTATAAGAGAAACCCCCGTTTCTAAGAGAGAAGCAATAGGTTTTTGCATGATGGCGTGCAAAAAAACGGCATAAGCAAAAATGAAACAGCTGATTAACAATAATAGGAAAAGTCCACCCGGTTACGTCAGTTTTCGAGCAGATGTTTTTTGTCATCTGCCATCCCCAGCAGAGCAAAATCGAACCTAAGATCACTAATAGAAATGCAATAGTGGGCACATTATTACCCCGATTTATTGATTGGTTTGTTATTTTTGTTCACCCAATAAACAACGTATCTTATATATCTGACTTTGTACAAATTGACCTATTCATAAATTATCTTTAACAAGTGATATCTTTTAGCCTTCAAATAAAATCAAAACTTGCTACAGATCAACAAAATTTGTTCAATCAAATCGGTTTTACTAAAAGATTGTTGAAAGATTAAAAAATTATTGAATAATAGAAGGGCAAACAAGAAGTACGCAGCGCACAAGCGCTATTACAACCTCTGCTCTACAACAGGATAACTATTTCATGTCTAATTCGTTTGTACTGGTGATCAACTCTGGTAGCTCTTCATTAAAATTTGCTGTTATTGATTCTGAAACCGGTGAAGCTTTGGTATCAGGTATTGGTGAGTGTTTTGGCCTACCTGAAGCTGAAATCAGTTGGAAATATCAGGGAGAAAAAACCGTTGAAGCAATTCCAGCTGGTGGCAACCATCATCAGTACGCTGTTGAGCGAGTGGTAAAACTACTCGATACTCTAGGTTTGAGCTCAAAATTTGTCGCTGTAGGCCATCGCATTGTCGCAGGCGGTGAAACCTTTAAAGGAACTGTGAAAGTTGATGAAACAGTTATTCAAGAAGTAGAGCGCCTTGCTGAACTTGCACCACTTCATAACAAAGCGAACGCTGAAGGCATGAGAGCGGCAATGGCGGCGTTCCCTTCACTGCCTCAATTTGCTGTATTTGACACTGCTTTCCACCAAACAATGCCAGCCAAAGCCTTTATGTACGCACTTCCTTACGAGCTTTACGAAGAGCATAAAGTGCGTCGTTACGGTGCTCACGGTACAAGCCACTACTACGTAAGCCGTGAAGCAGCGAAAATGCTAGATAAGCCGGTTGAAGAAAGCAGCTTTATCACTGTGCACTTAGGTAACGGTGCATCAGTGAGTGCGGTTAAAAATGGCGAATGTGTTGATACAAGTATGGGTTTGACGCCGTTAGCTGGCCTAATGATGGGCACTCGCTGTGGTGACCTTGATCCAAGTGTTATCGAGTTCCTTTTCCGTAAAGGCTGGGAAAAAGACGAAGTGTTCGAGATGATGAACAAGAAGTCAGGTTTCTTAGGTGTATCTGGTGTGACAAGTGATGCTCGTGGCGTACTAGAAGCAATGGAAGCGGGGAATTCACGTGCGAAGTTGGCATTTGAGATCTTCACTTACCGCGTTGCGAAATACATTACTTCCTACCTAGCGGCTCTGGATTCATTAGACGGCATCATCTTCACTGGTGGTATTGGTGAAAACTCACTACCAATTCGTCGTGAAATCTTGAAAAACCTAAAACTGTTAGGTTTTGTTGAAGATGAGAAAGGTAACGAAGATGCAAGGTTTGGTAACGCAGGTGTTATTGCAACATCTGAGTTATTAGGTGCCAAAGCTCTTGTTATTCCTACTAACGAGGAATTTGTGATAGCTAAACAATCGGTTGAGCTATTGTAATATATAACGAAAACAGAAAGTTAAAAGCGAGCCTCGTGCTCGCTTTTTTACTTAAAGCAATTTGGTAATTACTCTTTGAGTTTCAGAGCTTCGCGCTTTTCGATTAAAAAATCCATCAAGACGCGGATTTTTTTCGGCATATGCTCTCGTGAAGGTATATATAAATAAAACCCAGGAAACTCTTTGCACCAAGGTGTCAGAACTCGGGTCAATCTTCCCTCATTTATGTGCTTTTCCACCCATAAATCAATATGCTTCACTAAACCCACACCCTGTATTGCAGCTTGTAACATACTATAGTCATCATTAAAAATAGCATTGCCTTTAGGCTCGAAAACGAGGGTGCGCTTTGCAACATCTGGAGAGGTTAGCGACCAATGATCAATTGTTCCGCTAGAGGTAAAACGATAAGCAAGGCAATTGTGACCTTCTAAATCCTCAGGAGTTTGAGGTAGTCCATTTTGCCTAAAGTATTCAGGAGAGCCCACTATTGCCGTTGTTAACGGCGGAGTAATAGGGACCGCAACCATATGTTCATCTAAGCTTAATCCTAAGCGAATGCCAGCGTCAACGCCTTCTGCGACGATGTTAGAAAACCCATCATCCATGATTAGCTCTAGGCGTATTTTAGGATAACGAGAGAGGAACTCACCTAGATAGGGCTCAATAAGCAGCCGAGCAGCGGTTCTTGATACACTGATACGGATTAATCCCGAAGGCTCAAGATGAGAGTCGTTCAATTCGTTAACGACCTGCTCAATGTTCATCAATGAAGGTTGCAAAATATCAAGCAGACGTTGGCCTTCTTGAGTCAACGACATACTTCTAGTGGTTCTATTGATTAACCGAACTTGTAGCTGTTGCTCTAACGCTTTCAGGTGTTGTGATAAGGCAGCACGGGTTATCCCCATTTCTAAGGCTGCTTTAGTGAAACTGCGATGGCGAGCAATATGTGCAAACCACGTCAGTGATGAAATTAAAGAAGGTTCTATTCTCATTTGTTAAGTATAACTAAACAGTCATGTAGATAAAACGATATTTATCCGAAACAGTGTGTTGACTAATATTACCTCGAAGCTCAGGTCAGCCTGAGATGAACAGTTAACCTCTAATGGAGAATGTCGCTATGTCTAAAGTCACTTTCAAAAATCTCAATGGTCAAGGTATTGAGATTTCAGCGGTTATCAACTTCCCTACAGATTTTGATGCAAGTAAACAATATGCGGCGGTTGTTGTTTCACACCCAGGTGGTGGCGTAAAAGAGCAAACCGCAGGCCTATACGCGAGTAAACTTGCAAAAAGCGGCATAATTGCCATTGCGTTTGACCGTTCGTATCAAGGTGAAAGTACAGGTGAGCCTCGCCAAATGGAAAACCCTTACACGAGTACTGAAGACGTGAGCGCAGTCGTCGACTATCTGACAACGTTAGAGTACGTCGATAACGATAAAATTGGCGCAATGGGGATTTGTGCTGGTGCGGGCTATAGTGCAAATGCAGCGATCAATGATCGTCGAATCAAAGCACTGGGTATGGTTAGTGCCGTAAACATTGGCCAAATGTTCCGTAATGGTTGGGATAATTCGGTTAACGATGCTGACGCTGTTGGTTACTTAGAATTTGGTTCGAATGCTCGCACAACCGACACGAATGGTACAGAATTCGCGACTATTCCTCTAGCTCCGATGCGTGAAGAAGATGCCTCAAATGCAGAACTACGCGAAGCTTGGGAGTATTACCACACACCACGTTGTGAACATCCAAATGCGCCGGGTTTTGCTCTAACTCGTAACTTAAATCAGATCATTACTTACGATGCGTACCACAAAGCGGAAGCATTCCTAACTCAGCCAATTCTTGCTGTCGTTGGTAGTGACGCAGGCAGCAAATGGATGAGTGATGACCTGATAGAACGTGCTGCGAGTTCAGATAAAACCTTGTATGCCATTGATGGTGCAAACCATATGTCGCTTTATGATGTTGCCGAATACGTCGATGACGCAGTATCCCAACTCGCATCTTTCTTCCAACGCACTCTTTAATATTCCCGATGAAAGGCTCAATTGCTTCGAGCCTTTCTGCTCTCAAGGCTTTTTACTCTTAAGGTATTGATTATGAATATGCAAAAAATCACTTTTAGAAATGCTGATATGTCTTGGGATATGTCTGCATTAATTTTATTCCCAGAAGGCTTCAATGAATCGAAACGCTACCCAACAATGATAAGTGTTCATCCTTTTGGTAGTTGTAAAGAACAAACATCCAGCGCTGTCTATGGTAAAGCCCTTGCTGAGTTAGGTTACGTCGTGATCGCATTTGACGCGAGCTTCCAAGGAGAATCGGGAGGATTGCCTCGCTACGTAGAAGACCCAAGTCAACGTGTTGAAGATATCAGTCGCGTTATCGACTATGCAGTAACTTTACCATATGTCGATGAGAATAGAATTGGTGGACTCGGTATCTGCGGCGGTGGTGGTTACATGATCAATTCAGCCCTAACCGAAAAGCGCTTGAAAGCTGTCGTAGGTATTACGCCTGTTAACTTAGGCCGCTTGTTCCGTGAAGGCTTTAGTATGTACGACCCTATCGCCAATCTTGAAGCTATGGCTGCACAGAGAACAGCCGAAGCTCGCGGCTCAGAGCTGAAAATCGATGAACTTCTTCCTCCAAATATTGAATTTGCAAAAGAAAATGGATTAACAGAACGAGACGTGTTCGAAGCTACTGAATACTACAAAACATCACGTGGACAAACCGAAGGTGGTGCAACTCGTATGCTGTTTTCACATGCACAGAAAACACTGAGCTGGGATGCCTTTGCATTTGCCGAAACGTTATTGACTCAGCCTGTTATGGCCGTGGTAGGGCAAAAAGTCGGGGCGTTTGGTGCTTATCGTGATGGGCAGGAAATTTATGGCCGCTCTGTTCAATCAAAAGACCGACAGCTGGTTAATTTGGAAAATTGGTCTCACTATGAACTGTATGACCATCCAGAAGCAGTCGGCATTGCAATGGACAAGGTTTCTGCATTCCTTGAAACACACTTAAAATAATCTAATAAGTTAGAAGCGTTTTGTAGAGTTGCAAAGCGCTTATTTTTAACAGCGTAAGATGTAGTTCGAAGCGAGTAGGTCGGTAAATCTTCGTGCGAATAACCTCATCTACAGGCTATTGACTAAATACCACTGCCAAATACTGTTTAAGACAATGTACACTGAAACCTAATTAAAGGCGTTAGATAGGAATGAAGTTTAATTTATGCGCAAATCAGATAAGAAGGTCGAGAATCTAATTAGAGAAGTGTTGACCGAAGTTTGTGAAGATACGCTAAAAGGCTACGATGGCTTTCTTTGGGTGACTCATACCGTCAAATTCTCTTCTTTTCCACAAAGTTTAGAAATAGTCTGCGTATTCGAAACGAAGCAAGATCGAGCTAACTTTTTTGAAGGAGAGGGCCGCCAGCATGTTTCCACAACTATTCAAAAGGCATTTAATAAGGCAGGAGTGCAACTAAAGAACGTCAGTAAGCAAATCAGTTACGATACAAAACAAAAGCATTAGCCGCGCAGCAATGGTCCGTAATAAAATGGTGCTTGGCTACCTTGCTATAAAAATGCAAAGGGCACTGGATGGGCAATGAAGCTTCAGCTCACTTAGATATACATCGGTGTAACTATGAGTTATGGAGTTATGGATTGTGAATACGGTTGGTTTTCTAATGTTGCCTTAAGAGGCAATGATTAGTCGTTTACAATGAGTAAAGTACAAACTTCTGCATGGTGGATATCCGCAGAAAATTATTGAAAAGAAAGGCTCTAGCTGGAGCGGTCTATCATTTTCTTTGGGTTACCTCGACTATGAATAGCTTAATTGCTATGTTTCGCAAAATATATGGATATTCTTCTGCTCGTTATCTTCAGATTCCGTGCAGAAGAATGTGTTTGCCGGCTGAGGGAAAAATGAAAACCAAAATAATAATGTCTTTTCTACTCGCTACATTGTGTGTCAGTGTCAGCGCCAGTACGAATGAGCCGAAATACCATTCTGCGCTAACAGTCAAAACGGGATTCAGTGAAGACAGAGACAAGCCTGTGGAAGTCTATTATTGGTATCCCACCACGAACGAAAAAAACAACTTCTCGTTTGGTAGGGGGAACATTTTTAAATCAGTCGAAACGCAGTTAGATGCCCCTTTAGCAAGTGGAAAATTTCCCGTTGTGCTTTTGTCGCAGGGCGGAACACGGTCAGCGTTTTCCCACAGTGGTTGGATAGCCTCGAGCCTGGCGCAACAAGGTTATGTCGTTGTGGTACCAAAGCCTCCTGCACCGAACGAAATCAATGCAGAAATGGCTGTTGATGAAATCACATTCAGAACCAGTGATTTGGTGCTTGGGCTGAACGAATTAAGTTCGGTCGGGATACTGTCCGGAGGCGTAGATACTGATGCAGTGCAGGGGGTCGGCTTTTTTCTGGGCGGCACATCTATGCTGATGCTCTCCGGAGCGAAAATAAGCCCGGAGAAATATCGAACATCGTGTCACAACGCCACCAATGTAGACTGTCATTGGTTACGTGAAAATAACGTTGATATTACCAGCATCCCGGATCAAAAATTCCCCCGATTTCAGTCTGAAAACAAACTGAAATCGGTCGTCGTTATCAACCCTGAGCTAACGAAAACTTTTGTCCCTGAAACTCTGGCCTTGATGAACAATGCTATCACCGTGGTGACGCTTTCTGATCGGCTACATCCCGCACTGACACCAGCCGAATCACTTGTTGATCTTCCCAATGTGACGTTTCAAGAGATCCCCAGTGCGAGTCAGTTTAGTGCGTTCGCAGAATGTACTGAGCGTGGCATTAAAATTCTCGCATCAGAAGGGGAGGAAGCACTTTGCCAGGAGCGTGACGAGGTTTCCAGAAAGGACAATCACCAGAAAATTTTGGATGTAATTCTGACTAGCCTAACAAAGCCACAAGAATAGCAACAATGTGACACTTTCTTACACGTTGTCTGTTCGAGTAAGCAAAGCGAGGAGTAAGTTTTGTGCAGGCTTATCCCTCCACCATAGTGCAAGACATACTAGTGACCGTATTATTTGCCTTAATTAAGTACTTGTCCCAGCATTTTAAAGCTTAGAAGAACACACAAAATACCAACGATTTTCTTAAGAACTTTATTTGGGAAATACGCTGCACAACGCACGCCGAGGCTAGTAGTTAAGTAGCTACTAATGGAGAAGCTGATCATTGCAGGAAGGTATATGTATCCTAAGACTAAGTTGTTCCAATCTGTATTTTCCCATCCGTTTAACATGTAACCGAGGCTTCCTGACAGCGCGATAGGGAAACCTATCGCAGCAGAGGTACCAATAGCACGTTTTACCTCAAAATTTTGCTGGACAAGATAGGGGATGATCAACCCCGCACCGCTTATAGAGACAAGTGCTGATACAGAGCCAATCACCGAGCCTACAGTGATATTACCGATAGCCCCATGTGGGTTAGGGTTGTACTCATTTTCAGTGTTGAGAAACATCTTATAAGCAACATACAACATGAATACGCTGAAAAAGCCTGCCAGATAGACGCCTTGTAGATACGATGCTACGAATGTGGCGCAAAATGTTCCGACTAGAACTCCGCTCAACATTTTTCCTACCATTGTCGAGTCTACATTCTCTTTTTTGTAGTGAGCGCGCATGCTGCCCAATGTTGTAACAATCATCGAAGCCATTGATGTCCCTAACGCAAGATGCACTACTTCCGTATCAGCTATTTCCTGTAGTGAAAATAGAAACGCAAAAATAGGGACGGCCATTCCACCACCACCCACACCAACGAGTCCTGCGAGAAAGCCAATGCCCAAGCCTGCTGTAATGTAATAGATAATAAAGATAGGTTCGTTCATGATGGTTCTGCCTTCGATAAAGTGATCGTTGCTAAAATGTTACTCGAACGCTAACTTGCTATGGTAACGTTAAGAGGACAGAAAATAATGAATAATGGCCAAAATGGAATTGAGTAAATAAAGTGACAAACTCTGATTACAGCGAATGGAAAAATGGTGCCGCACTGATCGCTAAGGAGTGGCAGCATGAAAGGAGCGACTTCAACCATTTGGATCAACGGCCACATAATTGGCACAGTCATCATCGAGGCCAGTTACTGTGTATAGATGAAGGGCTAATTCAGGTCAAAACCGATGAAGGAACGTGGATACTACCACCTCACCGAGCTGGTTGGATCCCCCCGGGTGCGATGCACAGTGTTTATTTTTGTGGTTCTCTGAAAGGTCGTTCATTACTGTTTACTCCAGAGAGTTGTGAGCGGTTTCCAATGAGACCTTGCGTGATCCAAATGAGCGATGTGTTGAAAGCCCTATCGGTTAGAGCATCGATATGGAGTAAAACAGACGATCTATCCATACAGTCTTTACGTATTCTTGCCGTAATATCCGATGAAATCGTCAATAGCCCTCATGAGTCACTCCACATCCCACTGCCCAGTGATCCGAGACTGCAAAAAGTTACTCAAGCAATTTTAATAGACCCAAACAGCAAGCATTCTGTGGAGCATTGGGCCAATATCGGGGCAGTCTCATCTCGGACGTTAAGACGATTGATTCGTAGTGAGTTAAACATGAGTTTTAGTGAATGGCGGCAACAAGTACTGCTAATACATTCATTAGAAATGATAGCTCGAGGGGAATCGGTGGGAGATATTGCACATGCTTTAGGTTATTCGACGCCCAGTAACTTTATTGCGATGTTTCGTCGGGTCTATGGCGATTCACCCACGCGTTACTTTTCTAATCGCGGAATATAATTTCCGTGCTCGCATGCTCATGATGTTCCCCTAATTATCTTTAATCAAAAAAGGTAAATATTGAAAAGATTAATTGTTATGTTATAACATTTCCTTGTTTGGGGCTCTACAATTTGTTGTTTAAAGAATTGATCTCACAACCAGTAGTCTCCTATTGAGAGAGAGTAAACGTTGATTTCTTCACAAGCGCTGTCTGACTTGACTCTACATGGGGTGGGACTGTGTCAATATGTCCGTGAACTAGAGCGAAATCGTAACGATTACTAGGTCTCATAGCCCTAGAAAATCAACGTTATTAAAACCTTTACCTGACCTTTTTAACGCTTGGGAGGAAGATATATGAGCATTGATGTAGTTGAGAACCCGCTTCGTGTCCAAACAACATCATCGTTGGCGATATCGACATCAGCGAACATACTTAGCGACATCTACAAACCAGAGCACAATATTGCCATATGGCAGCGAACGCTCTCGAAAGAGTTGACGAAGGACATTAATCTGATGCTGGCTCAGGAGCCTAGATTGGCACTGGTACAAAGTGTCACGCCAGATGATGCTGCACAATGGGTACGAAGCAAGTTAGAGGGCTATGCGTGTGCTGATGCGCTGAGTGAAGATGTTGCTTTAATCGTCGATATGTTCTGCTGTTTGTTTGAGGTTAAAGAAGCAGGTTTGAGACTAACTCGCCTAGACAGCCCGATGTGCCCGAAATTTCACTTTGATCGTGTGCCTTGCAGACTTGTCATAACTTATACCGGCCGAGCGACCGAATGGTTAACCAACGATACCATTGATCGCACTAAACTCGGTGCCGGTAGTCTTGGTCAACCTGATCACCTATCGGGCTTATACGACTCTGAAAGTGCCATACGACGAATGCAGCCTGGCGATGTTGCCCTGCTCAAAGGAAGTGGTTGGGAAGGCAATGAAGCCACTGGACTTATACATCGCTCTCCACATGTTGCAGATAATGAACGTCGCTTACTACTCACATTGGATTTCATCTAGAGATATGAGAAAGCTCAAAACGGTAGATGACGTCATGAAGCAGGTAGAGAAAATCTGCCTGCTGCGAGGTAAACAACTCACTACTAAACGGAAATTGATACTGACTTCGCTGCTATATGCGGAGAAGCCGCTTTCTGCCTACGAACTAGTTGACTACTGCAATCACAACTTTTCTCAAAACATTCAAGCGATGTCGGTTTATCGAATACTCGATTTCCTTGAAGCAGAGCACTTTGTCCATAAGCTCAATACATCTAGTAAATACGTCGTTTGTTCTCAAATCGCGTGCGATCAGGAGCATGGCGTTCCACAGTTTTTGATTTGCTCTCAGTGTGGAAAGGTTAGTGAAATAGCGGTTGAAGCCAATGTTATTTCTAGCGTATGTGCGAAAGCCATACAAGAAGGCTTCACCGTTCTTAGCCCACAATTTGAGATTTCCTGTGTTTGCGATGAATGCGCAAACCGCCCCCTATGAGGCAGACACACGATCTCCCCTTATAGCTTCACAAGGTGACCGAGTATTGGCCACCTTTTCAAATTATCTAAAAGAATGAATTATGTCAGCAACATTGATTAAAAACGCTCGGGTGGTCAACGAAAGAGCCATTACCGAAACAGATTTACGTATTGTTGATCAAAGAATTGACAAGATTGCTACTAATATATCCGTACAACACGGAGATATTGTAATTGATGCTAAAGGGGCTTACTTACTGCCAGGCATGATTGACGATCAAGTGCATTTCCGAGAACCTGGGCTGACACATAAAGGCACAATTGCAAGTGAGTCGCGGGCAGCGGTGGCCGGCGGTATTACAAGCTACATGGAAATGCCCAATGTTAGTCCGGCTACAACGACTATTGACTCGTTAGAGCGCAAGTTCGCTCTCGCTAAAGAAAGCTCGTTTGCGAATTATTCTTTCTACCTCGGTGCAACCGAAGACAATCTTGAACAGATTAAACAACTTAACCCCAAACAACATTGTGGTGTGAAAGTATTTATGGGGGCATCAACAGGAAATTTGTTAGTCGAAGATCCGCAAGCGTTAGAGTCAATTTTTCGTGACTCTCCAGTACTCATTGTTACTCATTGTGAAAGTGGGACTGTTATTAAACAAAACCAGCAAAAGCAAAGGCTTAAGAAGCCAGGTTTCACTATCGAAGACCATCCCATTTTGCGTGACGAAGAGGCCTGTTACGCTTCATCTTCTTATGCGGTAGAACTTGCCAAAAAGTATCACAGCCAACTGCATGTGCTGCACATCACAACGGCGAAGGAGCTAGCACTTTTTGACGAGGGAGACATTCGAGACAAATCAATCACCGCGGAGGCTTGTGTTCACCATCTTTGGTTCAGCAACAAAGATTATGGTGCTCTTGGTAACTTGATCAAATGTAATCCTTCAATCAAGTTTCCTAGTGACCGCGATGCGTTGTTAAAAGCGTTAAATACGGGGCAAATAGATATCATTGCAACAGACCACGCTCCTCACACTTGGCAAGAAAAACAAGTGCCTTACGAGCAGGCTCCAGCCGGACTGCCGTTAGTTCAGCATGCGTTACTTACTCTCTTCGAGCATGTCCGTTTAGGTCATATGAGTTTGACTCAAGTAGTCGAAAAAACTGCGCACAACCCGGCCATTCGCTATGGCATTCAAGGCCGAGGTTTTATCCGTGAAGGTTACTACGCCGATTTGGTGTTGGTTGATGCTCATACCCCAACACGAGTTAGCAACGAAAACAGTTTATATCATTGTGGTTGGTCGCCTTTTGCTGGACATGAATTTTCAGCTCAAATTCAAAAGACTTGGGTCAATGGCGCGCTAGTTTATGACAATAACAAAGTCATCGATAAACCAGCTGGAGCGATGCGTTTATCCTTCAATCGTTAAGTCGCTGACCGTAAAAAAAGAGCCATAAACAAACTGGAAGCATTATGTTAAGAAGAAACCCAACGGGCCATATGCCACAGGTGTCCTCAACAGCCTTTATCGATCCAACCGCTATTATCTGTGGCAAAGTCATTATTGAGGATAACGTTTTTATTGGACCCTATGCTGTTATTCGAGCTGACGAAGTTAATAACCATGGAGACATGGAAGCTATCGTCATCAAACGTGACACCAATATCCAAGATGGTGTCGTAATTCACTCTAAGGCAGGGGCTGCGGTGACCATTGGTGAGCGCTCATCCATTGCTCATCGTTCGATTATTCATGGTCCTTGCCAGGTTTGTGATGATGTTTTCATTGGCTTCAACTCCGTCGTGTTCAATAGCGTCATCGGTGAGAGGTGTGTTATTCGTCATAACTGTGTCGTCGATGGCCTCGATTTACCCGCTTATTTCCATGTACCACCGATGACCAATATTGGTGTCGGTTTTGATTTAGAGAGTATCTCTAAAGTGCCGCCAGAATATTCAGCTTTTTCCGAATCCGTCGTTTCTGCCAACCATGAACTAGTCCAAGGCTACCGGAGAATTGCCAATGAACTTTAATAAGCCACTGATTTCGCGAGTGCCGACTAACATCATCACTGGCTTTCTCGGGGTGGGGAAAACATCGGCAATAATGCACTTATTGACCCATAAACCGAGTCATGAACGTTGGGCTGTATTGGTCAATGAATTTGGCGAAGTTGGTATTGATGGCAGCTTGTTACAAGGCCAAAAAAAACAACAAGACCAAGTGTTTATTCGAGAGGTCCCCGGGGGATGTATGTGCTGTGCAGCAGGTCTTCCGATGCAAATCGCCTTAAATCAATTATTGTCTGAAGCAAGGCCAGATCGATTGTTGATTGAACCTACAGGCCTTGGTCATCCTAAAGAAGTA
Organism: Vibrio sp. 1874; assembly: GCF_033344395.1. NCBI lineage: Bacteria > Pseudomonadati > Pseudomonadota > Gammaproteobacteria > Vibrionales > Vibrionaceae > Vibrio > Vibrio sp. 1874. The sequence goes on from NZ_JAWPOR010000001.1 coordinate 753,633, forward strand.
CTGCAAGTGCTATCGACCGAGTATTATCGTCAAATTCTCGCTTTGCAAAAAAACATTACTTTAGTCGATGCACGTAAACTATCGGATCCTAAGTACACTGAGCATGAAACGTTTAACCAGCAAATCACTATCGCAGATACAGTGGTAGGTAATAAGCGCGATCTCTATCAAGATGAAGATGAGCAAAAGCTGACGGCTTATATAGCAAAGCTCGGTCTGCGGGAAACAAAAGTGATTTTCGCTGAACATGGCGCTATCCCTTTTCATGAATGTGAGGGAGCGACTCGTATTGACGTGCAAAAAACGCCCTCTGTTCTTTATCGTGAAAGAGAGAAAAAGTCACTTGTTCCTGAGTTGCCTATGCCTGAGAGCGGCATTCTAAAAGCAACCAATCAGGGGGAAGGTTTCTACAGTATCGGTTGGCGTATATCCGCTGAAAACGTGTTCGATCATCAAAAGCTGAGATTATTGCTGCTCGACCTCAAGGTCGAACGAATGAAAGCGGTTTTTATCACGGGAAGCGGTATTTTTGGTTACAATCTAACATCAGATGGACTCACAGAGTTTGAACTAGACGAGTGTTCAGAAAGCCGCCTAGAACTGATCTCTTCCGGTCTAGATGACCAATTTGAAGATAGATTATTTCGATGTTTGGAGAAGGCATCATGATAGAAAAGAGAAAACTCTCCTTTTAACCATAATGTCTTACCTCCTTAAAATTCTAGTGGGGTTTCTTTTAAAGCTGCGCTTAGGGCACTTATGCTGCCGTATTAGGGTGGGGTTAGTACCCGTATTTTCTGCCTATGCGGTTCAGGCACAGTTTTATTCATGGGGTGAGGTATCCACGTTACACGTGGCCTAATTACTTGCTTTAAGTTACACGGAAGAAACACGTCTTTTTTTAGCGAGGGCCATTGCTATATTTGCGGTACTGTAGGCGCTCTCATTGATAAAGTGCGGGTAAATTTCCCCTTTGCCATTCCAATGGATATCATAACCAGCGAAAGTCGCTAATAAAGGTGCTCCTGGTTTGACCGCCTCAAAATCTCTGCCACAAATAGTAGGGTGTACTAGTGCTTGCCGCATACCCTCTTGATCAAGTGGAACCCTGATTTCTTCGGTGTAAAAAAACGCCTCATAATCGCTCAGTAAGCCTATTTGGTTGAGGTTGTGCTTTTCAACATAGTCCAATACTGCGGTAAGCATCTGTTTCATCAACTCCAACGTACTGTACTCTAGCGCACCATGTGCTTGCGCCCCGACCTCAATCATTATTCCATATTGCCCAGCAGTACAAAGGTAAGGTTGCTCTTGCCATTCTTTTCGCTCTTCGAAAAGGACATGTGCTGATGGCATTCGTTGTTTGACGTACGCGCCCAGTTTCCGATAAAACACATCGTTAGAAAGCAAAATCAACGTCGCTCCCATATTGCTTGTTGTATTGTGCAGGTCAACAATCAACAGTTTTTCTTGGTTTGCATATTTCTCGATAAATTGATGTGCAATCTTGCTTTCATGCAAATCAGGACAATGATTGCTATTCATTGCTGAGAACTCGCGATTTAAGTCTGTATCGATGTATCGGACGTTGTGTTTTGCTGCTTCGGAGTTTGCGATGATCGAGCAGGCTGAAAAGGTTGATCTATTGACAGAGTAACGTTTTTCTTTGATTAGTTTATGTAAATAAATACCAGAAAGTTCGTTTCCGTGTGTTCCTGCAACGATAAGTGCTGAATTGAATGTGTTCATTATTGAGCCTTCTCAAAGAGAATGGGTTGAATGACTGGTCTTCTCTTAGCCAATCCAGTGAACTGAATAAACGTTTACTAAACTGAGTAAAAACAATCCTAGATATGTTATAACATAACAATCGTTGTTATTGATACTTAGTTTCTCATGAGTCAGTTTAAATTTATTGCTTTAATCGTTGCTGTGTTTTGTTTTTCGGTCGCTTTGCTTCTACCTACAGAGGATGAGCCAAATCAAGATAGTCACAGCACTCAACTGAATCAAAGCAGTGATTCGTCACCACCTCCATCATCAAAGATAGTGGTTCCCTCAGATAGCAGTTTGACTCCGTTGCCTAAACCTAAACAAATACACTACATAGTTAAAGTGGGAGATACGCTCAGTGGTATCTTCGCTCAATTGGGTCTCCCTTACGGTATTTTGCAGCAAATTCTCTCAGTTGATCTTGATCACCTCCAGCTAGATATGATTAAGCCCGGAGAAGAGCTTGAATTAGTGATGGATGACATGGGGCAATTGAGTCGACTAATTTATCATATGAGCCTTGTAGAGAAGGCTATCTACACTAGAGAAAACGATGGCTCCTTCTCTTACGAATTTCAGGAAATTTCAGGGGAATGGCGTGAAACCTTATTTTCGGGAGAAATCAAAGGGAGTTTTTCAGTCTCGGCACATCGAGTAGGATTGGCATCAGGCCACGTCGCAAATATTACGCAGGTGATGAAAGATAAGATTGATTTTGCGCGATCTCTTAGAGCCGGTGACCGTTTCGATATATTAGTGAAACAGCAATATTTAGGTGAATACAAAACTGGCAATAGTGAGATTAAGGCTATTTCTTTTAACTTAGCGAAGGGCGAAGTCGCTGCATTTCTAGCCGAGGATGGACGGTTCTATGATAGAGCTGGTAACAGTTTGGAGCGAGCGTTTAACCGTTATCCTGTCGATAGGGCATACCGCCGAATCACCTCTGGGTTTAACCCTAAGCGTAAACACCCAGTGACGGGAAGAGTCACCCCGCATAACGGAACGGATTTCGCGACACCAATCGGTGCGCCAGTTTATTCTACTGGGGATGGAAAAGTAATTGCGGTCCGCAAGCACCCTTATGCCGGTAATTATTTAGTGATTGAACATAACAGTGTGTACAAAACTCGTTACCTACACTTGAATAAAATCTTGGTTAAAAAAGGTCAAGTTATAAAGCGTGGGCAAAAAATAGCCCTCTCTGGGAATACTGGTCGTTCAACCGGACCACATTTACATTTTGAAGTTTTAGTTCGTAATCGTCCGGTTGATGCAATGAAAGCCGACTTACCTATCGCGAAGTCGCTTCCTAACATCCAGAAACCTTCATTTTTGGCGCGAGTATCAGAGTTTGATTATCTAGTAGAAACGAAAAACTGAGTCCCGACAATTTGTTAGGGCTCAGTTATGCTATTTTGTGTTATGAGGTTGGAGCAATAGGTGAGTCTCAATATGTGTTCCTAGAAGAATAATGACTGCGATTTTTTCTTTTACGTGCGTCCACATCCGCAACATCGGACGCTTTGCAACAATCTCCGCCTTTGATCGGCCTACGTGAAAACATCACACCAATTGCGAGCATCGCAATACAACTTAGGAAAATAAGAACGGTAAGAACTAAAGTCATAACACCACCTCCTATAAATCGCTGTATTGTCATCTTTCTCCAATTTTATAAACAAAGCAATGGTCGTTTTGTAACCACTTATTATTTTTATCAATAGTCAGACCTTTGCTGGTGATGAAACGTGCTGAGAAACGAAGGCGAGTTCTGAAAAATCAGTCTCTGTGGTCTTTACCGATTCTTAAGCTTTGGGTCTAAGACAGCAATTGGATTCCTTCTATAACTCATCAAATTGTTATGTTATAACATGTGTTTATTCAGAGTTTGTAGGTCAAAGGTATGCCATCAATTCCAGTCACTATTTTGCATGGGTTTCTCGGGTCAGGGAAAACCACTTTTTTACGCAACATTCTTCAACAAGCCGATTCTTCTGGTATTGATCTTTCCGTTATTGTGAATGACATGAGTGAGTTAGACGTTGATGGCGTGCTTATCTTAAATACCGATGCGGTGAGTGAAGAGCAGGGCAACTTTGTCACGATCAGTGGAGACAGCATCAGCAGCCCGAGTGGTGTAAGGCAGCTCGATAAAGCCCTTAAAAAGCTCTGCGCAGAAAAATGGCCAGAATGGATTGTGATTGAAACGTCGGGCAGTAGTCATCCTTTGCCTTTGGTTGAGTATTTTAAAAACAACGCACCATTCGCTCTCAAAGACGTGATTACGTTGGTGGATGCGACTTGGTTGCGAGATGACTATCGACAAGGCTCTGCCTTAATTCCGAAGTGGCAAGAGAACGTAAAGCAGGGTGTTCGCGGCGTTGAAAACTTGTTGGTAGAGCAAATTATGTTCTCAAACCGTGTCATGCTCACCAAGACGGACAAAGTGGATGACAATACCGTTCGCAACATCGCGCAGGGGATTCATCCGCTTAATGTTTACACCGAGATAATCAAAACGTCATGGGGAAACTTGGATATCCGCATGTTGAAAGGTGAGCAAGACTACAATTTCTTCCTCGTTGAGCAGTTAATCGCAGAACTTCGTGAGACGGTGAATGAGCCGTTGAATCTCTCTGATAAAGACGAACAAAGCCTTGTCGCCAAAGTGATCAAAGATGATCGACCTTTTCATCCTGCGCGTTTGTGGAATACCTGCCATCAGTATTTAACTAAAGGTGTGTTCCGTAGTAAAGGGTTCTTTTGGTTTCCAACTCGAGACGATGTTTCACTGCTTTGGAGCCAAGCGAATGGCAATGTGGGGCTTGAAATTACAGGCTTTTGGCGTGCTTCGGTAATCAATGACGAATCGCAAAACTTCACTGAAGAACATCGTCAAATCCTGCAAGATAAGATAGACAGTGTTGAAAGCCGCTTTGGTGATCGTCGTTGTCGCTTAACGGTGATTGGTCAAGAAAACGAAGTCGATGTGTTTATTGATGCGCTGGAAAGCTGCTTTTTAACGGATGCGGAATTGGAGCAATGGCAACAGGGGGCAACATTTGAAGATCCTTGGCCAAAGAAAATAGCTAAGTTGAGTCAGAAGAAGACGTTTTGATTGCGCTGGTGAAGATTCCATTGCCACATGTTTGAATCTCGGCTTGTACCAAGAGCGGACTTGTTGCGTTGGCTCGGTATACCAAAATTGGCTCTGTGTAACAAAAGCCTCCCGAATGGTGGGAGGCTTTTTGTATCTCAGTCGTTTACTGTTCCCATTCAGGGAAAGGGTCTTCCAGAGATAACCAATAGTCGAGCCCTTGCTCCATCTCATCTTCTGTTAACAAGCATTCGTTAAGACGAGCAATCAATTTCTCTTGCTCTAATCCCTGACCAATAAACACCAATTCTTGTCGCATATCGCCGTATGGTTCTTGCCAAATGTCGTTTATAGCCTCGAGGTAATCTTGATCCGTCGGCCATTCCTCCTTCGGAATCGCTTTCCAAAACATACCCGCAACACCATAACGTGCGATGCCTCCCGCTTGGCTCCATTGACCGACAAACTCTGGTCTTGTTGCTAGCCAAAAGTAGCCTTTGGAACGAATCAGTTTGCCGTAATCTTTCGCATTGTGGAGGAAGTCGTAAAACTTCTCTGGATGGAAAGGGCGTCTCGCATGATAGGCAAAGCTGGAAATGCCGTATTCTTCGGTTTCCGGTATGTGCTCGCCTCGCATTTCCTTCAACCAACCTGGGGCTTGTTGTGCCTTTTCAAAACTGAAGCTTTGTGTGTCGAGTACCGCATCAAGTTCTACTTCACCATTCGAGATAGGAAGGATGGTGGCGGATGTATTGAGAGTTCTGAGAATCGCAAGAAGCCTTTCGATTTCTGATTTCTCAGCGAGGTCGGTTTTACTTATCAAGATAACGTCAGCGAACTCTACTTGATCAACGAGCAAGTCGGCGACGCTGCGTTCATCGTCTTCACCTAAGGATTCGGCTGTCTCTGTTAAGAACTTAGCTTCATCGTAATCACGCAGAAAGTTAATCGCATCAACCACCGTAACCATTGTGTCTAAACGCGCAACGTCTGAAAGTGAGAGCCCGTTTTCATCAGCAAACGTAAAAGTCTCTGCAACGGGAAGTGGCTCGGCGATGCCAGTGGACTCGATAACTAAGTAATCGAATCTGCCTTCTTGTGCGAGTTTAGTAACTTCTTCAAGTAGATCTTCACGCAGGGTACAACAGATGCAGCCGTTACTCATTTCAACCAACTTTTCTTCACTGTGGTTGAGAGAAACTTCATTCTGAACGGTCGCCGCATCGATGTTGACTTCGCTCATGTCGTTGACGATGACCGCGACTTTTCTGCCTTGTCTATTGTTAAGAATATGACTTAAAACGGTTGTTTTTCCTGCGCCTAGAAAGCCGGACAAAACCGTAACAGGGAGTTTCTGGGTGTTCATGCTCATGCTCTTTATAGTGTAATGTTATAATATAACAATTGATATAGTCGGTGATCTTAACTCTGGCATCAAGCAGTTTGTGACTGTGTCGAGTACTGTACCTTATTGGCGCATTCATTCGTCGTTAAGTTATACAGATTCAGATGTACGGAATTTAGAGATCGAACTCTTATCTCGGTGTGGAGGTTCTATGAACGAAGAGAAAAAGCATGTCATGACAGAAGAAGAAATTCTTGCAGCGCCCGAGGCGGATTATATGAATGAAGCTCAGCTCGCGTTTTTTGAAAACCGATTATTTGAGCTTTATGAATCGACGTTAGCGCATATTGAACGTGCGAAAGAAGAGATGATTGCGCCAATGGAATTCAGTGACGAAAGCGATAGGGCGTCCAGTGAGGAGCAATCTGCAATCGCATTAAGAATCATAGATAGAGAGCAAAAGTTGTTACCTAAGATTCAACAATCGTTGGCTCGCTTGCGCACAGGGGAGTATGGCTATTGTTTAGAGTCCGGAGAACCTATCGGCATTCCAAGGTTATTGGCACGACCTACCGCTGAATATAGTGCAGAAGTGAAAGCCCAAATGGAGTCAAAAGAGCACTGGTATAAACACTAAAGCCTCACTATCTTATGACGTCGATATTCTTCTCGTTCACTTGTTTTTTTGATGTTCTCTGAGAAGTCTAAAGCGATGGCGACTACCGTTAGGTATGGTAGTCATTACCTTTGAGATATTAATAGTTATCGATAGGATAGAAGTAAGTTCTGTATTGTAAATAACGCACCATTTTTGTTTTTCTGAATGAGCTCTCGCTATGTTAGCGTCAAACATTTTCTCTGCTACTTCAAGCTGATCTTCTATCCTTAAAGCTAAATTGGTACTGGAGAAAGTAGCATGATTGACTTTGTGGCAACTTTTATCTTTTTCTTTGCTGCCATCGATCCCATAGGTACTGTGCCCGTTTTTATCGCAGCCACAAAAAGCTATGAAGAAGTGGCAAAGCGTAAGGTCGCTCTTTTTGCGACTCTATTCTCCGCTGCTATCCTACTGTTTTTTGTTGTTGCTGGTGAAATCATACTTACAGCAATGCGTATTCCCTTGTCTGCGTTTCAAATCTCGGGCGGTATCGTATTGTTCTTGTTTGCTTTGACTATGATATTTGGTGAGAGTAAACCAGCAGAAGAAATCAGAACGCTCAATAGTCATCATGATACAGCAGTTTTTCCTCTAGCCATTCCATCAATTGCTAGCCCTGGCGCAATATTAGCCGCCGTTTTACTCACAGAGAACGTGCGGTTTAATATTTGGGAGCAAGTCCAGACAGTGGCTATGATGCTGCTGGTACTATTGGTTGTTTATATCTTGCTATTAATGGCCAGCGGCATACACAGGATTATTGGGAATACAGGAGCTAGTGCTGTAAGTCGGATCATGGGGTTGATATTAGCCGCTGTGGCCACGACCAACACTCTGAATGGGATTGAAAGTTACTTTGACCTTTAAGGCTTTTTCGCAAACTGAGCTGAACGTATGCGTTAAGAGCTAATTTTACGGCGAGATGACCGACCACCTGACAATCACTTTTCTGGCGGTTACTTTTAGCCGGATGTAATCCTTCAGGCTATTCGTGACGACCTTGTTTAAGAGGATCACGGAAAAGTTGAAATTAAAATACATAGATGTTGAGGGTATAAATCAGATGGGGAACTGGAGCAACACTTGCCCCATTGAGCTGTGCCAATACTCAAAGATTAGCTGCTAGAAAATAATATCGATAATTTCTCCGCCTAGGCACTACTCTATAATCTTGTAGTCTCGCAGTATATAGAGCCTAGCATGGAGGAATTTATTAGCTTCCAACGTGCCAAGACAAGACTTTTTCATGCCTTGAGAGTATCTGAAAATTCGGGAGGCTGAGAAGTTTATTCAGTATGGCTCTTATTGGGCAGTTTATGGATCAGCCAGTAACCAAGACTCATACTAAGAACTACAGCCGCAATTCCAATCAGGTACATTGGAGACAAGGTTTCAAAGTCTATAATAATGACCTTTCTGGAGATTGCCATCAGCGCGGTGGCCATGACGATTTTTACATGAATAACATTTTCTCTCAGGTAAATAGTTATATTGATGAAAATTTCAATAGCAATTAAAACGGCCATAAAAGCACCAAAAGTGGCTAGCATATCTGAAATCGTCAGAATGAGTTTAGGTGGCGTGATAAGTTTTTGATATATCGTCCATGCAACATCTATCACACCCATGACGATTACAAACAACATAACTATCGACAATACTCTTACAGACCAATGAATCACTATCTGTAATTTTTTGTTAACTTATCATTTTTATCGACTTCCATGGCCCTGTTTCCTTCGCTTGTTTATGTTCACTTAACCTTCATATGTTGAAGCTAGACAATTGAATACATGTCGTTTAAAGCATAGTTGCTGTGGTGAGAGATAGAAGCGTCCGAGGGAAGGAAGTTATGAAACTTAGGAGTGGGCACAATGTTGGACACATAATGTAATCTCTGGTGTCATGCGTTATTACCTCATTACCTCATTACCTCATTACCTCATTACCTCATTACCTCATTACCTCATTGCCTCATTTCTGATCGTGAAGAGTCGACTGGTGAGGTGGTGATTCATCACCTTCACGGCAAACTGAATGAGCGGATACCACAACGTATTGATACTGGGCAAATCGATGCGCTTGTTGCTGGTTCCTCCGTGCGTTGTTAATAGAAATACAAGCGAATAAGGAGTGGGTAATCGCTCAAAAGTCGGGTGGAAAAGCGGTAAAACGGCGAAAATTATTGGAACTAAGTCAAGGCCCTTTTTTTAAATGAAAAGGCTTATTGATCTGAACACACCACTTCTCCATATAAGTATATCCACAAATACAAACCTCAAATTGGCGATAAAGAGCTTTAATATTGATAAATATATAAACAACTTGGGTGCTGAAGAAATTTCAGTATACTGCGCTTAGGTTACACTGGAGAAAAAATCGCCGTATTCCCTGCGGGGTCCTTTGATAAGAAATAGAAATCGCGTTTGAATATGCAACCAAACGATTTTGCCGCTTGCAGTTTATTCGGTATACAAATAATAAACCTTTGACTAATCCGAAGGTCGGTCAAATGAGAGAAAGTCATGTTTTTTAATAAGTCGCTTCAACAAGAAAATCAACGATTAAAGCAGGAGTTGCAAATCCTGCAGCAAATCCAAACCAGTTTAGATGAAGAGATGATCCGCTTAACATTGGATAGTAAAGGTATCATTACTTCTGCAAATACTAAACTACAGCAAGAACTTTTCTTACATGATGATGAGATCTTAACGAAATCAATTACTGAATTGGTACCGTCAAATTCGCGCAATACAGACCACTTCCATCGAATGAAGAAAGCCGTCCAAGATAAAGTGTTCTGGAATGGGGCATTGCAAGTACAGAAAGGTAATGGTGAGGAAGCCTGGTTAAGAACGATTATCCAGCCTGTTTTAAATGAGCGCAGAGAAGTAGAAAGCTTTTTTGTTTTTGCTTCTGAACTTACGCGAACGATCAAATCATCCCGTGAGCAAGAGGACATGCTAAATGCATTAAGTCGTTCTATGGCGGTGATTGAGTTCACATTAGATGGCCATGTTTTAAAAGCCAACGATAATTTCTTAAACACAATGGGTTATACGCTTGATCAGATTCTAGGGAAGCATCATCGCATGTTTTGTGATCAGGAAGAGTCGAGCTCTCAAGCTTACCGTGAGTTTTGGCAACGTTTAGCAAAAGGGCAATTTTCATCAGAGCGATTCAAACGAGTTAACCGTTATGGTGAAGAGGTGTGGTTAGAGGCTTCATATAACCCTATCCATAACGACAGAGGAGAGCTCTACAAGGTCGTTAAGTTCGCGACAGATATTACCCTGCAGGTGATGCAGGAACAGAAAATGGCCCAGGCTGCGCAATTGGCGAATGAAATCTCCCAAGAAACTGGAACACAAACCCTGCAAGGGCAAGAGGTTATAGGCTCAACGTTAGAAAAGATGCAGATACTTTCCGAGCAAATGCAGCAAGCGAACACCGCGATTGACGAGCTTAAAGCGCACTCATCGCGTATTAGCGAGTTGGTAAATAGCATCAGTGGTATCGCTGACCAAACTAACTTATTGGCGTTAAATGCGGCGATAGAAGCGGCTCGTGCGGGTGAGCATGGCAGAGGTTTTGCCGTTGTTGCTGATGAAGTCAGACAGCTTGCTACAAGAACCAATGCAACCACCGATGAAATTGTCACAATGGTAAGTGAAAACCTACAGCGAACAGATAACGCAGTTAAGCTGATCGCTAAATGCCAAAAAGAAGCACTAGATACGCTAGAGCTCTCTGAAAAAGCAGGCAATGTGATGAATGAAATACAAGATGGCGCTAGCCGTGTTGTAGAGGCCGTGGAGCAATTTAACCGCTCGTTGTAGTTAATCAATAAGTTTTCATTGTAGGGGCGATGGGTAAAAAGCAATTCGCCTTATTCAACCTGTATTGAGGAGCGCTGAAGTCGCAATACTACTCCTGCCGCAGTCAAGTTAAGCGTTTTGAAGGGGAGGTAGTTCGACACCTGGTACAGGTTTTAGCCAGTTTGCTTGCTGTATAGAATGCTAAAGTAATTTAGTATGCGAAAAGGCTTGCCTTAAGACTTTGCCTGCATTTAATGTATCTAGCAGCAGAACTTCAATCTGCGTGACAACAATACAAGAGAGGATCGGGCTTTCACTTTTTCGCTCGACACAAACCCCTTTCAAATTTACACAATAGCGCAGTAAAACTCTCTTGCTGCGCTATTGTGTGTTCCATATTTTGTGAGTACTTATGTTTAACTCAGAACGCAAAGCGACGGTTATTCTGGTTGCGACGACGATGATCGCGGCACTTGGCTGGATATTCTCTAAGGAAACAATACAGGGTTTACCACCTTTTGGCTTTATTGGGGCGCGATTTACTATCGCTTCGCTCTGCTTACTGCCTCTATGTTACCGACCTTTGCTGAAAGCAAACTTAAAAGATGTGTTTTCTGCTGGTGGTGTCGGGCTCCTGTTAGGCAGTGCCGTTATGACATGGATTTACGCTATTTCTATCAGTGATACTCTTGGGGAAGGCGCATTTATCATGAGCCTTTCCATGCTGTTTGTGCCGATTGTTGCATGGGTTATGTTTCGTCAACGACCACAACGAATTTTCTGGCTTTCTTTGCCTATCGCTGTATTAGGTCTTGCTTGTCTTTCTTTAGTTGGTGGCTGGAAACAATCGGCCAGTCAATTGTGGTTTCTTGGTGCAGCACTGGTTTTGGCGCTTCATTTTAATGTGAACAGCAAATACTCTCAAAAACTACCTGTGCTGCTGCTTACTTGCGTGCAACTTTTTTCAGCAGGTTGCTTAGGTTTGTTGGTTTCATTTTTTATGGAATCTTTCCCGGCTGAGGTGGACTCCTCTATTTGGTGGTGGTTTGCGTTGAGTACCTTATTAGCGACGAGCTTGCGTTACGTAATGCAAACCATGGGGCAAAAATTTGTTCAGGCAGGTAACGCTGCTCTAATTATGATATTAGAACCAGTTTGGACGGTTATTCTGAGCGTGCTGTGGTATGGCGAAGTGCTAACGGCAAATAAACTAGTAGGTTGTGTGCTTATCTTATTTTCTCTAATTATTTATCGTACTGGCGGGCGGTTTCGCTTCCCTACCCGAAAGTAGAGCAAATTAACTTGGGTTGGGAGAATTTGAGGTGCCGGATGGCCTTCTACGAAAGTGATAATACGCGGTTACGCAATGCTAATGACACTTTTGATGTAGGCTGCCGACCCAGCTCTTCGCTGATCATCCAGCCAGCTTTAGCCAGTAGCTCTAAGTCGATCCCTGTTTCTATTCCTAACCCTTGGCACAAATACAGTACATCCTCCGTTGCGACATTTCCTGATGCGCCTTGAGCGTATGGGCATCCACCCAGCCCAGCTACACTACTGTCGATGGTATTGATGCCCATACTCAGTGCCTGATAAATGTTGGTGAGAGCTTGTCCCCATGTGTCGTGGAAATGGACAGCAAGCTGGCGAAGAGGTGCAACCAACATGACGGCTTCCAGCATAGCAGCGATACGGTTTGGCGTGCCTGTACCGATTGTGTCGCCTAGAGACACCTCATAACACCCTAAATCGATGAGTGATTTGACCACGCTCGCCACTTGTTTAGGGGCTGTCGGGCCATCGTAAGGGCAGTCGGCAACGCAGGATAGATAGCCACGAACAGGGATGCCGTATTTGGTGGCTAATCGCATTACAGGTTCGAAGCGAGTTAGGCTTTCTGCAATCGAGCAATTGATATTGTGTTGGCAGAATCCTTCTGAGGATGAAGTGAAAATTGCGACCTGATTGGCGTCAGCCTCCAACGCTTGTTCTAAGCCTTTTAGGTTTGGAGTCAGGGCAGAGTAGGTAACATGATTTCGCCGTGTTATTGCTTTCATGACCTCTATTGAGTCCGCCATTTGTGGCACCCATTTGGGTGAGACAAAAGAGCCCGCCTCAATATGCGTTAACCCAGTATCAGAGAGTAAGTTGATCAGCCGGATTTTAGTTTGGGTCGCAACAGGAGATTCATTTTGCAACCCATCTCTAGGACCTACTTCGACAATCTTTACTTTGGAAGGTAGCATTACTTGTCCTGTGACTTGGTGACCCAACTTGGGCTACGTTTTTCAAGAAACGCTTGCAGCCCATCTTGACCTTGGGGTGATACTCTAATGTCCGCAATGAGCTTGCTAGTATAGTGAATCAGTTGTTGATCAATGGGGTTTTGATGACATTGATGGCAGAGCGTTTTTGCTTTACGCATCGCATCTGGGCTATTCAGTAGTAAAGTCTTGATTACGCTACCGACCGCACTTTCAAGCTGTTTGGCTTCTTTCACTTCGTGCACAATACCAAACCGTTCGGCATCTTCGGCTGAAATGACTTCACCACTTAAGATATAGCGTCTAGCTTGTCTATTCCCCATCGCGCGCATGACGTAAGGCGCAATGGTTGCTGGAACTAAACCAAGCCTAACTTCACTTAAGCAAAAGTTGGCACTTTGGCTTGCGATGGCGATATCACTACAACAAATCAACCCTAAAGCACCACCATAAGCGGAACCTTGAACAACTGCGATGGTGGGTTGAGGGAACGAATCTAATGTTTCCATGAGTCTTGCCAAGTTTTGGGCATCAACGAAGTTATCTTGCCTCGTGCTGTCGGCCATCGACTGCATCCAATTCAAATCGGCCCCGGATGAAAAATGCTTACCGTTACTTCTTAATACCAAGCACCGCACATCCGTTCGTAAAGCGAGATAATCTAGGCGGTGGATCAGCAAGTCGATCGTACAAGCGTCAAAAGCATTGTGTTTGGCTGTTCTGTTTAGGGTAATGGTCGCTACGCCATTATCATCGACATGCCAAAGAACATCATCTTGCCTTTGGGCGTTGGGAATAATGCTTGGTTGCATTTCCTGCATACTAACTTCCTTAATTCATCTTTGGATGTTTACATTCTGAAGACGCCAAACTCGCTATCAGGAATGGGGGCGTTTAATGCTGCCATTAACGCTTGACTCAACACCTGACGCGTTTTTTTAGGGTCAATAATTCCGTCATCCCATAGCCGAGCACTCGCAAAATAGGGATGTCCTTGTGTTTCATACAAGTCTATGATCGATTCTCTAAAAATGTGCTCTTCTTGCTCTGACCACGCTTCCCCCTGACGTTCCTTCGCGTCTTTTCGAACTTGTGTTAAAACGCCTGCTGCTTGTTCTCCGCCCATCACAGAAATACGCGCGTTCGGCCACATCCACATCATGGTTGGATCATACGCTCGGCCGCACATGCCGTAATTACCAGCGCCGTACGATCCACCGATGATCACGGTAAACTTCGGCACGTCAGCACAAGCGACGGCCATCACTAGCTTGGCGCCATGTTTTGCGATGCCTTCTTCTTCAACCTTTTTTCCGACCATAAAGCCGGTAATATTTTGGAGAAAAAGAAGCGGTGTTTTCCGTTTGGCGCACAGCTCAATAAAGTGCGCGCCTTTTTGTGCCGATTCAGAAAACAAGATACCGTTGTTTGCCACAATGCCAATCAAGTGTCCTTGAATACGAGCGAAACCACACACTAGCGTTCTGCCGTACAAGGCTTTGAATTCGTCGAAATCAGAATCATCGACGATGCGGGCAATAATTTCTCGAACGTCGAATGACAGTCGTAAGTTGGCATTCACGATTCCGTAGATTTCTTCTGCGTCGTAGCGGGGAGGAAGCACGGTGTTTTCTGGCTTAACAGGTCTTGTTCTATTGGCATTGGCAATGGCTTCTCTCGCAAGCATTAGGGCATGTTCATCATTTTCAGCGTAATAATCTGCGACACCAGATTTTCGACAATGCACGTCTGCACCGCCGAGCTCTTCACCCGTCACGACTTCGCCAGTGGCCGCTTTCACCAAAGGTGGCCCCGCCAAAAAAATGGTGCCTTGCTCTTTAACCATAATGGACACATCCGCCATGGCAGGAACGTACGCGCCCCCAGCAGTGCAAAGCCCCATCACAACAGCAACTTGGGGGATGCCTTTCGCTGACATTCTCGCTTGGTTAAAGAAAATGCGACCAAAGTGTTCTTTGTCGGGGAAGACGTCGGACTGATGAGGGAGATTTGCGCCACCGGAGTCCACCAAATACACGCAGGGGAGTTGGCAACGTTGGGCAATCTCTTGTGCTCTAAGGTGTTTTTTTACCGTGAGTGGGTAGTAGGTTCCGCCTTTTACCGAAGCATCGTTGGCGATGACCATGCATTGAATCCCCTCTATGATACCAATGCCGGCGATAACACCAGCGCAGGGGATCGCTTCGTCATACACTTGCCAGGCGGCAAACTGGCTGATTTCAAGAAAGTCAGTGTTGTCATCAAGCAAGCGCGCGATGCGTTCTCGTGCGGGGAGTTTTCCTTTTTGCCTCTGGTGCTCAATGGCTTTTTCACCGCCGCCCTGTTTGATGGTCTCGATGTGTTGATTAAGTTGAGTGACCAACGTTTCCATCGCAGCTTTATTGGAAAGAAATAACTCGTCAGTTGGCTTAGTTTTACTTTTGATAATGGCCATAATGACTTCCTTGTCGTATGTTCCGTTAGCGAGATTCTTCGAACAGCTCTCGGCCTATTAACATGCGGCGAATCTCAGAGGTACCCGCGCCGATTTCATAAAGCTTTGCATCACGTAGCAAACGACCAGCAGAGTATTCATTGATGTAGCCATTCCCACCGAGCAACTGGATTGCATCGAGTGCCATTTGTGTGGCGAGTTCTGCACTGTACAAAATCGCGCCAGCGGCGTCTTTGCGTGTTGCGTTACCTCGATCACAAGCCGCTGCGACGGTATATACATACGCTTTTGCTGCACTCATTCGAGAGTACATATCGGCGATCTTGCCCTGAACTAACTGAAACTCGCCAATGGATTTTCCAAACTGCTCTCGTTCATGTACGTACGGGACCACAATGTCCATGCAAGCTTGCATTATCCCGAGTGGTCCGGCAGCGAGGACGACGCGCTCGTAATCCAGCCCACTCATTAACACCTCGACGCCTTGATTCAACTCGCCAAGAATATTCTCTTTTGGCACTACGCAATGGTTAAATACAAGTTCGCAAGTATTCGAGCCTCTCATGCCTAGCTTGTCCAGCTTTTGAGCATGAGTGAAACCTGCGAAGTTACGTTCAATAATGAATGCGGTAATGCCACGTGAACCTGCGCTGACATCTGTTTTAGCGTAAAGCACCACTACGTCAGCATCGGGCCCATTTGTTATCCACATTTTGTTGCCATTCAGTACAAAATGGTCGCCCTTGTTCTCCGCTTTCAGTTGCATGCTTATCACGTCTGAACCGGCATTGGGCTCACTCATCGCTAGGGCGCCAACGTGCGTACCATCAATGAGTTTTGGAAGGTATTTTTCGCGTTGAGAAGGCGTGCCGTTACGAAAGATTTGGTTGACGCACAGGTTAGAATGAGCGCCGTAGCTTAAAGCGACAGATGCAGAGGCACGGCTGATTTCTTCCATGGCAACAACGTGAGCGAGGTATCCCATGCCTGCACCACCAAGCTCTTCATCGACGGTCACACCAAGCAACCCCATTTCTCCGAACAAAGGCCATAAATGATTCGGGAACTGGTTATCGCGGTCTATCTCCGCGGCGATGGGCGCAATATGTTCGGTAGCAAAGGCATTAACGTGCTCTCGGAGCATATCGATGGTATCACCAAGTCCGAAATTGAGTGGGGTATAGGTGCTTTTCATAACGTCTCCCGGTATCAGAGGTAAGGTGGAAAAGCCTGTAGCGGTGTTGCTAATTGAGTATAGCGTTTATGTCTGCTTGCTTTTGAGTGTTTGAATACAACGCTCCTTAGCGGCATTCAACTCTGCCATAACGACGCTGATGTCGTTGAGTTGTTGCTGTAGGACGGCTTGTTTCTCTTCAATGATATTGAGCATTTTCAATAACTGTCCTTCGGTTTGTTGCATGTCGTAGAGCTCGAAAAGTTCACGAATTTCTGCCAACGAAAAACCGAGTCGTTTCCCTCTTAAAATCAGTTTGAGGCGAATTCTATCCCTGCGTTGATAAACGCGCATATTGCCTTTTCGCTCTGGTTCAATCAGACCCACGTCTTCATAAAACCGGATACTGCGAGTAGTAATATCAAACTCCTTGGCGAGGTCACTGATCTTGTATTTTTCCATAACATACTTACCTCGAATAAAAATCCAGTTTCTGGAAATCGAACCTTAAATGGGAAGGCCGAACATCAACTTTGAAATATAAACGTCTGCTTGGTGTGTTTTTTCATCTCATTGTAAAGGCTAGTGCTATGCTTACGTAAACGTCAAGAAATCGCGGAATGAAAGTTTGTTAGTGAAAAAGGCGATAAAGGCTGGTGTGGCGCTTGGTGAGTAATTCTATGTAGGGTGTCATCAGTCTGCCAAGTGTTCACATATACCTTAAGGGAATGCGAATCATGGGAAAAGACATCTGGATTGTCAGCGCGAAAAGAACGCCAATTGGGCGCTTTCAAGGCAAGTTGCAAACTTACTCTGCTCCTCAATTAGGCGCACTGGCGATCAAGGCGGCAATGCACGAAGTGAATGTGACTTCGGTGGATGAAGTGTTCATGGGATGTGTGCTTCCAGCAGGGTGTGGACAAGCTCCTGCGAGGCAAGCATCTATGGGGGCAGATCTTCCTTTGGGTGTAGGGTGCACCACCATTAACAAAGTGTGTGGCTCTGGCATGAAGAGCGTCATGTTAGCGCACGATCTCATTAAAGCTGGAACGATTCGCTCTGCCATTGCTGGTGGTATGGAAAGTATGACCAATGCGCCGTATTTGCTGAGGGAGGCGAGAAAGGGAATGCGTATGGGGCACCAGTCTGCGTATGACCACATGTTTATCGATGGGCTACAAGATGCTTACGAAGGGCACTTAATGGGTGTTTATGCTCAGCAAGTCGCTGACAGGCTTAAGTTCACCAGAGAGCAAATGGATGAATGGGCCGTGATGTCGGCAAAACGTGCGTTGGAAGCTCAAGAGCGAGGCTTGTTTGCCGATGAACTTTCGCCGGTTTCACTCAATACCAAGTCAGAACAAGCGGTGCTGGACTACGATGAGCACCCACGCTCGATTGACCTTGGTAAAATTCCTCAACTCAAACCTGCATTCGATGAAAAAGGTACGGTGACCGCTGCTAATTCGAGTGCCATTTCAGATGGCGCGGCGGCTCTTGTGCTTATGGATGAAGACACTGCGCGTCATCAGGGGCTTAAACCACTTGCGATCATCAAGGCGCACTCTACACATGCCAGAAAACCTGCAGAATTTACTTTGGCACCCGTCTACGCAATTGAGCAACTGCTGTTCCAGCTAGATTGGTCAATTTATGAAGTGGACCTGTGGGAAATCAATGAAGCCTTTGCCGTTGTGACACAAATAGCGGTGGCGGAACTTGGACTAGATACGAGCAAAGTAAATATTAAAGGTGGAGCCTGTGCACTTGGGCATCCGATAGGGGCTAGTGGCGCACGAATTCTGGTGACATTGATTCACAGTTTGCGTCAGCTACAAGCGCTAGGCACCAATGGTGATCTCGAAGCCAAAAAAGTGATGCGGGGTGTTGCGTCACTTTGTATCGGTGGTGGAGAAGCCACGGCGATAGGCATTGAAATACCGCTTTAATTGAAATCAGAAAGGAGTAAATGATGACTCGTTTGGTTCCCTTGTTTATTGGTGGCGAGTTTCGTGAATCTCAAACATCGGATTGGGTTGAGGTAACCAATCCTGCCACTAATGATGTCATTGCGTACGTTCCATGTTCCACAGAGCACGAGATGGAAGCTGCCATTGATAATGCGAAAGAGACATTCCAATCCTGGAAGGAAGTGGCAGTATCCGAGCGTGCCAGAGTCATGCTTCGCTATCAGCACTTGCTCAAAGAACATCATGATGAGCTTGCCACACTGCTTTCTCATGAGACGGGTAAGATTTTAGCGGATGCCAAAGGCGATGTGTGGCGTGGTATCGGGGTGGTTGAGCAGGCGGCAAACATTGCTAGCAACATGATGGGAGAAACCGTCGAAAACGTTGCCACGGATATTGATAGTTACTCAATGATTCAGCCCTTAGGTGTGTGTTGTGGGATCACGCCGTTTAACTTTCCTGCCATGATTCCGTTGTGGATGTTCCCAATCGCCATCGCTGCGGGCAATACGTTTGTGCTCAAACCCTCCGAACAAGTGCCATTGACCTCTATTCGTTTAGCCGAACTATTTGAGCAAGCCGGCGCGCCAAAAGGGGTGTTGCAGATCGTTCATGGCCGCAAAGAGCAAGTCGACTTTCTGCTGGCTCATCCTGATATTCGAGCGGTGTCATTTGTTGGCTCGGTTCCTGTTGCCCGTTATATCTACACTACGGGTACGAAACACTTTAAACGCGTTCAAGCTTTTGCTGGTGCTAAAAATCACATGGTGATCATGCCTGATGCGAACAAGGAACAAGTGGTGAATAACTTAGTGGGGTCCTCCGTTGGGGCGGCGGGGCAGCGTTGTATGGCAATTTCTGTTGCGGTATTTGTCGGCGATTCAAAACAATGGATTACAGACCTTAAACAGGCAATGGCGAAAGTACACCCAGGGCCTTGGGACGATGAGCAAGCTGCTTATGGCCCACTGATCAGTGAGCAAGCCAAACAACGCGTATTGGACCTAATCGAAGATGGCAAACAACAAGGCGCAGTGTGTGAACTGGATGGCAGTCAGTGTGAAGTGGAAGGCTTTCCCGATGGAAACTGGATTGGCCCAACCTTGTTTAGCGGTGTAACAGCGAATATGTCGATTTACACGCAAGAGATATTTGGCCCTGTTTTAGTTTGTATGGAAGTCGAAACGTTGCAAGAGGCCATTGAGTTGGTGAATCGCAACCCATACGGGAACGGCACTTCCATTTTTACGGCTAATGGCGCTGCTGCGAGAAAATATCAGCATGACATTCAAGTCGGTCAGGTTGGGATCAATGTGCCTATTCCAGTCCCTTTACCATTTTTCTCCTTTACTGGTTGGAGAGGCAGTTTCTATGGTGATTTACATGCGTATGGTAAACAAGCGGTACGTTTTTATACCGAGACTAAAACGGTGACGGCACGTTGGTTTGATGACGATATTCCAACGGGGCCTAATTTGACCATCCAACTGCGCTGAGTGAATAGAAGGAGCTTTTATGGACTTTGAACTTAATGAAGATCAACGTGCATTTGCCGATACCGCTCAGCAATTTGCCGATGAGTGTTTAGCACCGATGGCGGCGGAGTGGGATGAAAAGCAGATCTTCCCCAAAGACGTATTGAGAGAGGCGGGGGAACTGGGGTTTCTCAGTCTCTACACTCCAGAAGCGCAAGGTGGCCTAGGGCTGAGTCGCTTGGATGCTTCAATTATCTTTGAACAACTGGCCATGGGATGTACGTCCACTACGGCGTTTATGACGATTCACAACATGGTCAGTTGGATGATAGCCAGTTTTGCTACCGATGAAGCCAAAACGCAGTTCTGTCCGAAATTAGTTACGGGGGAGTGGTTAGGCTCCTATTGCTTAACCGAGCCTAATGCGGGGTCGGATGCCGCTTCGTTGGCCACAACCGCGAGCAAAAAAGGTGATACTTACGTGCTGAATGGTGGCAAAACCTTTATCTCTGGCGCAGGAGAGACAGATGTTTTGGTCGTGATGGCGCGAACCGGAGATGAAGGTGCCAAAGGCGTGTCCGCATTTGTTGTTCCTGCTCACGCTGATGGTATCGGCTATGGGCGCAAAGAACCCAAAATGGGTTGGAACAGCCAACCAACACGAGCGGTTACTTTTGAAAATGTCGTTATTCCAGCTAGCCATTTACTGGGCGAAGAAGGGCAAGGTTTTGTCTTTGCGATGAAAGGGCTTGATGGAGGGCGTATAAATATTGCGACCTGTTCCGTCGGTACGGCTCAACAGGCCCTTAATCAGGCGGCACGGTACATTCAAGAGCGTAAGCAGTTCGGCAAGCCGCTTGCGCAGTTTCAAGCCTTACAATTCAAATTGGCAGACATGGCGACAGAGCTAGTGGCTGCGCGGCAGTTGGTGCGCTATGCCGCCAGTAAACTCGACCGAAATGACCCTGATGCTAGGGCTTATTGCGCGATGGCAAAACGGTTCGCAACCGATGTAGGTTTTCAGGTTTGCGACCACGCGCTGCAGCTTTATGGTGGCTATGGTTACATCAAAGAGTATCCAATGGAGCGTCATTTCAGAGATGTGCGTGTGCATCAAATTCTGGAGGGAACGAACGAAATTATGCGTTTGATCATCGCACGTCGTTTGCTCTCTGAGGAGTCGGCTTTGCTTTAGCGAAGTATTGGATTTGCTCATTGAGAAAGGATTCAGATATGCCATTAACCCAAGAAGCCATTCAACATACGATCACTAATCACGTTGCGGTGGTGACGATGAACAACCCGCCAGCCAATACGTGGACAGCAGAGAGCCTCAAGGTACTGAAGTCGCTGATACTCACACTTAACAATGATAAGCAGGTCTACGCACTGGTTTTAACCGGCAGTGGAGAAAAATTTTTCTCTGCTGGTGCAGATCTCAAGCTATTTTCTGACGGTGACAAAGCGGTTGCGTTAGACATGGCGCGATGCTTTGGTGAAGCCTTTGAAACGCTCTCGGAATTCCGTGGTGTTTCCATTGCCGCCATTAATGGTTACGCCATGGGTGGAGGTTTAGAAGTGGCATTAGCTTGTGATATTCGAGTAGTTGAAGAGCAAGCGGTACTTGCTTTACCTGAAGCCAAAGTCGGACTTTTGCCCTGCGCTGGCGGTACCCAAAACCTCACAGCGTTAGTAGGGGAAGGCTGGGCAAAGCGTATCATTTTATGTGGAGAGCAAGTCAGCGCTTACAAAGCAAAAGAACTAGGCCTAGTTGAGGAGCTGGTTCCCAAAGGTGAAGCTTTAAGTAAAGCGCTGGAACTTGCTGAATCTGTTGCGAACCAGTCACCATCTTCTGTCGCCGCATGTAAGGCGCTCATTCAAAATATGCGCTCTGCGCCACTTAAGCACGGCTTCATGAAAGAGCGAGAGTTGTTTCTGAATCTCTTTGATACGGAAGATCAAGTTGAGGGTGTTCGCGCCTTTTTAGAAAAACGCCCACCGCAATGGAAAAACCGATAGGAGGCCACATGGCAGGGATGGTAACCATTAGTGAAATAGAGTGCTTAGATGGCGTGCACCGCATTGGTATCGCAACGTTAGAAAACACCGCTTCATTGAATGCATTGACGTATGACATGTTGGTCCAACTCAACGATCAGCTTATCAAGTGGCAAGATGATCCACATATGGCTTGTGTGGTACTGACTGGCGCTGGAGAAAAAGCATTCTGTGCTGGTGGTGATGTTCGAGCTATGTATCACGTCATGCATAACGAGAGTAAAGAAAAAATCGTAGAGTTCTGTACGAACTATTTCTCGTTGGAGTATGAGTGTGACTATCTCATCCACACTTACAACAAACCCATTATCGGTTGGGGAGAAGGTATTGTCATGGGCGGTGGGATGGGGCTTTTTATGGGAACCAGCCATAAAGTTGTGACAACAACATCACGCCTTGCTATGCCAGAAATCAATATCGGACTGTATCCTGATGTGGGAGGTACGTGGTTTTTAAGCCAGATAGATCCGCAAGTGGGCTTATTCCTCGGATTGACAGGTTCAATGGTAAATTCAAGTGACGCTGTCACTATTGGTTTGGCCGATTGGTTACTGTTGGAAGAGCAGTATCCCACCTTACTGGATGAGCTAAAGCGGCTCCAGTGGGGCAAAGAAGATGCGAAAGAGTTGGTAACTGCGCTACTACAATTAATGGAAGAACAGGTTATTGATAGCAAACCAACCACGCAAATTTGTCCATACTTAGATCAGATAGAGGAAGCGTGCAAAGGCTTTGATCTTAATGCGATAGCACAGCGAATCATGGCTATCGACGGGAACAGTCAGTGGATAGAAAACGCGAAACAAACGTTCGCATCGGGCAGTCCGATCACCGCGCATATTTGCTTTAGACAAGTGAAAGAGTACCACAGCTTACCGCTTGCAGATTGCTTCCGTTTAGAGTTGAGTTTGTCGGTTCGCAGTGCCTTATTAGGTGAGTTTAAAGAGGGCGTCCGTTCTCGGCTCATTGACCGGGATGGCGAGCCGAGCTGGATATTTAACAGTGTCAGTGAAGTCGATGAAGATGTTATCGATACTTTGTTTACCTCGCTTTGGTCAGATAACGAGCATCCGCTTGCTAATTTGGGTGAACAAACACTAGGTCAATAAGGAGAATGATCATGAGTACCATCGCATTTATCGGTTTAGGAAGGATGGGGCATCCTATGGCGCAAAACTTACTCGCGTCTGGATTTAACGTGCAAGTATTCGATGTCGATAGCGAAGCCGCAAAGCAACTAGTACCTTTTGGTGCGGTGGTGGCGAGCTCTATCGAAGAGGTAGTAGATGGTGCTAGCACAGTCATCACGATGCTACCAGCAGGGTCTCACGTTCGTTCCGTGTATCTTGGTGACTTACACGGTGGCGTAGGTGTCCTCAATCTTGTCTCGCCAAGTACCTTGATGATTGATTGTTCAACCATTGATCCGGACTCTGCGCGATTAGTCGCCAATGAAGCGGCAAATAAACGCGTGTTGTTTGTCGACGCGCCCGTTTCGGGGGGCGTTGCTGGCGCTAAAGCGGCGACATTAACCTTTATTGTTGGTGGTTCGGATCAAGCGTTTTCTAAAGCCAATGCGATTTTGCAGTATATGGGAAAAAATGTTTTCCATGCTGGCAAAGCAGGCGATGGTCAAATGGCAAAAATCTGTAACAACCTTATGCTCGGCATTTTAATGTCTGGTACGTGCGAGGCATTAAACCTAGGTATCGATCATGGACTCGATCCAAAAGTGCTATCAAACATCATGCTGCAAAGCTCTGGCCGAAATTGGGCATTGGAGCTTTACAATCCTTGCCCAGGCGTGATGGACAGTGCGCCAGCCAGTCACGATTACCAACCGGGCTTTATGAGCAAACTCATGCTAAAAGATCTCGGCTTGGGGTTAGATGCGGCGTTACAAACACATTCTTCGGTTCCGATGGGGTCGTTAGCGCGCAACTTATATTCTTTCCACAACGCGAGCGGCCACGGCGAGCTCGATTTCTCAAGCTTATTTGAGTTATACAAGAGTAAGAAAGGCTAGACCGAGTTTTGTGACAAACCAGCCCGAGATGGTGACGTAAAATGCGCATCATTTCGGCCAACTTAGACTGGTTGAGGTATAGAACATTACGAGCTATGGAGTGCACCAATATGGACATAAAAAGTAGTGTTATTGCCATTACAGGAGCAGGGCAGGGGCTTGGGCAAATGATGGCCATTACCCTTGCTCAAGCTGGCGCTGATTTAGCGTTATTGGATGTAAACGCCAGTGGCTTAATGGAAACACAAGAGCAGTGTCGAATGCTGAGTGCGAAAGCGTTGACATATCAAGTGGATGTCACCAACGAAATCGATGTTGAAACCACGTTTGAAGCGATTATCCAAGATTTTGGTCAACTCAATGGGTTAGTCAATAACGCTGGCGTGTTAAGAGATGGGTTACTTGTAAAAGCAAAAGATGGCGTGATCAGTAAGATGTCTTTAGATCAATTCAATTTGGTAATGAACGTTAACGTGACAGGAACATTTTTGTGTGGGCGTGAAGCTGCCGTCAAGATGATTGAGAGTGGCTCCCAAGGCGTTATCATCAATATTTCTAGTGTTGCGAGAGCAGGGAATATCGGACAAACCAATTATTCTGCGTCAAAAGCGGCGGTCGCGACCATGGCGACAACATGGGCCCGTGAGCTCGCAAGATACGGTATTCGCGCGGCGGCGGTTGCACCAGGTGTAGTTCATACCGCGATGGCAGAGCAAATGAAACCAGAAGCCATAGAGCGATTAGAAAAGATGATCCCAGTTGGCAGGATGGGCGAAACAAGCGAAATCGCGCATGCAGTAAAATACATTATTGAGAGTGATTACTTTACTGGCAGGGTTTTAGAAGTGGATGGCGGTATTCGTATGTAAGTGACCACTTAAATAAGGCTCTGATAGACCTGAATAATAAGTTTCTTTCCATTTCAACACTTTCTATGTTGTGGAGTGCTAATTCTGCGCAACCCAAATGTATTTACAACTTATGTTTGGATTTACCTTGAGAATGATTTCTCGCAATCCAATAAAGAGATGTAAATACCACTCAAGTATTAAGTGAAATCATTAATTTGATGCTGATCACACTTTTGGTTTTTTAGTTTCCGCTTCTCATTAAGGCTATCTGCGTAAATGAAGTTGATAGTCAGTCTCATCAATTTTAAGTTTCAACTATTTGTTTTTAAATAATTAATTGTTGAAGCACGAGAAATTCGTGTTGAGGTTAATATTCGATTTAAAGTGTGTAACTTCCATTAATGGAAGGTTAGTTTCCAGTTGTGGCTAATGAGCTTTAACTTTTTACTCCTCATAATGCGCCAAATGTAACATAGTGTTTCAAAGTGTAACAATAAACTCACACTAAGAGTGTGGTTTTGATCTCCACTCAATTCCGTTTTGTTTCGCTCTGAGCCCGACGTTACTCATGCTCAACACATAAACATTCTAATGACTATAACAACTGGTTCTTGGCTTGATACCAATCGTATCGTAGCAAATAACGGTTCATTCTAGCTGGTTAAATGCTTGATGACGAAGTTGAAAAATTGTAAGTAGAATAACTACTTATCGAAGTTTTTTCTTGTTCTCATACATTACCTCTGCGCTATTTGTGAGCTTTTATTTACTTTGATTGGCATCTGCTTTGAAACCAGACAACCATCGAGAAAGTTAATGGAAGCCTCAAGATATAAACGCATCTTGTCGAGGGGAAGTTTGGCGTCCGTCATACTTATGCTCTCAGGATGTAATTCAGCTTTACTTGACCCCAAAGGTGCCATTGGTGTGCAAGAAAAAGAGTTAATTATTACTGCTCTTTTGCTGATGTTGATCGTTGTAATCCCTGTGATTTTAATGACGATTTACTTCGCTTACCGATACCGCGCCTCTAACACTGAAGAAGAGTACGCACCCGAGTGGTCACACTCGACCAAAATCGAAGTGGTGGTATGGACAATTCCAATCATCATCATTGCGATTCTTGCGACGATCACATGGCGTTCAACTCATGAACTAGAGCCATCCAAACCTTTGGAAAGTGATGTTAAACCAATGACCATCGAAGTGGTGTCACTCGATTGGAAATGGTTGTTCATATATCCAGAAGAAAACATTGCGACGGTGAACTATGTGGCGTTCCCGAAAGACGTGCCAGTGCAGTTCAAACTGACTTCGGACAACATCATGAACGCGTTTTTCATCCCTCGCTTAGGTACACAGATCTACGCGATGCCAGGAATGGTAACCAAGCTCAACCTGATAGCGAACCACGAAGGTGACTACAAGGGTTTTGCATCGAACTACAGCGGCGAAGGCTTTTCGCAAATGAAGTTCACAGCTTCAGCAATGTCTGATCGTGCTGCGTTCCTAAATTGGGTGCAGAAAGTGAAGGCGAGCCCTGATCGTATTGAAGATTGGGAGCAATACAGCTCACTGGCAGCGCCAAGTATCGCAGAGCCAGTCACTTTGTTCTCTAGCGTTCCTCCGTTCTTGTTCACCGACGTTGTGACTCAGCATCCTGGTTCAATGAACTGTTTGCCTGAAAACCAAGGATAATCGTAATGTTTGGAAGATTAACTCTTGATTCAGTTCCATTCCACGAACCTATTATCGTCATCACCCTAGCGGTTGTGGCGCTGGTTGGTTTAGCCGTAGTTTACGCGGTGACCAAAGCCGGAAAGTGGCAATATTTGTGGAATGAATGGTTTACTTCAGTAGACCATAAAAAACTTGGCTTCATGTACATCGCAGTAGCGATGGTGATGCTTGTTCGTGGTTTTGCTGACGCAGTCATGATGCGTAGTCAGCAACTCCTTTCTTCTGCGGGTGAAGCAGGTTACTTGCCACCGCATCACTACGATCAAATTTTTACTGCCCACGGCGTGATCATGATCTTTTTTGTAGCGATGCCATTGGTCATTGGTTTGATGAACATCATCGTGCCATTGCAGATTGGTGCACGTGACGTGGCTTTCCCGTATCTGAATAACTTGAGCTTCTGGCTGTTTGTTGTTGGTGTCATCCTAACAAACATGTCTCTCGGCTTAGGTGAGTTTGGTCGTACAGGTTGGCTAGCGTATCCGCCGCTTTCAGGTATTGAGGCAAGCCCAGGAGTCGGGGTCGACTATTGGATTTGGGCGCTGCAGATATCAGGTGTTGGTACGACGTTAACAGGCGTGAACTTCTTCGCGACCATTTTGCGTATGCGTACACCGTCTATGCCAATGATGAAGATGCCAGTTTTCACTTGGGCGTCTCTGTGTGCAAACATTTTGATCATCATTTCATTCCCAATCCTAACGGTGACTATCGCTCTGCTTACGCTGGATAGATACCTAGGCATGCACTTCTTTACCAATGATCTTGGCGGCAACGTAATGATGTACGTCAACCTGATTTGGGCTTGGGGTCACCCAGAAGTGTACATTTTGATCTTGCCAATTTTTGGTGTGTTCTCAGAAGTCACCGCAACCTTCTCACGTAAAAAGTTGTTCGGTTACACATCGCTAGTTTGGGCTACCGTAGTTATCACGATTCTTGCCTTTGTTGTTTGGCTACACCACTTCTTTACGATGGGGTCTGGCGCGAACGTAAATGCCTTCTTCGGTATTGCCACGATGATCATTTCTATCCCAACAGGGGTGAAGATCTTCAACTGGCTATTCACCATGTACAAAGGCCGCATCCGCTTTACGACGCCAATGATGTGGACGGTGGGTTTCCTGATCACCTTTACTGTTGGTGGTATGACGGGCGTACTAATGGCTGTTCCGGGTGCAGATTTCGTTCTGCATAACTCAGTATTCCTTATCGCTCACTTCCACAACGTTATCATCGGTGGTGTGGTGTTTGGATGTTTCGCTGCGATCACTTACTGGTTCCCGAAAGCGACCGGTTTCACCATGAATGAAACTTGGGGCAAACGTGCGTTCTATCTTTGGATTATTGGTTTCTTAATGGCGTTCCTACCGCTTTACGCGCTGGGCTTTATGGGTATGACTCGTCGTTTAAGCCAAGACATCAACCCTGAATACTTCCCACTGTTGTCGATTGCCGCAGCAGGTACGGTTGTGATTGCACTGGGCGTATTGTCTCAGTTCATCCAAATTTACGTGAGTATCCGTGACCGCGAGCAAAACCGTGACCTAACTGGTGATCCGTGGGGTGGTCGTACTCTTGAGTGGGCAACATCGTCTCCACCGCCGTTCTACAACTTTGCACACCTGCCAAAAGGTGATGTGCTGGATGCCTTCTGGTACCAGAAACAAAGTGGCGAGTTCGATCCAACTAAAGAAGTGGAATACGAACGTATTCATATGCCAAAAAACACGGCAACAGGCATCTACGTGTCGGCTTGGTCGCTCCTATTTGGCTTCGGCATGATTTGGTACATCTGGTGGCTAGCGGCGGCAAGTTTGGTCGGTATTATCGTGACGTGTATTCAACATAGCTATAACGATGATGTGGATTACTACGTGGAAGTTGAAGAGATCAAAGCAATTGAGGCCGAACGTCGAGCTCAGCTTGAAGAAGCGAAGAAAAACTCAGTGAAAGACAGCGAAAGTAAAGATGATCTGGAGGTGACGTATGCAAACTAATATCGCAGCACATCACGACCATGATCACCACCATGACACGAATGGCAACAAGCTATTTGGCTTCTGGGTTTACCTGATGAGTGACTGTGTATTGTTTGCGACCTTGTTTGCGACATACGCTGTGCTGTCGAGCAATTCAATTGCGGGCCCAACAGGTAAAGACATTTTCGAACTCCCATTCGTGTTTGTCGAAACCATGCTGCTGCTGTTTAGCAGTATCACATTTGGTTTTGGCATTATCGCGATGAAGCGCAACAACGTTGCTGGTCTCAAACGTTGGATGTTAGTCACGTTCGCACTTGGTCTTGGTTTTATCTGTATGGAGGTCTATGAGTTCCATCACCTGATTGAAGAAGGCTATGGCCCACAAACAAGTGCATTTCTGTCGGCATTCTTTACGTTGGTTGGTACGCACGGCCTGCACGTAACCTTTGGTCTGATTTGGTTAGCGGTAGCATATCACCAACTGTCGACGAAAGGTCTGAACGACAATATGGCAATGCGCTTTAACTGCCTAAGTCTATTCTGGCACTTTCTAGATATCGTTTGGATTTGTGTCTTTACCATCGTTTACTTACTGGGGGTAATGTAATGGATCAACATGTAGAAACCAGTGCGTCAGATTACGTGAAAGGCTTTATTGCCTCACTGATTCTGACGGTAATTCCGTTCTACTTTGTTTGGACGAAATCATTACCAGATACAACGACCTATGCGATTCTATTTGGATGTGCATTAGTGCAGATATTTGTTCACTTTAAATACTTCTTGCACATGGAAACAAAAACATCTGACGGACGGTGGAACCTTGTATCACTGATGTTTACCGCCATTGTTGTACTTATCCTTATCGCTGGCTCGGTATGGATCATCTATAACATGAACGTCAACATGAAGTTGTAGGTCAAGGTATGCTGAAAAGTTATTTGTCTATCACTAAACCGGGCATTATTTTCGGCAACCTGATTTCTGTTGCGGCGGGGTTCTTCCTCGCCGCAAAAACAGAACCAGCCAGTCTAATGTTGTTCGTTACGACGTTAGTTGGTGTTGGGTTAGTCATCGCTTCAGGTTGTGTGGTGAATAATATTTTCGATCGTGATATCGACCAAAAGATGGCACGTACACGAAATCGTGAAACAGTGAAAGGCAACATCAATATCGATATTGCGTTTGTTTATGCACTTGCTTTATTGCTGGTAGGAACCGCACTGTTATTTATCCGAGTGAACCCACTATCCGCTGTCGTCGTGTTGCTTGGTTACGTGTATTACGTGTTCTTTTACACGATGTGGTACAAACGTAACTCGGTGTATGGAACCTTAGTGGGAAGTATCTCAGGCGCAGTTCCGCCATTGGTGGGTTACTTGGCGGTAACAAACTTCATTAGCTTGGAAGCGATTTTACTCTTTACCATGTTCTGTCTCTGGCAAATGCCGCACTCTTATGCCATTGCCATGTTCCGCATGCAAGACTACCGAGAAGCCGGGATTCCCGTATTGCCAGTTAAAGAAGGTATTCATAAAGCGCATCGACACATGAAAGCGTATGTCGTGGCGTTTGGAGCAGTATCGTTGGGGTTATTTTTACTAGGTGAAGCCGGGTATGAATACTTAGCGGTTGCAGCGGTTGTTTGCTTTATGTGGACGAAAGTGACCTTTCGCAGCATTGATGACAACAACTACATCGCTTGGTCAAAGTCGGTGTTTAAAGTCTCACTGCTAGTGGTGATGGGGATCAGTGGTGTGCTTGGTGTCGAGTTGATTCCTCTAGCTCTGTAACAACCAAACCTAAGCGTTTGCTAAACGCCAATATCTTTTGCTGCTGAATGCATGAATGGCCTTACCTGGAAGTAAGGTCATTTAACTTTCTATTGTCCTTTATTTTCACTGTTTTTCCTGTTCCTCCTCTAGCTTCACTATCACGTATTCATATCTAAAAGCAAAAACAACCAGTGTGTAAAACATAGTGAAGCACGTTTTCGCTGACGCGTAATAATGCCAAGAGATAGTGACTATTAAGCTAAAAAGTATAAACAGCGCAATAACTCTATTTGCCATATGAAAATTCAATATCGATAGTTTGTAATGTAAACATTTGGGGAGAGTGCTAGTTCCCATAGCAGCATACAAACTAACAATGTGAATGTTTGAGTTGAATCACCAGCTAGCGAAATACAAAAGTTTTACGACTGAAAGTGGGTGAGGAAGCACCTTAGCTCCAGTGAAATGAACACGATTAAGAATCATCCTTTTACATAATCTAAAAACTCACCAAACCTTAACCCAGATTAAAGTTTTGTCGTCTCCGAGGCATTAAGGTGCGCCTGTAGTTTGCAGGTCTCAAGGATTCAGAGAAGGAACAGCCATACATCGTGTATCGCTGTTCCTTTTTCGTTCTTGTTTACTTGCGAAAAGATAAAACATAAAGACAACTTTAAGAGGACTGGTTTTGAGCATTTTGTTTTCCGAAGCCCGAATTGGCAACATGACCCTAAAGAACCGTTTTGTGAGAAGCGCAACGTGGGAGAACATGGCGACCGAAGATGGTCACATGACGGTAAAGCTTTACGATATTTACGAAACGCTTGCGAAAGGGGAAGTTGGGCTTATTGTTACGGGTTATGCCAATATCGTTGAAGAAGAGAAACCCAACGCAGGTATGATGGGGATCTACAACGACTCTTTTATTGAAGAATACAAAAAGCTAACAGAGCTAGTACATCAACAAGATTCTAAAATCGTGATGCAAATTGCTTACGGTGGCACCAAAACCACCCATAACGTCGGTGAGCGTGTCATCTTCGCTCCGAGTGACGTGCCTGAGCGTGGTACAAATACGCAAGGCAAAGCGATGACAAAGGACGAAATAGACTACATCGTAAAGGCATTCGCATTGGCGAGTAAACGTGCTCAAGACGCTGGTTTTGACGGCGTAGAGATTCATGCGGCGCACACTTATTTAATTAACCAGTTTTTAAGCCCGTACTATAATCGTCGCGAAGACGAATATGGTGGTGACTTAGAAAATCGCATGCGCTTTCTTTTAGAAATTTATTCTGAAACCAGAAAGCTGGTTGGAAGCGAATTTCCCATCCTCGTTAAACTGACGGCAACAGAGTTCTTTGACGGCGGTTTAACGTTCAATGAAACTCGCGTCGTCTGCAAGAAACTTGAAGAAATAGGCGTTGATGCGATCATCGTATCTGGCAATGTTCACGGCAAAGCAAACGAACTTGTTGGTCAAACGTTCGATGGTTACACACTACAAGAAGAAGGTTACTTTCACGAATATGGTCACGTGATCAGTCAGGACGTTAGCATACCGGTGATTACTGTCGGCGGGCTGAGCGACATTGATGCGATTGAGAAAATTGCAGAAAACACAGGTATCCAATTTTTTGCTGTGTCACGCCCTTTATTGGCTGAGCCACAGTTGATCAAACGTTGGAAAGAAGGCAATCGCGCACCAGTAGATTGTGAACGTTGCTCAAAGTGTCGTACCAAGCGTGGTAACTTTTGCGTGGTGTATAAGAACCGAAATCGTCGCAAAAAATAGAACGAAGCGAATACACAAATACAAATTAGCCTCCACTCTGAATATGGAGGCTTTTAATTATCCGCATGTTAATCGAACCATTATTTATCTTCTTTTTGATAGTTTAAATAATGCACACAAAGATCGTGAAATGCTTTTGCTTGAGGCGAGATCGTGCGGTCGGTCAACGTAAAGATACCAATTTGCCTTTCAAGTGGTGGATCGATAAGCGGAATCCAAACCAAGCGTGTTTCATTGGTTGGGAAAGCAAGCTTCGGTAGGGTCGTGACACCAATCCCAAGTTCTAAGACAGAAAACAGCGAAGTAATATTTTCGACCGAATAGAGCGCTTGCTGACTCAGAGCTCTTGCTGGGGTTGGATCGAGAAGTGTACAAGTGCCGTTACGGATAAAGGGTTGTTCCAACAAAGTTTGCCACTCGATTCCTTCTGGATGACTCGCAATAGGGTTGTCCTTTAAACACACCACACCTATTGGATCGGCTAACAGCGGCGTAAAGTCAATGCCGCCCTCATCGAGGTGAGAGGGGTTACCGAGCGCTAAGTCGACCTCACCGGAGAGTAGGCGAGCCTCGACGCCAGCGGCATTATCGTCTATCAAGCTTACTTCTACATTTGGATACTGCTCGCAAAAGGCACCCAACACGCTAGGGATGAGTTTCGCTGCAACAGAAGGAACGCTCGCAATTCGCACTCTCCCTTGCTGTCCGGCCGCGGCAGCTTTGAGATCGTTGTCCAGCGCACTGTAGATATTGAGAAACTGAACCACCTTGGGCAGACAAATTTCACCAAACGGGGTCAATTTGGTTTTGTTTCCGGGTTCAAACAGCGTTTGCCCTAGAATTTTTTCAAGCTCTTTTATCGATGTTGACAGTGCCGCCTGAGAACGATTTGCACGATGTGAAGCGGCTCGAAAGCCTCCTTCCTCGACTACCATCACAAAATGCATTAATTGTTGAAGCTTAATACTCATCCCTAATGCCTCTTAATCCCTTTATTTACGTTATTTTAAACAGAGTGATAAGTTTAATTTATCAAATGTCAAAAATTTACCGTTAGATTTATCGCCTGTCAATGTGCATCATTTAACCATATTGAAACAAAGCTGTTACAAAGGTTGAAAGGCACGTGAATACTCCTACTAAAAAACACCCAGTTAAAACCAGTCTATTTGCTTCTAAAGCGCCGCTTGAATGGGCGATAGTCAACAACGGAACCCTGTATACGGCTCAAATTCCTATTGATGACACAGGCGCGGTTGTGGAAGGCGGTATCGAAGCACAAACACGTCAAACCTTTAACAATCTCATTCACACCCTGGAGTGTGCAGGGGAGTCTTTGGACTCGGTGTTGCAGGTCCTGATTTATGTGACTGACAGAGAATACTTAAAGACCGTTAACCAAGTGTACGCGGAATATTTTGAAGCGCCGTACCCAAATCGCGCCGCCATGGTGGTTGCAGGGTTAGCGCGAGAAGAGATGTTGGTGGAGTTTGTTGTCTACGCGTCGGCAAGCCAACCAGAATAAATCCAACGAGAATAATTAGAGATCAGTGAGTGAGTGGCTTGCCATCACAAATCGGAAGAACAAGGAAAGAACCATGACTTTTATTAACAATGTTCAAGCAGAAAAATCCCTCTATATAGCAGGTGAATGGCAATCGGGCATGGACACCATCGCCAATATTAACCCTTCTGATATCAGCGAAAACATTGGCGATTTCGCACAAGCGAGTGTGTCGCAAGTAGAGCAAGCGATTCAAGCGGCTAAATCAGCGCAGCCAGAGTGGGAAAAAACACCAATCGAGCGCAAGCAAGCAGTGCTACAAGCGATTGGTGATGAGCTCATTGCACGATGTGACGAATTGGGCACCTTGCTTTCGCGTGAAGAAGGTAAGCCATTTGCTGAAGGTCGAGGTGAGATTTACCGTGCTGGCCAATTCTTCCAATACTTTGCTGCTGAGGTTCTGCGTCAAATTGGCGATAGCGCTGCTTCCGTCCGTCCAGGTGTCTCCGTTGAAGTTACTCGCGAAGCCGTCGGCGTTATCGCCATTATCTCTCCTTGGAACTTCCCAACAGCAACAGCGGCTTGGAAAATCGCGCCAGCACTTGCGTTTGGCAACAGCGTCGTCTGGAAGCCTGCCAACCTAACCCCAGCAAGTGCCGTTGCGCTGACAGAGATTATCCATCGCCAAGGTTTACCTGCTGGCACGTTTAACCTCGTTTTGGGTAGCGGTTCGCAAGTAGGTAATACCCTTATCAATTCGAAGGATGTGAACGGCGTGAGCTTCACTGGTTCTGTGGACACAGGCCGTAAAGTTGCAGCGGCAACGGCACCAAATTTTGTGCGTTGTCAGCTAGAGATGGGTAGCAAAAATGCGCTCGTAGTGGCAGATGATGCAGACATTCAGATTGCTGTCGAAGCAACAATCGCAGGCTCATTCTCGGGTGCAGGTCAAAAGTGCACCGCGTCTTCTCGTCTTGTCGTTATGGACGGAGTTCACGACGCGTATGTTGAAGCGCTAATCAAACGCATGAGCGAACTTAAAGTGGGTCACGCTCTAGAAGAGGGCGTGTTCATGGGCCCTGTTGTTGATGGTAACCAGCTGAATGCGAACTTTGAGTGGATCGAAAACGCACGCCAAGCAGGCGCGGAGCTGGCTTTCGGTGGTGAGCGTCTGAGCCTAGAGCATGACGGTTACTACATGTCACCAACTCTGTTTTTAAATACACAGAATGGCTGGGAAGTGAACCAAGAAGAAGTCTTTGCGCCAATGGCGAGCGTGATTCGCGTTTCTGATCTGGATGAGGCAATTGCAGTCGCGAACGATACGCGCTTTGGCCTGACAGGCGGCATTATCACGCAAAGCTTGCGTAATAGCGCGATCTTCAAACAGCAAGTCCAAACGGGCTGCGTCATGGTTAACTTGCCAACTGCGGGTACAGATTATCACGTTCCATTTGGTGGCCGTAAAGAGTCTAGCTTTGGTCCTCGTGAGCAAGGTCAGTACGCCAAAGAGTTCTACACCGTAGTGAAAACCGCTTATCAGCGTCCTTACTAAGATGGGCAGGGTAACTGATGGTGTCAGTTACCCGCACGAAAAGGCTAAGAAATTGTTTAAGGAGTGGTTATGTACCAACAACGGATTGTGATTGACGGATTGCAGTACTGCAATTGGGATCGAGAGTATTTCCAAACGCTTAAGGCGAGTGGCATTACCGCCGTTCATGCCACCATCGTCTACCACGAAACTGCGCGCGAAACCTTGACGCGTTTTGCTGAGTGGAACTTGCGCTTCGAGCAAAATGCGGACCTCATCATGCCTATTTATTCAATGGCAGATGTAGAAAAATCCAAAGCAGAAGGCAAAGTCGGCATCTTCTTCGGCGCGCAAAATTGCTCACCAATCGATGATGAAATTGGCCTGATTGAAGTGATGCGCCGTCAAGGTCTGCTGATCATGCAACTGACCTACAACAACCAAAGCTTACTGGCGACAGGTTGTTACGAACAAAACGATTCCGGCGTAACTCGCTTTGGTAAGCAAGCGATTGAAGAGATGAACCGAGTCGGGATGATCATTGATATGTCCCACAGCGCGGAGCGTTCGACGTTGGAAGCTATCGAGCTCTCTTCGCGTCCAATTTGTATCAGCCATGCTAACCCGACGTTTGCGCATGACGCACTGCGCAACAAATCCAACACCGTGATCAAAGCACTGACGGAGCGCGGTGGTTTGATTGGATTCAGTTTATATCCATTCCATTTGCCAAATGGCAGCCAGTGCACGCTGGATGATTTCTGCCAGATGGTAGCGAAAACCGCAGACATGTTTGGCGTCGACCATTTAGGCATCGGTAGTGATCTGTGCTTAAACCAACCGCAACAAGTATTGGAATGGATGCGCAACGGGCGTTGGTCAAAAGCGATGGATTACGGCGAAGGTTCAGCAAGTAACTCGGGATGGCCAGATGCGCTGCCATGGTTCTGCGGCAGCGCAGGGATGGAGAACATCTACAACGGATTAATGGGTCACGGATTCAGTGAATCTGAGGCTGGAAAAATATTGGGTGAAAACTGGTTCAACTTCCTTAAAGAAGGATTAGAGCCTATTTCATAGCATTCCCCAAAGTAGGAACCGCCTGCCCACATAATAACAATACGGCAGGCGTAAAACTCACATTTGTAGCCAGTCTTTGGCTGCTGCAAAGAACCTCTGGAGCCAGAGTATGTCTGATTTAACCAATAGCATGAAAGCTTCCACGATGAGCGTGTCATCGGGCAAGTCAAAAGCAAAACACAACACATCAACAACAGAAAACACGACGGACAAATTAGGACTGAATAACCCGGCCTTTTGGTATAGCGGTGGTTTCATCGCGTTGTTCGTTGCTATTGCACTTTATGACGGCGAGCTGTTATCTACGATCGTTAACGCTGGCTTTGGCTGGGCAGTTCAGGTATTTGGTCCATACTGGCAGTTACTGCTGCTTCTCACTTTTCTTATTGGTCTTGGCTTGGCTGCAGGGCGAACAGGCAAGGTGATGTTGGGCGGGATTGCAAAACCAGAAATGGATTCTTTCCGCTGGATGGCGATTATTTTCTGTACCTTATTGGCTGGTGGTGGCGTTTTCTGGGCCGCGGCTGAGCCTATCGCGCATTATGTTAGCCCACCTCCTTTGTACGGCGCGCAAGATAACCCGCAGCAAGGTGCGGTGAATGCGTTGTCGCAATCCTTTATGCACTGGGGCTTTCTAGCTTGGGCGATTGTAGGTAGCTTAACTTCCATCGTGGTGATGCACCTACATTACGACAAAGGTTTACCACTAAAACCCCGTATTTTGCTTTACCCAGTCTTGGGCGAACGAGCACTTAAAGGCCAACTCGGTGCATTGATTGACGCATGCTGCATTATCGCGGTAGCCGCGGGCACCATTGGTCCAATTGGGTTTCTAGGCTTGCAGGTTAGCTACGCGTTAAATGCGTTGTTTGATATCCCTGATGGCTTTACCACTCAGCTTATCATCATCTTGTTTGCGATTGCTCTTTACACCTTGTCAGCACTCAGTGGATTAAGCCGAGGCATGCAACTGCTTAGTCGTTACAACGTGATTCTGGCAATGGCATTGATGGTTTACATCCTGTTTTTTGGTCCGACGAATTTTATCTTTAACGGATACATTCAAGGTGTAGGAAGCATGTTGGATAACTTTATCCCAATGGCGACTTATCGCGGTGACGAAGGTTGGCTAAGTTGGTGGACAGTATTTTTCTGGGGCTGGTTCCTGGGTTATGGTCCGATGATGGCAATTTTTATTGCGCGTATTTCCCGTGGTCGAACTATTCGCCAAGTTATTTCCACCATCAGTATTGTGGCTCCGTTAACCACCTGTTTTTGGTTCACGATTGTGGGCGGCTCAGGCCTTGCGTTTGAAATTGCTGAACCGGGTAGCGTGAGTGCGGCGTTTGAGGGCTTTAACTTGCCAGGTGCTTTGCTTGCAGTGACTCAGCAACTACCAATGCCAATGCTGACTTCAATTCTATTTCTGATTTTAACCACGATCTTCATCGTCACGACGGGCGACTCAATGACCTACACAATCAGTGTCGTGATCAGTGGTGAAACGGAGCCGAATGCGATCATCCGTACCTTCTGGGGAGTAATGATGGGTGTGACGGCATTGATCCTAATTTCCCTTGGCTCTGGCGGCATCTCTGCTCTGCAATCTTTCATTGTTATTACCGCGGTTCCGGTTTCGTTGATTCTGTTACCGTCACTTTGGAATGCGCCACAAATTGCAATCAAAATGGCGAAAGAGCAAGGGCTATAACAATTATCCAATTCAAACAACGTGGAGCTTGTGCGGGTGTTTTCCTCCTGCATCCGCACAAACCCTAGTATTCTTACAATAACAAATAGGTGGTGAGCAAAATGGATGCACATCGTTCTACTTATACGGAAGCAACTATGCGCGATGCAGCGATTGTCATGGCAGCCGAAAGGCTTGGCGCAATGCACCAAAACCGAATCAGCTTTGTTCGCAGTCTGATTCGTAATATGGCAAGCCAAAACTGGCAAGTAACCAAGCATGAGTGGCAGCTTTGTCCTCGTGGTTATGGTCATGTGATTTACAAATTGACCACGCCAGAGCACGTTTATCATTTGGTGGTATTCTGTGATGAAATTGCCGACGACGAGCGTAATGATCGCGTAATTGCTGAAAAGTGGGACGTCACATTTGCACTGGTTCAAGGCGATGTTGATGTTACTTTGTTGGAAAGATTGCGAGAAAATGTACCGCTGCAAGAAGCGGGACGTAATCCAAACAACGTACTTGTTCTTGCTCGCGCAAACAAAAGTGTGCGCGTGTTTGAGCACATTGTTAGCGCGCTTTCTCAAGGCGAGCAGCCTGAGCCGAAAGAGTTAGCGGAAGTGGGTTATATCCTGCGTACCACAGCTGTTTATGGTAACGGAAAGTTTGGTATCGCCGATTTCAAACTGTTAGAGAACAACTCAGATTTCAGCCAGTCTTTTAGTGCGCAAATGTGTGCCGTATATATGTTGCGTGAATTCAGCCTAGATTGGGTGCACTATCTGGCACTTCAACAAGGTGGCGACAAGGCGGTGGCTTTGCATCGTGGCTTGCAGCGCTACCTTGGTGTCGGCAATGCTACTGGCTTAGGCATGGCTCCATACTTGATTAATCACCCGTGCATCGTTGACCAATGGATGACCTCTCGCGAACGTGCGGTAGCGCGAGTCTTTGCGATGCCATGTGAAGCGTCGTTCCATGCTCCTTTGCAAGGATTGCTGCAAAAAGCACAGCGTCATTTAGAGCAAGTCATCACCATCAATGAACATCAAGACAGGCTCAATCATCAAGCGATAGCAGACATCAAACAACTGCTATCGGAGCTAACAACGTTAATGGCATTACATCCGCACTGGGCGAGTTTGGTCGAGCATAAGAAAACAATGAGTGTGGAAGCCCAAGAAATCCTCACCTCTTGCTTGATCGAACTCTACCCATCTTTAGTGGATGAATTTGCTAGCCAAATGAATACGGATGAAATGTTATCTATTCCGGGCGGGAAAAAGATCCAAGATTTACTGGAAGTGTTGCAAAGCAAGTACCGCTGGGCGATTGATGCGGATTACTCACTAGCTGAGAACAACTACTGGTTCTGGTATCGCTCACAAGACAAAGAAGAGCCAAGGCTTGGTGTCCGCGGGGAAGAGGCTGGAGAAGAAAAAGAACTGCCGCTTGATATTGGCAGACAAGTGAATCGCTTGTACCAGGCCTTGCTTGACTGTGATGTAGAAATGTCCGTAGCAGAGTTTCTATTGCAAAAACCGGCTTATCGTTCGATCACACGTCGCGTATGGACGTTAGGCAACCGTGCGATGGGGGATATTCAAATGAATGTGCTGCGTAAAGATGCGTTACCAATGCACTTACTGCGCTGTAAATTGGCGATCTTTGGTGCGACTAAGTTTGATCCGCGCTCGGATCGTTGGGTTCGAGTAACTTTCTTCCAAGGTGCGCCGTTGTTAGATGAAATTCACGACCCTAAACTGGCAGACACGTGGATTTTCCCTAGCATGCCGCCGCGTGACGAAATTGCGCAAAGTGACAATCAAAAAATCAACGGAGGATTTGCATTATGATCGTCTCTCACAACGAATTGGTGGCCGCGGTTAATAAGGCATTTCTTGGCATGCGCCGTCACTGTGGTGAGGCGGATGTCATTGCGAACATGGTGGCGGACTTGCAAATGGTTGGCTTACATGGAGTTCGTCATTTTAATAACGCCAGTCTGTTTCTTGGGTTAGATTCAGACTGCGCCGTATCGGTGACCAACAGCACACCGTCAAGCATAGAGGTAGAACTGCACAACGGGAGTGTAGCGTGTCATTTACCCGCTGTGTTGGATTTCGCACTTGAGAAAATGATTAACCGTAAGTCGATTACCATTACGTTGAAACAGTGTCATAACCGTTGGTTGGGTTTCAGTGAGTTGTTGAAGCTCTCTGCGAAAGGCATCGCGTGTCGCGCACAATGGGTCAATGGCTCTAGTCCCAAGCGAACGCTTTATGTGTTAAACCGTGGACGAATCGCGCCAGAAGTCTTTTTCTCGGATCAGTTTGATGGGCATGATACGGATTTGCATAGTATGGTTATCGAGCTCTCCGTGAACGATTTCGATATCGAGAAAAGTGCACAAGGGTATACCACCCACATTGAAGGAGATGAGTTAAGCCGCACGCAACAAGCTTCTTGGCAAAATGGTATCTTTGTCGAAGACCAAGAATGGGAAACACTGAAACAAACCGCAACCGCGTTGCTGGTGGAGAACAGTGAGCGTTCTATGCTCGGTGCTGGTGGTGTGGTTTAAGCGATGAAAGGCGATGATTCCAAGTAGAAGTGATGAAGGCTGCTGTTTAGCGGCCTTTTTTGTGCGCGATGTTTGGTCACTTCTGAAGTTCAAAGACTATGATTACCGTTATCCGCAAGATGGAGCAACACAGGTAAGAAAAATGGATCTGCAAGAGAATAAAAGAAATGCCATTGCGTTTTACGAAACCGCCTATAGAGGTAATCCAAGAAAGGCCGTTGAAGACTACGTAGGTGATGAGTACATCCAGCACAATCCATTAGTTGGAAATGGCCCCGAGGCTTTTATCGAGTATTTTGAGCGGATGCAAAACGAGTATCCCGATAAAGATATTACGTTTGTGCGAGCCATTGCTGAAGGGAACTTGGTGGCACTACACACTCACCAAACATGGCCTAATGATATTGAATACGTGACAATGGATTTCTTTCGTTTTGATCACAATGGGAAGATCGTCGAACATTGGGACGCTCTGCAAGAGATTCCTAAAGAAACATTGAATGGTCACACCATGTATTAACGAGTCGTTGACGAGTCTCCCATGCCGTTTATTCAAACGGTATGGGAGGTTAAATGATTTGTGGCACTTTAAGTATTAATCATCAAAGCGCTTTTTCGATTCTCACCGCGACGTCTTCAGATACCCAGCCTTTCCACAAGTCAGGGTAGGTATTAAAGAAGTAAAACATCGCTTCTTCACCGTCCGAGTAGTTATCTTCCATCCAGGCCAGCATTTCACTCATTTGCTCGTTGGTAAATCCGCGTTTCTGCAAGTACGCGAATGCTTGGGGTTCTTTGCTCGCAAACGCCTCAGTTGTTACTGTGCGAACTGGAGAAGGTGGGTACATTGTTACTTTTGGTGAAGCGCAATCAGGCTGAGTGGTACAGTTGCGATACTCTTCTAAATCTGTTCCGCTACCAAAATCCACTTTGACCATATCATACTTGCCCAATACGGGGGTCGGTGACCAGTAGTAACCAAACCAAGGCATTTTGCGATCATAGGCTTTGGCGATGGTGCCAGCTAATGCTGCGCCAGATCCTGGGTCAACCATCTCAAAGCCGTGCTCACTTAACCCTAATGCATTAAACAAGTGACCGGAGGTGATTTGGCATGTCCAACCAGCAGGGCAGCTATAGAACGCGAACTTGTCATCATCTTCTGGGTGTTCAAATAGTTTGGCGTGCTTGATGACGCCTTCTATCGTCGCGAGTTCTGGATACTGTTTTACCAGATAGGCGGGAACCCAAAACCCTTCTTCACCACCATTGACAAGCGATTCACTAGCGATGCGCAAGCGTTTATCCGCAATCCCTTTATCAAGTGCTTCTTTAATACCGTTTGTCCATAACTCTGGCGCAACGTCAGGCTGTCCCTTTTCAATCATAGAGGTGCCTGTAGGAACGCTATCACCAGGGATCAATTCCGCATCGCACTGGTAGCCTTCATTTAAGACAAATTGGTCGATGTGCGCCATTAAGCTGGCCGAATTCCAATTCATGTCTGCGATGGTTATTTTTCCGCATTCGTCCGCATTTGCATGAGTAGATAATGCTGATAGCAGCAGAACAGAGAGCATTGAAGGTGTCGTCTTCATGTGACTGAATTTCCTTGTCGTTGTCATTTACTTCAGTATATACATCGGTTTATAAAGATTCAGTGAACAAGTTTTTTTCAGTGACGTTAAGCATAAAAACGGTGATTTATGAAGCGTTTGGTGAGGCGTGTTGAAAGGGAGTTAATACAGCAAGAACACTCCTTCGTAGCCGCCAATCTCAATATGAGAAACATAGTCGCCGATGTTACCGTCTTGATCTACAGGTCGCATAGGCTCTGGAAGCGCGATTGTCATCTTCGGTGAGGTGAAATAATCGATATTCTTGCCAAAGAAATCAGTTCGATACAGCACTCGGCCTTTAGTGAATTCGCGGGCTAACACCATCTCCGTAGGACCATGCACCACCACCGTATCGTCTGAGTGATACGCAAAGTACGTATAGGTTGGTAACAAATCGATAGCGCCATTGGGCAAGTCAGGATGAGCCACTTTGCTCATAGAAGCATCTCCAATGACAGTGTAATCGGCAGGATAGGGCGTGCTGGTGGACATCATTAGCGGAGTCGCCTGATACCCATCTGGGATTTGATTGGTTGGCTCTCCCAAATCAACGGCAAGCAAGGTGCTAGGTTGATAAGCAATATTCTTTGGTACGCCTGCCTTCCAGAAGTTGTCACTTGTTGTGTTATTACTTCCATATAAGTAGCCATTGTTCCACTGATTAAAGTAACTGCGCTCAGGGTGATAGTTTAAGTAGAACACCGCTAGTGCAGAGTATTGGTCCTGTTTCCAATTGTTTTCTGTGTTACCAAAGTATTGAACGCGACCATAACGCGTGGTCGCTTGATAAATCACTTTCTGGCCAGCTTTGGCGAGTGCAGAGTTATCCCAAA
Organism: Vibrio sp. 1874; assembly: GCF_033344395.1. Lineage (NCBI taxonomy): Bacteria > Pseudomonadati > Pseudomonadota > Gammaproteobacteria > Vibrionales > Vibrionaceae > Vibrio > Vibrio sp. 1874. Next base: position 796,742 of record NZ_JAWPOR010000001.1, read on the forward strand.
ATTTAGCCAAGCCAGCATAGCCACTAAAGCCGGTAGCAGGGAAAAGGTAGTGCTCGCGCAAGTACAAGGAGCCAGCGTTAACCAAGTGGTTTTGCCCATTACGACCGAATAAGTTTGCCGTACCTATGTTGAGGCCAATTAACGCATCTTCATCCAGCGTTGCCAGTTTATTCAAGAACGCCGAGAATTGCGCTTTGTAAGCATCGTCAGCAGCTTGGCTACCCGCCACCAAACCAAGTTCATCCACTGTGCCTCCGGAATATATGTAGAACTGATTTGCACCGAGTAACTTATTCGTATCGTCGTTGTACGCACCATTTAAACCTTGTTTCGCCCATCCAGCTTGGTAAGAGTGGAGCATTGTATTGGCAAAAAAGGGATTGCCGAGATTGGTCAATGCCCAAGAAGAGGTTTGATTCCACATACGACCAAATGGAATAACGCGTGACTCCCAACGAAATCGTGCGGTTGCATTCTTATTCGAACGGTTTTTGTATTCATTCCAAGAAAGATAATTGTCTTGGTTTCGATCTGCAGATTTGTCGAAGCCACGAATTTTACGCCAGCGTTGAATGGTTTGACCTTCCGGTGTCTCCGTTGGTACTCCTGAGATATTGACGGCAGGGAAGCTATTTTTGAGTTGAATGTTTTCGAGACGTGGGCGGTTTTCTATGTTGTCGTCATGCCAAGTGATTTTCGCAACGTAAAGGCGGCCGCCGTCGCGTAAAAAGGTGGAGCCAAAGTACTGACCGCCACCATAAGTTTTTCCGCTACCATCATGCGTTGTAGCGCGAACCCAATCCAAAGGAACAGACCAGCTTACTGTTTGGTTTTTAGTCATGTTCTCAGTTTTGTCTTTTTTAATCGCGAAGCGTTTCCATTCAGTTACCTGACCAAACGAGTCGATGGCAGAAGGGTATTCAATCGTGAAGCTGCCGCCTTGAGCAAACTGAGAGAACGTAAAGGCTAAGCGGTCGAACTTCTCTGAGTGATAGACATAGAGGGCTCCACCATTATTCGCCTGACCAAATACATCAGCATCCCATGGCGGTGGTTGATATAGCCAAAAACCGGCGTGGTCAGCGCTGGCGGTATAGCCAACGATCATCGGTTTTCGATTGAGTAGAGTATTCTCACCATGGCTTGAGTCGACTTCAGCTAGGATAGTGTCTTCAGAAAAGTGGAGAAAGAAATCTTCGTAGTCAATTCCATTCAGTTCTGCGAGATTACGTATATCGTTTTCCAGCCAACCTGAGTTAAGTTCCAGCTTTTGGTTGTACATGTAACCAAGTGCTTGTACACGCTCATTATGACTTTTACTTTCGTAAGCGCCGAATAAGATATCAGCATAATCCAGTTCCCATTCACGTGTAGCCGCAGCAGAGATAGGCTTATCTTGAAGATCAATACCCTGTTCATACAACCCAGGTAATACGATTGCTGTTCTACTCCAAACGCTGGGTATAGAAAGTAAGCTCAGAGAAGCAAGTGCCATGAGAGAAAAACAATGCGACTTCAACATGGGGTTATCTCACTCATACTTAGATGACTCGAATTAAGGGCCAGAATACAAAGAGAAATTATAGTCTATTCACAAAGTCCTAATCAGGAACCCGCCGATAGAAGGCTTTACCGGAAATCGAGGGGGGAAGCCCGGCAAAAATGAGAAGGTCTGCGTCGGGTGTAGTACGTTCAAAGACTCAAAATTCCGTCTACACAAGCACAAAAGTAACCAGAATTTTAACCTTATTTCGATTGCCATCATATTGTTGGATTTTCATCAACAATTTCAGTTAAAACCAACTGATTAAACCAGTCATATTCTCTGTTGTATTGATTGCTTATCATACAAAAATTTAACAAAATTAATTTTTATACATTTTTATTGCATAAAAAATCCTTTTGAGTAATATAAATGCCAAGTGACAATTAATGCGGTATGTCAGCATGACTATTCAGGTAAGCGGAATCAATAAATCCTATGGTGAGACACAAGTGCTTCACGATGTCAGCTTTAAGTGTGAAAGCGGCGAAACACTGGTGTTACTCGGTCCGAGTGGTGCAGGGAAGAGCTCTCTACTACGTGTTCTTAACCTTCTTGAAGGAGCGGATAACGGCCAGTTAAACATCGCTAATGACGCATTCGACTTTTCAACTGAAATCAAAGAGAAGCAAGGTTTAGCGCTTCGTCGTAAAGTGGGCATGGTGTTCCAACAGTACAACCTATGGCCGCATATGACAGTGATGGAGAACCTGATTGAGGCTCCGGTAAAAGTCGCTGGCATGGATAAAGAAGAAGCGAAGAAGCAGGCAATGCAAATTCTTGCGACGCTGCATTTGGCAGACAAAGCGGATGCATGGCCGATGCAACTTTCTGGTGGTCAGCAACAACGTGTGGCGATTGCTCGTGCATTGATGATGAAACCGGAAGTCTTGCTTTTTGATGAACCGACCGCTGCGCTTGATCCGGAAATTACTAACCAAGTCGTTAAGATTATTAAAGATTTAAGCGAAACCGGAATTACACAAGTAGTTGTGACGCACGAAGTGGATTTCGCCAAGAAAATCGCTAGCCACGTACTGTATTTAGAAAAAGGACACATCGTTGAGCACGGCACAAATGATTCGTTTTCTAACCCGCAAACCGCCCAGTTTGCTGACTACTTAAATCACTAAATCACGTTTTTAAAGTTCAGTCTATTTAACAGATAAGCTCGGCTGTCATTGCGAGTGTCAGCCCACTAAGTACACACGGAGTATTGCAATGAAAAAGATTCTACTAGCTTCACTAATCGGACTTGTCTCAGCGAATGCAGCAGCACAAGAAGAGATCAAATTTGCGATGGAAGCGACGTACGCCCCATTCGAATACATGGATGAAAACAACCAAATCCAAGGTTTTGATGTGGATCTGGCGAACGCACTATGTAAAGAAATGGAAGCAAAATGCACCTTCCACAACCAATCTTTTGACAGCCTGATCCCTGCATTAAAATTCAAGCGTTACGATGCGGCTATCTCTGCAATGGATATTACTGACGCGCGTTTGGAGCAAGTGAACTTTTCTGACCCTTACTACGACAACTCAGCAGCGTTTGTTTCTATCAAAGAAAAAGTGGCCGATCAAAAAGCACTAGAAGGTAAGCGTGTTGGTGTTCAAAACGGTTCAACACACCAAAGCTACCTGATTGAGCAAATGCCAGGCGTAACAGCGGTTCCTTACTCAAGCTACCAGGACGCATTCATCGATATGAAGAATGGCCGTATTGATTCTGTATTCGGTGACACAGCAGTCGTAGCGGAATGGTTCAAGAAAGAAGACAACCTAGCGTACGTAGGTGAGCACGTTACTAACCCTAAATACTTCGGTAACGGTTTCGGTATCGCAGTAAACAAAGGTAACGACGAGCTAGTGAACAAGCTGAACACGGCACTGAAAACAGTGAAAGCGAACGGCGAATACGACGTAATCTACAACAAGTACTTCGGTAAGTAATATGGCACTAACGGGTTACTCTTTATCGCTTGTTCAAGCTAGTTGGATGACTGTCCAGCTAGCCTTTACAAGCCTTTTAGTCGGTTTGATTCTGGCAGTGGTATTCGCCAGTGGTGAAATGTCTCGCCGCGTTTTCGTTAAATGGCCAATGACGGCGTTTGTGACGATTGTACGTGGTTTGCCAGAAATCCTTGTCGTGTTGTTCATCTATTTTGGTTCGACGCAGGTTCTGTTTTTAATCACCGGCGACTTTATTGAAGTTAGCCCGTTCTTGTCTGGCGTGGTGGCGTTGTCATTGATCTTCGCTTCCTACGCTTCTCAAACTCTACGTGGCGCATTAAAAGCCGTTGGAAGAGGGCAGAGAGAAGCAGCAAGTGCACTCGGCATCAGTCAAGCACACGCTTTCGTTCGCATTGTTTTACCACAAGCAGTAAGACACGCACTACCAGGTTTAACTAACCAATGGTTGGTTCTGCTGAAAGACACCGCGCTTGTATCACTGATTGGCGTAACGGATTTGTTGAAACAAGCGCAGCTAACATCTGCAGCGACGCATGAAGCGTTTACATGGTACGCAACCGCTGCGGTGATTTACCTAGGCATTACTTTGATTACACAACGTGCCGTCAAACTGATTGATAAGAAGTTCTCAATTCAAGGCATGAGCATGGGACAGGAGGCGACCGCATGAACGAACAACACGTTTGGCAAATGCTGGATGGCTTAGGCACTAGCCTCCAATTGACCGCCGCTTCCTTGGTTGTGGGCTGTCTTTTAGCTCTGATGATGACGCTGACTCTGATCCTACGTACTCCGGGTTTGCATTGGGTAAGTCGTGGCATCATCACCTTGTTCACAGGTACGCCTTTGCTGGTACAGATCTTCTTGGTGTACTACGGTCCGGGTCAGTTTGATGCCGTAAGAGAAAGTGTATTCTGGACATGGTTAAGCCAACCTTGGTTCTGTGCGATGTTAGCGCTAGCACTCAATACCGCTGCATACAGCACTCAGTTGTTCAAAGGAGCGTTTAACGCGATTCCTTCTGGTCAATGGCAAGCGTGTCGTGCATTAGGTATGAACAAAACCGCAACACTAAAAGTACTGCTGCCATACGCTATTCGTCGTGCGGTTCCGGCTTACTCGAACGAAGTGATTTTGGTCTTCAAAGGTACGTCACTAGCAAGCACGATTACGATCATGGATCTGATGGGCTACGCGCAACGCATTAACGCACAAACCTACGACACGTTGACGGTATTTGGTATTGCAGGCGCATTTTATTTAACGGTAAATGGTGTGCTGACTCTCATTTTCCGTCAGGTAGAGAAGAAAGCACTGGCGTTCGAAGCCGCATAATCCTTCGATCAACACTCATCATTTAGTTCCACAGTGCCTCTGCAAATGACTCTCTTGCAGGGGCATTTTTATATTCGTCATGGCAAATCTCTCAAGTTCCACCAAACTTAATTCAACGTAATTGCATTGGTGGCATCATGGAAAGAAGACACTTTTTAGCGCTGTGGACATTGTTGTTCGCACCCTCTTTAAAAGCGACGACACCAATGCGGCCGACGCCAGCACAAACAGAAGGGCCATTTTATCCAGTAGTGGATATTCCTCTTCGTCAAAACTTGATTCTGCAATCAGAAGGCTTGGTCGGTGAACCTATCGTGTTGCAAGGCAGAGTAGTAGATACATCGGGAAACCCTGTCTCAGGCATCAAAGTAGAAATCTGGCAATGCGATGGGCAGGGGATTTACGATCATCCTAAGCAACCAAATAACGATAAGTTTGATGCGCACTTTGCGGGCTTTGGTGCGGTAGAAACTCAATCGGATGGTCACTACTTGTTTCAGACCTTGTACCCTGTGCCTTATGCCTCTCGTCCGCCGCACATTCACGTTAAGTTGTGGCGGGGTAACAAAGAGCTTCTGACCACTCAATTATACTTAAGAGGCAATACTGGTGATGAATGGTGGGGTGGCAAAGCCCGTGATTATCTGCAGTTTGAAACTATACGAATCGACGGGCGGTTAACGGGCCAATTTAACTTTGTGATTGGCTAGCTAATCCGGTTAAGCCATTAACTCAACCAATTGCGCCAAGCATTCTTTATCCAGTATCGGATGAGGCTCGACGCCCGTGACCAAAACGATATCCACGGAAGGTAGCGATGGCATATCGTCTAAGATCTTAAGATCCTCGCTAACGCTAATACTGCCCATCGCACCGATAGCCATGCCTGAACGTACAATTGCTCGTTGTGCAGAAGCCGTATTGCAACATGCCAGTAGTTGATAAGGAGTGCCACGTTTGGTTAATCCGTCTACTGCTGCCGCATGGTATTTACAGTCGGTTTGGAATAGGGCGAGAGGGAGAGGTTGGGCGTTCTCAATGTCAAAATCAGGATGAGCAATCCACACGCCTTTGTCGCTCGCTAGCCAATAACCTTCTTCACTATCCGGTGCTCTTGTCACAATAGCGGCGTCTAGCTTTCCTTCATCTAGTTTCTCTCTCAAGGTGATGCTTGGCTCACTGAAGACTTGAATTGAACATGTGGGCTCAGATTGCTGTAATACGCGGATGACTTTAGGCAAGATATTGTCGTTGTAATCCTCTGGGCAACCTAAGCGAAGAGGGCGCTTGTTTTCATAGCGCCTCACTTGTTTCAGTGCTTGATTGTGCAAGCTAACCAATTGCTCTGCGTGAGAGCGTAGTGCTAATCCCGCTTCACTTAAGACAAGATTGCGACCTTCTTTTTCAAACAAACTGACGCTGAGTTCGTCTTCTAGCTTACGCATTTGCGCACTGAATGCGGATTGGGTGCGATTGATCTGCTTGGCTGCACGAGTGAAACTTCCCGTTTCGACAAAAGCCAGAAAGCTGCGTAACGCATCGATATCCATATCTAAAACTCATCCATCGTTTTTGTTGAAGTGTTCCATCAAAACTATCCGTTAGTCCCCTTAAATACAATCAGATATTGTGAATGGGTACTCAAAACACAAACCGCATGGAGGCGTCATGAAACTGTTTATTGCTAACCAAAACTACTCAAGCTGGTCACTGCGCGCATGGCTGATCTTTTCTCAATTCAAACTGGATGTCGAAGTCACCAAGCTCAAATTATTCACGGAAGATTTTTATAAGACCTTGGAAGGTATTACACCAACCGTGAAAGTCCCTACCTTAGTGGATGATGACGCAACCGTGTGGGATTCATTAGCTATTTTGGAATACGTTAACGAGCAATACTTACAAGGCAAAGCATGGCCAAGTAAGTCTGCGGAACGGGCTAAAGCACGCGCCATCGCATCAGAAATGCATTCGGGTTTCTTTAACTTAAGAAGCGAACTCCCAATGAACATCCGCGCACGCAGAAAAGTCGATCTAACGGAGGGAGCACGTAAAGATATTGCTCGCATTGACGCTATTTGGGCAGAGCAAGCAGAACTGCATCCAAACGGTTGGCTATTTGGAGAATGGTCGATAGCGGATGCTATGTATGCACCTGTGGTATTGCGTTTCCAAACTTACGGTATCGAGTTATCCGAAGGTGCCAAAGCTTACCAACAGAAGGTGCTAGCAAGTGAATCTTTACAGCAATGGTTGGAAGAGGCGAGCCAAGAAACGGATATCGTAGAAGAGGACGAGGCAGGGGAAGAAGTATAAGCGCATCTTGCGATCGCCTGTAGCAAGGGAAAGCATGACAAAGCACGCTTTCCTCTTCTAGGATAGTTGTAGTTTCCGGTGCGTTTAAGCTAGGTGTTCAACAATCGCTCTGCCTACGCCGTGTGCGCTCGTTGGGTTTTGACCTGTGATGACACGATCATCCACAATTACAAACTCTTGCCATGGTTGCACTTTAGAGTAGCGCGCTGCGCTGCGTGCAAGAGATTCTTCCAATAGGAATGGGATATCGTTGATGGTGCCGAAGTCGATCTCTTCTTCGCGAGTGAAACCTGTTACTGATTTAGACGCAAGCAGCTTTTCGCCATTGCTAAGCGTGATAGGAAGAAGAGCGCCCGGACCATGACAAACTGCTGCCACAATACCGCCATCTTCATAGTGTTTTGCGGAAATCTTGGCAAAATCTTCGTTGCTCGCTAGGTCTGAAAGAAGACCAAAACCACCCGGATAGAAGATCGCATCGTAGTTGTCACCGTTGATTTGTGACACTGGAATCGTGTTGTTGATGCGGTTCTGGAAATCATCATCCGCCAAAATTTTCTCGTTCACTGCGTCGCCTTCGATGTCGGTTCCGTACAGTGGTGCTTGCCCGCCTTTGATAGAGGCAATGTCGTAATCGAAGCCTGCACCCAGCAGTTCGCTAAGGGCATGAGTGAGCTCTGGCGCGTAAGTTCCGTTTGCTTGGTCAGTTTCACCTAGGGTCGCATGGTTCGTCACAATGATGAGTACTTTCTTCATGATGGTTTCCTTTTTGGCTTACGTGTATTTGTTGAACACCTTCATACTAATTGCTAATCAAATAAGTGATAATACGATTAATTGGCAAAACATTATTGCTATATAGCAAAGGTAAGTATGGACAGTTTTGAAGGCATCAATGAGTTTGTTACGGTTGCTGAGAGCTTAGGGTTTTCTGCAGCGGCAAAACAGTTAGGTTGCAGTACCAGTCACGTCAGTCGCCAAGTCACAAGACTAGAAGAGCGATTAGGTGTCGCTTTGTTAGCACGTTCGACAAGAATGGTGAGTCTAACGGAAGCGGGGCAAGCGTATTATCAACAGTGTAAAGAGTTGGTGATTGGGCTTCAGCAAGCCAATGAGCAACTCACCACGCAGCAAACTCAATTGAGTGGTACGTTACGTGTGAGTGCCGCTGGTGCGTTTTCTGAAAACCATGTAGCGCCTGCCTTGATGGCGTTTGCCAAGCAACATCCTAATCTCACGGTAGAAATCAACTTCAACACCAGCATGGTCAACTTTATTGAAGATGGTTTCGATTTTGCCATTCGTTACGGTAGGTTGAGTGATTCAGGCTTGGTTGCGAGAAAGCTGGTGGATCGTCCCATGGCAGCGGCAGCCAGTCAGCGTTATCTCGATGAACATGGTTTGCCAACGCACCCCGAGCAACTCAAGCGTCATAGCTGCATTATTGCCAACAAAGACGTTTGGTTGTTTGAAAAAGATGGCAAGCCTTTAGATGGCGTAAAAGTGCAGGGCAGATGGAAGAGCAATAACGCACACACGGTCTTGCAAGCCTGTGCAGAAGGATTAGGTGTGGCGTACTTACCGAAGAGCAGTTTCAACGATGCTATTTCGTCTGGTCGTTTGGTGCCAATCCTAGAGCCCTATTGGGGAAGTGGCAACAGCAGCTGGATTGTTTATCAGAATCGTCACTTTCTACCACTACGAGCGCGATTGGCTATCGACTTCTTGCTTGATCATTTTGCCGATTGGCAGGAGTAATGAGGCTCTGCCAATCGGTTTGTTTATCCATTTGTTAGATCGTCAACATACTAACGTATCTACATGTTTTGATAGCTCGGTCCACCGCCACCTTCTGGTGCTTTCCACGTGATGTTTTGCGAAGGATCTTTGATGTCACAGGTTTTGCAATGCACGCAGTTGGCGGCATTTATCTGAAACTTCAACTTATTGTCCACTTCCACCACTTCGTAAACCCCAGCGGGGCAATAGCGCTGACTCGGTTCGTCATACATACCTAAATTCACATCAATTGGAATGTGAGGGTAAGTCAGAACAAGGTGACAAGGTTGATTCTCTTCGTGCTGTGTTCCCGACAAAAATACCGACGAAGGCTTATCAAAACTGATTTCACCATCTGGTTTTGGGTATGCAATTGGGTGGCACTCTTGTTTAGGTTTTAACTGCTCATGATCGTGCGAATAGTCCTTGATAGACCAAGGTAACGGCTTCTTAACCAGTGGTTGCCACAGGTTGTGTTCAAAAGTCGAAAGAGCACCGCCAAGTATGCTGCCCAACTTATGAATGTTCGCGCCAAAGTTACGCGTTTCGGCGAGTTCGTCATACAACCATGATGATTCAAACAACGACTGGTAGTCTGGCTCAGAAGCTCCAGTTTGTCGGGCCGTATGTACCGCTTCTGCTGCAATGATTCCGGATTTCATTGCTGTGTGGCTGCCTTTAATTTTTGCGACGTTCAAAGTCCCCGCATCACAACCAATCAATAAACCGCCAGGGAATTGCTGTCTCGGCAGAGAGGAAAGCCCACCTTTCGCAATGGCTCTTGCGCCGTAAGCGATGCGCTGAGCACCTTTCAAATGTGTTTCAATAGCAGGATGGTGCTTAAAGCGTTGAAATTCGTCAAACGGACTCAAGTAAGGATTGCTGTAATTCAAGTCGACAATAAGCCCGACGGCGATTTGGTTGTTCTCCATGTGATAGAGAAAACCGCCGCCTGTGGTATTTGTTTCACTCAAGGGCCAGCCAGCGGAGTGGATAACACTGCCAGATACATCCTTACTGTCAGTGGGTAACTCCCATATCTCTTTTAGGCCAAGCGCGTAGTGCTGTGGTTGCTTTCCTGCGTCTAGGTCGAACCTTTGAATAAGTTCTTTACCCAGATGTCCGCGACAACCTTCAGCAAAAAGGGTGTATTTTGCCCTTAGCTCGATACCTGGTTCAAAGTTAGGTTTGGCCTGGCCGTTCTTATCTAGTCCCATATCGCTCGTGTTAATGCCTGTCACGGCGCCTGTCTGATCATAATTGATGCTTGCAGCGGCAAAGCCCGGAAAAACTTCCACCCCAAGATTTTCTGCTTGGTTAGCGAGCCAACGGCAAAGGTTGGCAAGGCTAATTACGTAATTATTCTCGCCATTTATCATTGGACGCGGTGTAAGGAAGTGGGGAACGCGAATATGGTTTTGTTCAGTAGTAAGATAAAGGAAATCATCTCGTTGAACTGAGGCTGCTAGCGGGGCGTCCATTTCTTTCCAATTGGGGAAAAGCTCATCTAAGGCACTAGTTTCAAAAACAGCGCCAGATAAAATATGTGCGCCCACTTCTGAGCCTTTTTCTACAACGCAAATTGAAAGTGCGTCACCTTCACTGTCTTGGCTGAGTTGAGCTAGCCGACAAGCGGCGCTTAAGCCTGCAGGTCCGGCCCCCACGATCACGACATCAAACTCCATGCATTCTTGTTCCATCTCTATGCTTCCTTTCTATTATCGTCATCTGCGTGACAGGTTTTTGGTTTCTATACAGAAAACTATAGCTCAGTTGACGTTAACGTGAAGTGGACTAAGCTCAAGTAATGGATCTGACGTGTTATATGAGGCATGACCATGGAAGACCGACCATTAGCAACACTTGTGCTCGCAGAGCATGACAACCAATCGTTGGCTGTAGGGACGCTGTGTGCAATTAAAGCGGCATTTGAGATTAAGGATGATGATAAATCGCTTCCTGTTTCTGTGTTGCTTATTGGTTATCAGTGCCAATCAGTTTTGGATGAGTTGAATTGTGTTCAAGGTGTTGCAGAAATTATCTGGGTTGATGCGAAGGGATATGAACATGGATTAGCGGAAAATATCGCACCTTTGATCTCACAAGTAGCCAAAAACTACTCACACATTCTTTCTCCTGCCAGTACATTTGGTAAGAATGTGATGCCTCGTGTGGCGGCGTTGCTTAATGTTGGTCAACTTTCTGACGTGATGACAATCGAGTCTATCGATACGGTGATTCGTCCAATTTATGCTGGAAATGCATTGGCGAGAGTCACGTCGAATGATCCCTATAAAGTGATGACCATAAGAAGTACGGCTTTTGATGCCGCAGAGCTATCTGACACGCCAGTTGTCCCTAAGCTTACTCAAGTCGACACGGTGATTATCAATAAACTTAGTGAGTTTGTTTCGCAACAAACGCCAGAAAGTGAGCGACCAGAATTGCCAGCGGCTAGAGTAGTAGTGTCGGGTGGTCGTGCATTCGGGAGTAAAGAGAAGTTTGTTTTAGTAGAACAATTGGCTGACAAGCTAGGTGGAGCGGTAGGGGCGTCACGAGCGGCGGTCGATGCGGGCTATGTGTCTAATGACCATCAAGTCGGGCAAACCGGCAAAATTGTTGCACCGGAGTTATACATTGCCGTCGGAATTTCTGGCGCGATCCAGCATTTGGCGGGAATGAAAGATTCCAAGGTGATTGTTGCAATTAATAGCGATCCTGATGCGCCTATTTTTGACATTGCTGATTATGGATTGGTCGGCGATTTGTTTGTGGTAATGCCAGAGCTGTTAGAGAAGCTGTAGATATAGTCTTGCTTCCTAAAACAAAAGGCTTCCGGACTGGAAGCCTTTATCATTTGATTTTTATAAGTTACTTTTCGCTCGGACGTTGCAGGTGCTCTGCAAGTACTTTCGTAAACCTTGCAGCTTCACCACCAGTACAAGCGCGATGATCAAACGTTACGGATAGCGGCATTGCTTTCACCGAAATTGCTTGACCATTTCTTATCACAACTCGGTCGAGTATTCGGCCCGCACCGACAATAGCGACTTGTGGCGGTGTGACGACAGGTGTTGCGTAAATACCGGCAATCGCGCCGAAGTTGGAAAGCGTAATCGTTGCGTGCTGCAATTGCTCACGACCGATTTTTCTCTCTCTGATCCCTTCAACGGTTTGATCGAGCCAACGACGAACATCTTGTGGCTCGTATTCATCTGCGTGGCGCAAGACTGGTACGTACAATCCATGACGGCTATCTACTGCAATTCCTACATTGACCGTTGTGTGTACACAGCGTGTCATGGTTTCGGCATCAAACCAAGCGTTTAAAGCAGGCTCTTCTTGACACGCATGAACAATCGCTTGAACAAGGCGGATACTGATATCTTCGTTTGGCAGCCAATCTTCCAACAACGCTTCTTCCGTAATGGTTACGGCGGCAACATGTTCGTGCGACTCGGTCATAGACGATACCATGGTACGTCGAGCGCCTTTCAAAACTTCGGTGCCTGGACGCTGTTTTCCGGCTTCGTCGTAAATATCGGCATCAACGATAAGTCCGTTCGGGCCACTACCTGACACGAGGTTAAGATCTACCCCAAGTTTTTGTGCCAACAAGCGAGCCGAAGGCAGGGCGGTAACGAGGTTGCTTTCTGTCGTGTTGTGGTTGCCACCAATCCAGAAATCATCAACGTTAACATGATGCGCTTGGTGAGAAACGCTACCGACGACGGTTGCGGCGTCAGCAGTGGCTTTTTTCTCTGCCATTACTTCTCTCCCAGCACCTGTTTCATCAATCTCTAGCAGTAATGCACCAATATTGACGATTTCACCTTCCTCACCATGACGGCTGACCACACGGCCCGAATAGGGGGCAGGGACGTCTACCGTCGCTTTTGCTGTCTCTACGGTTAAGATCACTTGATCTAATTTAACCATGTCTCCGACATTAACGTGCCATTTGACAATTTCTGACTCAGCGAGACCTTCACCGAGATCGGGTAAATTAAACGTCTTCATTTCCAATCCTCCACGAGTTCGCGCGCCGCGGTCACAATGTCTTCTTCCTGAACCATGAAATAATCTTCGTTACGGTAATAAGGCATAATGGTGTCCATTCCAGTTACTCGTTTAGGTGGGGCTTTAAGTAAGCACATGGCATGTTCAGCGGTTCGAGCTAATAGCTCAGAGCCCACACCACAAGTTTTACTCGCTTCATGAACAACGAGTAAACGTCCAGTTTTTTCTAGTGAGCTGAAAATCGTCGCGGTATCAATTGGCTTAATACTCGCCAAATCAATCACCTCGACTTCAATTCCCTGACTAGACAAGGTTTGCGCGGCCTGAAGTGACTCTACGACGCATGCGCCCCAAGTAACGAGCGTGATATCTCGCCCTTTACGTAAGGTGAAGCAGGTGTCGAGTGGGAGTGCTTCGCCGTTATCAACGACTTCAGATTTAACGGTGCGATATATGCGCTTCGGTTCGAAGAACATGACGGGATCATTGCTTCTAATTGCAGCGAGAAGTAAGCCGTATGCGCGTTGTGGAGAAGAAGGAATCACCACTTTAAATCCAGCAGTGTGAGCAAATAGCGCTTCCACGCTTTCTGAGTGGTGTTCCGGAGCGTGGATACCGCCGCCAAATGGCGCACGAAAAACCGCGGGACAAGTGAGCCGACCGCGAGTTCTGTTACGCATTCGAGCTGCGTGGCACATTAAGTGCTCCATCGCAGGAAAAACGAAACCTTGAAACTGAAATTCGGCGACAGGTCGTAATCCTTGCGTTGCCATACCGACCGCAACCCCGCCGATTAAGGCTTCAGCGAGTGGCGTATCGATGACTCGTTTAAGACCAAACTCTTGCTTGAGTCCAACAGTGGCACGAAATACACCACCATTATCGCCCACGTCTTCACCTAATACGACAACATTGGGGTCTTGTTGCATTTCGTGGTGCAGGGCAAGGTTTACTGCTTCAACCAACGTTAGCTCAGCCATGTCTGCCTCCCTGCATTCTCATTGCCTTGTTGATGAGTTCATCTCTTTGTGCATGAAGCTCTTGAGGTAGCGATTCATACAAATAATCGAAACCGGTTTCTGGTGCTTGTGGCGGTAAGCTCAGATAGCGTTCAACAGCTAACTCTACTTGCTCTTTACAGTAATCTAGCCATTGCTGTTCTTGTTCGTCGCTCCAAGCGCCTTGATTAAGGAGATACGTTTTAAGACGTGCGATAGGTTCGTATTGCCATGCAGTTTGAACATCATCTTCTTTACGATAACGAGTCGCATCATCGGCCGTAGTGTGGTCACTCAGTCGGTAACTCACCGCTTCGATGAGTGTTGCGCCTTTCCCTTTTCTTGCTCTCTCAAGGGCGGTTTTAGTTGCATCATAAACGGCGACGACATCGTTACCATCGACAGTAATACCCGGTATACCTGCACCTTGCGCTTTTTCTGATAAGAAATCGGCGGCACATTGGAGACTACGCGGCACTGAAATTGCCCACTGGTTATTGTTTACGACGAAAACAAGTGGAATATTCCAAGTACCTGCGCAGTTTATTGACTCAAGAAAGTCCCCTTTGGATGTACCACCATCGCCGCACATGACTAGCGCAGCTTCATGGTTACCTTGAATTTTTAGCGCGGAAGCCACCCCGACAGCATGCGTACATTGCGTCGCTATGGGTACACAGTAGGGAAGGTCTCGGCTAGGAACCGGACTGCCTTCAGGAGCAAAATCACTCCCGCGCTCATCGCCACCCCAGTATTGAAGGTTCTTTTCCATGCCAATGCCACGACACCACATCGCAGGCATATCGCGGTAGTAAGGGACAAACACATCATCAGCTTTAAGTGCTCTGCCGACCGCAATGCCTATGGCTTCCGCGCCTAAGTGTGAGGGATAGGTCCCTAGCTTACCGGTGCGTTGCAAGGCAACTGCTTTGTTGTCGTAAGTGCGAGTTAATACCATATCTCGGTAAAACCCGACCAATGTTTCATTGTCAGCCCAGTTGGGTAGTTGGCCGACTAGGTCCCCACGATGGTCGATAAACCGATGCATGGGTAATGCCTGAACGTTCATCTCAAGCTCCTTTTGACGCTGCGGGTCTTTTGGACTGCAGCTGTTCATACAAAACCAGAGTTTGTATGGGTACTCAAACTCTGATATCAGCGCAAAGGCCATACCTAAGGTTGCGTGTGCTTTCGATAGCGGTAGGCATCTGTTCGTCCCTTAAACTATTTGTCGATAACATCGCTGCGACTATTTCACCGCAAGATACAGAGAAAGGCTTTTCTGTATCTAACCCTCTAACTAAATCGTGGTATAGCCAGATACAATAAGTGTAAACAAATTGTTAAATTATGCTTCATTTTGACTTTCGCTCAGTAGTAAAGTTTTGCTTACACCCTGATTTTGCAGAGTAATATGCTGCTATTTTGTTGTTGGTATTTTTAAACTCGAATTTAATTACTGGTTAATGAAACATATTTGCAACAAAATTTGGCTGTAAAATTTGACAAAGTGAGTCATTATTAATGAATCAACTCAAACAGTTGCTATATGATGAATTGCAAATTTTTGTTGTGCTCGAAGCCTCGACCTTATGAGAATGCATAACTTCTTCCCAACAGAGTGGAATCAAGGTAGGGTGACGGCATTACAAATGTATACCCTCGGCAGTCCTTGAGCTTATCCAAAGTAGGTGGTGCTCAAGTGGAAGTGATTATGGAGAAGTTATGTACCACGCTCATGTTTATTTTCCCTTAAGAGAACAAGATAAAGCGCAAGCCTTGAACGAGATCATCCGTCAAGAGCGTCAAGATGTGCTGCGTGTGTTTCCATTAGTTGGAAGGTTAGTTGGCCCACACAAAATGCCGATGTTTGAAATTCACCTAGAATCATTGAGTGAAGAGTTCTTGGCGTGGCTTGATACGATTCGAGGCGATTTTTCTGTGCTTATTCACCCAGTAAGCGAAGAAGAGTTACTTGATCACACAGAACGCGCGATTTGGTTGGGCAGAGAGATTGGTGTATTTGAAGAAAAGTTAGAGAAATAGTTGCTCTTCTCGTCCATGCATGGCCGCTTTGAATCCTTCTCTTCTCATTGCGGTCGCAGCTTCTGCTTAACGCCTCATCTTCATTGATGGATGCGGAATCCCTTTCTTACGCTTTGCTGTAGTTATTTTTGTGCTAAACCTAAAAGTAGGCTTTCGAACTTCACGCACAAAGCGTGAAAATGTTGCTGTTTAGCATGCCATTAAATGAATTTTGGTGGTAATAAAATAATAAGTCTTTGATAAATCAAATAGGTATAGCAGGGAAGTGCAGTTTACGACCCCAACGCCATTGGCAGTGGCGCCGATAATTTATGAGGGGGAAGGGTATGTTTTCAATACTCTTGGTTATACTTGCACTCTATATATTTTGGCTGTTGTTTCGCAACGGGCCTGCGTTTGCCGGGCGTACCGCTCAAAAAAAACGTGACTGGGTTGGGCCTACCGCCAACAAAGAAGAGTGGCGAGGATTTTGTACGGATGTATTTCAGCCGTTCAGTTCTCAAACGACTTTCTACGCCATTGCTTATTTTGCCAATTACGTAGCAGCAGCGAACGCAATATCTTGGTCAACGATATACGAAGGCGATTATCCGGTCATCATAAGCCGATTTGGTAGCTACTTCATTTTAAGCACGCATGATGCACTGGTCGTAGCTGGGTTTATTGCGCTTGCTTTCTTTATCATTAATTGGCAACTTGCCATGCGCTGCTCTGGTATTCTTAGCCAGTATCTAGTGCGGATTCTTATTATTAATCAAAAGCGCTTTGTCGCGATTAGCTTGGTGTTTTGCAGCTACTTTTCGTACCTACTGACGCTTGGTATATTCTGGCTGTTCCATGATGGGTATTCAATCTGGCATGGATTAATGCTTAGCCCTGTGTTCCTATTGTTAGCTTTATTGGTAGCGGTTGTTGTGCCATCTGCAAAAAGAGAAAGTAGTGTACCTTAGATAGATTTTCCACGTTAAATTACACTTGATTTTGGGATAGTAATTCTTATGCCATTAAGTTAGCATTGCCAGCTTTTTAACGGTCAAAAGGCCACTAATCAGTGGGACAGTGGGAGAAACAATGTTTATCGGCTTTGACTATGGTACTGCAAACTGTTCAGTGGCTAAAATGGAATCGGGTGATCCAGTACTGCTTAATCTAGAAGGAAACAGCCCTTTTATTCCTTCCACCCTTGCTGCACCGACTCGTGAATCGGTATCCGAGCATTTATTTCGCCATCGAGATATTAAACCATTAGATCAAGTTGGTGAGCAGGTTTTACGCCGGGCAATCAATTTAAACCGAGAAGAAAGTATTGACTTAGAATCCGACGACATCGCGTTTGGTCAGGCTGCACTTAATCTCTATTTGGAAGATCCTCGCGATATCTATTATGTGAAATCGCCGAAGTCTTTTCTTAGTGCATCTGGCTTGCGTGATGTGCAATTGGCTTTCTTCGAAGACCTTGTCTGCGCGATGATGGACAATATTAAGTCTCAAGCCGAAAACGATGCGCAGCAAAGTATTACCGATGCTGTGATCGGCAGACCAATTAACTTTCATGGGCGTGGCGGTGAAACGGCTAACATTCAGGCTGAACGCATTTTGTTGCGGGCAGCGAAACGTGCGGGCTTCCAAAATGTGGAGTTTCAGTTTGAGCCTGTCGCGGCGGGCCTAGAGTATGAAGCGACACTCAGCGAAGATAAAATCATTCTAGTAGTCGATATTGGCGGTGGTACAACGGACTGTTCGTTGATCCAAATGGGACCGTCTTGGCGCGGCAAAGCAGATAGGACCGCAAGCTTGTTAGCTCACAGTGGCCAGCGTGTCGGCGGGAATGATCTTGATATCGCGCTAGCATTTAAGCAGCTCATGTTCCCTTTTGGCATGGGAAGTAAAATGGAGTCAGGCATTGTGATGCCGACTACCCAATTCTGGAACCCGATAGCAATCAATAATGTAGAAGCGCAGAGTGACTTCTATTCGCGAGAGAACCTATCAGCGTTAAAGTTGCTTCAAAAGCAGGCTCAAGAGCCAGAAAAACTTGCTCGTTTGCTAGAGGTGTATCATGAGTCTTTAGGCTACAACATTGTTCGCCGTGCCGAAGAGGCAAAAGTGGCACTTTCAGAACAAGCTTCTTACCGAACTGGCATCAACTTACTATCAGAAACGATTGAAGTTGATGTACAACGTGACGAAATGATCGAAGCGATCCAGTCGCCAAAGAATAAAATGACGGCGTTGGTGACAGAAGCGGTAGAGCAAGCTGGAGTTAAACCCGATGCTATCTTTATGACTGGAGGTTCGGCACGCTCGCCAATCTTGCGCGATGCGGTGCAAACCGTACTGCCAAGTATTCCGGTTGTCAGTGGAAACTATTTTGGCTCAGTAACTGCCGGCTTAGCTCGTTGGGCTGAGGTTTGTTTCAAGTAGAAAGAAAGCTGATTAACCGTGGGTCTTTGTTGCCAAACTTATGATTTCATTTAGGCTTGCCAAGTGATGGTTGGAGAACTTTGTCGAGAGGTTGAGTTTTAAGCGGGTAGGGAACCTTTTTAGGATCTTAAGTCTTTCAAGGTCATTCTGAATAGCGAGGGACGAGCGTGATTTAGAATCTCTTGCCCGAGCACGCTGTTATGATATGTGACCCCGTTTCGCCGAGCGTTATTCATCACCATTATTCTGAAGAGTCGAGTTAGGATCTACCGGAATAATGATTTTGACTAAGCTGAGATAAAAATGCCCGCTAAATCAGCGGGCACTTTTGTTTACGTCATTAATGGTGCATGTGTTTTTCCATGTGACCTTGTTTTTCAACCGCCATTTCTACTTCCACTTTACCCGCGTTTTTGAATGTTAACGTCATAGGGAAGCGGTCGCCTTCTTTAAGAGTTTGTGTTGGGTTAAAAATCATTAAATGGAAGCTGCCTGGCTTAAACAACACTGAGTCATTGGCTGGAACGCGCACTTCGTCAATCTTAATCATTTTCATCACACCATCTTCTTTCTTATGCGTGTGAATTTCGACATGCCCTGCGATTGGGCTTTCTGCTGCGATCAATGCATCTTCACTGTCACCGTGGTTGGTTAATTGAAAAAAACCACCGATAACAGGTGCGTTTGGTGGCGCTTCGCGGCTCCATGGATGGTCGATATGAATTTTTCCTGCTTCATAATCGTGCGCTAAACTCAGTGGGCTAGCGATGACAGCAATAAGCGCGATAGCGGCGGTTTTTAATGATTTAAGCATGTGTTTTTCCTTTTGAATTAATAGCTTCTCTGAATGGACAACAAACAGAGTCATCGTTATTTTTGAATAAAGTTGTCAATGATTAGATGCCTGTTAGGCAGGAAAAACACTCGGCGGAGAGTGCTTAGGCGCGATGTGTTTGTAAACGAGCTTATCGCATTTTGAAAAGTGATAAGTCGTCAGTGCATACTTTACTCGGCGCAGCCAATGGATGGTTGTCAGGTAAAGCCCAATCGCAACTAAAAGAAAGAATTGAACAGCTTGAAGAAGCGGGCATTCAAACTGGAAGCCGTCGTGTAAGTTAAGATCTTGGATGAGCTTAGAAGAAGATTGAGCGTTAGCCTCAATCAACGTATTGATATCCACCCATTTGAAACCATCTGCGGTACACAGTAAAACCTTTTCACTTTGGACTTTGTTGAGCCAAGTTGTGCTGTGAACTTGTGTAGGATTAAGAGCGGCTGTGGACGCTAAATACAACTGAAACAACACCGCGATAATAACCGCAATAGCGTGCAAGCGATGGTGTTTGTGCTGTATTAGAGTGTTTTCCATACAATTGAGTGCTTATCTTCTTCGGCGCGGGATACTAACAAATTAACCAAACAATGTAATTATCAGTTTACTAAAAGGTGATGCAAGTGTGCATTATTTGTTTTGTTGCCTATTTTTAACGCTTTAATGTCTTGATTCGGCTGACATTCACAACCTCCAATTCAACTTGTCAGTCTTGCTTAGTCGCTTCTGAAGATACCGAATTAATCTCTCTTATATGTCACTGAAGCTTCGGTTAGTGGGTGTCGTGGTGGTGTTTTTACGTGCTAGATTTGGCTGATATCGATTCAAAATGCACACCGAATCTTCACTTGTTTTCCATTAACGGAATTATGACAGTAATTTAATAAAGGATACGGTATTCTGCGCTCCTTTGTACATGCCAGAAACGTCCGTCCTGCTTAGTCGGAGGGGCGATTAATCTTAAGAAATTTCTCAAATGAAATACGAACAACAGATTGGATATCGATACCCTAAAGGTCGATTTGCCATGGTGAGTGTATATGCATTCACCGGTGCTGCGATTTTAGCATCGACTATTTTTTCTCTATTGCTGTTTTTGTCTATCGACGAAAACCCGATGATGCAAACCTTATTTGGTGGTTTAGCGATCGTTTTTGAAGCAGGTAAATTTTACGCTTGGTATGAATACGGTGAGCGCCGAGCCCATCGCAACTACACAGGAGCAGCAACCGCTCTCGTGTTTTATTTAGTCTTAGCTGCGATTTCCATTGGCGGTAGTATTGGTGGGATTAATAGTGCAACCAATAGTGCACAAAGTCATATTTCGGTAGAGCAGGCGAAAGTGGAAGCGTTTAATCGTCAGATTGCGGCAATCGATAAGCAGATTGAGCTCAACAATATGGCAGCGCAGAAATACATCGAGATGGAACGTATCGCGACTGGTGTAACTCGCATCCAGGAGCAAAACAAAACCTTACGTGAAGAGCAGCAACGCTTGGCTATGGAGCGTGATAGTTTACCGCCGGTGACGCAAGGCTCAGTGATTGGTTTAATTGATAGTCTAGCTAACGCATTTGGTACCACCTCTCAGCAAGCTCAGCTTGGCTTGGTTGTATTTCTTTCGATTCTTTTGGACTTCTTTGCTGCATTTTTTGTTGGCTTGATTGGTGAAGAGCAACGGTTCCGATATTTCTATCGCAGAAATGAGGGCATGATATTGAAAACAGTTCGCGATATAGACCCAGCGCCTGCGGGTTATCTTCCTCATATAAAAGAGGAAGTAGAGCAAGAAATACCAGCAGCGCCGGAGCCAGAAGAACCAAAGGAACCGAAAACCTTGTTAGAGCAAGTTAGCGATGCACTTAAAACGCATCAAATTACGTGCACCAAAAAAGCCGTTGCTAAACAGTTTAGGCTGTCTGCGGAAGAGGTAGACAAGGTATTTGAAGAATTGGCAGAGCTCGGTTTAGTGGGGAAAAAAGCCAACCACCATTATCATTGGATAGGTGAAGCAGAGACCGCATAATTGGTTATCTATTAAAGTTCGGAAAGAGCGTCAATCGGCGCTCTTTTTTGTATTAGCTCCCCATGAACTCGTTGTTAATTGTTAAATAAACTATGAGCAGTTGGTGATACAAACTACAAATTCATTTGGATATAAGTTGAGGTTAGATTTGAGATGTCCGAGACGGCTAGATATTCACGAGCAAGGTATATGTGTTTCAATACATAAATAATTTTCTATCACGGTACAGCGAATAATTCCGACGTCTCAATAGAGGGTATGAACTATGCGCATTCAGACGTCCAAGAGCTCTAAATCCCCGAGTCAAAAGGCTCTCTTTTTTTCATTAAAGAAGTCATGATAGCGGTCTCGTGCTCGAGGGTGAACGTTAGAAGATATTCGAACCGGCCTTACTCGCCAGATCAGTTATTAATAAACCAATAATAAAATAGGCACCAATTTGATGCCTTTGGTGATAGCTGGACAACCCGATACCACTAATCTCTTTCTGACTTAAAACGATACTGTTCCGACAAGCAGACCAGAAGGCCAACTAAAGCTGAGACTAAAACTACACACACTTGGTAGCTGGTTTTCTCTACATTAAGATCGTTCAAAATCTCGGTAGTCGCAATCATAGGAAGCGTTACCGTGATCAACAAGCTAAATAAGCGAGAAACCCTAGATTTCTTTCCATGTCGCTTGGTATAGAAGTAATGCGCGTAATCCGAGTACATGATAAACAAGGAAACTAAAAGACCCAGTATCCAAAACATAGCTTACAAATCCTCTATTCCAAGCATGTTACGTCGTAACAACTCTTTCTTTGCAGCTAGCGCATCTGCCTCGTTAAAGCCTTTGAGTACACTAGCGAGAATAACAGCTACAAAAAATGCTCTCGCGCCAGCTTGTTGTGCAGTTGATGAGAGGCTGAGTTTTTTGAAAGTCTCTTCAGCGATGTGCACTGAGCCATTTCTTTAATCAATGCAGCCCCTTGACCTTTTGATAGTGCGTATATAACAGCTGCCATAAAGCCGACCTCAAGTTTAATATCGATGGTGATAAACCATGTAGAAAGGAAATTTGCAACTGCTTTATGAGTATTAAAATACTGGCGCAGCTCACCATCTGATAGGCTCCAAGGGTTCCACATTGGCTTGGCAATACTTTGCGCTACCAGCATTTGAATCTTACCGAAAAATTTCGAATTCCCTAAAGCCTGTGCCTGCTCAAGGACTTTTCTTTGGTCGCGTCTATTGAGCTGTCGATACAAAATGACACCTGTGATTATAGGCAAAACCTTTTCTCTGTTGTTTCTGATGAAGTTCAAATCGGCATCTAAGCCTGTCAGTACCGCCAATTGAACTACAGGTTCGGCTTTTAGAGTCTGTTCACTATAACCTCTAACCATCGTTAAACCTCCTTTCTTCGATATATAGTATGTGTACAATATAGCCAAGTGACTTGTATGCAAGTTGTTACATTTCTCGTTAGGCTCAAAGTCTCAAAGTTAGGAGGAATTATTACTAATTTTTGAACTTGTGTAGTAAAAATAGTGTGTGGTCAAATGCAGGTTTTTGAATATGAAAAACCAAGATTAGACGTGTGCTTCAAACAACTGGTAAATCGCCACTTTATTCTAGGAAAATGTTTTCTACGCTCAAACATCTATGATGTAGGTATCAATCGTTATTGAGCTTTTTGGTTACGTCTTTCACCGTTTTCTTCTCTTTTTCCGGTGTCATTGCATCAACAGCTTTACCCGCCACCCCTTCATCTGGCAATTTGTCTTTTCCTGCATCAACTGCGGTATCTTTCAGTGCCTCTTTAGGCGTACAGCGACCCCCAACACCAACCACGGCTTTTGTCGCAGCGGCTTTAGCTGCCTTTTCTGCATCGCAGTCAGGATCCATAACGCTAGCTAAGCTCGTGGCTGAACCAAAAAACAAGATTAACAAAATGAGGTTGCGTTTTTTCATATTCGTCACCAATGTTGTGAAACATAGGTAAAGTGTAACGGAGAGAAAAGGCTTTGGCTGAGAATTTGTTGGTTTGAGCTTGGGAAGCAAAGTAAGGTGAAAAGAAAAAGTGCCACCGAAGTGACACTTTTTCTTAAGCGTAGAAGGGATTAGTAGTCGTAAACGTCTAACTCCACTTCACGGGCAATATTTTGCTCGTTAATGATCACACCTTCGACTTCGACACGAGCACCATTTAGGTTAAGTTCTTCAATGCCTTGGAAGCGTGTTTGTGCATCAATCACAACGGTGGTGTTACTTAGTACTTGATCAGCATCATTCTCACAATGCTCGATTTCAAATGTTCTTGCTTCAGCATCGTAGTTTGATACGTATCCTTCACATTCAAATTCTTTACCTTGCCATTGGTTGTTATCGTCAAAGTCTGGTTGCTCAAACTCAATAACGGTAGCGATGCGTTTGCCATTTTTCACGACAGACGTTACTTCCACTTCTTGGCCTTGTTTTAGGTTCGCTTTGCTGCCATCTTCAAATCGTGTTGCGTTATCGATGAAGAATGCACCTCGGTAGTTTAGTGAGAACTCACTGTAGTCATTTGCAACCCAAGTCACGATACCTTCCACATCGCTGTCATTGCTTATGACGTCGTAGCCTTCAACTTCTACCTCATTTGCCATGAAGATGCCGTTTTGCATTTCACCTTCTACTTCCACCCATTGGCCGATGCTAAGTTGGCTAATGTTGTTATATGCCACCGTTACTTTTCCACCTAACTTAAATGTTCCAGCATTTTCATCGATACTGGTAATACGGCCTTCCAGTTCGTAGTCGTTATCAAGTACTGGGTAATCGTTATCTACGTCGAGTTCGACCACAGACAACACTCGATAACCCGCATCAGCAGTTGGCAATGATGACACCATTACCCAGTCGTTGACTTCTATATCATCACTTAAATCGTCAAACTGCAGCTCTACGCCGTTTACCGTAAATGTTTTCTTCACATGATCAATCGCTGTGACACGTCCTGTAATGGTTGGTTCAAGTGTGACTCGGACGCCATTGTCCGAAGCTTGCTGAATATCTGACCCCACGCGAACCACCATTTTTGGTTTTACATCGGCCAATTGCACTTGTGTGTCGTCATAAACCACCTCAGACACACGATACGTATGTCCATTGACGGTTAACGTGCTTTCTTCAGCGTTGACCGCTTCAACAGAGCCAATCGCTACACTTGGTTTCACTGCTGGTTGAGTTGATGTGCTATCGCTATTGCTGCCACCACCTGAACCACCACAACCAGACAATGCCAAACCTACTACAGAAATAAGAGCGAGTTTTTTCATTGTATTAACCTCAATTTACGAGCGAGTTTAGGAAATTGCCTGTATCTTATTGGGCATATCGTGAAGAGATCGTGAAGAAACGTGATTTTATGAAAATTTTAATTGTAGATGACAACCATAACGTCTCGGAGACGATTGCAGACTATCTTGAGCTAGAAGGCATGATTATCGATTGTGCGTTTCATGGAGAGGCTGCGATTAAGTTAATCGAGGAAAATCATTACGATGTAATCATCATGGATATCATGATGCCGAAGCTCGATGGCATCAGTACGGTACAGAAGCTTCGACAAGATAAGTTATGTGGAACGCCAATTCTCTTCCTAACGGCAAAAGATACGCTAGATGACAAAATCGCGGCTTTTAAAGCGGGGGGAGATGATTATTTAATGAAGCCCTTTGCGATGGAAGAGCTCAGTTTGCGTGTTCATGCTTTGGCTAATCGTGGTCCAAGACAAGATATCGGAGCGCTCAAATTTGCAGATATTTGTTTAGATGCGCGTACAGGAAAAGTAACGAGAAAAGACAAAGAAATTAAGCTGAGTCGAATTCAAACTAAAATTTTAAAATTGCTCCTCCAACGTGCTCCAGCAGCGGTCTCGCGCACAGAAGTGATCGATAGTGTGTGGGGAGACGAACCACCCGGAAGTGATGCACTTCGTAGCCATATTTACGGTTTAAGAACCGCGCTAGACAAAGGTTTTGAAGAATCACGATTAGAGACTATTCATGGACAAGGTTACCGACTTAAAGCATAACGAATATCCAAGCATTTATCGCAAGATCCGTTGGGGTTTTGGGGTCATGACGTTTGTGATGTTTACTCTTTTTTGGTCGCTGATTTATGTGGCAGAAAACAAACTGGAAGTGCTGAGTTTACATCACTGGCTCGATACTGAAGCTGCGCTTTATAGTGAGAATTTCGAGAAACAGGGCTGGGATGCGCCATTGCCAAACGTATTGGAGTTCAACTCATATTGGAGTGAAGCTCCGACACCGGATTGGTTGCTCTCTTTTACTTCACCTGGTTTTTACGAATACCTGCTTGGTGAAGAAGATAAACACTTTGTTGTATTGAACCATCCCTCAGGGAAGGGGCTTATGTACATTGTATTTCAAGATGACTCAGATGATTACTTGGACGAATACGAAAGCTCGCTGCATCAGTTTACGCTGCTGCTCGGTGGTTTGTTTTCATTTGTCATGGTTGGGTATGGCATTTACATGGTGCGAATATTGTCTCGGCCATTAGCGCAAATTGAAGACAAAATTAGCCAAATGTCACCGGATCAACCCGCTTTCCAAGTTGAAACTAAGTTCAGCTAAACACGCCAGATAGAGCAGACTTTGCTGGATAATAAGAACGATATCGCGGGCTACTTCAAACGAGAACAAGAATTTAGCCGTTTTGCATCGCATGAGTTGAGAACGCCAATCATGGTGATTAAAGGCTCAACAGACATTCTGACGCGTCTTCCTGATCAACCTCGAGTTGCGCAAAAAGCCATCACGAGGATGCAGTCAGCTTGTGACGAGATGCGTGTACTGACAGAAGCGTTTCTCTTACTTGGTAAAGAGAAAATAGAGCCTCAGCATTACGGAGAGCATCAGCTTCTTACTTGTTTACAAAAACAACTGGAAGAGCTGGCTCCTTTATTTGCCAAGCAAGATTCGAACTACGCTTTGCACGAACAACATAGTGGTGTCGTGAATGCACCGGAGAGTTTTGTGACCATTGTAATCAACAATCTGATTAAAAACGCCTTTAGCTATAGTGTGGGAGATATTGAAATTGAGTTGAAAGGTCATGCGCTTAAGATCCTAAACCGTCACGATGGCAACGAGACGTACAACGCTGGTTATGGTTGTGGGCTTGTTATCGTACAACGAATATGTGAACGGATGGGGTGGGCGTTAGTACTGGACGATGATGGTGTTCGATTTAGTGCAAAAGTGGAGTTCTGCTCTTAGCTTTGTGCGTATTGATTCAAGTGAGACTTAACGCTCTGGCTTTTTCTTGTCGTACGCATCTAACCCGCAGTCAAACAAGAAAAAACTGGAATTTGAATTAGACTGAAGTTAGTGAAGCGGAAACTCGAGGAACCGTTATGCTCTCTTATCAGGTCAGCCGAAGTATTGAAATTAATAAGAATCAAAGTGAAATTATTGGCTATCTCAAGAACTTCAAACACTGGCCCAGCTGGTCACCATGGATCATTCTTGAACCAAGCTGCGAGCTGACATTCAGTGATAATCAGGGCCACGTTGGAGCTGGTTATCAATGGAATGGTCAGCGTATTGGGACTGGCGCGATTGTACTGGAAAGTACTCAAGAGCATCGATTAGATATGGAGCTGCATTTCTTTCGTCCAATCAAGAGCCATGGAAAGGTGACTCTAATCGTGACGCCGTCACAAAATGGCTGTTTAGTCGAATGGCAAATGCAATCTCGCGTCCCTTGGTATCTGTTCTTTCTGAAAAGTATGTTTAAGTCGATGATAGAGATGGATTATCAACGTGGGTTACGCATGCTTAAAAGTAAGCTTGAAACCGGAAGAGTGCATTCAGACTTAGTCGAAATTGGGAACCGAACGTTGCCTCAAATTCATTATATTGGGATCAAGGGTGTGGCTAGCTTGCAGGAATTAGGTTCGGTAATTGATAAGCATGTTCAGCAACTAGAACAGTTAATTAGTGACGAAACCCTATCCGTGAATGGTGAATTGTTTTGTTATTACCAGTCGATGGATATGCAGAAAGGTACATTCGAGTTTATCACTTGCTTTCCTCTTCATAACTCAGTACCAGCGCCTCAAGGGGCGGTTACCGGTACCATTCCTGAGAGTGAAACATTTGTCGTTGAACACCGAGGTGAATATCAGTTTTTGGGAAATGCATGGGCTTTAGCGATGAACTTGGTTCATCAGAGTGGTATGAAAGTCAAAACCAGTCCTTTAGGAATCGAACGCTATCTGAATAGTCCGAAGGAAACCACGGAAGAAGAGCTAAGAACGGAAATTATTTTGTTTAAGAAATGACAGGCGCAGGCGAGTAGGGTGTTTAGGTATCATACTAGTTATGCGAAATGTTACTAAAGAATAATAGCGTATCTGTTCCTACCCATAAAAATGCCTCAGCAATCGCTGAGGCATGGTTTTACAGGCCAACTTCTCTTGTTAGAGAATTATTGTGCACGGTATTTACCGCTGTTTAGTTCAATTTTAGACGCTTTTACCCGGCTGTCTGCGTTTAGGTAGTCGCTAATACTTAGCAGATCTTGATCTTGAGATGCTTTTAACACCGCTGATTCCCCTTCTGCGAAGATAACTTCTAATTTTAACTCTTTGGCGACTGCTTTCGCTTCGTTAGGATTGTTTACGGTGATATAAACCAGTCCAGTGGCTTTGGATACGTTACTAAACGCATTCTTAAACACCTCATCACCCGCTTGAAGTTTTACGTCTTCAGATAGGGTTCTAACAGTGCCAGTTTGCACTTTTCGATAATCTTGGCCATTAATCTCAACCGCTTCTGATGGCACAAACAGTTCTGGTGCAGGTTGTTGAGAGAGCTGTTGCTCAGCGTATACACTCGACGTCATGATAACGAGAGCCAGCATAGAAAATGATTTGTATTTCATGTTATTGACTCCTTAGTGTCCAAATATGCGCATCGACCAGTTCTTAATAACACCGGGCTGAGCGTTGTTTGCCATCGGAACGTCATAGATGGTGGAAGAGTTGAAATATGCAATGTAAGAATAGACTTCATCGCCGTTCGTATCTATTGCTCGCAACGTCCATTCGCCTTTTGCATCTTCGCCATAAAATTGGTTAGACAACATTAATTGATCTTTGTAGCCTGTAATCGTTGGATCAAGAGATTGGCCAACAAGACCATTGCGCGGTGTTTGCAAAACGGAACGAGTCCCTGATGGCGAAATGAGCTCAATAGCTAAGTCGGGCAGACGAGCGTGGTCCAATGTCAATGTCACTTGAACGGATTCTACTGTCAGCTCATCGGCAATGGCGATACTTGAAGAACCACCAACTAGACTTGCATCGGGTACACTTACTTCTGTAGCGTTATTAACCCATGGCGTAATGACTTGAGCTGGTAAAACACGATTCGTCATGCGAGCACGTTGCATCGCTTCATCTAAATCTACAGCGCCGAAGCCATAAAAAGTATGGAAATCTACGCCTGCTGCGTTTTTCTGCCAAGGGGCAATGGCCTCGTAGCTAACCTGTTCACCTTTATGGTTAGTAAATTCAAGCTGTACGCCTGGATGCGCTTTATCCGTTACTTTTGCTGTCTCCGCTAGTAAAGCACGTACATCACGAGCAGAAAGTGCGTGGTTGGTTGACATGATTGCCGCGATGGCACCCGATGTGTTTGGCGCAGCCGATGAGGTTCCATTCATCGTACTGGTATAGTTGCAGTTCGGATCGAGCTCCGTTCCGCCGTGTAACCCATTAATGCCAAGGCCATCACTGGTATTTTGCCCTTCTTCACAACCCATTAAATCAGTGGTGACCATAGCAGGGAAATCTTGCCCATATTCACCTGCTGGTGCTGCAACCCACACGTTCGACCCCACCGATGAGTAACTCGCTCGCGTACCATCCGCTCGTAGTGCACTAGTGACTAAATTGAAGTAATTGGCGTTATCATAAGACTGAGCAGAGTTGTGCATCGGTAAGCCTTGATTGTCTCCACCAGCAAAGAAGTTACTTGGCAATACGAAGAATCGCCCTGTATTGAAATAGCGGTAACCATTACCTGCTGACTTTACAAATACAGCACCTCGACCCCAGGCGTTACTCTCGCTGACGTTTTTCATCACGTCCATTTCAAGTTTTAGTTGAGGGTCGCTTTCATCAAAAGTAATCGGGTTTATAGGGCTGAAACCGTAACTTTGGTTAAATACGCGAACATCGCGTGTTGCTGGGTCCATGCCATGGGAGATTAACCAGCCTTCTAATGTCTGGTTGGCTAACCAGTTAAAACCGATGAGGGAAGAGTGAGAAGCGACACCGCGTCCGCCTTCACCGTTGTTGCCGACGGCGCTAATCAAACCGGCTACAGCAGTGCCATGACCATTAGTATCAACCGGATAACTTGGTGGGAATGAAGAGTCTTCGACGAAGTTTCTGCTACCTGTAACTATATTACCTGCAAGGTCGGGGTGATCGATCTGAACTCCAGAATCAATGACGGCAACTTTCACACCAACACCTGCAATCCCCATTGCCTGAGTGAGCCTAGTGTTTAAGTCGTTCCCAGCAACAGCAGGATTAGCCGCAAACGCAGTTTGCCCCGTGTTGTCTAAGTGCCATTGTTCAGAATAGAGTGGATCAAACGCCGAGACGGCAGGTGCAATGCCTACTGCCAACATAGCAGCAAATAGGCGATTAATGCGTATTTCCATTTTTGACCTCATGTCTTTGTTTGGAATTTTTTAGTTCCTGTTTCATATTCCGCTAACAGGAACAAACAAAGCTAACGACAAAGAATAAGGACGAAAACCATTTACAACTTGTTTACATTAAAAGTTCGATGGACAACATAAGTCTTTGTTAATTTACTGAAACCATGAGGTTTTTATATGTCGCATCGAACATGCATGAAAAATGAAAAGCAGAAAATACGAGTGTACCGTCTGCTTCAAGATGGTGGGTTATTTAGTTGAAGCGGGTTGAATAGTTGCGATTGGTTTCTTGGGTTCGGCTTTTTTCTTAGGCAGCACGTTATCAATCCACTTTTTAATGTACAACTTATCGAATTCTTTATCACACCACTTTTTGTTTAATCCACGTCGATTGAACTCAGCACCAATCGCCACTTTGGTTTGGTTGGTTGCACGGTTGTAGTAGAGAGTTTCACATAGTTGAGTGTTACTCATTTGCTGGGCATATACATTGACACTGCTGCTGCGCATTCCCAGTTGAGATGCTTGCTGATTACTACACGCCATAAGAAATAGAGGCGCAAAAGTAATAATGATTAGATTTTTTTTCATGTGTGCTTTTTTATGATGTAGGATGAATGATGAACTGGTTTCTACCAGCTTGCTTCGCATCATACAAAGCTTGGTCTGCCAAGAAAAACCACTGATCCCATTCTTGTTTAATTGTTTGTGCCGACAGTTTGTCCACTGCTCCAAGGGAAATTGTCGCGCTTAATGGTTTAGAGTCAACCACCAATGGCGTGTTTTCAACAGTATATCTCAATCGTTCCAAAAACTTAGCGCAATCTTCAGCTCGCTGTACTTCGAATAATAGGACAAACTCTTCTCCACCCCAACGAATGAGTAGGTCACCAGAGCGAGTGGATTCATTAAATAGCGTGGCAATATGAGTCAGCATTTTATCGCCAATATCGTGTCCATATTGATCATTAAAGGTTTTAAAATGATCAACATCTAAAACTGCTAAGGCAAATGTTCTATCTGGGCTTCTACGAGCCATTTTGTCCAGCCAAATGTGAAGATAGCGACGGTTATGCAGTTGAGTTAACGGATCGGTAGTATTTTCTTGAGTGAGTGCTTTATTAATACGTCTAACGCGCAGTACGTAACGAAAACCAACGACACCAATTGCCGTAATAGCGATAAAGTAGAACATTTCTCGATAGCGCTGCGAACGCAGTTCAGACGCTTGTAGCGCATTTTTTGTTTCTAGCAATTTGAGTTCTTTCTGGGCTAACTTAGCTTCGAGATCAAACTTAATGTTAATCATCTCTTCACCATGAATATGATGAGAAAACTCAGCCTCTAGCTCTCTTAATTGGGTTAAATAATGAAAAGCAGCTTCATAGTCATTAAGAATTTGATGAGCGTTTACCAGTACCGAAAGCATATCAATACGCTGCCGCAGCTCTAATTCACTGGTTGACTTGGTTTGTTCTAGAACGTTAAGCGCTGTTGTAATAGCTTTATCGTATTGTTTGTTTGCGAGGTAAGCCTCTGCAAATGCCTCGTAACAAGACGTTTTTAGCATTTCTAGATTTTTTGGAATGGGCAGGTCTACGCAACGCTGTGCGACCATTAATGCATCATCAATTTTTCCTACCGAGCTCAACATTTGTGAAAAGCTGGATAAAGAGTGGTGCTTGACTGTGTCCGACCCCGTTTGCATTGAAAGTCGAATGGCTTCATTGAAATAATATTCCGCTTTTTTGTTATCTCCGAGGCTCGAGTGAACGATGCTAAGGTTTGCGTAGATAACACCCATAAAAAAGCTATTATCGTATTGATATTCGCTCTCTAGGTAAGTGTCGAGGGCTTGCGTTAGGTAACTGTTGGCCCGAGCCCAATCTGATGCGTCGATGTAGACCGTCCCAATGTTGTTCAGTGTCATCGCGACTTGTATTTCAAATACTGTTTTTTCTAATAACTCATAGGCATTGCGATAATATTTTAGGCCACTGCGTAGTTGATTTCGAGATACTTCTAGATTGCCTAACCAGCGGTAAGCACGGCCTTCTAATGCTAGATAACCAAGATCACGGGCTGTAGAAACAACGTCATGGAGTAACAATTCTGCGTTCCAGTTATCGTCTTGCTCAATCATTGTTACAGCTTTATTGAGCTGTGCTTCAGCGACGACCCATTCCAAATGGTGCTTTTTACCGAATTCGATTAAATCGGGCATATCTTTCGGTAATGGAACGCCTTCGTAACGCTTAAGGTACTTTCGTGCAAAGTAATACAGAGCAAGAGACTCCGCTGATGCATGCTGTGGCGTATTTAACTCATCTTTTTGAATTGATCGCGGCTTACCCATCGAGCGAAAGTAGAGTTTTAACATGGGCTTGCTTTCTGCTGAAATGTGTTCTTCCAGATAAGCTTGCTTTTCGGTACTCGCCAGTACGTTGGTGGGATGCAAGAAAAGTCCAAGTGCAGTACAAAGTGCGCAAGCCAGTGTTTTAATTGAGAAGTGCATGAGCGTATTAATAAAATGTGATCTCTTAACCGAATACCAGTTAAGTCTACCATTTCTTGTTGGTTAAGTGCGGATGGATTCCCAGTGGCAAAGTGTTTTGGGAGTGAGATACGAGAAGGATCTCTATAATATTATGATTTATAAAAACAAAATCTATTGAAAACTTATGTAATGATTGGAAGATGGCATAGGTAGGGTAACGATGGAAGGTAAGTGAGCATATTCGGTGGACTCAATCTAATGATTTAAGCCGCGGATTCATCGCTCGAAATCAGGGTGAAGTGTAAAAAATTACGTTTCTGTCATAAATATTTAATGTTTGTATGGGTTGTTAAAAAACTGGATATTAGACATAGTGTTATTAAGCCAATAAAAAATGGCTATTTATAATAAATAGGAGATTAACTATGCATAATGAAATGATTCAACCTTCGCACTTCGGCATTATCGGCCGTACCTGCATCGCTTCAGTACTTATGATTGCGGGTGTTTTCGCTCTTATTTAAGAGTCAAGGGTAACGATGATTACCTTTTAAAGAGTAAGAAAATTCAGGGAATCACCTTAACCTTGTGTAAGGTATTCCCCTGAAAATCCAAGCTAGTCTTTAGTTATTAGCTGAAGAAGCTAAAAATCAATGCACTTACCGCCACAATGCCTGCTGCTAGAACAAAGTAAGTAGAGACATTTCCTCGATATTGTTTCATCGCCTCGATTTTATACACCGCTAACATTGGCATAATAAATAAGATCATTGCAATAACAGGCCCTGACAATGCTTCCATCATACCAAGAATACTTGGGTTCATGATCGCCGCCGCCCAGATTGAGAAGAACAGTGCTGCCACGCTGATACGATCAACACGCTTCTCAGATAGGTTAAAATGCTTGGTAATTAAACCATTTAAGCTTTCACGCGCACCTAAAAAATGCCCAAGGAAAGATGAAGTGATAGCAACAAACGCTACTAAAGGACCAAGTGTTGCAATAAATGGATTATCGGTTGCGTTCGCTAAGTAAGACAATACGGATACGTTTTGTTCTTTTGCTTGAGCCAATTGTTCAGGTGACAGTGTTAGTACACAGGAAAATACAAAAATAAGAACAAAGGCAATCAGCATAATGCTAGTGCGACGAAGAATAACTTCGGATTTGGCATCTGCCTGCTTACCGTAATGGCGACGTTGTACATTTGCAAAGCTTGAAATTGCAGCTGCGTGACTAAACGAGAAAATCACTACAGGAACTGCTAACCACATAGTGCTAGCAAAAGCTGACGCTTCTGGCACATCCATGACAGGCATGGTCCAGTTCGGTATTAAGTAAAATGATAGAAAGGCAAGAATGGCAACAAGTGGGAACACCATGATGGCAAAGGCCCGTAGCATTACTTTTTCACCCGCCATCATAATAGCAATTAGTGCAAACACTAGTACGCCAGAAAGCAAAGGTCTAGGTAAAGAAGCCATATCAGCCTGATTTACCATGAAGCTATCTACTGTGTTTGTTATTCCAACCCCATATATCAACAGGATCGGGAAGATCGAAAGAAAATACAGCAGTGAAATAGAACGACCTGCTTTTGCGCCGAAGTGCTCTTCCACTACATCAGTGAAGTCTGCGTTTTTGATCTTAGAAGATAGTACAAAACGAGCTAAGCCACGGTGCGCAAGATAGGTCATTGGAAAAGCAAGTACTGCCATCGCGACTAAAGGCCAAAAACCACCAATCCCAAGGTTAATTGGCAGAAACAGGATGCCTGCGCCAACGGCTGTTCCAAATAGGCTAAGAACCCAATGTGTATCATGTTTTGACCAAGCTGTGGTTGTGTTTATTTCACTAGGATTTAAGGCATTTCGAGATTCTTTCACTTTAAAACTCGCTTTTATAAAAATAATAATGCTGAAAATGGTAAAGGTTTTAGTGTTTATTATCACACGCGAAGCTTGGTGAATAATGCTGTGAATTTGGGGTGGTTGTAAATTATCCAACTATGAATTTTTCAATAAACCAGAATAAAGTTCTTAAATGTAATGCATTTAATGGTTATATGTATTGAAATTTTCATCTTGTGTGGTTTTTGATTTTGCGGTTAAAACTTAATCACGGATGTATGTTCTAAGTGAGTTAGGCCTAATTTTCAGGAAGAATATTACATTTCTTAAGCACTTAATTGAGATGTTTGTGTCCCGTCATTTAGATGAGATTTAGGTATACTGCTGCCATTCATGTTAAAGAAGGAGTCATTGAATGGACATCTTGTCTGCGCAAAAAGAGGACTTATTTGCCATATATAAGCTCGAAAATACTTTATTTGGAGAACACGCCTATCCTCAATTTTTCTTTCGGCAAGCTTTTGATTGTTGGGGAGAGAGTTTACTGGTAGCAAAAGAGGGAGAGCAGGTCGCAGGGTATATATTGCTAACGACTAGCACAAATGCACATCAATATTGGATCATGTCATTGGCCGTCGATATTCAACATAGAGGTAAAGGTATTGCGCGTTCCCTCCTAGAAAACGTTATTGCGTCGTTGACGTTAGGCTCAAGCGTGAAATTGACTGTCGATCCTAAGAACCAACCTGCATTGTCTTTATACCTCTCCCTTGGCTTTAAAACGTTAGAAGAAGAAGCGCATTATTTTGGTGACGAAGAATCCAGGTTAGTTATGGAATTAGTAAAGTAATACTGCACGATAATGACCGAAATTTGCACACAATCAGTGCGTAGCATTACGTTGCTATAATTGGTTTTAAGCTAACCCTTTGTATGGTAAGGGTTTTTAATCTTGGCACCTCACTTGCTTTACATAAACGTTCATCGATAACTCGATGCGCCGCTCTTAATAGCAGGCGAGAGCGGTATAGGGTATTACTTTTTGAAAATGTACTAACAGCGTTAAAGGCATTGCTGCCTCTCTCGATTCGGGAGAGGCTTTTTTTTGCTAGTAAGTTGGGCTGAATCGCACTGGAGGTGTTATGTCGCAAGGATGCAAAAAAACCACTTGTCCCTATTGTGGTGTTGGATGTGGTGTCGAGGTCAATGCGAAAGGAATCGTTGGGGATGTGTGTCATCCTGCAAATGCGGGATCACTGTGCGTGAAGGGTGTCGCGCTGGCAGAGAGCTTGAATATGCCTTCGCGCTTGTTGTATCCAAAGCTTGTCACCAAGCAACGACCTCAAGGGCAAGAGGTGCAATGGCAACAAGCCACGGATCTGATTGCTGAAAAGATTCATCAAGCGAAAGCGGAGTTTGGACCGGATTCCATCGCGATGTACGTGTCAGGGCAGTTGTTAACGGAAGACTATTACGTCGCCAACAAACTCATGAAAGGCTATGTTGGCAGCGCAAACATCGATACGAACTCGCGTTTGTGTATGTCTTCGGCGGTTGCGGCTCATGTACGAGCATTTGGTGAAGATGTCGTTCCCGTCAATTACGACGATATTGATAAGACTGAGCTATTGATCATTTGCGGTGCTAATACCGCTTGGACGCACCCTGTTTTATTCCGACGTATTCAACAAGCGAGAGAAAACAATCCTAACCTCAAGCTGGTGGTCATTGACCCGCGTGAAACGGTCACTGCACAGCAAGCCGATTTGCATCTATCGATTAAAAACGATGGGGATGTATCACTTTTTAATGGGCTGCTTAAGTTTCTTATTGAGCAGCAATGTATTGATTCTGAATACATAAATTCCTATACCGACGGGTTTGATACACTTAAAGAAGAAGTCTCTGACTTGCGTTACGATGTCACTAATCTAACGTCTTCCATTGGGATTTCAGAAGAAAAACTCACGACATTCTTCCAATGGTTTGCACAAAGCCCAACCGCAATCACGTTGTTTTGCCAAGGGGTTAACCAAGCCGAAAATGGTGTCGATAAAGGCAATGCCATTATTAATGCACACTTGGCGACAGGTAAAATTGCCAAGTCAGGTTGCGGGCCATTTTCTATTACAGGTCAACCGAATGCGATGGGTGGACGAGAAGTGGGTGGTTTGGCAAATCAATTAGCGGTTCATCGTGCTTTTGACGCAGAGTCTATTAAGCAAGTGCAGGCGTTCTGGGATTCACCAGAAATTGCCACTCAGCCCGGTTTAAAAGCCGTTGAACTGTTTGAGGCGGTAGAACGTGGTGAGATTAAAGTTCTGTGGATCATGGCAACCAATCCTGTTGTCTCTTTGCCAGATAACCAATTGGTAAAACGAGCACTAGAGATTTGTCCGTTTGTGATTGTTTCCGATATCACAGCGGATTCGGATGTTGCGCATTACGCGGACCTATTGCTGCCCGCCGCTGGTTGGGGGGAGAAGCAAGGCATGGTGACCAACTCTGAGCGTCGACTTTCAAGGCAGCGCCAGTTTCAAACGCCTCCGGGTGAAGCAAAATCAGATTGGTGGGCGATATGCCAAGTCGGACAAGCTCTGTGTGCATTGGAAAAGACACAAAATGGCTTTGCGTTTACTTCTGAGCGGGCGGTATTCAGGGAATATGCGGCGATGACAGGTATGAATGCAGATTCGCCATTGAAGCTAGATCTTTCTCAATACGCCAACTTAACCGAGCAAGAATACGAAGAGTGGGTGCCAACACAATGGGGAGGAGAGCGTCCTTTTGCTGATGGCGTCTATTCGCACCCAGATGGTAAAGCGCGTTTTGTCGTGACCAGTGAATCTCCAACGCGTTTAGAAAGAACAAAAGGCTGGTGGCTCAATACGGGCAGGCAACGCGATCAATGGCATACCATGACGCGCACAGGTCATATCGCACACCTTGCCGCCTCTGAGTTAGAACCAACCGTGTACATGAACACACTCTCTGCTACTCAAAATCGCTTAAAAGCAGGACAACTCACCAAGCTGTTTCAGCCTACTTCAAACACCAGTATTTATGCCAAAGTTGCAATTGATGAAGGTTTGGGTTTTCAAGAGCTATTTATGTCAATGCACTGGGCGGGTCGATATGGCGGTGAAAGCAGTGTTAACGCGATAGTAAACAGCGCAAAAGACCCTATTTCCGGGCAGCCTGCGTTTAAGTCGTCTTATGTTGAAGTGCAAGATGCGGCGGTAAAAACCTACGGTATGTTCATCGGTACACAGTTTGATTCCGGTAAATTTCTCTACAGCGCATTTCAAGCAGAAAGCAATTTGGGCATTTGGCGCTTTGCACACGATAAGCGACCAAAGAAGCAGAGTTTTTGTCGAACGGAAAAGAGCCGCAGAATTACGATAGATATTGCCCAAGGTTGGTTAGCAGTGGATTACGACCTTGTTGGAGAGGTTCGTATCATTCGTTCTGTTTTAGTGGTGTCTAGTGAACCGATTCAAACCGACTACACCAACTTTACCGGCTTGATTGGCAAACCGATGGAGCTATCGCAACTGCTTACCATCACTCAATCGCAAAGTAGCGCCAAACTGGTTTGTAGTTGTTTCCGCGTTACCGATAAACAAATACATGACGCGATGGAGAAACAAGACTGCACGTCAGTGACCCAACTTCAAAACAAACTCAAATGCGGTACTAACTGTGGCTCGTGCGTCTCTCAAATCAAACAAATGGTCGACAGCCATCAGCATCAAAAGGGCAAACAGCAAGCGAACCAGCAAAGTTTGGCTATTCAAATAAAGTAAGTCATAAAGAGGATAAGCACATGGAAGCGCCTTATCAAAAGTCTTGGTTTAAGAAAGGACAAGCGAGTCAGAAACAAGAACGCTCGTCTCGCTTTTCTAAGCATGATCAAGCAAGCAAACTGAACCAACTTTTAGAAGACCATTCACTAGACCTGGACGCGAACCACAAAGGTTTTGTCTCGATTGTCGGAGCTGGGCCGCACGATCCAGACTTGTTAACCGTAAAGGCAGTGAAAGCGATTATGTCGGCAGAGGTTCTGTTGTACGACCGTTTGGTTAACAAAGATATTTTGGAGTTGGCTTCGCCACAAGCCGATTGGATTTACGTGGGCAAACGATGCGGACAACCCAGTATTGGTCAGGAAGAAATCTGTGATTTGATGGTGTCGCTCGCTCAACAAGGAAAGCGAGTTGTACGCTTAAAAGGGGGAGATCCTTTTGTATTTGGCCGTGGAGGTGAAGAGGCGTTAGCACTCGTCAAACACTCAATCGCTTACGAAGTCATCCCCGGTATTACTGCTGCGATTGGGTGTTCCGCAAACAGCTTGATTCCGCTGACTCATCGTGGCGTTGCTCGCAGCGTTACCTTTGTGACAGGGCAAGTGGTAACAGGCGCATTTGAGGCTTGGAGCCAACTGATGCAAAGCGGACAAACGTTAGTCTTCTATATGGGGTTAGAAAAGTCATCGCAAATACAAACGGGTTTATTAGGCTCCGGTTTGAGAGAAGATTTCCCTGTCGCGATCATCACTCATGGTTGCAGCCCTCAACAACGAGTGCACGTTACACAACTCAATCAGCTCAATGATTTATCGATTACACTTAAAGGCGTGAGTCCAGCATTGATTGTGATGGGAGAAGTTGTCAAACTGCGCGAACAACTAATAGAAACCGTACAGTCAGTGACGAAATACGAGGGAATATGAGCAGCATTTTGGAATGTATTAGAACAGTCGGTCGTGGCGAACGTGGTAGAAAACCACTGAACTTTGACCAAGCGTTTCGAGTTATGGATGAATACCTAAACGGTGAGTGCGATGACGATCAGATGGCAATGTTATTGATGCTGATTCGTGTACAGAACGAGACTCAACAAGAAATCGCCGGCTTTGTGAAAGCATTCCAATCCCGCATGCCTGCTATTGGTGCAGACATCGACTGGCCATGTTATGCAGGTAAACGTGAAGCGGCAGGTCAACCTTGGCACCTGTTGGCAGCGAAGATCCTCGCCGATAATGGCCATAAAGTGCTGATGCATGGTTATCACGACCGTCAATCTGGTCGTTTGCATGCTGAAGATTACCTCGACAAGTTTGCTATCAAGAAAGCGGAATCAGCCGAAGACGCAAAACGTGTCTTAGACACACAAAACATCGTGTATCTGCCGCTCAGTGCGTTCGCTCCTCAAGCAGAAACCATGATCGGTTGGAAGAATCGTTATGGGCTTAGAACGCCGATTAATACTGTGGTTCGAGCATTGAATCCGGGGCAGGCGACGGTTGGTATTCGTGGTAGCTTCCATCCTGGATTCCAACAACTTCATGCTGAAGTCGAATACGAGATTGGTCAAACCGCTCATGCTGTTGTGTCCTTCAAAGGACAATCGGGTGAGTCAGAATACAACCCGAAAGTAAGCCAAACGGTCTGGTTAAGCCAAACAAGCGGCGTGACATCGCACTACTGGACGGAGCAAATGCTGTCTGAGGTGACAATGCCTGCGAACTGCCCGTTTGGGACGTCAGAAGATGACATGAACCAAATGGCGAATACGGTTCTTGCCACCATGACAGTGGTGCTATTTGCACAAATGCACGACAGAGAAAAAGCATTCGAACGAGCCTTCTCTTACTGGCAAGCCTATTGCGCCCAGCAATGACGCACTATTGTCAATTAATGTAAAACCAACGACGCAAAGTTGTTGAATCTGAATCCATTATCTATTGTTTGAAGAAGGTAAAAGATCCTAGCTCGCCAATGATGTGTTTCACCACCTTGCTCCGTATCAGAGTGGTGAAACCGCAGTTTTAGCCTCAATCGCGTTCGTTTCTCGCTGCGCTTTTGAGAATGAGAAAATCCCATATGGTAAGACACAGAGGACATGGATAATGGTTCTAAAGCATACCACTCCTAGTGAAAAGGCTTCTCATCCGATCCCGCAAGAAGCCTTCGATTGGTACGACGAATACGCCCACGGAAAAATCTCGCGCCGTGAGTTTCTAAATAGGCTGGGTGGCCTTGCTGTGCTTGGCTTTAGCATGACAGCACTGGTTGACGCGCTAACCCCGAATTACGCACTCGCAGAACAAGTTTCATTTAACGATCCTGACATCAAAGCAACTTACGAAACCTTTCCATCTCCAAATGGGTATGGAGAAGGGCGTGGTTATTTGGTGATGCCACAGAAGAAGACCTTGAAATCGCCGACCGTGTTGGTGATTCATGAAAATCGAGGTCTGAACCCTTATATCAAAGACGTGGCTAGGCGACTTGCAAAAGACGGCTTTATTGCTTTCGCTCCAGACGCGCTTTATCCACTCGGCGGCTATCCGGGGAACGACGATGAAGGTCGCGCAATGCAGAAAGAGATGGACAGAGCCAAGATCGAACAAGACTTTATTGCAGCCGCTAACTTCCTCAAACAATACGAGGGTGGAAACGGTAAATTGGGCGCGGTTGGATTCTGCTTCGGTGGATACATTGTCAACATGCTCGCAGCAGTTATGCCAGAAGAACTCGATGCAGGTGTGCCTTTCTATGGAACACCTGCGGCTCAAGAGATCCAAAAGCAAGTCAAAGGGCCGTTGATGATTCACTTTGCAGGGCTCGATAAGCGTGTTAACGACACATGGCCTGCTTATGAGCAGCAATTGATCGCAACCGACGCACAGTATCAAGCGTTAATGTATGAGAACGTCAACCACGGCTTCCATAACGACTCAACAGCACGCTACGCACCGGAAGAAGCGGCGCTCGCTTGGGAACGTACACTCGGCTTCTTCAAAGAACATCTCGCCTCTAGTTAAAACGCTTCAACTTTAGTTGGCACATTCCTTGTTATCTCTCTCTTAGTGAGTGAGATATAAACAAGGAATGTGCATGACTCAATCAACGTCAAAAACACCCATTATAGTATGCTGTGATGGCCTCCAAGAGCAGGCTCGATTGTCCGGTTTGTTGAGCAAAGATTACGACAACATCATTGGCTGCCAATTGGCACAACTAGAAACGCTTATGCAGCGAGAACCGTCAGCAAGCGTTGTGGTTGGATGGCAGCAACCAACCGCGGAACTGCGTTTGATCGTCGATTTCTGCCGCAGAAAATCGGCACCACTTCTTATCGTCTTAAAGAAATTATCATCCAATGATATCAATCGTTTATCAGAAAAAATGGACTATGTTCTTATGCCGCACGATAGTGAGTTTGCACTTCAACCTTGGATTGAACATGCGACATTAGTGAGAGCGAAATTCGAAAGTATGCAATCGGAAATTGAATTACTGACCAATAAGATTGAAGAGCGCAAGCTGGTGGAAAAAGCGAAAGGTCTGCTGATGAAGATGCACAGCGTTGATGAAGGACAGGCTTATAAAGCGCTAAGAAATTCAGCCATGCAATCGAGCCAAACGCTCGCACAAGTTGCCAAGAATTTGATAACTACTTTGGAAGTTTTGGATTAGTTGCTCTACCACTTTGGGGTTAGGGTGCGTTTTCTAACGTGGTGCGTGTTGCACTATCAGCAAGCAATAACAGGGAATAACAAACGGCAAGATATACTAATCTATTGTATTTACTGTGAAAAATAAGTTGGCACAGTAATTGGATTAGAAGAATTGGGTTTATTGTTGAATCGCTTATCTCAATTATCAACGGCGGTAATTGTAGACTTAGCAACGGCGCTACTGCTCTTCGGAGCAGTGGCGCTTTTTTTATGGGAGCAAACCAATGAAATGGAGTTCGATGCTGAAAGTGTCAGCAATTTCGTTATCGGTATTCACCGCGGTCAGTGTAAAGGCAGAGTTGGGTGAACCAGAAATTGAAGATCTGAAGTTTGGTTTTATTAAGTTAACTGATATGGCACCGCTGGCGGTTGCTTATGAGAAAGGCTTTTTTGAAGACGAAGGCTTGTACGTCACTTTAGAAGCACAAGCAAACTGGAAGGTGCTATTAGACCGAGTCATCGACGGTGAGCTTGCTGGCGCGCACATGCTTGCTGGTCAGCCATTGGGCGCAACGATTGGTGTTGGCACAAAAGCAGAAGTGATTACTGCGTTCAGTATGGATTTGAACGGCAACGCAATCACGGTTTCCAATGATACTTGGGAGCAGATGAAGCAATACATTCCAAAGCAACCAGATGGCAAGCCAGTTCACCCAATCAAAGCGGATGCACTGAAGCCTGTGGTCGACAGCTATCTGGATAAAGGCAAACCGTTCAACATGGGGATGGTGTTCCCTGTATCGACGCACAACTATGAGTTGCGATACTGGTTAGCGGCAGGTGGGATTCATCCAGGTTTTTACGTACCAGACTCAGGCGATAACAGTGGCCAGTTGGATGCTGACGTTCTTTTGAGTGTTACACCGCCACCACAAATGCCAGCAACAATGGAAGCGGGCACGATCAAAGGGTACTGCGTAGGCGAACCATGGAACCAACAAGCCGTATTCAAAGGTATTGGTACGCCAGTCGTGACCGATTACGAGATCTGGAAGAACAACCCAGAGAAAGTGTTTGGTGTTTCCAAAGCTTGGGCTGAGAAGTATCCAAACACGCACATTCGCGTAGTGAAAGCCTTGATTCGAGCTGCACATTGGTTGGATGAAAACGACAATGCCAACCGCCAAGAAGCAGTGAAGATGCTATCAAAAAGCGAATACGTCGGAGCCGATGCCGAAGTTATTGCCAACTCAATGACCGGCACATTTGAATACGAGAAAGGCGACAAACGAGA
Organism: Vibrio sp. 1874; assembly: GCF_033344395.1. Lineage (NCBI taxonomy): Bacteria > Pseudomonadati > Pseudomonadota > Gammaproteobacteria > Vibrionales > Vibrionaceae > Vibrio > Vibrio sp. 1874. The sequence continues at coordinate 839,880 of NZ_JAWPOR010000001.1, forward strand.
CGTGCCAGACTTCAATGTGTTCTTCCGTCATAACGCCACTTATCCGTATTACAGCGATGCGATTTGGTATCTGACTCAAATGCGCCGTTGGGGACAAATCTCAAGCGAGAAATCCGATGATTGGTACATGGATGTGGCAAAAGAGGTTTACCGTCCAGATATCTACCAACAAGCGGCTCAAGCGCTAATTGAAGATGGTGTGTTGAGCAAAAAAGACTTCCCAGATTTCAATGCTGAAGATGGTTTTCGTGCGCCACAAACACACTTTATCGACAACATCGTTTATGACGGTCGCGAGCCAAATAAATATCTAGAGAAGTTCTCTATCGGGCTTAAAGGAAAAGACAAGGTTTAACCGTAACGATAAACGCCACAGGCGAGGGGATTCGCTTGTGGCAACAAGGATGTAAATTTCTTAGGAGTGAGTATGTCTAGTAATGTCATTTCCCTTTTTCCTGCTAAGCAGGTAGTGAACCGAAGTCGGCTGGTGCTTTTGCCCGTCATTGGCTTGCTGCTCTTTTTGGCAATGTGGCACTTAGCAGCGAGAGAAGTGCAAACTTCATTAGGTACGCTACCGGGACCTGTGCAAACTTTTCAGCAGTTCAGCAACCTTGTCGATGACCATTGGCAAGAGCGAGAAAAGGAACAAGCGTTTATCGAGCGTCAGGAAAAGCGCAATGCTGCAAAATTAGCCAAAAATCCAGACGCGGAAGTGAAGATTCGTCCCTACACAGGTAAGCCGACGTTCTTCGACCAAATCATAACAAGCTTAGTGACCGTAACCGCGGGCTTTCTGCTCGCGACGATTATCGCGATTCCACTTGGCATCGTGCTGGGTCTTAATCAAGGGCTGTATCAAGCGTTCAACCCAATCATTCAATTGCTTAAGCCTGTTTCACCTTTAGCTTGGCTACCCATCGTTACCATGGTTGTAAGTGCCACTTATGTGAGTGATGACCCGATGTTTGCTAAGTCGTTCATCAACTCTCTGATCACTGTAGCGCTGTGTAGCTTATGGCCGACGCTGATTAATACCGCTGTGGGTGTAACGAGCGTTGATAAAGACTTAATCAACGTGAGCAAAGTACTCCAACTTTCGTGGTGGCAGCACATCCGCACGATCGTATTACCTTCTGCCATTCCAATGATCTTCACAGGTTTACGTCTCTCTTTAGGTATCGCTTGGATGGTGTTGATTGCGGCAGAGATGCTCGCTCAGAACCCAGGGTTAGGCAAGTTCGTTTGGGATGAGTTCCAGAACGGCAGTTCAGCATCATTGGGGCGCATCATGGTGGCTGTCATCACCATCGGCTTTATCGGTTTGATGCTCGATAGAGGCATGCTGCAACTTCAAAAGTGGCTGTCTTGGAATAAACAACAAGCGTTGAGATAAGGGAAAAGATCATGGAAAAAGCATTATTAGATCTGACGCGTTTAGGGATGCGATTCCCAACGCCAGATGGCGAGTTCATCGCGCTTAAGAACGTCGATTTACAAATCAATAAAGGCGAGTTTGTATCCCTAATTGGTCACTCTGGCTGTGGTAAATCAACGGTATTGAACTTAGTTGCAGGGCTGCACATGCCAACAGACGGCGGCGTAATAGTCGATGGGCGAGAAGTAGCAGGACCGGGACCTGACCGCGCAGTCGTGTTCCAAAACCATTCATTGTTGCCTTGGCTCACCGTATATCAAAACGTTGAGCTCGCAGTAAAACAAATTGCCGGCAAAAAGGGCAAAGCGTGGATTCAGGAACAAGTGAATCACTACTTGGAGTTGATTCAAATGCAGCATGCTGCGCACAAAAAGCCGGATGAAATCTCGGGCGGTATGAAGCAGCGAGTCGGCATCGCCAGAGCACTGGCACTTCAACCAAAGGTTCTACTGATGGATGAACCATTTGGCGCGTTGGATGCGTTAACTCGTGCGCATTTACAGGATGCACTGATGAAGATTCAAGCCGAGTTAAACAATACCGTCATCATGATTACACATGACGTGGATGAAGCGGTGCTGCTATCCGACAAAATCGTGATGATGACTAACGGTCCGGCAGCGACCATTGGTGAAGTGTTGGAAGTGAATCTACCGCGTCCTCGCGAGCGTGTCGCACTGGCAGATGATGCGCAGTATCAGAAGTGTCGACAAGCGGTGCTGAAGTTCCTTTACGAGAAGCAATCCAAAGTCGAGATTCCTGCTTCGAAAGAAGACAAACCCAAAACCGCAGCGCAAACGGCATAAGGAGGCAGCGATGAACAGTCCTTTAACGATTCCAGTAAAGAACGCATTGAGCCACATCGTTGTGGTAGGTAACGGTATGGTTGGGCAACACCTCGTCGAGCAATTAGTGCAGAAAAACGCGCATTTGGAGCACCGAATTACCGTGATTGGTGCAGAGCGTTTTATCGCGTATGACCGTGTACAGTTGTCCTCTTTGTTTGCGGGTAAGTCTCATGATGATTTGATGCTGAGTAACCAAGAATGGTACGACATGCATGGCATCCAACTCGTACTTGGCAGCCAAGTAACAGGCATCGACAGAGAGCAAAAGCGCATTCTCCTTGATGGTGAAGATGTGCTGGGTTACGACGAACTTGTGCTCGCGACCGGTTCTTACCCGTTTGTGCCTCCAATTGAAGGTAAAGACCGAGACAACGTGTTTGTCTATCGCACGCTTGATGACCTTTCACAAATCAAAAAAGCATGTGAAGGCGCAAGAACGGGCGCAGTGATTGGCGGCGGCTTGTTGGGTTTAGAAGCGGCAAACGCACTTAAACTATTGGGGTTAGAAACTCACGTTATTGAATTTGCTCCCCGCCTGATGCCCGTGCAGTTAGACGATGGTGCTGGCTTAGTGCTAAAAGAGAAGATTGAAGCGCTAGGGCTAACCGTTCACACCTCAACGGGTACGGAACGAATCTGTGATGGTGAAACGGCTAAGCATCGTATGGTGTTTAAAGACAAAGATCCTCTCGAAGTGGATGTGATTGTCTTCTCCGCAGGCATTCGTCCTCAAGATGAGTTGGCAAGGCTGGCTGAGCTAGAAATAGGCGAGCGAGGCGGCATTGTGATTAATAACCAATGCCAAACCAGCGATGAGAACATTTACGCGATTGGCGAATGTGCCCTTTGGGAGCAGAAGATCTTTGGCTTGGTCGCTCCCGGTTACACCATGGCGAGAACCACTGCCGATGTCTTGACTGGTATGCCGAGCGAAGGTTTTAAAGGTGCAGACATGAGCACCAAACTCAAGCTGCTTGGGGTGGATGTGGCGTCTATCGGCGATGCACAAATGCAAACTGAAGGCGCACAGGAAATGGTGTTGCAAGATGCGGTTGCAGGTATCTACAAAAAGCTGGTGGTTGATGCGAGCGGTACCCAATTGCTCGGTGCGATTCTCGTTGGTGACAACAGCGATTACGATGCGCTCTTACAGTGTTATTTGAACAAAACGGTCCTGCCAGACCACGCGGCGAACCTGCTGTTTGATACCGGAATGTTAGATGGAGAGATGCCAGACAGCGCCATCATCTGTTCTTGTCACAACGTCACAAAAGGCGACTTAGTTGCCGAGATTCAAGCTGGCACTACCAACCTGACGGACCTTAAAGCCAACACTAAAGCCGGTACTGGCTGTGGTGGCTGTAGCAATATGGTGAAGTCGGTATTGGATACTCAACTGGCAGCCATGGGGGTAGAGGTTAACAACCACCTTTGTGAGCACTTTGAGCTCAGTCGCCAAGAGATGTTCCATATTTGCCAAGTGGAACAGATCAAAGACTTCGACACCTTAATTGCACTGCATGGCAAAGGGCATGGGTGTGATATCTGTAAGCCGACAGCGGCATCTGTGTTTGCTTCTTTGTGGAATGAACACATCATGGAGCCACAGCATCAATCTCTGCAAGATTCTAATGATGCCTTTATGGCAAACCTGCAAAAAGATGGTTCTTACTCGATTGTGCCTCGTGTTCCGGGCGGCGAAATCACACCAGACAAACTTATCGTGCTAGGTGAAGTTGCTCAGCAATACGATCTGTACACCAAGATCACTGGCGGTCAGCGCGTAGATTTATTTGGTGCGCAGTTAGAACAGCTTCCTGAAATCTGGCAAACCTTGATTGATGCTGGTTTTGAAACAGGGCACGCCTACGGCAAATCGGTGCGCACCGTGAAATCTTGCGTCGGTTCTACTTGGTGTCGTTATGGTGTTGATGATTCGGTTGGGTTAGCCATTGAGTTAGAGAACCGCTACAAAGGATTGCGAGCGCCCCATAAGCTTAAGTTTGCCGTATCGGGCTGTACTCGCGAGTGTGCAGAAGCGCAAAGTAAAGACATTGGGGTGATCGCCACCGAAAACGGCTGGAATCTATACGTTTGTGGTAATGGCGGCATGAGACCACGACACGCTGATTTGTTTGCATCTGACTTATCCAAATCAGAGTTGATCACCATGATCGACCGAGTATTGATGTTCTACGTCAGCACCGCAGATCGCTTGCAGCGCACGTCGGTGTGGATGGAGAACATGGAAGGGGGCCTAGATTACCTTAAACAAGTGATTTTGGATGACTCTCTCAACCTATGTGATTCTTTGGATGAACAAATGGCACGAGTCGTAGATACGTATCAATGTGAGTGGAAGAGTACGTTGGATAATCCTCAGAAATTGCAACGCTTCCGTCCTTTCTTGAACAGCACGTCGGGCAGCAAAGTCTTGCCGTACCAACGTGTGCGCGGTCAGCGTATTCCAGTGAAACAGGAGGTGTAAATGGCAGCTTTAACCAAAGTGAAATTGTGTCAGCTTGATGACTTAATGCCGTTTATCGGTGCTACTGTATTGATTGAAGGCGAGCACGTTGCGCTATTCTACATTCCAGATAGCGGTGTTTACGCCGTTCAAGATTGGGATCCAATTGGTAAGGCTAATGTGATGAGTCGAGGGATTGTCGGTGATATTGATGGTGAGATGTGTGTTGCATCACCACTGTATAAACAGCACTTCAGTTTAAAGAGCGGGCAGTGTTTAGAAGACGAAGCGCACGGTCTAAAAACTTGGCAAGTAACGGTCGACGATAATCAGGTTTGTCATATAGTCGAAGAATGATCCTCGAAATTAGCTTGCTCTGTATGAGTGAATTTTTAGCGTAAGAGACAAGCGAATAGAGCTCCAGAGACAGCACAGTATGGCTCTGGAGCTTTTTACTATTTGGAAGGATTCACTTGCAGTTCGGTATAGCCGGTCGAGTCGTCCATCGTTCTGGTAAACTCAAGTTCTGAGTAAGAATGGATGATCAATTCTGCGGTGGTATCTATAACCGTGCCTTCCATTAAATGCCCGCCCCAGACTCGTCCTTCACGATCAGACACCGAGATATGAACGTGCTGATGTTCAGGCGTTAGGGTTCCCATCACAGAGACGATTTCAAATGGCTCTTGTTTGGTTAACGTACTCTCTGCACCTGCCAAACGAAGGTTGAGGTCAGAGACACAACCAACGCATGAAGCAATCGAGCCTGCTTTGATACCATACTGCTCGACCAATTTCGCTAGGTTCAGCTTTAAGTCCATGCCTTTGGTAAGACGTACCGCTATCACTTCAATCGACATGTCACTTCCTAATCAAAACCAGCAAGCAGGAAAGCGCCGTATCCAAATCGGCATAACGTTTGGCTTTGCCAAGCACGCGCATGCCTTGCATGTTGTTGAGAACAAAACGAGCAAGCTCTTCTGGTTTAAGCGTTTTCGGCACTAAGGTTTCTTTTTGTGCATTGGTCAGCGCATCTGCAATGATGTCGATAAGATGGTCAAATAAGAAATGCCCTTTACGCAGTACATCATCGTCTTCACCAGCGTGCTCAATCAACGCATTTTGGATAAAACACCCGCAGCTGCGTTTTCGTTGCAGCTCAGCAAAAGATTTAAGGAACGATTCCAACTCAGGTAAAGACGCATCGTCTTTTTCTAAATCATTCAGTGACGGTAGCGAGACCTTTTTTAAGTAAGTATCGAGCGCTTCGTAGTAGAGCTGTTGCTTGTCACCATAGGTGTTGTAAAGACTGAAGCGGTTGATGTTCAACTCGTCGGTGAGATCTGAGATAGACGTGTTCGCAAAGCCTTTGCGCCAAAACACATCCATAGCCACGAGAAGCTTTTCATCTCGGTCGAAGTTGGCTTTTCTTGCCATAAATTACCTGCCTGGGCCTGCTTATCGGGTAATTAAATTGCTTTGGAGGGATAGTACAGAGAACCTCTAGCGTTCGAACTGAACCAATATGATGAATACCCATCTATTCTTGGGTATCAGCCTCCAAATTCATGTGAACTCACAAACGGCATCAAAAATCTCGCTCAGCAAACAGACCCACAACTGTTTGAAAATTTTTGATAGTGAAGTTCTTGACTGATCGTTTATAAACTGACTACAGTATATCCTAACCAATCGGTTAGAAAAAGATAAAAGGATGTGAAATGAAGCTCTATGAAACCGCAATGACTCCAAGTTGTAAGCGAGTTAGCATTTTTCTGAAGGAAATCGGTGGCGAGGTTGAGCGAATTGCGCTGAACGTTCGTGAGGGCGATAACCTATCTGAACCGTTTAAATCGAAAAGCGTGAATGGCAAAGTGCCTCTGCTGGAACTGGATGATGGTACGACGATCTGTGAAAGCGTGGCGATTTGTCGCTACCTAGATGAAGCGTTTGAAAATGATCTGGCGCTGTTTGGTGCTAACCAGCTCGAACGTGCTCAGGTGGAAATGTGGCATCGTGTGGTGGAGTTCCAAGGACTAAATGCGGCATTTCAGGCGTTTCGAAACATGACCGGAGTTTATGGAGACAGAGAACGTTGCGTTGAAGCATGGGGCGAAGAATCAAAACAACGCGTCTACGAATTTCTGCCTGTCTTAGACAAGCGCCTTGAACATAATGATTTTATCGCCGTAGACCATTTTACTATCGTCGATATAACAGGCTTTATTTTGATCAGTTTCGCAATTAAAGGCCTAGAAATTGATGTGCTATCGACGTCGCCAAACATTGCTCGATGGTATAACCAAATTTTAGCTAGACCTGCATTTCAGAGTTAATGTATTGCAGCGAGTGGATGATAGCTCGCTGCTACCACCTTACCGATTCTTAACTCAGCAGGATATTCAAATTTTTTCAGATTTTTCTTATTTTTTCTCATATCGCCTATAATTGGAAAAACAACCTCAATTTGCTTCGTTGCGTTTTAGAGCCTTGGGCTCTTGGTCCGTAGACGCTCTCTTTCATCATGGAAAGTCTAATAATAGACAAGGAGAGGTCATGAGTATTCAAGTGAAAACTATCAATAATATTCTAATCGCCCTGTTAATGGTTTCGGTTTTTGGTCTATTCGCACTGTACCTCAATTACACACAGCAGAATGAACAGATTGAAAGGCTGCAAAGTCAGTTAATCGAAAAAGAGCATCAGATACTAATTTCTAATGAAGCGTTGTCTTACACTCGATATCAACACCAATTATTAGCCGAAGACTACAGCCGTTTTAGAAATGAGCAGTCAGTGACTAGTGTTTTGCGTTAGCCAGTAAAGCAACCGTATTAAGGAGGAAGATGAAACCCATTCTTTTGGTCGATGATAGTAAAACAGTACTGCTTTACATCAGCAGTGCATTGGAAAAGCAGGGCTATGAAGTGGTTGCAGTTGAAGACGGAAGAGCTGCGCTTGAGGTGCTAACCCACCGCCCTGATATTCAGTTTGTGCTGAGTGATTTAATGATGCCTGGAATTAATGGTATTGAATTGTGTCGCCAATTAAAATCTAAAGTTAGCGAACGTTACATTTTCTTTGTTCTACTGTCTTCTAGAAATGACCAAAGTTCGATCGTGAAAGGCATTGATGCTGGCGCAGATGATTTCGTAGATAAGAAGACGTCTGTAGAGGAACTTCAGGCCAGAATCCGTGCGGGGTTTCGTACTTTAGAACTGCACAACAAACTCGTTGAGAGAAATAAAGAGCTAGATGCGGCCTATCAAACAATTCACCAAGACCTACAGTCTGCTAGTCATCTGATGGAGCAACTACTCCCTGCTGAATCAACTATTCAGAATGTAAATTTTAGCTATGTCTACAAACCATGCTCCCAGATTGGTGGTGATATGTTGGGGTATTTGGAGCTCGATGAACGACATGTTGCGTTTTATGTATTTGATGTTTCTGGTCATGGTATTTCTTCAGCTTTGATGGCTTTTTCTATTCAACAGACGCTATCTCAAAGTCAGGGGCCTGATTCGATCACGATGGAGTTGAGAGATGACGGCTATTGCGTAAGTGAGCCTGCATCTGTGATTGAACGGCTAAATCGGCGTTATCAGCAAACTAGAAACAGTCAACTTTACTTTACTATGGCTTACGCCATTCTTAACACAAAATCAGGGCAACTTAGCTATTGCACGGCTGGCCACCCCAGGATCTTAGTTTGGCGAACGAGTACGAAAACGATGGAACAGATAGGTGACGATAACTTTATCGTTGGTGCAATGCAGCCGATGGAATATATCGGTAACCAAATTAGTCTGGATGAGGGCGATGCATTGTGGCTTTATTCGGATGGTTTGATTGAAGCGAGGCAGGGTGAGGAGATGTTTTCACTACAACGATTGGCATCGAGTATAAAAGTTGTTTGCACGCTGACAGTTGAAGACCAAGTGGGAGACGTCTTTAAAAAAGTACAATCTTGGCATAACGAAGATGAGTTTGATGATGATGCCAGCCTTTTACAGGTAAAATGGCATGGTGAGAGGCTCGATTTAAGGAAAAGAATGTCAAAGAGCGAATTTAAACGAACTTACGGGAGCTCCCTTACTCACTCACGAAGTGCGAGCAAAGACGTTGTTCGGTTTTTGATGGGTCATCAAATCCCCTTAAATGCAATTCAATCATTGGAGCTTTGTGTCGTTGAGCTCATGAATAACGCTTATATTCATTCTTACAGTGAAATAGAAGGCCTGCCAATTGAAGTGGAGTGTAGGGTTGGGGATGACCAAGTGTCCGGTTTCGTGGAACTGAGAGTCTCTGATTGCGGAGCGCCGATCAATGAAAAGACGTTCATCCAACATAAAAACAAACAGATTGAGGCACCTAACTTAATGGATGACGATAGTTGGTCCTCCTCTGGTCGCGGACTGATGTTAGTCGCTCAATTATCTGACCTGTTTAAATTGGAAAAAGGTTTCGAAAACAATACGTTTGTTGTAGTGAAAAGGAATAGGGAGAGAAACTAACAACCAAGCAAAGTCGATTTCCTTCACTTGGTCCCTAGCGTTAATCTGACGGTTGCGTTGTATATCATTGTTATTTTGTATTCGTTGTTGGTGCCGGTGATAGTAACGCCTCCAACTCTTCTGGTGTTAGAATATCACTGATGTTTAACATATTACTTTCATCATCTAGCGCCATCTTTGTACGGCTAAGTAAGTACCTTTTTTGAGTTGGTGTTAGGTCTTTGAGAGACTCAATCAACTCCCTGAAATTGCTATTATTCATTGCCATATTTCCCCCAGTTAAGCCTTGAATTTCTTTATTGCATATTCTTCAAGTAAGCGAAGATTTGTTGATTAATTGCAGCTAGCTCTTTAGTAACTATAGCTATATCTGAGCTATCTGGCGCTGTATCGTTTCTGGTTTTTTCTTCTATTCTTTGAAACGCAATGACCGTGGTGTCTTCTCCGAAACTCTCTAGAATGCCCTTTAAACTATGCGCTAATAGATAGAGTTCTGACCAACATCTGCTTGTATATAGCTCATCTATACGCTCTATATCATTCGTGTGATCTTCAAGGTATGTAGAAAAAACAGTGACGATCAGATCTACGTCGTTATCCATGTATGTATTGAGAACATCAAAATTAATCATGTATACCCCTATTAAACGTTGCGGTAGAGGAATGTTTCGGATAATGAAGGCTTAGCCGAAGGTATGAATGGCATAACCAGTATTTGAGCAGAAATAGTTTGCTTGTCGCTTGAGATAAACTTACAAAAAGAAAGTCATTGTTAAAGATATTTTGACTTATATCCAAACGGCAATGGTCGAAATGTAGGGATGAAAAAACTTCAACTCGCGTGTTTTTAACACAAGTAGCAAAGGGGACGTTTCCAAGTAAAACGCCGAGTCGGTAAGTGTCTTGCAGTCCTAGTTTAAGGCTATCGTTACATACGGACGCCCGACGTTCGCCAACTTTGACTATTCCTTCAGTCAAGGCTAACTCTCCTCATTAAGTACAAGTATAAATTAGCAATCTAGTTGCATATTGGCAAGTGATCTGCGGCAAAAAAGGGACTCGCGTCCCTTTTGTATTACTAGCTTTGCTTAGAGTCCTGTTCTATTTGCTTCATAAGCTCGTTGGCTTTCTTCATAGCGCGTCTTGCGCTTGAAGTCCTTCGCTTATTAAGTAATATATCGGAGAAGCGTAAGTATTTATCAGCAGTTTTGAATCTTAAATCGTTAACATCCTGAAAACCAATAGGAAAGTTTTTCGAGAACAGATCCACATCCTTCACCAAGTTATCGAGATGAGTTGTCGTCCTTGCCTTTTCTAGGCGAGAATAAAAGTTTTCAAACTCTTTTTGGAACAGGATTCTAGCGGCATCTTCTGGAAACGGTAGAGGGCTGTTGGAATCTAGCGCTGTCTCATATAATTTCATTTCCAGCACTGCATCTTTCATCGCATTACTTATCTGTAAGTTCTCTTGATGCTCTTCTACGTTTGAAAAGAAGGTGTTCCCAACCTTAATAAGAGCAACAAGTGCAGCTGCGTCTTTCTTTTGGAGTGCTTCAGTGAGGTGCTGACCGAAAACATCGCTAGATAACGAACTTGGCGTGAAAGGATAACCTTGATGAATCTGATTTAACTCATCCTTGAGCTCATAGATGGATTTACTGCCGTCTTCTTTACTGTACCGAGACTTTTCAAGTTGACTGTTGATTTGCCTTGCTATCGAAAGTAAAGTGGAGTGCTTGCTTGACTGAATATCTAAGGCAAGAACTTCTATTTTATGTGAGTCAGGGTAGTAGGTTTTTGCTTTATCAAGTATGGACTCAATTTCATCATAATTCGGGTAGTTGTTGGCATCAGAATTCAAAACCTGATCAATTTCAGATTCAAACTCGCTGAGAATATAGGTCTTGTGTAAGCGTAATAAGCCAGCCTTAACGACTGGATGTAAGCTTTTTTCACTATCAATCAGTGCCAAACTTTTTTCTGCTGGCGTATCAAGCTGCCACTCTTGTCCGGCAATTTGATCATTTTGCTTGCTAATAACGGTTTCCAAATTGGCGATGGTTTCTTGTTGCTGCTGATAACCAAATACAATGCCGCTAACTAATAATATACTCGCTGCCGCGCCGCTAGCGATAGGCCAATAGCGCATATTCAATTTGCGTTTCAACTGCTCAGGGGTCAGCTCGTTCGGAATGATGCCAGTTGAAAATACGCTTGAAAATATTGGCCACTTAGATGCAGGCATGTTAGTTGGTTTAGAGACCTTGATCTTCTTTTTGAGAGCTTCATTAACTGGAGTTCTTGCGTAAGGGTGTTTGCAACTCAATAGCTCGTAAGCAATACAAAATAGAGCAAACATATCGTCGCTTAAGTTCGGTTCCTTACCGGATAACAGGTTGAGTGATGCATAGTTGGGAGTATAACCAAGCGTTTCAACATTTTCGGATTTACGTTTAGCCGCATATTGATCCTGCTTTAATTGATGAGTTTTAGATACACCAAAATCAAGCAACTTAACGTTACCCTCAGACGTTAAAATCACATTAGCGGGCTTTAGGTCGGCGTGCACTACACCAAGAGAGTGAGCATATGAGAGTGCATCGAGTACCTGATTTAGGATTGATAAAGTTGCATTAAACTTCAGCCCATGGGGCCTAGAACGCTGTATTAAACTCTCTAATGTTTCTCCGTTAATATACTCCATAACTAAAAAGTATATTTCGCCATCAACACCAAAATCAAAAACCCTAATGATATTAGGGTGGCTTAACCTTTGAGTTTGTTGAGCTTCACGTATTAACATGCGTGCAGTCTCTGGTTGAGAAGCAAACTCTTTCTGTAATATTTTTAACGCAACGTAGGGTGTTTCTGAACCTGAAGATTCAAGAATCCTATCTTTAGCTAAGTAAACATCGCAAAGCCCACCATGCCCAATAACCGACTCAATTTCATACCGATTTTTAACGGTCGCTCCTATTAAGCTTTCGTTAATAACATCTTTGTTATTATTTAATGAGTCATCTTTATTGTTTTTTTTCTTATTAACTAACGGAGTGTTTTCTTTTTGAGACAGTTTTGTATTTGTTTCATTTTTATTTTTAACGGAGGTTTCATTATTAGTGAGTTTGGTTGATTTAATTGCGTTGTCTCGTTTTTGAGTCTTTACAATTTTAGTTTTATCTCCGCTTTCTTCGTTATTTATAGAATTGTTTTTATTACTGTCTTCCATCACAAGAACTCCGTATAAATGATGGGGGAATATATACCTTTCTGCTCAATGAAAAGTCATTATGTTAGAATTTCTCGGCCAAACTAACATTCGTTTTTTTATTGATGAAAGTCTAAGTGTCAAAAATTTGAACTTGGTTGGATAATTAAAATTGTTGAACAATACGTGATTGCTTTGATAAAAAAATGATTCATTATTCCGTGCATGATTTTCAATGGCAGTATTAAGATTTTTATTAATCTTACTGTTAATAAAAAAGCAGTTAATAATAAAATTAAAAATAATATCTAGCAGGTCTTTGGCGAGGTTTACATGAAGTTGGTTTTAACCATAACAAGTTTTCACAAATTTACTCCAGAGATTGAGAGTGAGTTCGTGTTTGAATCAAGTGATGAACATGCCAAGGTTACATTTGGTAGGTCTGAACAATGTGATTGGACACTACCAGATCCTGAAAGAGTGGTATCCGGAACCCACGGAGAACTGATTAAGTTTGGTGACAAATACTTGATAAAAGACCTCTCAACTAATGGTACTTTTGTAAATAATGCTGTAACTCCTGTGGGTCAAGGAAATGAAATAGCACTAAGCGATGACGATATGGTTAGCTTAGGGGATTATCAAATTTCAGTTTCTATTCAAACAGATACAGATGTATTCAGTCTTGAGACAAGTAAAAGTCTTTCTAGCGCACCCCCTGAAGTAGTCTCAAGTCCATCGGAAGCAGAATTTGTTGACCTAGGCCTTAGTGCTAGTGAACTCTTAAACGAAAGTGTTCCTTCTGACTTTCAGCTAGATATTGGTTTAGTCGATGATTTTATTGATATTCCAAAGCCCGAAAAACAGAGCACCGTATCTGAAACTTTACCGAAAGTTAACCGACAATCAGAACACCTATCGACTCCCAACTTTGATACCAATGGGGGTGAACTTGCGGCTTTTGTTAGAGGGGTGGGTATAGATCCAATGATGATTCCCAGCGATAACCGAGAGGAATGGTTCGAACAACTGGGGGAGTCATTTTCTTTGATGCTAGTTGGTTTAATGGAAACACTGCATAACAGAGCAGTGTTTAAACAAACAAATCGACTTAGTCATACCGCATTTCGTAAGTCAGAAAATAACCCTTTAAAGTTTTCTGCAAACTTAGAAGATGCGATTCATAACTTATATAACCGTCAAACCGCTAGCTTCTTAAAGCCAAATGCAGCCATTAAAGAAGCATTTAATGACATCGAAAGTCATGAGCAAGCCTTAATGAAAGGTGTTGAAGGTACGGTTTCGAGTGTTATGTCACTTGTTGAACCTACTTCTATATACTCAGATGCTTTAGCGAAAGACACGGTTATTAATAAGGTTATTCCAGCTAGGAAATATGCTCAAAGTTGGAAGAGGTTTGAGGATATTCATGAAAAGCTATCCGATGATATTATCAATAAAGAGTCTCCGTTCTATTTAGAAGACTTCGCTAAGCACTATGAATTAGCATTAAAAAACAAAGGCTAGGAATTAGGGTGATGAAAAAGTTTTACCAATATATTTTGTTATTAATTTCAATAGCTTTATTTGGGTGCTCAGCAGCGAACCTAGTTGTTGATCCATACTCAGATTTAGAAATAGCAGCAAGTCATAACATTAATCCTGATTCAAACGGCAGGCCTTCTCCTGTAGTGGTGTATGTATTTGAATTAACGTCAAATACCATTTTCGAAAGCCAGGACTTTTTTTCTATTTATGAAGAAAGTGAAAAAGTCTTAGGACCTGATTTAGTGAATAAATATGAAGTTTCATTAACTCCAGGTCAGAAAGAAACATATCAAGCAAGTATGTCTCCAAAGACAGAATATTTAGGCATTGTCGTAGCGTTTCGAGATATTGAAAACTCAAATTGGCGACAAGTCATTAAAGTGGATAAGACCGGTTACAACACATATCAAGTATTGTTAGAAGATCTGTCTTTGGTCGTTAAATAACGTTTAGTTGGCTAATTATAAATGACGCAATACTCCAAGACGGCTTGGTGCGAAGGAATGTTTTTACGTCCCCAGCACTTCCAACAACAAGAACGCGCAACCTCTCAAGAATTCAAGGGCTTACATCAGTTAGGTGGGGCTTACAATTGGGGAGTTTGGAAATGTCGAGTAAAAAAACACGCGCTAAAAGATGGTCTTATTGAACTTGAGCATCTTGAAGCTGTTTTGCCAGATATGACGTTGGTTAATACGTTAATATCCAACGATTCAGTTTCGCCTCTACTTATTGATAAAAACACTGAAAATACGTTAGTAAAAATAACTCTCCCTCTTTCAAGTGTTACAGGTAAAAACGTTTCGGATGTAAGCGAATCGATCGTCTCTCGTTATGTACTTCAAGATATCGACGTGATAGATAACCTTACAGGACAAGATGAAGAAACCATCCAAGTTGCAGCCCTTAACCTAGAGTTGAAAGCGAGTAATGACAAATTAGCGGGTTATGTGGAGTTACCTATCTTAAGGATCAAAGAGGTAACTCCTGAAGGGGAAGTTATACTAGACGATGAGTACGTTCCTCCGCTTATCAACCTCCTTAGCGACAAAGTTATGTCAGCTTATCTACGTAACGTTATCGCGATGACAAAGATGCGTGCTGACGTTATTGCACAGCGCTTGATTAAGGGTAAATCTGCATCGGCATCTGCTGTTGATTTCATCATGCTCCAAATGCTGAACCGATATGAGGCGAAGTTAAAGCATTTCAGTGAGTTAGATAGGTTACATCCACTGGAATTAGCGACGACACTTAAAGGTTACATTGGTGAGTTAGCCACTTTTTCTAATAAAACTAAAAGAGTCCCAAGTTTGCTTGCGTATGATCACTTAGATGTATCAAGTGTCTATAGCGAGTTGAATCAGATACTCAGTCAGTACCTCAGTGTTGTCCTTGACCAAACTGCGGCCAAACTTCCGTTGGAGCCTCGCCAATACGGTATTCAAGTGACGCCGCTTCCAGATAAACGCTTGCTTGAGTCATGCCAATTTGTGCTAGCAATTAAAGCAGACACCACAACAGATGAAATAAGACGCCTGGTCCCAGCGCAACTCAAGTTTGGCCCGGCAGAACAGATTCGCGATCTAATTAATAATCAGATCAACGGTATAAACGTAGTGCCGTTGAGTGTCGTCCCGAGACAGATTCCTTACCAAACGGGCTATGTTTATTTCGAAGTTGTCAAGAAAGGGCCATTTTGGATGAGGCTAAAAGATAGTGGCGGTATTGCGCTTCACCTATCAGGGCATTTTCCGAATGCTGAACTTGAGCTTTGGAGTATTAATCAATAGGCGCGCTCTGTATGGAACAAACGATAGTAAAACCAACACCGGGTGGAAGAGCACCCGCATCGAAACCACAATCAGAAAAGTCTGTGGATAATACCGTAGTTATCTCAAAAAGCCCTGAATTGGTGAACAATGATTCAGTGGTCGCTTATGGGAATAACTCTCTACTAGCAGAGGCGAATGGCCTGTTATCTATTATCGGTCAAATTCGGTCGACAGCGACTCATTCCGATCCGTTGTTTCTAAAAGAGACATTGGCACAAAAGCTTAGAGATTATGAGAACCGATTACGTCAGCATGACGTTGATTTGGATACCATTGATACAGCTCGTTATTGTTTATGCTGTTCACTAGATGAAGTTGTCCTTAACACCAATTGGGGTGGGCATTCATTCTGGAGTCACGATTCATTACTTAGCTCCTTCTATGCTAGCAGTCAAGGTGGGGAAGCGTTTTTTAAGCATCTTGATAAGTGCATGGCGAAACCAGATGCGAACTTAGATTTGCTTGAACTAATGTATGTGTGCTTATCTCTCGGGTTTCTGGGTCAATACCGTTTAGAAAAAAATGGACTGGAATCGCACCGGAAATTGAGAAGACAGGTTATTGCTACTCTTAAGTCTTATGGGAGAGGAGTCCCTCAGGAGCTAAGTAATAGTATCGACCAACACATTTTGAATGGCTCAAAGGCTTCTGATAGAGCCCCTCTTTGGGTTGTATGTTCTGTAACGGCGGCATTATTGGTCTGCATATATATGTATTTTAGCTATGAGCTAAATAAGGCATCCAATCGCACCTTTTCTCAATTAGTCAATTTGATTCAACCGCAACAACTTAACCAAGATGCAACGTCAGAATCAAAATCAGCGCCAATTGCAGAAAAGATTTCAATGTATCTAGCAACTGAGATCGGTAAGGGGCTAATCAATGTTGAGCCGCTGCAAGACAGGGTAAGAATTTCGTTAAAGTCTCAAGATCTATTTGAATCAGGTAGTGCTGATGTTGTCGCTTACATCCAACCCGTTATTTCTAAGCTTGCGAGAACATTGGAGTCGACCCAAGGCAAGATCATTGTTACTGGTCACACCGACGATAGGCCTATTTTCACGAGTAAATATCCCTCGAACTGGCACCTATCATTAGCTCGAGCCACTGCTATGTCTGAACAACTGATCTCGAATAGTGCATTAGAAGGGCGAGTGATACCCGAGGGATTGGGGGATGCAAGACCATTAGTTGAAAACAGTAGTGATGAAAACCGAGCTATTAACCGCCGGATTGAAATCGACCTTCTTGTCGCGAATTAATAATAGGTAGATAGAGATGCGTATTAAAGAAATTGGCAGAATATTTACTCAAAGATGGTTTCTCGGTCTTATCGGTGTCGCTGCTTGTTCTATTTTCATTTGGGTTGTTGGTCCACTTATTGCGATAGCGGGATATGAGCCCCTAAAGAGTGACTTTCAACGGCTAGTCACTATTCTAGTGTTGGTGTTGCTTTGGGCGATATTTAACGTTACCAAGCAGCATAAGCAAAAGGTGAAAGAAGACGAAAGTATTCAAACGTTGCTTGAGGTTGATAGCCAATCAGATAAAGAAGCAGCAAGTGAAATTGACTTAATGCGCGAGCGTATTGAGCAAGCTGTCAAAGTAGTGACGAAAACACACAAAGGCAAGAGAAGCTTGTATGACTTACCGTGGTATGTGTTGATTGGCCCTCCTGGAACGGGGAAAACAACCGTATTAAAGCAGTCGGGGTTAGAGTTTCCATTAGGAGACAGCCTTGGCTCTGACTCTATTGCCGGTGTAGGTGGCACTCGCCACTGTGATTGGTGGTTTGCAAATAAAGCAGTTCTTATAGATACGGCTGGCCGGTATACGACACAAGACAGTCAAGAAAAGGTCGACTCTAAAGCGTGGCATGGTTTCTTAGGATTGTTGAAAAAGTATAGAACGCAAAGACCAATTAATGGTGCGATTGTTACGATAAGTTTAGCCAGCGTGATGTCTCAGACTCGAACCGAGCGAAGTCTTCATGCTCGAGCAATTAAGTCGAGACTTCAAGAACTGAAAAACCAGTTAGGCATGCAGTTTCCGATTTACGTATTGCTCACCAAAATGGATTTAGTTGCCGGTTTCAATGAATTCTTTGCCGATTTAAGTAAGGAAGAACGAGATGATTTATTTGGTTTCATGTTCCCTCGTGAAGTGGATGATGAAAGAGGCGTTATTTCTCTATTCAACAAAGAATTTCATGGCATGTTGGAGCGCCTTGATGCCCGTATGCTTAGAATACTTGAAACTGAGGACGATTTAGATAAACGCGCGCTTATCTTTGAATTTCCAAAGCAATTAAGAGTGCTACAAGCTAATCTTGACGAGTTTTTAGCTGAAATTTTTGCACAAAACAGTTTTGAAGAGCCTGCCTTGATTCGTGGTGTGTTTATGTTGAGTTCGGTTCAAGAAGGCTTACCAGTCGATAAGCTGATGAATGAATCAACCAATGGACTTGGGTTAAATCGTTTAGCTCTAGCAAAGAGTCAGACTGGTTCTCATAGTTATTTCGTAAAGAATCTTTTTGACAAGGTTATTTTCAAAGAGCAACTGTTAGGAACAGTTAATCGTCACTATCAAAAGCAGTCAGGTTGGATGCGTCGAGGTGTTTACATTGGATGTACAACGCTACTGCTAGGAGCTTCTGCGCTTTGGTTTATGAGTTATAAGTGGAACTCACAGTTAATTGTCGATACCAATGAACAAGCGAGCCATATTGATGCAATGATTGGCGCTCAAAGTTTAGATTTTGAAGCGGATATTGTTTCAGCTGTAGAAACATTAGATAAGTTGATGACGCTTCCTCTCGGAAAGCAAAGCGACTACGGTGATGCCGACTCTGTAAAGAGGTTTGGTCTCTATCAGGGAGACAAAGTGTCTCAGGCGGCAAACAATGCATATTCTGATGCTTTGACCCAATATTACGCCCCTCTGCTTCTTGATAGCTTGGTGTCAGAAATGGAGAGCAATCAACAGCATCGTGAGTATTTGTACGAAACGTTAAAAACGTATTTGATGTTATTCAATCCAGACAAATATCAACAAGATGAAGTGTTGGCTTGGTTTAACTTTTATTTCGAACGTCAATATCCGGGTGAGCTAAACGCAGACTTAAGAAGACGTTTGCTACAGCACACTCAATATTTATTAGGCAACGATGGACAAGGCTTTACTTACAACACTGCTGCCGTGACGAGTGCTCGAGAAGTGTTGACTCAAATGTCTCTACCTGAACGTGCTTATCAGCGAATGAAAATACAATTTTCTAAGAGTCATGTACCTTCATTTCGCTTGACTGATGTATTGGGACCTAAAGGGCTTGAGCAGTTCGAGCGAGCTAGTGGAAAACCGCTATCACAAGGCATTTCGGGTTTCTACACGTACAATGGTTTTCATAGCATTTTTCAGATTCAGATCAACCGTACAGTAAAAAGCCTAATGGAAGAGAACTGGGTTTATGGTGACGATCTTAAGGCTCATGAAATTGATCAAGATAGTGCCATCCAAGGCGTTCAGTCTCGATACTATCAAGATTATGTTAATGAATGGAAAACGTTGATCGAAGATATTCAATTGAAGCAGGCTCCGAGCCTAGAACTTGCGACAGAGCAAGCGAGGGTTTTATCTGGAGTTGAAAGACCAATCGAATCTTTGTTGAGAGCAATCCAAAAAGAGGTTGCTCTATCAAAAGTATCATTGTCAGAAAATCAAAAAGCCGCTTCTGAAGTTGCTGGTAAAGTTGCCAAAGTTAAGTTTTCAAATACGGCAGATAGACTAGACATGTATTTACCTGAAGAAAACGGCTTCAATGTTGCTCTGCCAGGTAAAGAAGTCGAATCGCATTTTTCAGAGATCTTACGCCTTGGTGAGCAAGACTTTGATGATATTCAACAAGCAATGGTTAACTTGCGTTCGTATTTAAGTGACTTATCAAGCTCTGGTAACAATCAGAAAATTGCCTACAAAAGTATTTTAGATGGAACCGTTACACAAGATGTCGCAGCTTCCTTCGCTCGTGCTAAAGAACTTTTGCCGAGACCATTTAATCAATGGCTAGGTGAGCTTTCTCAAGAGTCGGTTAAGTTTGCGGAGAGCGGTTCGAAGGATCATCTAAATCAACTTTGGGTAACACAGGTGGTCCGCCCTTATCAGCGGACTATTGCTGGCAGATATCCATTCGAGCCCAACGCGAGCAGAGAAGTTAGATTGAAAGACTTTAAGCGATTCTTTGGTTATGGAGGTACGCTTGACGCATTCTTCCAAGAATACCTCGAACCGTTTGTGGATACTTCGAAAAGTCGTTGGCGATTAGAAAAGGAAATTGGAGTTCGTCCAGAAACACTAATGGTCTTTCAAAGAGCGCAACGTATCAGGCAGTCTTTCTTTGAATCTGATAATTCATTGCGCGTAGAGTTTGGGATGAAGCCTGTTTATCTAGACCAGCACATTACTCGATTTGTCTTAGAGTTGGGTGGACAAGATTTGGTTTATAAGCATGGACCAGCAAGAGCTAAATCGTTGAGTTGGCCTGCCGGTCAAGATCAGACTCGAATTGTGTTCACACCACCTGAATCTAAACGCGAAATTGCGCATACCTATGAAGGTGAGTGGGGCATATTCAAGCTTTTGGATCAATCACTTAAAGCAAGGCCAGAATCGCGTAAAGACAATATAGTTATGATTGATTTAAAGGGAAATAAGGTGCAGCTAGAGCTTATTCCTTCTAGTGCCATTAATCCGTTTTGGTCAAATGAAATGGAGAGGTTCAGATGTCCACGAACCTTATAACATCAGGCTGGGGCTATATCGGTAAAATGCCTGCAAAAGGGGACTTTGTGAAAGATGGTTTATCACAAGATTTCTCGGAGCGTTGGCATGATTGGCAACAGGCGGTTATTGCAGTCAGCAGGGAACAACTGGGTGAAAGCTGGAATGAGCACTTTTTAACGGCTCCTGTGTGGCACTTTGCTTTGGATATTAGCTATTTAGAAGACTCAACCTACATTGGTAGCATGATTCCTAGTGTTGATGCATGCGGTAGATACTTTTTCTTTACTATAGCTCGTGCCGTAAAAGGTGAAGCTGCGCAATATTGGGGTGACAGAGCTTGGACTGAGGACAGTGCCGCTCTTGCTCTTTCAGTACTTGAGGACGACTTTGTCTTTGATGTTTGGCATAAGAGTACTCAAGAAAAAAATGACCTCGTTGCGAATGTAACAAGTGAAGTGAGGCCTCTGGAGTTTCTTTATCAAAGCCAAATATCTACAGTTTTTCATGATCACGGCAATACTGATCAAAACGCGCTTTTGAATTACCTCATTAAAGAAAAATTGAGTAAACCATGTTTTTGGTGGACTGAAGGTTCAACGAAGGTTGAACCATGCATGTTCATTACTAGTGGATTTCCTTCAATTGGTCAGTTTTCAGCCATGCTTGATGGCGGCTGGAAAAAGTGGAATTGGTAGGATAGAAGAATGAATTGGAACTATTTTACCTTTGCTAAATCGCACGCAGGAAAAGTACGCCCTTATAACGAGGATGCTCTGTTGGATATGACAGAACAGCATATTTGGGTGGTTGCCGATGGAATGGGTGGACACAGTGCTGGCGATATAGCAAGCCAGATGCTAGTGGATAGAGTCGCGCGCCACATGCAGGATGTCTCCAATACTAATATCGATGATATCCGAAGAGTGGTTCAAGAAGCGAACTTAGAAATTTACCAATACGCACAAAATCACTTAGACGGTAAAACGATGGGAACAACACTTGTTTTGTTGTTTATTCAGGATGGGTATTACCACTGTCTTTGGGTGGGTGATAGCCGAATTTACCAGCTTAGAAGTGGTAATTTTGTCCAAAAAACACGTGATCATAGTCAAGTCATGGACTTAGTGGATCAGGGCTTATTGGCATTTGAAGATGCCGAATCTCACCCTCTTGCAAATGTTATTACCAGAGCTGTTGGGGTCGACGAAAGTGTCACTATTGATCAAGTTTCAGGGCAGTTGGCTGACGGCGATCAGTTTTTACTCTGTAGCGATGGGCTCTCTAAGGAACTTACGAGTGATGAAATTCATCGGACATTGTATGCAGACTCAGTCAACCAAGCTGGATTAGCGCTCATGCATTCGGCTTTGGTTCGGGGCGCAAGTGATAACGTAACTTGTGCTTTGATCAAAGTTCGCCAAACGCAAACGGAGTGCGAAACAGTAACTAGAGAAGACGCAACAATACCTGTCTTTCTAAGAGGGAGAGCTTATGAGTAATGAAATGTTTTATTGGTATGAACAAGCGTTGGCTCCTATATCTCAAGAAAATCCTACAGGTGTTGATCCTAGAGAGGATGTATCACCACAGTCTGCTTACTATCGGTTGAAAGATCAGCGTATGGCCGCCCGCAACGCTGAACGTAATGCTCTTATAGAAGAAGAAAGTATCTATACCCACAGTAATTTATGGCGAGTATTTATTGAAGATGTCCCAGAAATACTCACGAATCAGTCTAAAGATTTGGAATTTGTTGCCTGGCTTATAGAAGCCCTAACTCGATTGTATGGTTTTCGTGGTATGGGCGTTGGCTACAAACTCGCAACCAGTTTAATTGAGAACTTTTGGGATGATCTGTACCCAATGCCTGATGAAGATGGTATTGAGACAAGAATATCGGCGATTATTGGCCTCAATGGTATCGATAGTGAAGGAACACTTATTTTTCCAATTGCTTGTATACCATTGACTGACTTAGGCGTGGAGCAAGCTTATGCCTATTGGGAATATCAGCAAGCTATAGAGCTTGAGCGCTTAGACGAAGATAAGCGCCGAAATCGAGTCGAGCTTGGGGCTGTGGAGCTATCTGAAATTACAACTACGGTTAAGTCGACTTCTGATACGTTTTATCGAGAATTAATCACGGATTTGGAGTTCGCTACGGAATCATTTAATGAATTCAGTCAGCGATTAGATGAAGCGGTCGGTGATGTGACTCCTAGCTCTTATATATCAAAAAGACTTGAATCAATACACTCGGCATTAAAGCACCTTCTTGGAGATCGTTTTGATCAACCACAAGCAGTGATTGAAGAGCTAGAGGATCTTGATGAATCTTCTTCTGAACAACTGTTAAGTGCACAAAGTTGTGATGCATTATTAGCGACAAACATGAAATCACGAGAGCAGGCAATTAGACAATTGCAGCAAGTAGCTGATTTCTTCCGAGAGAGTGAACCTCACTCACCAGTTTCTTACTCCATCGAACAGATTATTCGTTGGTGTGGGATGCCTCTGCCGGAGTTACTGGCGGAACTTATCTCCGACGGGGATGCAAAGAAAAGCTACTTCCGTTTGGTTGGCATAGCAGAACAAAATGAAAATTAATAAAGGGAGAATGGTATGACGAGTATCCACTCGAAACTATCACGAGTACGGAAGCCTCGTGTCCACATTACCTATGATGTTGAAACTGAAGGTACGACTCTTAAGAAAGAACTGCCTTTTGTTGTAGGTGTAATGGGTGACTTCGCTGGTCAAAACACAGAAGCGTTGAAGCCATTAAAAGACCGCCGTTTTATTCAGATCGATCGAGATAACTTTGACGATGTACTCAAAAAAATGAATCCATCGGTGAAGTTTAAAGTTGCGAATAAGCTTGCGAATGACGATTCACAGTTTGAGGTCGATTTAAACTTTAAATCAATGCAAGACTTTGAGCCTGCTGCGATCGTAAATCAAGTTGATCCACTACGCCAATTGATGGAAACGCGTAATAAACTGCGTGATTTGATGACAAAAGTTGACCGCTCAGAAGAGCTTGAAAATATCCTAGAGGATGTTTTGAACAATACAGACAATCTGGCAAGACTTGCAGGCGAGTTAGATCTTGACAAGAAAGCGAAGTCAGACAGTACTGAAGGAGCGGAATAATGACGACTGAAGCTGAAAAACAGTTAGATCCAACAGTTAATGAACAGACAACTTCATTCTTAGATCAAGCTATTGGTGCGACTAAGCAGACCGAAGCTTCTCGTGCTGAGGAGCTGATTAAAACGCTCGCTGAAGAAGCAATGAAAGGGACAGTTACTTGGAACAAAAACCTAACAGTAACTTTTCGTGAAGCGATTAATTTGCTCGATAGGCAGATTTCTGATCAGTTGTCTGAAGTAATGCATCACCCAGAATTACAGAAACTCGAAGGTTCTTGGCGCGGCTTAAATTATCTAGTGATGAATTCAGAGACCAGCTCTACTCTGAAAGTTCGCATGATGAGCATGACCAAGAAAGAGCTACATAAAGACTTGAGCAAAGCTGTTGAGTTTGATCAAAGCCAGATCTTTAAAAAGGTTTACGAGTCTGAGTTTGGTAGTGCTGGTGGTGAACCGTATGGTGCATTGATTGGAGACTATGAGTTTACCAACCACCCAGAAGATATTGAGTCGTTACGCCTAATGTCAAATGTAGCGGCTTCTGGCTTCTCTCCATTCTTGTCCGCGGCTTCACCAGCACTATTCGGCTTTGATGAGTGGACTGAGCTGTCAAAACCACGCGACCTAGATAAGGTATTTGAATCACTAGAATACGCCCAATGGCGTTCGTTCCGCGAGAGTGCCGATTCGCGCTTCGTTAGTCTGACGATGCCAAAAGTCCTTGCTCGTTTGCCATACGGACAAGCTACCGCTCCAGTCGAAGAGTTTGGGTTTGAAGAGTTCGAAGTAGATCCTGTTTCAGGTATTGCTGTTAACGCTGAACATAACGACTACTGTTGGATGAACTCTTCGTATGTTCTTGGTGTTAAGTTAACCGACGCATTTTCAAAATATGGATTTTGTACTGCCATCCGTGGTGCAGAAGGCGGCGGTCGAGTGGATAACTTGCCAACGCATTTCTTCATGAGTGATGATGGCGACCCTGATATGAAGTGCCCAACAGAGATTGGTATTACCGACAGACGTGAGGCGGAGCTTGGTAAGCTTGGTTTCTTACCGCTTTGTCACTACAAAAACACCAACTATGCAGTGTTCTTTGGTGCGCAAACCTGTCAAAAACCAGCGAACCATGAATCCCCTGAAGCAACGGCCAATGCGGCCATTTCTGCCCGCCTACCTTATATGATGGCAACATCTCGTTTTGCGCATTATTTGAAAGTAATGGCTCGAGATAAAATTGGTAGCTTTATGGAAGCAGAAGACGTTGAGTCTTGGCTGAACCGCTGGATCCTAGGTTACGTCAATGCTTCTGAAGGCGGTGGTCAAGAGATCAGAGCGAAATACCCTCTAGCAGACGCTCGTGTTCAGGTTAAGGAAATTCCTGGCGCACCTGGTTCTTACAATGCCGTAGCATGGCTGAAACCTTGGTTGCAAATGGAAGAACTGACGACATCTTTGCGACTTGTGGCCAAGATCCCTCAGTCAGGTGGATAAGAAACGAATTGGCTGGTCGAAAGGCCAGCCATGACCAATCTTTATGTTCTAGATGGAATTAGCAGTGTCACTTAACTTTCGCGACCCTAGCAAGCTAAAACATGAGTTCAGTACCGGAGGCTACGCTGAACTTGATAGCCCGTGGTTGACTCGATTCAATGAATCTTCTGATCTTGTATCGTCAGCTCGAATTTGGCTAGAAGGTACACGTTCAAGAGATTTGGACAGCTTTCGTCATAGTGTGATGAACACAATTAACCGCATTGATGAGCTATTAGAATCTCAACTAAATGAAATATTACATCATCCTGAGTTTCAACAGCTCGAAAGGGGGTGGGTTGGAGTTAGGTATTTATGTGAACAGGTTGATTCTCGTTCATCGGATTCTGTAAAAGTTAAGGTTTTAACGGCGACATGGAATGAAATCAGTAAAGATGCTTTAAAAGCCATCGAGTTTGACCAATCAGCACTATTTAAGTTGCTCTATCAAAATGAATATGGGATGGCAGGGGGAGAACCCTTTGGTGTGGTGGTTGGAGATTATCAGCTTCGCTGTGATCCTAGTAAAAATTATTTTGATAGAGATCTGTCTGTGTTGAGTAAGATCTCTCAGTCTGCAGCTGCAGCATTCAGCCCATTTATCATGTCTGCATCGCCAGAGATGTTTGGTGTTGATAGTTTCGCTCAACTCTCTGCGATAAGAGATATAGCGGCCCAATTTGAACAGGAAGATTATGCAAAGTGGCGTAGTTTGAGAGACAACGATGACGCTAAATTTATTGGTTTGACTGCACCTAACGTCTTGTTCCGTCAGCCATACAAAAGTGATGGCTCGCGGAATGATAAATTCAATTTTCAAGAACACATCTACGACTCCAACCGAGATTTGCTATGGGGGAGTAGTGCGTACTGTTTTGCTGCCGTATCAATTAGAGCATTTCAGGAACATGGTTGGTTCACGCATATGCGAGGGATTAAACAAGGCGATTACAGTCAGGGTATTATCGTCGCTCCTACAAGGAGCAAGATGCGTGTTAATGGCAAGAATGATCGTGAAAGATGTCCGTTAAACTTGAAAATCTCTGAGAGAAAAGAACAAGAATTGTCTGAGTGCGGTTTTATTTCTATTTCTCCAATACCTGAGACCGATATGGTGGGGATGACCTCGAATGTATCTCTCTACAAGCCCAAACAATACGCAGAAAAGCATATTTCAACGAATGCAAAACTGACATCGATGTTGCAATACACATTGTGTGTATCGCGAGTCGCACATTATCTCAAGGTTATGGGGCGTGACAAAATTGGTGGGTATCAAGACGCAGAAAGCCTAGAGCGTGACTTTCAACGCTGGTTACATCAGTACACTACCGCATCAGATGAAGCGTCTGATGAGCTTCGAGCTAAATACCCCCTAAATGAAGCGAAAATTACAGTTCGAGAGAAAAGAGAAACTCCTGGACATTATTACTCAGTTATCCATTTGCGACCGCATTTTCAACTCGATCAAATGGTATCTAGCATTAAATTAATTACCGAATTATCACCAGAGCACATGGTGTAAGGAAATAACAATGACTCAATGGAAAAATGCTTTGTCCCAAGGCCTATTGCAACACGCTCTAGAGCAATTAATTGATGAAATTAAAGCAACCCCTAAAGATGCGAGCTTGAGAAGTTCCTTCATTGAGCTTCTTTGCATTGATGGGGACTTCGAGCGTGCGGACGCTCAGCTCATGCAATCGATTAAATTGTTTCCTGAGTATCTGCCTGGTGCAAGTCAGCTACGACATTTAGTGAAAGCAGCTCAAGCTAGAAAGGATTTTATCAATGGTGCGGCTAGTGCCAAAGTATTAGGTGATGAGGAATTAACTAAAGAGCTTGTTCGATTTAATCTTGCTCTCGGAAATCAAGAGTACGAAGAAGCGTCACGTCTATCGCATCGCATTGAAGAGCATCGCACTATTAAAGGGTTTAACGTAAACGGCACAAACTACGAAGATGCTAGAGATATTGATGATCGTTTAGGTGGTTACATTGAACTGTTTTCTACAGCAGGTAACTATTTTCTTGTACCCATATCGAGCATCCATACGCTAGAAGTTAAAGCACCTACTTCTTTGTTAGAGAGTATTTGGCGACCTGTCGAGTTTGATATCGATGGACTTGGTGAAGGCGAAGGCCATATGCCGTTGACATATGTTGACTCAGAGACCGATGCGCAAAAGTTAGGTCGAGAAACGGATTGGAAGCAGATTGGTGAGCAAGAATCTTTTGTTGGCTTGGGTCAAAAATGTTGGTTAGTCGGTGACTCAGCGCTTCCAATCTGTGATTTGACTACATTATTAGAACAGAAACAAATAGCGTAGAAATATCATGTCGTTAACCGTTTCTCTGCTCGACAAATTGATAGATAGTGATCCTCTCACTCGAGATGAGAAAGACTTCCCTGCAAGCCAGCAACAGATGTTGAGCAGCTTACTTAGAGATCTAGAGTCGATGCTGAATAGTCGTATTGGATGGAAAAATATTCCTGATGATCTTCTAGAGGTTCGTTATTCAATATTGAACTATGGGCTGCCAGATTTTTCCTCAATGCCCTATAGCAGCCAAGAAGGGCAGAATCAGCTTTGCGACATCGTTCATGATGCAATTAAAGAGTTTGAGCCGAGGTTAAGGAACCCTCATGTCCAGATTTCGGACGAGAAAAACGCTATTGATAGGGTATTGAGGTTACAGATAAATGCCACTTGCTTAATTGATAACAGTATTCATGAAGTGCGATTCAATTCTGAAGTAGAGCCGGTAAATTTAGGTATGAAACTGAGTAGAGCAAAATGAGTGAAGAGTTTCTCAAGTACTATAATCGCGAGTTAGCTTATTTGCGTCACAAAGGGCAAGAGTTTGGTGAGCAGTATCCCAAGATTGCCGCGAGACTTCGTATTAGTGAGGAACAGGTTGACGATCCACACGTAGAAAGATTGTTAGAAGGCTGCGCATTTCTAACAGCAAGGATTAGACAAAGCTTAGACAATAGTTACCCTCAGTTTACAGAGTCTTTGATGGGACAGTTATATCCGGATTTTCACGCCCCAATCCCGTCAATGTCAGTCATTAAAATGAGCTGTTCTAACTCCACTTCCTCTTATTTTGATGTAGAAGAAGGCGAGCGAGTTGTTATCGGTGCTACTGGATATCATGAATGCGAGTTTAGAACTTGTTATCCGGTCAGAATGTATCCTGTTGATGTGACCTCTGGCGTTTTTAAAAATGCGCCTTTCAAGCCAGTTGGCTCACGATGGGAAAGCAATGCTCATTCAGTTTTGAAAGTACAGCTCACGGCTCAAGATGAAGAGACTCCTCTTGGTGAAATGGGGATAGAACGGCTGCGCTTCTATTTAAACGGTCAATCTCAATTGACTTTTAAGCTCTACCAAATGCTGTTTCAAAACCTAATTGGTTTATCTGTTGTTGTGGATGGCAAAGAAGTTCGTCCTTTAACCAAAAGACATCTTTCTGAAGTAGGATTTTCAGAAGATGAGAAAGTTGTGCCATACAGTAAAAGAAGCTTTTCAGGAGCAAGATTACTTGTTGAGTATTTGCACTTTCCTGAGAAGTTTATGTTCTTTGATATCATCGAACTTGGATTATCAGAGCTAGATCTTAGAGAGCAAGTCGAACTGTATTTTTACTTTGATACCAACGATGACTGGCTTCCAAAGCAAGTGGACGAAGAAAGCTTAATGGTAGGCTGTGTGCCTGTGATCAACTTATTTAAAAGTATTATGGAGCCTAAGCGTATTCTACCAACTGAATACGATTACCACTTGTCTCCACAATACCAAGAAGCTGAAAGTAATGAGGTTGTCTCAATTTCTGACGTAACGTTGAGAAACTGGAACAAAACGTACCACAATTTACCATGTTATCACGCTGGTGAGCACACGCATTATACGAACACTAGTGAGATTTATTGGTTGATGAGACGTGAGGATAAGAACTGGGCTGGTGGGTATGATGAGCCAGGTAGAGAAACTTACATTTCTTTTGTTGATAAAAAACATCAATTGTTCAGCCCGGATAGCCGGGAAAACTGGTTAATGTACGTGGAAGCTGAGTGCTGTAACCGCAACTTAGCGCAGAAACTTCCATTTGGAGGTGGGCTGCCGCAAGTATCTTTACCGGAGGTAAATGACAATTTCGAATCTGTTCGTTGTTTAGTTTCTTTATCAGAAACCATTCGGCCAGAAATGGATGAAAGCACACGATGGCAGTTAACTAAGCTTTTAACTTTAAACCATTTTACCGAGGAAGATGGTTTAGCAACTTTGAAGCAGACCCTTAATCTCTATGCATTTTCTGGGACAGCAGAAACGAAAGCGGTAATCGATGCTTTAACTAAGTTAGAGTTTAAGCCTACTACAGGAAGAATTAGTCAGAAAGGTAAAGTTGGATTTGCGCACGGTATAAAAATTATTTTGACGGTTTCTGATCAAATTTTACCTAAAGAGCAGATCTTTCTCTTAGGTAGTGTTTTATCTGTTTACTTCTCGCAATATGCTGAAATTAACATTTTTACGCAGTTAGAAATAAGACTTAAGTCCACGGGAAAGTCTTTCCACCTATGGCCCGTATTAACTGGCGATAAGGTGTTGCTATGAGCGCGGAACAATTTTATCGAGAATTAAAGCAACATCCATTGTTTGAAGCGATTCATCTTATTGAACATGAAGTTCTGCAAGCAGAGGCGCAAATAGGAACAGATGCGTTACCGAAGCATGAAAAGCTAAACTTAAAGGTTAATCCATCATTAGGTTTTGAAAATGCTCAGCTTTGTGAACTGAAAAATATAGATGACAGCAAGTTAGAGATTGAGACCAATTTAATAGGCCTAACGGGTGAGCAAGGTGTGCTTCCCCAGCACTATAGTGAATTAGCTTTACATCGCCAAAAAGAAGGCGATACGGCTATGGTGGACTTCTACGATATTTTCAATCATCGCTTATTATCTCTTTATTATCGATGTTGGCAACTGAGTCAGCTGACTGTTCAGTCTCGTGCGCATGCGCAGGGCGCGCGTTCGCCGTTAGAAAGCTGTAAATCGGCATTAACTGGGAAAGGGAGTTCACTGTCCCGGCACTATGGTGGTGTGTTTGCTTCACCAGTGAGAAGTAAAGGTGGACTAAAAAGTATTCTTGAATGTTTATCTGGATGCCAAGTAAAAGTTCATGAATTTCAAGGACAATGGTTACACCTTACGAAAGAAGAGCAAACACGCCTTGCATCCCGAACTATGCCTGAAGGGCAGTTTGCTCAACTTGGTTTAGGAGCGTCTTTGGGTTCGAAAGCATGGAACATCAACGCGGGGACAACAATAGAATTTCTGCCAAAAGATAAACAGCTAGTTAGTAAATTGCTTCCTAACCAACCCAATATAGCAATCATTAAGAACGCTGCTTATGAGTTGATTGGAAAACATAAACAACTGAAGTGGCAGCTCACCACCAAACATAGTTTGCTACCACAAGCTTGTTTATCGAAACAGCAGGGGCAGTTAGGTATTGGTTCTGTGCTTAAAAAACACGAACGTACAAAAGATCGAACTATAACAATTACTATTTAAAGGAAATGTAATGGCTTCACTCTCACTTTCAGCGTTGGTCGAAAGATTGTCTCCTCAGGCTAAGGAAACACTTGAACAGGCAGCTGCGATGGCAAGCTCCCGAACTCATCACAGTATTGAAATGTCTCACTGGTTAATGATGATTATCCGCCATCCTGACGATATTTACTCTGAAGTTTTTGACGAATTTGATGTCGATAAAATCAAGGTTGAAACCGATATTCAAAAGGCATTAGAAAAATACAAAACAGGATGCCAGTCGGTGCCTGGGCTATCAGCTCATACGGTGACTGTTATGCAAAATGCCTTGTTGTCTGCAACCATTGAATTCAATCAAGAACAGTTGGGGTGCATCCATCTTTTATTTGCCTACTTGTCTGATGATACGTTAGTCAACATGGCTGGTTCGATTAGTCCTGAACTAAACAAGATAGAACCATCTCGCTTATTGAACTTTAAAGAAAGTAATGCGCCTCAATCAAGATCGAATGACTTAGCGCAGTCAAACGCGAATTCCGCCTTGAATCAATTTACAACAGACCTTACTGAGCAAGCTAGGGAAGGTAAAATAGATCCGGTGATTGGTAGAGATAATGAAATTCGCCTAATGATCGATATTTTATTAAGACGCCGACAAAACAACCCGATTCTTACGGGAGAAGCTGGTGTTGGAAAAACAGCCGTTGTTGAAGGTTTGGCGCAAAAGATCATTGATGGCGATGTACCTCCCGCTCTGCAAAATGTGGCAATTAAGTCTCTGGATTTGGCGTTACTGCAAGCCGGCGCAGGCATGAAAGGTGAGTTTGAAAACAGGCTTAAGAACCTTGTTAAGGAAGTAAACGACGCTCCACAGCCTATTATATTGTTCATTGATGAAGCTCATGGCCTAATTGGCGGTGGTGGGCAAGCGGGCCAAGGTGATGCGGCGAATATTCTGAAGCCAGCATTAGCGAGAGGTGAACTCAGAACGATCGCAGCAACAACGTGGGCAGAGTATAAAAAGTATTTTGAAAAAGATGCAGCTTTAACTAGGCGTTTTCAAGTCGTAAAGGTTGATGAGCCTGCCCCTGAACTCGCGATCGAAATGTTACGAGGCTTACTTGATGTAATGGCACAACACCACGATGTTCATATCACTAACCAAGCTCTCAATGCAGCGGTCCAACTGTCAGCTCGATACATTAATGGTCGTCAACTGCCAGATAAAGCGGTTTCTGTTTTGGATACGGCCTGTTCTCGAGTTGCGTTAAGTCAGTCATCTACACCGGGAGGCCTAGATGCGAAAAGAAACAAACTTAAAGCAAAGCAAGCTGAGTATGAGCATCTTAGCCAAGAGAGTCGGCTAGGAGCATCTCTTGATGTGCAGCTGCAAGGTGTCCGAAAAGAGATTGATGCGCTATCTAATGACATTATTGAATTAGAAGTACTTTGGGAAAAAGAAAAAGAATGGGTAAATGAAGCTAAGTCACTTAGAACCCAAATAATCCAGGAGGGTTCTGAAACTGCTAGAGACAAGTTACAAGAGCTTGAAAATAACCTTTCCGCTAACTCACAGCCCTTAGTTTTTTCGCATGTAAATGAAGCGCTAATCGCAGAAGTTATTTCGGATTGGACCGGTATACCGCTAGGTAAACTTCAGGATGATGAAATCCAAGCAGTATTGGGTTTGAAAGAAAGTTTGTGTAAGCGAGTTGTCGGGCAGGATCACGCTTTAGAGCTCATGTCTGAAGTGATAAAAACCGCGAGTGCGCAGCTCACGGATGAGACACGACCAAATGGTGTATTTCTCCTAACCGGACCAAGCGGAGTGGGTAAAACCGAATCGGCTTTGGCGATTGCAGAGAAAGTCTATGGTAGTGAAGAAAATGTCACGACTATCAATATGTCGGAATTTAAGGAAGAGCATAAAGTCTCATTGCTATTAGGTTCTCCTCCTGGTTATGTCGGTTATGGAGAAGGAGGTGTACTGACTGAAGCTGTTAGACGTAAACCTTATAGTGTAATTCTCCTCGATGAAATGGAAAAAGCGCACCCTGGTGTTCAAGATATTTTTTATCAGGTGTTTGATAAAGGCTCAATTAAAGACGGTGAAGGTCGAGATATAGACTTTAAAAACACTATTATTATTATGACCGCGAACACAGGGACCGAAACGACGATGTCTTTGTATTCTGATCCTGATTTATCTCCTGAGCCGTCAGCACTAAAAGATGCTTTACGCGATGATTTGTTGGTCGACTTTAAACCTGCATTTTTAGGGCGTGTGAACGTATTACCTTATTTGCCTCTATCAAGAAAAGTATTGATAGAAATAACAAAATTAAAGTTGGATAAAATTACGACTCGTATTCGTAAGCACTATAACGCTGACCTGTTTTTTGATGAGGAACTAATTAATGATATTGTAGACAATAGCAATGAGTCTGGCAGTGGTGCGCGTGTGGTACAAACAACCATAGAAAATACATTGCTTCCGAAGATTTCTCATGAAATATTGCATGCAATTCTTAATGATAAGACGTTTGATGAAATTATTGTTAAAGGTACAACTAGTGGACTTGATGTCTCAATAGTTTAACATCCTTTACACTCTCAATAATAATTGGGAGTTGGTTCATATTAACTATTATTTTTTATAAAAAACGCTTAAATTAAATCTTATTTAAAGATATAACAGGGCGTATTTAAAATGAAGTTTTTGATACATTAATCACTAATTATCACCAAACGTCAGATAATTAAATTACTACGATATATGTCAATTAATAATGCTATAGGAGATTAGCATGCAGTCTAATACGTATCTTAAATACGCAGATATTAAGGGTGAGGCAACAGCCGAGCAATACAAAGATTTGATTACACTACTATCTGTAGATTGGAGTGTAGGTCGTGAGATCTCATCATACACTGGTACAGCGATGGACCGTGAAGCGAGCGCTACTCGTCTATATGATTTGACTATCACTAAACTTCAAGACCGTTCTTCTCCTGACTTATTTAAAGAAGCGACGATTGGTAAAGGTAAACCAGCGGTTTTCCATATTACTAAGCAGGGTGAGAAGGTTGAAGAGATCATGAAGATCGAACTGACTGATGCGATGATTTCTAACTACTCCGTTTCTATCCAAGACGATCGTCCAGTTGAAACTATCACAATTTCTTACACAGAAATGATGATGACAGTGACTCCTACTGACGATAAGAACAACACTTCTGCTCCATTGGTATACGGCTACAGCGGTGTTAAAGGTCAACAAATGTAATTTTCATGCGGGGGAGTATTCCTCCGCATTTTTTTGAAAGAAGTATTTAATGAAAAGAGCAACTCAAGATAACAATTTCATCCGAATTTCTTCCCCATTCGGTAAAGATGCCATCATACTAAACTCGTTTGAGTATAAAGAAGAGATCTCAGAACTTTTTTCATTGCGTGCTAAAGCTTACTTTAATGATCAACGAAGTGAGTTAAACGAAATTATTGGTAAGGAAGTTACCATTACCCTTGAAAATAATGAGGATGTTTCTTCAAATCCTCGTTATATGCATGGTTACGTTTCTGCTGCAAGATTAGAAGGGAAAAGGGTTTCTAATACACATAAAGGCGAAAATTATAAAAACATAGAATTATTAATAGAGCCTAAATTACGTTTCGCTGAATATCGAAAAAATTGCAGAATATTTCAGCATAAAGATATAAAGGAAATTATCTCTGAAGTACTATCGGAGCATAGTGTTGCCTTTAGTTTTGAGCTAACCAAGTCCTATCCTAAATACACGTACAAAGTACAATATGAAGAATCAGATCTTGAATTTGTTCGACGTCTGTTATCGGAAGAGGGGCTATCATTTTGTTTTACACATACTAAGTCTGCCCATACGCTCAATATTTTTGATGACATCAGTTTTTATAAGCCGGGTACTGAGTTTTTAGTCGATTTTGATACAGGTACGGCGAAATCTAGCCACATTTCTTCTTGGCATGAAACGCAAATTCTGACTACTAAAGCGAGTCAAAAGTCAGGCTATAACATGCTCAAGCCTTCTTCGAATCCTAAAAATACTGCAAAGGGTGAAAGTGATTTTTTTACAGTACCTGGAAGCGAGTATTTTGAATACATGGGTGAAATGGAGAGCAATGATCAATACGCACTGAGAAACACGCATGCAATAGAAGCACTACAGCAAAATGCATATTTGTGTCGTGGCGAGGCTACGTGCAGAACATTCAGTGTGGGCAAGTGCTTCAAGTTTAAAAAGCATGAAGATAAATCTCGAGTCGGCAAAGAATATGTACTGTCTTCTGTTTTTTTGTCTGCTGCTGTTTATAACCAGACTGGTCAAGGTGGGACCGGTGCGCAAGGTGTCAAAGTCTCGTTTAGTTGTGTTGACTCAAAGACAATCCTGCGTCCTTCAGTTAACTACCCGAAACCTCAGATGAAAGGTTTGCAAACCGCAGTAGTTACGGGGAACAAAGATGGTGAAATTTACATAGACAAACATGGCCGTATCAAAGTTCAGTTTCACTGGGACCGTGTTGGTAAATACGATGTAAATAGTTCATGTTGGATTCGTGTTGCGCAAAATATCGCAGGTAACGGATGGGGGTCGGTGTTTCACCCTAGAGTCGGACAAGAGGTCATCGTCGAGTTTGTCAACGGAGACCCTGATCAACCAATCGTTACGGGGTCACTATATAACGGTAGTCAACTCCCTCCTTACGCTTTACCAGAGCAAAGTTCTCAGAGTGGTTATAAATCACGCTCTGTACAAAAAGGTACATCCAATTTTAATGAGTTGCGCTTCGATGATAAGCCTGGTGAAGAGCACATTTATCTTCATGCTGAAAAACTGTTCCAAATGCTAGTTGAAGACTGTGTTGATATCGCCGTTGAAAACAGTAAAACCGAAAAAGTGACCAATGATGTTAATCAAGAGGTTGGTCAGAACGCGAGCTTGAAAGTAGGTAAAAACTTTTCGAATGAAACGGGTGAAGTACTGTCTTTTAATGCAGGAAAGAGCGTCGAGATCAAAGTAGGTGGTGCTTCTATTCAGATGTCTAGCTCTGGAGAAATCAATATCAAAGGTAATAAAATATCCATTAACGGCTCAGCTATTGCTCTTAAAGCTGGGCAAATTTCATTGAACTAAGGTGATTTAAAGTGGGTAAACCAGCCGCAATTTTGGGCAGCTTTCATCTTTGCCCTAAAAAAACAGGAAAGATACCGCATGTCGGTGGTCCCGTCGTTGTTGGTTCACCAAACGTAACGATTGGCGGGATACCTGCGGCAAGACAAGGCGACAAGCTTATTTGTATCGGTCCTCCGGATAGTATCTCAGCAGGTTCTTCTAGCGTAACAATCAACGGTAAACCAGCCGCGAGAGTCGGCGATTCAACGTCTCATGGTGGCAAAATTCTATCTGGTATGCCTACGGTTTTAATCGGAGGCTAGATGCCACTCGCATTTCAAACGCATCTTCTATCCTTTAATGGCCGTTCACACACCGTTCGCGAGATAGCTGATGATTCTTTTAGATTGTCCGAGGAAATCCGACCCCAAGACTTTGCTCAATCAATAGATGAGCATATATTAAGCCTCGTGCGCTCTGAGCGCGAGAGTCTTGAGCAAGCTGATATCAAGGGGAATCTCTGTGTTCTTTTACCATCTTCGGTAGACAAACGCTTGCTTAAAGCATTGATAAGCGAGCTTTCTATTTTCGTTGGCCAAACTGTCAATACTGAAATTTACTTTTATCCTTATGGCCAAGCTGCATTTTTGATGGCACTAAATCGGATAAATCGTGAAGTTAATGAAACGCAAGCGACTTGGATACTGGCTATAGAGGTTACGAGTGATGTAGAAGGGCATGTCAAACCTCAAAGCTCTATCATTTTAACCAAGTGTTTTTTTCGACATTCAGGTCTTGTGCCTGATGTTGTTCGAATTGATTTAGATGCCAAACAACAACGCATCGCCGTGGACAAGGTGTTTAAGCAATTAGGAGTAAGTTGTGAACATCCACTCAGTCAATTGTATTTATCCGTTAATAAGGAAGAACCGCAATGGTTAAACTCAATGCAATTCTTGTCTCCGTGGGTGACCGATCAAACTCAGTATCAATTTGTTGATATCAAACTTGGCGGATTGGGTGCATGTGGCGGCGTTTTAAAAGCGTTAGTGATTGATGAGCTTCAAAGAAGCAGCCCCTGCCCAGACTTTCACGTGTTGCAAGCGGACATCGAGTCAGATGGCTATGCGGTAGGAGTAATATACAATTGGCGTAGTGAATAGGTCTGGCTATTGCTTTTCCTTCTAGTAGTAGTAGCTGAGGTTTTAGTGATGCAAATGTTATGGGGGATTGACTCGAAACTGGCCCTTTAATGATGTTTGGACAATGACTAGGCGCAGCTTGCTTTTCAAAATAGCTTTGCTCACCGCGTTTTTACAGTGTTCTTCTCGCTTTCTGATTAAATAGCCAGCCATAGAACACAAACCACATGAAAAGCTGTTCGACTCAAGATATCCTTACCGAAATAAAATAACTTGAGTTTTGGCTTGTTCGAGATCCCACCCGTGACGCATTCCTTTTTATAAACGGTACATGGACTCTGACAGAAGCAAGCCTACTCATAGAATTGGCGGAAAGTGAATTCGAATGAAGTTTATCCACACCTCAGATTGGCATCTTGGTCGACAATTCCACAACGTATCACTACTCGAAGATCAACAAGCAGTACTCGAACAACTGATTAACTATATTGAACGCAACCCCGTCGATGCAGTTGTAGTGGCGGGAGATATCTATGACCGTTCGGTGCCACCAACGGTTGCAATAGAACTGTTAAATCGAGTCGTGAAACGCATTTGTACCGAGTTAGAAACACCAATGATATTGATATCTGGCAACCATGATGGTGCAGAAAGGCTAGGTTTCGGCTCAGAGCAAATGAAAAATGCAGGTCTCCATATTGTTAGCAACTTTGAAGAGATGCTCACTCCCATCATCATAAAAACGGACTCTGCGGACGAGGTCGCGTTTTATGGTATGCCTTATAACGACCCTGAACAGGTCAGGTTTGCCTACAAAGCCTCGGTATCCACTCATGATGAGGCTCATCAATTGCTTGTTGAGCAAATTAAAGAGCGCTTTATCTCTAAGCAAAAGCGCGTGCTCGTGAGTCACTGTTTTGTTGATGGGGCTATCGAGTCAGACTCTGAACGACCATTATCTATTGGTGGTTCTGATCGCGTGAGTCATGAACACTTCTTAGATTTTGACTACGTCGCACTTGGTCATTTGCATCAGCCTCAAAAGAAAGGCGCAGAGCATATCCGTTACTCTGGCTCTCTCATGAAGTATAGCTTTGGTGAACAGAACCAGAGAAAAGGTTTCACGTTAGTTGAACTGGACAAGAAAGGATTCGTTTCTGCAAAGCATATTGATCTTACGGCTCCTCATGAAATGCGTATTGTAGAGGGCGAGCTGGATAAAGTTATTGAGCAAGGGAAAACAGACCCCAAGAATGAAGATTATTTGTTAGTTCGTTTGATGGATAAACATGCGATTTTAAACCCAATGGAAAAACTTCGTTCAGTGTATCCAAACGTTTTACACCTTGAGAAACCTGGCATGTTAATTGGGGTAGAGCAGGAAATGGCGCAAGCAAAGTTGGCGCGAAGCGAAATTGATATGTTCCGAGATTTTTTTATTGAGGCGCAAGATAGCCAGTTGTCTAAAGAGCAAGAGCAAGCTGTTACTGACATTATTAAGCAATTATCACAGCAATAGGGACCAAAGATGAAACCAATTAAACTAACCATGCAAGCCTTTGGTCCGTTTGCAAAAACTGAAATCATTCATTTTGAGAAGCTTGGCAGTAACCCTCTATTTTTGATTAATGGTCCTACAGGT
The DNA here is from genome assembly GCF_033344395.1 of Vibrio sp. 1874. Classification (NCBI taxonomy): domain Bacteria; kingdom Pseudomonadati; phylum Pseudomonadota; class Gammaproteobacteria; order Vibrionales; family Vibrionaceae; genus Vibrio; species Vibrio sp. 1874. Next base: position 878,700 of record NZ_JAWPOR010000001.1, read on the forward strand.
TCCGGTAAAACGTCGATCTTAGATGCCATTTGCTTCGCCCTTTATGGTGAAACCACAGGTAATGAGCGACAAGGTATTCAGATGCGGTGTGACTTATCCGCGCAAGACTTACCAACCGAAGTAGTTCTCGAATTTTCGTTACACGGCAAACAATACCGAGTTGTTCGATCCCCTGAGCAGGAAGCGCCCAAGGCCCGTGGTGAAGGGATGACGATTAAAAAGCACACTGCGGCTCTTTATGAACTCGGTGAGACTGAAACGCTTATCACCAGCAAGACGACTCAGGTTAAAACTGAAGTTAGCAATATTATTGGCTTGAATGAAACTCAATTTCGTCAAGTTATGGTGTTGCCTCAAGGAAAATTCCGAGAACTGTTGCTTGCTAGCTCTAAAGAGCGTGAAGAAATTTTTGGCCAGCTCTTTCAAACTGACATATATAAAAAAATTGAGTACGCGCTCAAAGATAAAGCGAGTGCAATTAGTAAAGCGAAAGGCGAATTTGATAATCAAATTCGAGGTGCTTTACAAGTTGCAGAAGCGAGTTCTGAACAAGAACTATTACAACAACTGGAACAAGTAACTAAGCAATTAGAGTCTGATAAAAAGAATGAGCAAGCAGCGTTAGATAAGCTCAATACTGCTAAATCTGAATTGCAAAAAGCGGAAACCTTGAATGGAGAGTTTTCGAAACGAGAGCAAGCAGAAAGCGCACTCAAGCTGCATCTAGAACACGCAGATTCGATAAAAGCTCGTCAACAGCAATTAGAAAACGCTAAAAATGCCAATAAGATAGAGTTGCCCTACATCTCATTACAAAATGCAAAAGCTCAAACGCAAGAGCTTAGGCAAAAAATCGTAGCTTTGGAAGAGAGTCTCGAAAAAGCTAATGTCGTTGCGAGAGAACAAGAAAACTTGCAGCAAAGTGCAAAAAAGGCAGCGGCAAAGGTCCCGCAGTTAACGCAACTGCAGTATCAACTTGAAAGTATGAAAAACAAGTTGGTCGAGAAAGACAATTTGGAAAGTAAAATAACGGCGGGTTATCAACAAAAACAACAATTTGAAGCAACGTTAAAACAGTACATAGAACTAAAAGATAAATTAACGTTACAGGCCCAGCAGGGACAGAAGGAGCTAGAGAAAGCACGAGTTGATGTTGCGCTTATTGGCAGCATCGATGCGGAAATAAAACAAAAACAACGGCTGTTACAGGATCTACAAAAGCTGCATGATCTTACTTTAGAGCTCTCTAAACTCAATGCGCTAACTGTAGGCAAGCAGCAGTCACTACACGAAGCCAGTCAGCGCTATATGCAGCGTCAACAAGCCGCTGATACGATAGAGCTTAAGTGGCACAACGCTCAAGCGGCAGTATTAGCGCAGCGACTAAAAGCAGGTGAAGCATGCCCGGTGTGTGGTAGCGAAACGCATCCTAACCCCGCAACGTTTGTTGAAGAAGCCGTTACAAAAGAGCAAGTTCAGGCGGCTAGAGCTAAAGAGCGAGAAGCTCAAACCTTGTTGAACCAACTAAGCAATCAGCTAGAACAACATAACGTTGTCATTAGTCAGTATCAGAATCAGTGTAACCAGTTGAAAGAGGAGTTGGGTGAGTATGCTACATCTGAGATCTCGACGGTTCAAAATGATTTGCAAGCGATCAATGCTCAACTCCTACGTCTACAAGCTATTGATATTGAAAAGCTAGAAAAGAACGTTGAACAGCTTAATCAACGCTGCGTCGTGGGTGAAAATAAAATTCATGAGCTGCAGAATAAAATGGCGGCAAATGAATCAACCGTTAAAGCGAACCAAGAACAATTGGCTCAATTACAAGCTTCTATTGACCCAAAATACAGTTCCGCTGACTTGCTTGAACGTGAAATTTTGCTGACAAAAGAGCAAATTCTGAGTTTGAACACAGGCTTAGAAAAGGCGCAAACCGCTTTGCAGCAAGCGATATTGGAGAAATCAAATGCGGAAAGTCACTTAGCGACGAACAAGCAGTGGTTATCTGAGTCAGAGCAAAAACTTAGCCAAGCAGAATTAGCGTGGAATGAGGCACTACAGGCGAGTAAATTTGAGGATGAAAGCCATTATCTAAGTAGTCGAGTGGGAGATGATGAACTTCAAGCCTGGCAGCAAGAAATAGACAGCTTCAAACAGGCACAAACCAAGCTTGAGCAAACACTACATGATTTAAATCATGCATTGAAAGATCTTGAAAGGCCTAATTTAGAGTCGTTTAACGATAGGTTAACCACTCTGCAGGCGCAATATATTGAAGTAAGGAATCAACTTGATACCACACGCTCAATATTTGAACGTCTTGAAAAGGTTCGTAAAGATATTGCCGTGTTGCATGAGAAAAATAGTAAGTTAGAAGAAGAATACAAAGTCTTTGGTACGTTGTACGACGTTGCTAGCGGTAAAACAGGCAGCAGGGTTAGCCTACATCGCTTTGTTCTTGGTGTACTGTTGGATGATGTGCTGATTCAGGCCTCTCAACGCTTAAGCCTTATGAGTAAAGGGCGCTATATTCTTGCTCGAAAAACAGAGGGCTTCAAAGGCGCTGCGGGTCGCGGCTTAGATTTAATGGTTGAAGATGGCTACACAGGAAAAACGCGTGATGTTGCGACACTTTCCGGCGGTGAATCATTTATGGCAGCGCTTGCTCTGGCACTTGGTTTGTCGGATGTTGTGCAATCCTATAGTGGCGGTATCCGTTTAGACACTTTATTTATTGATGAGGGCTTCGGTAGTTTAGACCCAGAGTCTTTAGATCTTGCTATTCAAACACTAGTGGACCTGCAACAGACTGGGCGCATGATCGGTGTTATTTCTCACGTTTCTGAGCTGAAAGAGCAAATGGCGCAGAGGATTGATGTTGAACCATCAAGACTTGGTTCAACGGTGTCGATTAAATCTCAATGTCGCTTCGCTGTCTAATTCAGTGACTACTGTTAGATCAAAAAGCCCCTATTGTTAGGGGCTTTCTGACTAAGTCGCTACTGTTCGCAAAAGTAGCCTTCTTTTGGCGATTGGGTAATCGCATATTCGCCATCGAGGTTGCGATAAACAATCGTGTTCCAAACAGAGCCATCATCCAATTCAAACTCAATAGCATAGTTGACGCCGCTAACGATTTGCGCGTGAACATTCAGTATTTGTTTAAACGACGCTATTGTGTCCATTTTCTCTAAAACAAAGGCCATTGCCTTTTGTGCATCAGGGGTCGCGTTAAACTCATTCCACCCACCTGGCATGTTTCCTTGTGCATTACATACATCTGCCGAGGTCGTTAATTGTGTCGTTTCGCTCGGCTTTTCCTGCTGACAACCTGCAAGTAACACCAAAAGTGCACAAACTGACACTGTTTTTAATTTCATAACAATAACCTCTGTCTATAACGCAACGTATTATAGGAGGGTGATATGCCTACGAATGTCTATGTTGTGCAAAGTTTCTATATGCATAGGGTTAAATGCTGACAAAATGTACAAGCATGGTCAGCTTGTAAGTCAAAAATAGAGCAATCTTGTTAACGATTTGCTGAGATGACGAGGTTTCGGTGTTCAGTGCGCTATTGATGAAGAATTGTGATGTGTACCTATGAAGGTGATGGTGCGGCTTAGTGATCGATTTGTTATCTTCTAGAGTAAAATCAATCACTAATTAAAATTTAGGTGTTGTATGAAATCGATAAAAATATTTTTACTTTTGTCACTTGCAACTTTATTTGGTTGTACCTCGAAGCCGGATGGGGTGGAACCCGTCAATAATTTCGATTTAGAGCCATATCTAGGTAAGTGGTACGAAATTGCACGCCTAGACCATTCATTTGAGCGAGGCTTATCCAACGTTACCGCTGAGTATCAGGTTCGCGAGGATGGTGGGGTTAAGGTGATAAACCGTGGATATTCCGAAGAAGAGCGACAGTGGTCAGAAGCTGAAGGCAAAGCTTATTTTGTTGAAGATAAAACGGTTGGACACTTAAAGGTTTCCTTTTTTGGGCCAATATACTCTTCTTACATTGTTTTTGAGCTAGGTGAAAACTATGACTATGCGTTTGTTTCCGGTTACAACCACGACTATTTGTGGCTATTGTCTAGAACGCCTAACGTTGATGAGAGAGTAGTGGAGCGCTTTAAGTACGTAGCTAAAGAGAAAGGTTTCGCTATCGACGAGCTCATTTTTGTTGAACAAGAGAAACAAAGACAGCTTTAAGTTCATCAGCGTGGCTGAAAAAGCGGACAGAGGGGCAGCTTCCTAATTAAGAGCTCAGTTTGTCATTTCGCTTAACAGTAATTTGTTACCGCGTAACTTAATGTGGTCAAAATGGATATAGCCCCATCATTTGTGATTACTCGTGATGGGGCTTATATAAATTTGAGTGAGCGTCGAAAGGTTGATCTATCAACAAACGGTTATGGTTTACTTAATCAAACGAACGATCAGGGAACCTGGTGCTCGAATAGATTCAACATTGTGGCTAAGTACTGTGCCGCTTGTTGGGGCGGTGTAGCGTTTAATCTCAGCGCCAAAGCTGTCGTATTGAATCGCAAGAAGTTGGCCTTGCTCGACAAAATTCATCAAACTGACATGAGGCAGTACAAAGCCGCCGTGTGTCGCTTTCACACTGATGATTTCGTTTCCTTCCAAGCATGACGTAATAGGGTCCATATCACCTTCAACAATGTTATGCTTTTTCAGCACATTAAAAATGCCTGTTACAGTTCGACTGATAAGTTCTTGCTCGGTATATCGCCCCATACCTACTTCAACAGTAATACTTGGGACACCATGGTTATTCCAGACCGTTTCAAGGACGCCAGCATCTCCAGGATCATTTAAAATCGCATCAGGATTAATGAGGCGAGCCATTTCTAATGATTGCTCGATTCGGAAATCTGCAAACACGTAAAGTGGATAGGCCGCACCACTGGTTTGAGTGTGAAGGTCAATGGCTAAATCAGCATTTGGCTTGAGCAAATCATTCCACAATGCATATAAGTAGCGTTGGGCTTCATTGCCGTTTTGGTCACCAGGAAAAAAGCGGTTTAAGTTTGCAGGAGACGCATCAGGGTCTGCGGAATAGAAATCACGGCTGTGGTTTAGCATACCTGGCATGTTAACGGTTGGAACAATAGTGACAGTACCAGCGACTTCAGTGCCGATGAGCTCTCGAGCAGTTTGCTGCGCTGCTAACACACCATTGTACTCATCACCATGAACCCCTGCGGTAATCATGATTTTCTTGCCAGGTTTTTCACCTTTGAACACTAGCACAGGTAGGTGTTGCCACTGAGAGAGAGCATTCGTTGCGATGCGAAACCAAAACTTATGCTCGCCCGAATTTAGGTCTGCTACATTGAGAGATTGAATCACTTGATGACCTTGAATCACGTCATCGAGAAATTGTGTTGCCATTAAAGTTACCACTCCAAAACCATGAGCTAATCTAAAACCTTAGCGTCGTCATACCATGAATATTAATAAGGCGAGAACATGTCTCGCCTTAATTACCAATTGGCTTCGTTTTACGCAAAACCCATAATATGAGCTGCGATAACGACGATACTTGATAGGGTAAAGAGTAATAGAATAAATCGCCAGCAGAATTTTGCCCAGTCACCCCAGTCGATACGGCAGACACCAAGCGTTGCCATCAGAGATGCCGAAGTAGGGACGATAACGTTAGTAAAGCCATCGCCAAGTTGGAATGACAAAACTGCCACTTGGCGTGTAACGCCTGCAATGTCTGCCAGAGGGGCCAGTAGAGGCATCGTTAGTGCCGCTTGTCCAGAGCCCGAAGTGACGAAGAAGTTGAAGATAGATTGGAATACATACATTAACCATGCCGCAGCCACGTCAGGAAGCCCGCTAATCACGCCGCCAGCACTGTTTAGAATTGAATTCAGTACACTCGCTTCATCAGTTGTACCACCACCAAGGATCAACAATACACCTTTTGCACAACCCACTAATAGGGCAGGTGCAAGCATAATAGCTGCACCTTCTTTAAATGCATCAGCTGCGCAGTTTAGCGTCATACCGTTCAGGCGGAAAATCGTACCGATGATCGCGACAACAAAGCCCATAGTGAAAAATTGAGAAGCGATTTCTGGGATGTACCATGCGTTAGCGACTACGCCCCAAACGACCCACACCGTGGTCGCAATAACCGTAAGGATAACGAGTGTGTCACCTAGGTTCCAACGAGAATCTTGATTGCCAAGCTCTTGCTGACGGAAATACTGGTCTGTGCGGTGGCTGTAAGAAAGTTTAGGATTTGACTTCACACGAGCGGCGTAGATCATTGTGAAAGCGATACCGATTAACGTAAAGCCAGCCCATAACCCCATGCGCACTGTCATGCCGGATAAAACAGGTACACCCGCAATGCCTTGCGCAATAGCGACGGAGAAAGGGTTCATCCAAGAAGTAGCAAAGCCAATTTGAGTCGCAACATAGGTAACCATTACCGTAGTGATACCATCATAACCAAGGCGAACCATAAGCGGCGCGATAATAATCGCAAATGCTACGGCTTCTTCACCCATACCAAATACCGCACCGCCTAGCGAGAACAGCAAAAATAGCACTGGAATGAATAGCGCTTCGTTACCTTTGGTCTTATCGATAAGGCGCAGGATACCGTTATCGATTGTGCCTGTGCGCATTACAACGCCGAAAGCACCGCCGATAACCAACATGAACATAATCACGCCGATTGCGCTGCCCCATTTAGAGCCAGAAACTAGCCCTTCGAAAGGGAAGTTCATCAGACCAATGCCACCACCAGAAGCAAACAGGCCGACCTTGTTGTAAACCAATTCACCGTTTTCGTCGGTTGCATAAGAGAAAGAAGAAGGATCGATAACTGTGCGAGTTTTTTCTGCACCGTCGACCATGTAGGTCACCTGTTGGCTATCAAAATGACCAGCAGGAATTAAGTAGGTAAGAATCGCAGCAAGAATACCAACAATGAAGATCAAAATGAGGGTATCTGGCATCTGCCACGACTTAGGGGTAGCAACCGAGTCTGCTGGTTGCGCATGTGTGTGAGACATAACTTACTTCACGTCAAATTCAATAAAGCATGAAATATCGATAAAATAGAATAAAAAGTCAATATTAATGCTTATGTTGAACTATAAATTCATCAAATATTTGAAGTGAAGTTAATTTGATTGTTTTGTGGTCAAATGTTGGGTTAATGTTTCAATATGCGTTGAGTTTGGATGATTCACGAGCTTTCATAGTACATCTACAGGTGATCTAATCACTTGATTTCTGTCTGTTCTGCATAAAAAGCAGCGACATCACGAAGGTCTTCATCATTTAACATTTTTAACTGTGCTGCCATCATTTCTGCAAGTGGCCCTTTACGCTCACCGGCTTGATAAGATTTCATTGCATTGTAAAGGTACTGAGCATTTTGACCAGCAAGGCTTGGATAGGTGTTGTTCGTTGCGATGCCTGTAACACCGTGACAATAGACACAGCTAGGTGATTTGATTTTACCTTTATCAGCATCACCAAACGGCTCGGCATGGATAGCGGAAGAGAAAATAAAAGAGATTAGAAGTACAAATCTGAGCATGGAGGTTATCTATTCGCTAAAAATCATGCCGATACAATAAAGCTTCCCCTTAGGGGAAGCTCAATGATCAAAATCAAATTAAAGTAGAGATTTTATACTTGATAAGAAAGTGTCGATGTCTTTCGCTGAAATATCTTTATGAGTTACAAAACGAATTGGATTTCCAGGGGTTATCGTGATGTTTTGTTCCTTTAGTTTCGCAGCGATACTTACTATGTCCACTTGAGGATCAAGCTTCGCGAACACGATGTTCGTTTGAACAAATTCAGGGTTGACTGAAAAACCAGGCAGTTCTGCTAAACCTTCCGCTAAGGTTTTTGCGTTGATGTGATCTTGTTTTAGCTGTTCCACTTGTTCGGTAAGGGCAAGTTTGCCTGCTGCGGCAAGAATACCCGATTGACGCATACCACCGCCGACCATCTTTCTTAAGCGACGTGCTTTTGCGATGTAGTCTTTGCTACCAAGCAGTAGCGAGCCAACAGGGGCAGCCAGACCTTTCGACAGACAGATCGTCATTGAATCAAAGTACTGACCGATCTCTTTTACCGGAACATCAAGTGCAACGGCTGCGTTAAAAACGCGAGCGCCATCTAGATGCATCTGCAAGTTATGTTTATTCACGAAGTCACGTGCTTCTGCTAAGTAAGACAGAGGTAGTACTTTACCATTAATTGTGTTTTCTAAGCTGAGAAGCTTAGTGCGAGCAAAGTGACAATCATCTGGTTTAATCGCAGCAGCCAGTTTATCAAATGGTAGCGTGCCATCTGGGTTATTTTCGACTGGTTGAGGTTGAATTGATCCCAAAACCGCCGCGCCACCAGCTTCGTATTTGTAGTTATGTGCTTGTTGCCCACATAGATATTCATCTCCCCGCTCGCAATGCGCCATTAAACCGAGCAGATTGGCTTGAGTGCCTGAAGTGGTAAACAAAGCTGCTTCGAAACCAGCAAGCTGCGCAGCAAATTTTTCAAGCTCATTGACCGTAGGGTCATCACCATAAACATCATCCCCAACGGGGGCCTTAAACATGGCTTCTCGCATGGCTTGGGTGGGCTGTGTAACGGTATCTGATCGAAAATCCATGAATGTCTCCTTGGTCAAAGTCCTAAATATATCCGCAAAGGCGCGCTTTGCTTAAGCAGGCGATCGTTTTGGCATCGGTGATCGTGCCATCGACAATCTTTTCTTCGAGTTGCTTGATTGACAAGGTGACGACCTCAATCACTTCGTCTTCATCGCACTCGTAACGGTTTGTTTTGTTGAGCTTTTCGGCAACAAATAGATACTGTATCTCATCACAAAATCCGGCAAGAGGGGTGACTTGGCCGAGAGACGTGAATTTCTCTGCACTAAACCCAGTTTCTTCCTCTAACTCTCTTTTGGCGCAGCAGAGTGGCTCTTCGTTGCCTTCCCTGGTACCAGCAGGAAGTTCCAATAGCCATTTATTAAGTGAAGGCCGAAATTGGTGGACAAGGACAATCTCACCCTCCGCTGTAATAGGGAGAATCACCGCAGCGCCCGGATGATGGATTGTAGTGTGCGTAATTGCCTTTCCTGTGGGAAGCATAACGTCTTCTTCAATCAGAGAAATTTGCTTCCATTTATGAACTATCTTGCTCATGCAGTTATGAACCCTAGCTGTTACCGCATTTTTGACGTTTTTCGACATTAACCACAAATGGTGGGAAACAAAAGCAAAAAATACTGCAACACGACGAAAGCGTTTGCACTTTAAGTGAGCAATGTCTCATAAATGGAAACTTTGATTGCTTCGTCAAGATGGGGAAAAGCATCTGCTATAAGGGGAATTCGACAAAATACATTTGTAACAAAGTTATAACAAGTGTATAAAAATGTTAACACAATACCACTTCAGCAGCCGGAGAACGTATGACACAAACTTTATTTGCCTCAAATGCCGAAAAAGCGCTTCTCTCAGAACGCATCAATAAATTGGCGAAAGCGTTAACGGATGGCGTTTATGAGCGTGAACATACGATCAAGCTCTGCCTTCTTGCTGCACTTGCTGGTGAAAGTGTTTTTCTTTTAGGCCCCCCTGGTATTGCAAAAAGCTTAATTGCCAAACGACTCATCCAAGCGTTCGATAACAGCAGTTACTTCGAATACCTGATGACGCGCTTCTCAACCCCTGAAGAGGTGTTTGGGCCACTGAGTATCCAAGAGCTAAAAGACAACGGCCGTTATGTTCGCTTAACTAAAGGGTATTTGCCAACTGCACAAGTCGTATTTTTGGATGAAATCTGGAAGGCGGGGCCTGCAATTCTTAACACATTGCTGACAGTGGTTAATGAGAAAACATTCAAAAATGGCAGCGATATCGAGCGTGTGCCAATGCGCCTGTTGGTATCGGCTTCCAATGAATTACCCGATGAAGATAGTGGATTGGATGCGCTCTACGACCGCATGTTGGTGCGTGTGTTTGTGAATCGAATTCAGAATAAACAAAACTTTAAGTCGATGTTGACTGTGGGCACATCGCAAGAGGCACAAGTACCAGAAGGCCTAGCGATAACTGATGAAGAATATCATCAATGGCAACAACAGCTCGACAAATTGACGCTAACCGATAATGCATTCGAAAAGCTTTTCCAGCTTAAAACGATGTTAGAAAGCAAAGTTGAAGCTCAGTTTGGTGATGTGGCCAATACCGACATGTATGTCTCTGACCGCCGCTGGAAGAAAGCCGTGAAGTTGTTAAAAGCGAGCGCGTTTTTTAATGGTCGCGATGAAATCAATCCGCTTGACCTTCTACTGCTGCAAGATTGTTTATGGAACAGTCCTGAATCGCGAGATGTGGTACGTGAAGTGGTTCAAGAGTTCGCCTTAAAACATGCATTTGATCAACAAGACGCGGAGCAGGAAATCGAGTACTGCCGTGAGTCTTTGGTTGATGTTCAACATGAACTTGAAGATGCCTACCGCATGACGTTAACGTCTGAAGCGGCAACGGGTATTTTGCGCAAAGAAACCATGCGCTTTGATACCTCTAAAGCCAAGATGTACAAAGTTGGCGCAGCCGTTAACTTAGTTAAATTGGTGGTCTTGCAAAGCAACATGTCGGTTTCAGAATCAGAAAAAGGTGATAGCCGCTGGGTTTATGTACCCAAAGATGAGTTAGATCGAGTCATTAAAGAGGGAAGCGGTGATGTGTATGGTTACGTCAATCAAAACACCAACATGTGCCGTTTACGATTTGACGTTGACGCGGCGAATAACCTAGTTATCCGTGATATCGCGAACCGAGGCATTCTGGTTAGCCTAGTGACTCAAGAGGGCTTGGATGTAGAGCTTTACCAAAAGTGGTTAACGCAGAGCGAAAAAGCCGTAAATCAGCTTAGTGAGGCAGAACACCATATGCGTAAGGTGAAAGCGAACTTTCATGATGCGCTTCCGCATAGCTTTGTTGATCCTGAATTACCCCGCCTAATGGAGTCGAGTCTGCAACAGGTCAGTCAGAGACTTGAATCAATCCAAGCAGAAAGTGAAAAAGTTATCCAACGCTTTAAAAACTTAAATCAGTTTTTCTCATAAGGAGACGACATGCTAGGTGCAGACGGACTTAACCTCGCGCTGATGGTGGCCGACTCCGGCATCATCGATAGCGCAGTTAATGATTTGATGGCTCGTTCACAAGTCATGATGATGGCAGAAAACCGAGGTGTTAAATCTTCGGTCAAAGGTCACTTGTTAAAGTGGCGAGGCAGCGTTAAAAAACGGATCACCAAGGTATGTGAGACAGAGCGTTTCCAACAAGAGCTGTCTTTATATCAAGAGGTTATTCATTGGGATGAAGAGGCGTTTTTTGAAAACATCGAAGATGTGATTAAAAAGCTGGAATGGCACTCTGCGTTTTACATGCAAGCTCGCCGAATGATGGAAAAGAACAAAGGGATGAATAACCCTATGTTCCCTCATTACTTTTGTGATCAATGGTACAAAAGCCTCACCGATGCTATAAAACAAGCGCAAGTAAGCGAGCTTGAAGCCAATAAAGAAAAGGTGCTGAATGACCTGTATCAACGTATGGAAACCATGCGTAATATGGATAAAGTCACGGAGTCGGGTGACGCTGAAAGTGTAGGGCGCCTGTGGGATATGGCATCTGCCAAGTTGAGTAAAACAGACTTAACGGTGATGAAACGCCATGCTGAGTTTCTGAAGAAGCACCAAGGCTTGCAAGAAATTGCGGAGCAACTCGGTCGTATGGCGGGGCAAGTAAATGATCCTGAACTAAATCGTGCGCCCACTGAAGAACTTCAATTGGTCGAAGAGAAAAGTGATGAGGCGACGGATGATATTGTTGGTATTCACGAAAGCGATGATCTAAATAAGCTACTTCCCAACGAAACGATGTTTTTGGCGTATCCTGAACTTGAAGTTGTGTTCTATAAACACTTAGTTGATAAACGGCTCATGAACTATCGTACACAAGGCAAATCGCGCACGTTACGTAAAGTTAAAGCTCACCGACCTGACCATAAAGCGGTAGATATCGAAAAAGGCCCCTTCATTGTTTGTGTGGACGCGTCCGGTTCCATGAGTGGCTTTCCTGAGCAATGCGCCAAAGCCATGGCTTATGCTCTGATGCAAATCGCACTAGCGGAGCAACGTGATTGCTATGTCATTATTTTTTCTACGGAACACATTACCTACGAACTAACCAAACAAGATGGTCTGCGCGAGGCGGCGGACTTTCTAACTTATAGCTTCCATGGTGGTACAGACTTAGAGCCAACTTTGATTAAATCTATCGACTTGATGAGCGGTGATAAATATAAAAACGCAGACATGGTAGTCATTTCCGACTTTATCGCGCCAAAACAACAAGACGAGTTACTGGCCAAAGTGGATGCGCTCAAAGCGAAGAAAAACCGTTTTCACGCGATTAGCTTATCGAAATACGGAAATCCTGCATTAATGTCGATGTTTGATCACACTTGGTCTTATCACCCTAATGTTGTGGGAAGATTGCTAAAAAGGGTCAGCAACTATTAAACGCCTTAATGTTTCATGGGACAAAACGAACTGAAAGCGAGATTTATATTGCTTCGTTTTAAGCCAATAAGATCGAACTTTGGTCGAATTGACTTAAAAGAAATCAAACGAACAGAAAATGAAATGTTTTTGTTTGACTATCTTCTCTCAATCCGTAAAGTAGCCACCAACGCAACGGGGTAGAGCCCTGAAGCGTAATAAAAAGGCGCCTTGGCAGAGTGGCTATGCAGCGGATTGCAAATCCGTGGACCTCGGTTCGACTCCGGGAGGCGCCTCCA